>NZ_JBIURS010000017.1:0-176582 GCF_044740965.1 Streptomyces sp. NPDC088252 | reverse complement strand
CCACCCCCCAGGCCATCCGTTCGACAGGGGGACACAGTCATACCGGGCCCGGAGGCCGGCGGTCCCGTTGCAGGACCGCGAAAAAGATAACGGGGGGCACGGCGGTCCTCCCGGTAGGCGCCGTGACGGCCTCGTCAGGAGCAGCCGAGCTGGTCTCCCTCGTGGTCGCGCGAAGAGCCCGACCGCGTCGCGCCATTCGCCGTGGCCGTAGTGAACGGCAGCACGAGACGGGAGGGGTGCACGGCGTCGCGGTAGATCTTGTGGGTGACGGGACGGCCCACCGGCAGGTGGAAGGCATCCGGCGGCAGCAGCGCGTTGTGCGCGTCGACCAGCGGCTCGTTGTTCGACAACTCCGCCACCAGACGGTGCCCCGGCTCGAAGGTGGCTGCGAACGGATGGAGTCGCAACACGTACTCCTGCGTCCTCCCGGGCTCCACCGGCACCGCGCGGGTGTGCGGGTGGTGGGGGTTGCCCTCGGCGGT
Source organism: Streptomyces sp. NPDC088252 (assembly GCF_044740965.1). Classification (NCBI taxonomy): domain Bacteria; kingdom Bacillati; phylum Actinomycetota; class Actinomycetes; order Kitasatosporales; family Streptomycetaceae; genus Streptomyces; species Streptomyces sp. NPDC088252. The sequence goes on along the minus strand of NZ_JBIURS010000017.1, from coordinate 176,100 downwards.
GCGTTCCTCGTCGAGCTCGCGGTGGGAGGCCTTGAGGTATCCGGTGGTGATCAGCTGTCGGCCACCGCCGGGAGCCTCGTCCCACAGGCGCAGGATGAAGTTGGTGTCGTCCTGGTCGATCTCCGCGAACAGGTGCGCCGCGCCGGTGCCGATCAGCTCGGCGGGCTCCTCGAACGGCTCGGTGCTCCAATTCAGCACCTCCACCTTGTCGGTGACGGTGAGCGGCGCCTGGTAGAAGCCGTCGGGGGCCGCGTATTCGGCGCCCATGAACTCGGGCTCGAAGGAGAGCTTGTGCCGCGGGCGCAGATAGAGCGACTTGTACTCGATCTCCTTCGGTGGCCACTGCGTCGCGGTGACCACCTCGCGCGAGCCCTCCACGAAGACGCTCACGGCCGGCTCGTCCATGATGCCGTTGTCGATGCCCTTGAGCCAGTACTCGTACCAGCGGAACATCTTGTCGTGCTCTTCGATCCAGGGGCGCGACTGCATCGGCGGGTAGGAGCCGATGTCCAGCTTCTTGGGTCCCTTCAGGACGTTGAACAGCTCGATGTGGCCGTCCAGGGTCCAACCACGCCCCTGGTCGATCTGCAGGTAGACCGGGATGTCGATGTTCTCGGCCAGCGTGATCGGGTTGCGTTCCTCGTACCAGTCGCCGTCGAGGGGGTTCATCACGATGTCGAACCAGAACTCGCGGTTCTTCGGGTACTTGAGCACGTGCACGAGGTTCGGCCAGGCCGCCACGTCCGGGTCCTTCAGCCGCTCCTCGACGAGCTTCTTCAGCTGCTCGGGGGAATGGACCTCCCGCATGCGGGACTTGACGTCGGTGTGCGCGATGCCGGAGTCGCCGCCGCGTCCCTCGCGGGCGGCACGCGGCATGAACCACATGATGCCGCCGTGGTAGGTGGTCTCGTAGAAGTCGTAGTGACCACCGCTGACGAAGGTCGCCTTGAGGTGCGGCGGCTCCGCGATCTCGGCTTCGCGCTCGGCCCGGTCGTCGTCGGCGCGGTCGCCCTGAGCAAGGCGGGAACGGCGTTCTCGTCGAACCTGGGCGGTGCGGACCTGCCCGCGGACCATCTGGGGGCCGCGCGCGGGATCGCCGCCGAGGGAGGACCGATCGCCGTGAACAGCCTGCCGCCAGGCGCTCCGGGATCGGCAGCGCACGGCCTCGCCCTCGACGCGCTGGGCAGCGGCTTCAGCAACGCCTTCCTCATCTGCGGCATCGCCGCCGCCCTGGCCGCGGTCCTTACCGCCGTCGGCATGGTCGGCGTCCGCCCTCACCGCTCCCCCGCCCGGTCCCCGGCCGAGCCCTCCGCCACCGAGCGGGGCGGCGCGCCGGAGCCCGCCGCGAAGTAACGAGCCAGGCGAGGAGGAGGACAACGCCGTCCACCACTTCGGAGCGGCGTCTGCCAGGGCCCTGCGCACCCCCGGCAGCGCCGCTCTCACGGGTGCGCCGCTGTTCAGTGGCAGCGACGATCACCGCGTGCTCCTTTCCGCGGCACGTTCGCCCCGGTTCCTGGCCCGTGGATGCGGGGCAGGCTGCGTCGCGCACCGTGCCCCTTGCTTCGCACCGGGCATGCCGCCCAACCTGTCTCGTCCGCCACAAGCTCCGTGGGAACATGTCCCTGACCAGGCAATCCAACCCGAGGAGGCAGACCCACACATGTTCGACGCCCTGAAGAACCTCAAGGACAAGGCCGAGGATCTCGCCGAAGCTCACAGCGACAAGATCTCCGAAGGGCTTGAGAAAGTCGGCGACTTCATCGACGACAAGACCGACGGCAAGCACAGCGACAAGATCGACACTGCTGTCGACAAGGCGCAGGACTTCGTCGAGAAGCTGGGCGAGAAGGAGAAGAAGGACTGAGCCGCCCCGCGGGCCGGCAACCGGGGTTTCGACCACATCGCTGACGACTGATCACGATCAGGACCGTCCCGGGTGAGGTGCTCCGGTGAGTGGTTACAGGTGGGTCCCGATCCACCGAGATGCCAGGCCGACGAGAGCACGGGCTCCGCGCAGGCCACTGCTTGACGGGGATCGAGCGCGATCCACTGGCGCACGCGTTGCGCCTGGGTATCGCGCCTGTCCGAAGTGCGCGACTGGCCGCGGGCGCGCCGGGCACGGCGCTCCGTCGCCCAGGCGGTGCGGGCGTCAGTGCCGGGGTCGGACTCGGTCGCCGCGCGACGGGCCTGCCATGTTGTGCGCGGGGTACGCACCCCAGCGCGTAACACGTCGAGCCCGGCCGGACGCTCGTTCAAGCCCTCACCCGCGAGGTCCAGGAGGAAACCGGCCGGCGTCTTCGCCGGATGCTGAGGTCCCTCGCTGACGACGCGTACCTCCCCGCCCGTGGCACCCGATGCGCTCCCACTGCGGAGAGCCCGTACACAAGGCCACGACGGTTCCTGACGAAACACCCCCGAACCTGCAGATCGCCCCGGGCGCGTGATGGCCGAACAGGCCAGGGCCGATCCTGTCACTGATCCCGGAAGGGCCCAGTCAGCGGCCGCGTGCCACAGTCGGCCTTGCGCGGGCGGTCAGATGCGGTGAACCGGCGCAGAGTCCTGTGTCCAGTGCCAGCCGACCGGTCCCCGCCGCTTCTTCCGGGCGGTGCGTTGCCGGGTGTACGTGCGCAGCGCGTCCTCGACCGTGACCGCTGGGCCGGTGAGGTCGTCGAGGGCGGGAACACACGGTGCTGCTTCGTGTGGACCAGTAGCGGTCACCGTCGGGCAATCAGGCTCCGAGGGTGAAGCGGGTCAGCGGCTTCAAGGCCTTGGTCTCGGTGTCCGGTTCGGTGCGGAGCGCCCCTGCCGGTCCGTGTGTCGGCCCACGCGGGTGACGTCCGCCCCGCCGCCGGTAAGCAGCCGCGCCGCCGCAGCGCGCCTGCCACGGCCGGCACCGGTCACGAGTGCGGCCTTGCCCGCGGACTGTTCATTGCGGTCCCCCGGCCTCCTGCGCGAGGGCGACCAGGTCGACCGGGTAGTCCTGGTCGAAGTCGGCCGACCGGCTCACCGGCTCCCACGTGGCCGCCTCTTCCAGCTGGCCGCGCGAGTAGCTCTGCGCCATCTGGACGGCACCGGCCCCGAGGATGAGGTGGGAGGGCAGGCTCGGGTGCTTGACGAGTCGGACCAGGATCTCACCGGCCCGCTCGGGGTCGCCCGGGGCGGACATGCCGCCGAACCTGCGTACCATCTCGCCGACCGTCGGTTCGTACTCCGGTGTGACGTCAGGGATCCGCATCGAGGCTCCGGCCCAGTCCGTGGCGAACCCGCCAGGCTCCACGACCAGGCACTTGATGCCGAATGGCGCGGTCTCGGCCGCGAGCACCCGGGTGAAGCCGTCCACGGCGAACTTGGCCGCCTGATAGGACCCGAGCCCCGGCGTACCGCCGACGCGACCGCCGATGGAGGAGAACTGCACCATCGTGCCGCCTCCCTGCGCCCGCAGGACCGGCAGCGCCGCCGTCGAGACGTTGTAGACGCCCCAGAAATTGGTTTCGAACTGACGACGGAAGTCGTCCTCGGGCGTGGTCTCGATCGCCGAGGCGTTGGCGTATCCGGCATTGTTGACCACCACGTCGACCCTGCCGAACCGGTCGACCGCCGCCTGCAGAGCAGCCACGGCGGCCGACCGGTCGGTGACGTCGAGCGCAACGACGAGAACGCGGTCTCCGTACCGCTGCACGAGATCGTCCAGTTGTTCCGGCTTGCGTGCTGTGGCGACGACGTTGTCGCCGCCTTCGAGAGCGGCGATCGCGAGGTTGCGACCGAAGCCGCGGGACGTTCCGGTGATGAACCAGGTGTGGGTGTGTGCACTCATACTTCTAGCGCAACACAGTTGCATTATTACCGCAACCCCGTTGCGGTAATGCGCTGCCACATCACTACCGCAACACGGTTCCACTATTACCGAAACGCGGTTTCGTTATACTGGCGAGGTGACCAAGGCTGACTTCATGCGCGCCCGCAGCCCCGAGGCCAAGCGCGCCCGCGAAGAGGCAATCCTCGCGGCGGCGGAACGCCTCGCGACCATGGACGGAGTCCGGGAGGTAACCGTGACCGCCATCGCCGACGAGGTCGGCATGCACAAGTCAGCGGTGCTGCGCTATTTCGAGACGCGCGAGGACATCTTCCTACGCCTGGCGGCGAACGGCTGGAAGGACTGGTCAGCCGAGGTGCGCAGCAGCCTTGAGGCCGACACGCCCCGCCCCGCCGTCGACGGGCAGGAGTGGGGTCGGACCGCCCAATCGATCGCCGACACGCTGGCCCACTCGCTGGTGGCCCGCCCACTGTTCTGCGACCTGCTGGCGCACACCCCGCTGAATCTGGAACGCAACGTCTCCACCGACACGGTCAGGGCGTTCAAGCGAGTCGCCGTCGCGGAGGTCGCGGACATCAGCGCCACGCTTCGCGCGGTCGCGCCGCTGGACCTCGAACAGGCACACGGCGTGGTGGTGACCGCCACGTCGATGGCCGGAGCCCTGTGGCAAATGGCCGCACCCGGCACACAGTTGCGCGCCTTCTACGAGACCGATCCCGAGCTGTCCCATTCCATCGTCGACGTCGAACCCAGGCTGGCCGACATCCTGAGCGCTCTGCTCACCGGCTACGCTGCCGGCTTGCCCCGACCGGACCGCAATCGGGGAGTACCGGATGCCGCAGCGTGACCCGCACATCGACCGCCGAGGAGCCTGCCAGGCCCGCGGTCCGCAGGCGATGTCCCGCATGCTGCAGCCCCTGCTCTCCGGGGCTGAGCAGTTCCAGTAGCTGTGCAGTTCCAGTACAGGAGTTGGTTTTCCTGCCACATCGACCCTTCAGAGCGGAACGTGGATCGGTACGCGGACGCGGTGCTTCAGAGTGGCGGCGGTCACGCGGACGCCAGGCCGGATGCTCTCCTGAAGACGCGGGGTATCCGCGGTGATGCTCCGGTCCGAGCGGTGACTCGACCAGCGATCCCACGGTTCACGAGCTCGGGAACAGGGGCCCGCCCGCCATGAGGCCGCCGTCGGCAAGGAGGACGTGCCCGGTGACGTAGCTCGCCTTGTCCGAACCCAGGAACTGGACGGCCTCGGCGATCTCCTCCGGCGTACCCGCCCGGTGCATGGGCAGCACCGAATCGACCGCCGCACGAGCCGTGTCGTCGCCGGTGAACCGCTCGTACATGGCGGTCCGGGTGTAGCCGGGCGCGACCGCGTTGACCCGGATACCGTGAGCGGCACCTTCGAGCGCAGCCGCCTTGGTGATGCCGACGACGGCATGCTTGCTCCCGACGTACAAGGCTGCCCCGGGATAGCCCATCAGGCCGAAGTTGGAGCTGACGTTGACGATGCTGCCGCCGCCCTGTTCCCTCATGACCCGGAACTCATGCTTCAGGCACAGCAGCGTTCCCTTGACGTTGGTATCGAAGGTGGCCTGGTAGGCCTCGTCGGTCACCTCGGTGACAGGGCTGGGCGTTCCCTCGGTGCCGGCGTTGTTGAAAGCGACATCGATCCGCCCGAACCGCACGACCGCACGGTCGACGAGGTCCTTCACGTCGGCGTCGAAGCGGACATCGGCACGCACGAACTCGGCCGGGGCGCCGAGTTCGGCCAGTTCCCTGGCAAGCTGCCCACCCGCGTCCTCGTGGCGGCCGGAGACCACGAGGTTTGCGCCTTGACGGGCGTAGGCGAAGGCGGTGGCGCGGCCGATACCGGTGAGCGCGCCCGTGATGAGGACGACGGAGTCAGGCACGTCGAGAGTCCTTCCTTCAGCCCCCGGGCGAACGACGGACAAGCGGTTCGGAACCCGCACGACACCGGGTTCCTCTTCACACCGGGGCGTATCCCCCGGCACGCCCGCAAGGAAGGTGTCCCAGCCGGACGACAACCGCATCGGACCCGACCGCTGCATCCGTCGAACGGCGGCACTCGACGACCCGTACGGCCCACGGACGCCCACCGGGACAGACGATTCGCAGGCGCTCGCGCGGGCGGGAGGCGAACCACGGTTTCTGACGGAAGCCGCCATGGGTCGCAGATCGGGGACGGTCCGCATGCTGGAGCCCACTTGCGGGGCAATCCTCCGTCTCTCTCGCTCCTCGACACCGCGCGATCCGCTGACGTCTTGCGGAGCGCCGGCCCTCGGCCCGGCCTCGCGATCCGCACGATCACCCCTTCAGACAAGGTTCAGCGCGTCCAGGAAGAAGCTCGCCACCTGGCGGTCGCCGGTCACGTTCACGTGGTCGCGCCAAGGCACTCTGGTCGTGGCCCAGGCTGTGAAGTCGTGCGCCGTCGACTCCACGATGGCAGTCGGCCTCAACCCGTTGCTTGCAGGCGTCACGGTGATCTGCCCCTGACGCGGATCGAGCATCCACGCGCCACCGCCCGGCCCGGTCAGCGTCAGCTGGATGGGCTCGGTGAGGCTGTCGGCGAGGCCCGGCTGCATGTACGGCAGGCCGGTCAGCAGCCACCCCACGGCGGGCCGCAACCGGGTCTCGTCCGGTGATGGCGGCTGGCGCCGCAGAGGGCCTCGGGGAGCCAGAATGTCCCATCGCAGATGGTCATAGAAGTCGAACGCGCACACATCGGCCATGGTGTGCAGGGGATACGTTCCCAAGTCGAGGTACGGCGCCCGCGTGGAGGCATACGGCTCGTTCTGCAACGTGTCGAAAACCGGCAGGGCTTCAGCGGACTGACGTGTGAAGTCAGCGAGCACGTCGTCGGGGGCCCAATCGGCCCTCTCGGTGACGTGCACGTCGTTGAGCCGCTCAATGCCGAGGCCGGTGTCCGGTGCACCCCTGACCGCGGACGTCAGGATGCTCAGCAGATCAGCCATATGAGTGGCGACGTCCTTGACCGACCAGCCGGTGGCGGCGCTCGGGGCAACCCATTCGTCGACGCCCAGAGACAGGAGAACCATCCGGACATCGTCGATGGTCGCCCGCAGGCCGGCCATGCCTTCCGGACTCATCTCATCCACTCCTCGGGCCCGAGCGACACATGCACGCGAACAGCTGCATCCATGCTCCTGCCGAAGCGGTAGGGCTGTGGCATTTGGACAGCCACTGGCCGGACACGCCTGGGGCACGTCGACGGGCCCGCCGACTGCCGGGCGCGGGCAGTGGCGTCGCCGTCGCGCCGCAACCGTCGGCCGGGGCCGACGGGCCGGCCGGTGGTGTCGGACGGCAAGTCATGCCTGCGGTGACAGGCCGTCGTCCACGGGCACGTTCTGGGGGTTCAGTGTGATGCCGGAGTTCCTGGCCTGTTCGAGGATCAGGGCAGCGAAGTCCTCCTCGACGTGCCCTGCCCCGATGGCGCCGGCGACGAGCTGAGCGGTGGTGGCGGCGAGCGGCATCGGGACCCCCAGCTCTCGGGAAGCCGACAATCCCAGGTCGAGGTCCTTGCTCAGCAGCGGCATCGTGAACGTCGGTGTGAAGTCCAGGTTGACCAGCGCGGGCGACTTGTAGCGGGTGTAGACCGAGCCCATCACGGAGTCGTTGAGGAATTGCAGGAAGGCGGCACGGCTGACACCGCCCTTCTCCGCGAGGACCGTGATCTCGGCGAGCGACTGGGTGACGACACCCAGGAAGACGTTGTGCGCGATCTTGACGAGACGGGCGACCTCGTCCTTGCCGACGTAGGTCACCCCGCGCCCGAAGACTGCCAGCAACGGCTCGACCTGGTCGAACACCTCGCGCGAGCCCGAGGCCGCGACCGTCAGCTTTCCTGCGGCGATCACCTTCGGGTTCCCACTCACCGGGGCGGCCAGGAAGTCGGTCCCACGCTTGGCGCATTCGCTCCGGATCAGCGCGGACCCCCGAGTGGACACCGTCGAACTGTCGATCAGCACCCCTGGCGCGGCATCCGGCGAGGTCAGCACGCCGCCGGGGCCCGTGGTCACCGCCTCCAGGTCGGGCGAGGCGGAGACCATGGTGAAGACGACATCCCGGTCCGCCAGGTCGGCCGGCCGGTCGACGATCGTCGCTCCCTGCTCCGCCAGGGGTTCGGCCTTGGTGCGGGTCCTGTTGTGGACGGCTACGTCGTGCCCCGCTTCCAGCAGCCGGGCGGCGAGTTGAAACCCCATGCGGCCGGTACCGATCCATCCGAGGCGCGGACGGTCCTGGGCGACATACGTCATTCCTCTACCTCAATCCTGGAAACGAGTGATGCGGCGCTTCTCGGTCAGAACCAGCCGCCGTCGGCCTGGATGGTCCGACCGGTGATGAACGAGGCATCGTCCGACACCAAGAATGAGACGACCGCGGCGATTTCGGATGGCTGGGCCATGCGCCCGAGCGAACTGGCCGTGCGAATGAGGGTGTGGAATTCTGTGTCGACGTCGGGATGGACGTAGTGCGAAGCCGCGTGAGCGGACATGTCGGTGACGGTTCCACCAGGCGCGATCACGTTGATGGTGATGCCGCGCCGGCCGAGTTCGGGGCTGAGGTTGAGCGCGATGCACTCGACGGCGGCCTTGCTCGACGCATAGAGGGCATGGTAGAAGACCGCCTTGTGGGCACTCTGCGATGACGTCAGTACGACCCGCCCTCCTTCGCCCATGTGGCGCACTGCGTGCTGTACGGCGAAGAACTGGGCTCGTGTATTGATCGCGAAGACACGGTCGAAGTCGGCGGGTGCGACGTCGTCCAGCTTGCCGAAGTGCTCGATTCCGGCGTTGCTGACGAGAATATCGAGCCCACCAAGAGCTTCGGCGGCCTGATCGGCCAGTCGGCGGATCTCCTCCGGATCGCTGACGTCCGCCTTGATCGCGACAGCGCGGCGGCCGTCGGCGGCGATCTCGGCGGCGAGCGCTTCGGCCGCGTCTGCGCCGCTCCGGTAGTTGATGGCCACGTCGGCTCCGTCGGCGGCGAGCCTGCGGACCACAGCCGCACCGATTCCTCGTGCGCCGCCAGTGACCAGGGCCTTCCTGCCTGTCAGCCTTCCGCTCATCGGTCTTCTCCAGTCCACGGGAATCCGGTGGTCATGCCGCATGCGGGCATCGCGAGGACGGAACACCGCCGCGTCAACACCCGCAGGCTCCGAAGCAGGCGCTCTGTAGAGGCGGACCTCCCGCCCGCACGGGCCTCAGAAGCCATATTCATGTACCGGCGGACAGGCCGCAGAACGGCGAGACCACGCCCCACCGCCCATGGCCGCCTCCGCAGGAACCCGCCGGGCCTGACGGCAGCCGCCGAAGTTCAACGCTGCGTAGTCGGCACCAAGTCGGCACGGGACAGGTGATCAGGGGTGCTGACATGCGGTTCCAGGGCAGCACCCAACCAGCACGCAAGACAGTGCCAGGGCGCTGAAGCATGCAGAACGACGCAGATCGGACAGGCGCCCGCCGGCCTGCAACGCGGACCTCGGAGCACTCTCGACGCGCCTTTCACGGTGGCCCCGCGCACACCCGGCCCAAGAACTATGGTGTTCCGCCACATGTACCTCTGACCTGCCCATTCCTACGGTGCGGCGACACGAAACCGTCCCCGCCAACCACCCGGAAGCGGTGCTCATGGCTGCCTCGGCATCCGCCCCTCCGACCACCCGCTCGCTCAAGCGCATCGTCGCCGCACGTCTCATCGGGACCACCGACGTGTGCCTCCCGCGCTCGCCGTCGCAGAGGCGCGGCCCGCAACACCCGACCTCCCCGTCTCTCCGTCTCCCCGGACATCAGCTGTCGATCGCACCGCAGATCGCCAAAATTGCACCTACCCTTGCCCGTTCGGTGATGGCAAGCTCTCGCCCAGGCAGCTCCCACCACTCATCAGGCCGTGTCAGACGCATGACGACCACATGCGGCCAGGCACGGGACGTTACATATCGGGGGAACGAGTGAGAGACGAACTGTTGGAGCCGGAGGGCTTCACCGAGGTGGCGGCGTTCATGGCGGGTCTCCGTCGGTTACGCGCGCTTTCGGGGCTGACGATGCGGGAACTGGCCCACCGGGCCGAAAAGGAGGGTCGTGCCCTGCCCGCCAGTACACTCTCCACCGCCCTGAGCCGGGAGAAGCTGCCGAGGGCCGAACTCGTGGAAGCGCTCGTGCGCGCCTGCGGCTGCCCGCCGGACGTCGTCGCCGCCTGGTTGGCGGCGCGCAGCAGGCTCGCTCATCCCGCAGATCCTGAAGTCACATCGAGCGGTGCGCCGGCAGCGGCCCCTGACCAGGAGGACTCGGCTGATGCGGCGGCGGCAGCACGGCGCGGGCGCCCGGGTCTGCGTCGGCAGGCGGGTGCGTACATCGCTGTGGCGGTCGTCGCCGCCGCTGCCACCTTGGGGCTGGTCCTGTACGAGCAGACCGGTTCCAGGGCCACCGACACCAATCAGGGACCGGCCAATGAGGGACTGGTCGCCGTTCCGGGTGATGCCACCGCACCATCGGCCCGGTCCGGGTCCGTCCCGGAGGGCAGGTACCGTATTCGTGCCGTGCATTCGGGCCTCTGCCTCGCCGAGCGCGTCGGTGAGGGGTCGGGCCAGGTCCACCAGGCGCGATGCACCGATGCCATACCGGACTACGCCCTCGAACGGCTTGCCGACGGTACGTATCAGATCCTCTCCAACCACCCCGAGTTCGGGCCGGGGTGCATGGGTGTGACGGACCGGCGTACCGCCGATCTCGCCCAGGTCGCCGATGACGTGTGCGGACGACGGGGTCCTGCCGAGCGTTTCGCGCTGGAGTCCGCGGACACCGCCGTCGTCAGCCGGCCCGCCACGACCGGCCCCGGCAACTCACCGGATCAGGGTTCGTACAGGCTGCGTCCACGCCATTCCCAGAAGTGTCTGGGTTTCACCTCGTCGGCGAGGTCCGGTGAGCGGGAATGGCAGCCACTGCTTCAGTTGTCGTGCGACCCGGTGGCCGAAGAACAGCTGTTCGCCTTCGATCCGGTGAAGTGACGACGCCGAGGGCGGTGCTGACCGCGACTGTGGTCCCGGCGGGAACGGTGGGCGGCCCGGCCGAGCGGCCGTACGACGACACCCAGCACCTCCTCGGCCGAGTAGTAGCCGAATCGGCGTGAGTCGAAGCTCTGTGCCCGATTGTCCCCGAGCAGCACGAGCCTCCCCGACGGCACAGTGGTCTCGGGTACGTCCGCCAGGGACGGAACGCTGTCACGCGGTATCGGGTCACCCGGCACGGCGGCGACCCGCTTGACGATCCACTCGAAGTACGCAGGTTCCTCGGGGCCCATCACAGCGCGCCCGAGCACCGCGAGTTCCCCGACCGCTCGGACGGGGCCGCGTCGGACGAGGAGGCGGTCCCCGCCGCGGAGCGTGGGCTGCATGCTCGCTCCCCGGACCGTCACGACCACCCATCGGCTGCGCAGCAGGGCACGGCCGACGGCCAGCATCAACCAGGGAACGGGCGCCAGGACGGACAGCCACACCAGTGGTGGCGCGGGCCGGTGCAGCATCGCCAGCGGTACGGCCGTGATCAGCAGGGTCAGCCCGAAAAGCAGCGGGCCGCGCACGGGGCGGGCGGAGTGTTCGCCCCGGCGGGAGGCAGGAAGGGTCATGGTGGAGTTTCCTCAGTCGCGCGCGGCGGCCCGGTAGCCGGATGCCTGGAGTGTGAACAACTGTGCGTAGGTCCCGTCCAGTTCGAGCAGTTCCGCGTGGCTGCCCTCCTCGGCCACGCGGCCGTCTTCCAGTACGACGATCCGGTCGGCGCCCCGTAGTGCGCCGAGGCGGTGCGAGATGAGCAGACTGGTCCGGCCGGTGCGTGTGTGCTGGAGCGAGGCGTGGATCTCGGCCTCGGCCTCGGCGTCGAGACCGGCCGAGGGCTCGTCGAGGATCAGGAGTTCGCTGCCTTCTCGCAACAACGCCCGTGCCAGCGCGAGCCGTTGGAACTGGCCCCCGGACAGCACCACGCCCGTCTCCGGGTCATCCTTGTCCCCTTCCATCATGAACGTCCGGGAGAGCAGGGTCTCGTAGCCGTACGGAAGGCGGCTGAGGACGTCGTGGATGCCTGCCTCGCGTGCGGCGCGGGTGAGGCGCTCGCCATCCCCCAGCGCACTCAGGTCACCCAGGGCGATACTCTCGGCGGCGGTGAGGTCGTAGTTCATGTAGTCCTGGAAGACGACCCCGATCCTGCGGCGCAGTTCTGCGGGATCCACCTCGCGCAGGTCCACGCCGTCCCATCGAATCGCGCCTCTCACCGGGTCGTAGAGTCGGCAGAGGAGTTTCACCAGGGTGGTCTTGCCGGCCCCGTTGAGGCCGACCAGTGCGAGGGAACTCCCGTACGGAACACGGAGGCTGACGCCCCGCAGGATCCACGGATGGTCGGCCGAGTAGCGGAACCACACGTCGTCGAACTCGATCGCCCCGCCCAGGGGCGGCAGGTCGCGCGGCGCCTCGGCGACGGGCAGGTCCTGCGCGGCGGTGGTGACGGCGACGAAGTGGCCGAACATCAGCAGCGACTGGTGGGTTCCGGCGATCGCACCCGCCAGACCCCCAAGCGCGGACTGCACGGCGACGACGGCGGTGAGGAACATCGCCACGTCCCCCAGGGACAACCCGCCCCGGCTCGCCGACGCCACCGCCCAGACCAGGCCGCCGCCCGAGACGAAGGCTCCCAGCATTCCCAGCCCTGCCTGCCAGGTGACCTCCCTGCGGTCCACGGTCCGCCGCGCGGCGTTGGCCGCCCGCCGCTCCGCCAGCATCCGGCCCCGCAGATGGGGGGCGGTTCCGAACAGCCGGATCTCCTTGGCGGCGGCCACGCTCGACAGCAGGTGGCTGTAGAACATCTCCCGGCGTTCGATGGGACCGACCGTGACCGAGACCGCTGCCCGCTGGCGGGACAGCGCCACCTCCGCAAGCAGTGTCGGGATGCCGGCGCAGAGCACCAGGACCGTCATGCCCGGACTCAGGGTCCACAACGACAGCAGAAACCCCATGAGCACGAGCGCCGACTGGCCCAGGCGCAGCAGGCCGTCCACCGCCTGGAGGGGCATCGTCCCACCCGCCTGTTCGGCGAGGCGCAGCCGGTCGAGGAAGGCGGGGTCCTCGAACCGGGCGAGGCCCACGAACCGCTCGACCGCGCGGAACAGGTGGTCCTGTGCCCGCAGGCCGACCGAGCGGTCGAGTTCGGAACGCAGGTACTCGGCACCCTGGGGGCCGATCGCCAGCGCGACCCCCGCCAGGGAGAATCCCACGGCCGACCACACCGGATCCCAGGCGGGGGTGCGGCCCGACAGTCCGTCGAGGATCAGCTTGGTCAGCCAGGCGGCCGCGACCGGCAGGACGCCGCCCACCAGAGTCGTCATCACGTAGAGGCAGAAGGTTCCGGGCGCCGCGGCGAAGGCCAGGCGACAGGCCGTTCGCAGGGTCTGCCGGCCTCCGTTCCCCGGCGGGGCCGGCGGATCTCCGACCTCCCGCCGCAGGGCCGGCGGGCCTCCGTCCCGCGGCGGGCAGGGCGCGTCGGCCATCAGATCAGAGCGCCCATCGGCTGGTCCAGGTCGATGCTGTTGGCACTGACCCGTACCTGACCGAGCTCGTCCCGTGCGACGCGCAACATCGTCGGGAAGGCGGACACCTTGAATGCCCCGGCGACGGGGCCCATGCCATTGGTCACCACGACACGCGCGACCGGAGCCAGCGCCTCAGCGAACTCCCGCTCCTTGCCGTCGTCCTCGGCGACCACCACGAGGGTCTGGTCCCGGCCGCCGGGCAGCTTCCTGGCGTACTCGACGAAGCGCGGCATCTTCTCCCGGCACGGCGAGCAGTCGTGCATGAAGAAGGCCACGACGCAGTCCTCGGCGAGGTCGTCGCGTCCGACTTCCGCACCGTCGAGCGTGACGGCGGCGAACTCGCCGACCTCCAGGCCGACGGGGACGTCCGACTCGTTCAGACCGCCGCGCTCGGCCAGCAGTTCGCTGTGCTCGCGCAACCGCCTGACCACGCCGATGGTCAACAGCAAGTTCAGGCAGCACAGCAACCCCACCACCGGAACGAGAACGAGGAACAGGGCATTCATGGTCCGACTCCGTTTCAGGTACGTGAAAACTTCTGATGCTTCAGGGATGACGAGGGGGCCGCCCCTGGGGCCGACGGCCCCCGGCGAACACGGTCACGGGCAGGGGACTTCGCGGCGGCGCCCGGCCCGAACAGCGAGACGATGTCGTCGAGCACCGTGACCAGACCACCCAGCACGGCTCCGGCACAGACGGCGCCCACCGCCCCGGACCACACCAGCGGCCCGTGCGGCGCGGACGATGCGAAGACACCGGTGGCCGCGGCGGCGACGAGCAGCGCATTGCGCAGCAGGTGGCGCGGCGCGAGCACCGCCGACGAGGCCCCGAAACAGCGGCACGGCCTGTCGCCACCGCGTCGCAGCAGGACCGCGATGGCGCCGGAGAAGACGAGCAGAAGCAGGCCCGCCGTAGCGAAACCCGCGGCGGCGACGAGGTGCGAGGGGGCGGCAAGGCAGGCGACCAGGGCGAGTTCACCCGCCACGACACAGCCGGCGGCCGACGCGGTCAGCCGGTCCGGCAACAGCCTCATGGCACGCAGAGACGCACGGAATTCCCGATGGGACGACGGCCCCAGCTTGCTCAGGGACGAGATCAGGAACACGACGCCGACGAAGCAGCGCAGGCCGAGAGCCAGGTAGTGCATGAAGACATCCACCTCTACTGGAAAGAGCGGCGCCGCGTGGGCGCCGCCCCCGCTTCGGACCCGATCAACAGGACGTCGCACCGCACCAGGTGCTCTTGACGACACAGCCCTGTCCGTCGCAGCAGTACGCCTTGCACTGCTGGTTGCTCGGGCACTGCCAGCACGCCTTGAACCACTTGCAGCCACACTGCGCCGCAGAAGCCTCGATGCCGGGCACGAACCGCTCCAGCAGACCGGCGCCCATGGCCTCCAGTTTCTTCAACAAGGGATTCCCTCTCTTCCAGGTCACCCAGCCCTTCCGTGGGCCGAGCCGGAACCAGATTCATCAACCCCTGAGGTGCTGTGCAATCCACCCGGCGCACCGGCACAGTACGGATCGGTTCCGCACCTGTCCCGCAGTGAACGTGCAGGTCGGAGCAGGTTTCTGAGCCTGTCCTGAACAGGCCGGTACAACCCGGAACGAGGAACCGCGCGGGCCCCGAGCCCAGGAGCGCCCTCTACACGACCACCTTGAACCTGCTGTCCCTGAAGAACGCTGCCCTCTCGGGCCGAGACAATGTTGCCGTCGCCGCCGTTGACGGTGAGGATGTCGCCCTTCGGGGTGATCGCCAACCCGAGCGGGCCGTTGAGGTGCTGGCCGGCGGTGACCACTCGGCCGATACCGGCGCTGGTGCGTCCGAAAGGCCGATCCGCTCGCCGTCCTGCCTCATCGAGCACGTCGTATCGGGTGCGCGCGGCGAAGCCCATTCGGCGCTGTCGCTTGACTTCGGGCATGGTCTCCTCCATAACGTCATCCCATGTCGGACGAGAAGGGCTCGGGCGAGCCCGCAAAGCTGCCGCGCTCGCTGTACGAGCGGGAGCTGTATCGGCTCCAGACCGAGCTCGTGAAGCTCCAGGAGTGGGTACGCGTCGAAGGCGCACGGCTCGTCGTGGTGTTCGAGGGACGTGACGCGGCGGGCAAGGGGAGCACGATCAAACGCGTCACCGAACACCTCAATCCCCGAGTGGCGCGCATCGTCGCCCTGCCGCGACCCACCGAGCGCGAGCGCGGCCAGTGGTATTTCCAGCGCTACGCCGAGCATCTTCCGGCCGCGGGGGAAATGGTTCTGCTGGACCGGAGCTGGTACAACCGCGCGGGCGTCGAGCGCGTCATGGGTTTTTGCACCATGGAGGAATACCAGCGGTTCCTTCGACAGTGCCCGATCTTCGAGCGGATGCTGGTGGAGGACGGCATTCTGTTGCGCAAGTACTGGTTCTCGGTCAGTGACGCGGTGCAGGAGGAGCGGTTCCGGCGTCGGCTGCGGGATCCCACCCGCCGGTGGAAACTCTCGCCGATGGACCTGGAATCGATCACCCGCTGGGAAGCCTATTCGCGGGCGAAGGACGAGATGTTCGTCCATACCGACATCTCGGAGGCTCCGTGGTACGTCGTCGAGAGCGACGACAAACGCCGGGCCCGGCTGAACATGATCGCCCATCTCCTGTCGAGCGTGCCGTACGAGGCAGTCTCTCCGCCGGTGATCGAACTGCCTCGGCGACCTCCGGCCACCGGGTACCAACGGCCGCCGAGGAACCTTCAGACGTACGTCCCCGACCACGCGTCACAACTCAGGAAGTGAGGCGAGAGGTTTCGCACGACCGGGCCGCCGGAGGTACGACGGCCACCGGACAGTCGGAGTGGCGGAGCAGGGCATGAGCGACTCGGCCGAGTTGGAGTCCGACGTGGCTGCGGCGGCGATGCGCCCCGACAACGATCAGGTCCGCAGCGGCCGAGCGCTGGACCAGCACCTTCGCAGCCGTTCCCTCGACCGCCGCCGAGTGCAGCCGGACCGTCGGGTGATCGCGTACGGACTCGGCCACCGCTTCGTCGATCAGCGTCGCCGCACGTGCCTTGCAGGAGAGGTACGGCTCACCGGCAGCACGCGAATGATCGGCGCGATCGTGCGAGGGACGACGCCAGGCATGTACGGCATCCAGGTCACAGCCCCTTGCCCCCGCCTCGTGGAAGGCGAACCGGATCGCCGCCCCTCCCCTCTCCGGTTCCCCGACACACACGAGGATCCGCCCGTGCGCGCCCTCGATTCCGGCCCTGTCACCACGCACGACGATGACGGGGCAAGGGGCCCGGGCGGCCACGACCATGCTGACCGAACCGAGCAGAAGTCCGGTGAGCCCGCCACGCCCTCGCTCCCCGGTGATCAGCGCCCGGGCATTGCGTCCCTCGTCCAGAAGGGCGGTCACCGCGTCCTCGGGCATCACCTCGACCGAGACGTCGACGTCCGGACGGCGGCGGCGGGCACGCTCAGCGGCGCTTTCGGCGATGCTGTCGGCGAGCGCCTGGTCCGAAGGGCGACCCAGGCCGAGTGTCGGCGCGGCGCCCTCGTACTGCTCCCACCCGGACGCGTACACCAGCCGCAGCGGCAGCCCATGAAGAGCCGCCTCGTCGACGGCCCAGTCGACTGCCCGCAGGCTGGTCTCCGATCCGTCCACACCCGAGACCAGGGGCAGCTCCATCATTCCCACCGCCTTCCACTCGACCGAGTGAGAAGCACCTGCCCTCAGAGTTGCACTGGAGCGGGCCCTTCGTGAGGACCGGTTCGGCCCGGACAAGGAACGTTCGACCCCCTTCGCGGTCCGGCCGGTCGGCACGCACGACGTGCTCTTCGGCTGCGGCAGAAGTCACTCGGCGGTGCTGGTTGCCGCCCCGGCGTCCAGCTGGCCCACGAGTCGCGGGCGGCCGATAGTGGAGGGAGGAGTGCAGGGTGGTGCGGCGCGAGCGCGCATGGGACGGGCGGCAGTCCCGGAAGGGATGACGCGACGGGGAGGAAGGTGCCGTCGATGTCGAATGCCACGAGCACCGACCTCTACGAGGTCACGATGGCTCAGTCGTATCTGAGCGAGGGCATGACACGTTCGGCGACGTTCAGTCTGTTCGTGCGCAATCTGCCGCCGGACCGGGGCTTCCTTGTCTGTGCCGGGCTGGAACCGGTCCTCGACTTCCTCTCCGCCTATCGTGTGGACGTGGATGACGTGGACGTCTTCGCCTCGGTGCTGGGACGACAGCCCGAGGATCTGGCACCGCTGCTCGGCCTGGAATTCAGCGGCGACGTCCGAGCAATCCCCGAAGGGCACGTCGTGCTGGCCGGAGAACCCCTCCTGGAAATCACGGCACCCCTCCCGCAGGCCCAGATCGTCGAAACCTACGTACTCAACCAGCTCAACCACCAGACCTCCGTCGCCTCCAAGTGCGCCCGGTGCGTCCTGGCCGCCGACGGACACCCCGTCGTGGACTTCTCCCTGCGTCGCACCCACGGCATCGAAGCCGGACACCAGGCCGCCCGGCTGGGTGCCATGGTCGGCTTCGCCGGAACCAGCAATGTGGCGGCGGCCCACTCCGAGGGCCTGACCGCGGTCGGCACGATGGCCCACTCATATGTCGAGGCCTTCGGTGCCGAGGAGGACGCGTTCCGGGCCTTCGCCCGCTCCCATCCGGGCCCGGTGACATTTCTCGTGGACACCTACGACACCGTGACAGGCGTGGCGACAGCAGCGCGTGTACTACGCGATCTGGGGCTCGGTCCGGGCTGTGCCGTCCGGCTGGACAGCGGTGACCTCGGGGCCCTGGCCGTACAGGCACGGACCATCCTCGATGCCGCCGGCCTCCGGAGGACACGGATCGTGGCGAGCGGTGGTCTCGACGAGTTCGCCGTGGACGGACTGGTCCGCTCCGAAGCGCCCATCGATACGTACGCGGTCGGCACCCGGATCGGCGTCTGTGCAGATGCCCCCTACCTGGATTCCGCATACAAGCTGGTCGAATACGACAGCCGGCCCGTGATGAAGCTGTCCTCGGCCAAAGTGACCGCGCCGGGGCGCAAGCAGGTGTTCCGAAGACCGGGATACGCTGATCTCATAGCTCTCGTCGACGAGCAGCCGCCGCCGGACGGCGTCCCGCTGCTGGAGTCGGTCATGCGAAAGGGGCGACGGGTTTCAGAACGTGCCGAGTTGGACACGGCACGGCAAAGGTTCATGGCCGACCTCGCTGCACTGCCATCCGGGGCCCGCACCACAAGGACGCCCATCGCGCCGGAAGCGAAACTCTCACGACGGCTCAGCTTGCTCACCGCGGATACCCGCCGATACATCGAAAGGAATCTGCTGGGGGGCACTCACGAAGCCGTCTGATCCGAACTCGCGACCGGACGCAAGGAGTGACTCGGCAGGCGGAGCCGCCCGGTGCGCTGTGATCGAAAGGCTTGCCCACCCGGGGCCGGACGGGACCGCGGCAGGGGCCGGTCGGCCCATGTCCGTGAACCGACTGCCCCGTGATGCTGAAACCGGAGGCTACAGAGGAGGCCACCGATGAGCGCTTCTCCCACTCGCATCACCTCAGCCCTGCCTGCCCAGTGCCGGGCCCGCCTGATGGGGATCGGGCACGAGGTCAATTTCGCCCAGGGAACCCGTCTCTTCCAAGAAGGAGATCACGCGGACCGCTTCTGGATCCTGCGCTCGGGCACCGTCACGCTGGACATCCACGTACCGGGCAGCCCCCCGGCAGCGATCGACAGTCTCGGCCCCGGCGAACTGGTCGGCTGGGCCTGGCTTTTCGAGCCCTACGTCTGGCACCTCGGAGCAGAGGCGATGACGCCTGTCCGCACCCATGAGTTCGACGCGGCGACCGTACGGATGATGATGGACGCGGATCCCGTCTTCGGCTCGGCCATCAGCCACTGGGTCGGGCAGGTACTCGCCCACCGGTTGCAGGCCACTCGAATCCGTCTGCTCGATCTCTACGCCCCTCACGGCAGCGGCGGGTTCGTGTGAGCACGCCGCCCTGCCACCAGCCAGGAGTCACGCCCGAGGAGCACCCCATGGCTGCATCCCGGTACACCGTCAGCGACGTCATGACCCGTACAGCCGTGGCCATCGGCCGCGAGGCCTCGTACAAGGAGATCGTCGAGCTGATGCACCAGTGGAAGGTCAGCGCCGTGCCGGTCCTCGAAGGCGAGGGCCGCGTCGTCGGGGTCGTCTCCGAGGCGGACCTGCTGCCGAAGGAGGAGTTCCGGCAGGACGACCCGAAGCTGCCCGGTCAACTGGAGGAGGCTTCCAAAGCCGACGCGGTGCTGGCCGAGGGGCTGATGTCGAGTCCGGCCGTCACCGTCCACCCCGATGCCACGCTCGCCGAGGCCGCCCGCATCATGGCACGCAAGCGAGTGAAACGACTGCCCGTCGTGAACGGTCTCGGCATGCTGGAGGGCGTCGTGAGCCGCAGCGACCTGCTGAAAATGTTCCTGCGCTCGGACGAGGAGATCGACGAGGAGGTCCGATCCGCCGTGGTCGCCGAACTCTCTCCCTCGGACCGGGTGGAATTCTCTGTGCTGGACGGTGTCGTCACCCTGCGGGGCCCTCTCCGGAACCGTTCCGCGGTGCCACTTCTGGCTCGGGCCATTCGCGCGGTGGAAGGCGTCGTGGACGTACGCATGGAACTCGGCTGAGGTTCCCTCCAGGCACTTGCGTCCCACAGCAGCCTGTCCGGCTCCACCGTGCGGGCAGCAGGGACCCACCAGGGATGTCGATGGGGTGAACGGCCTCGCGAATCGTCTCCACCAGGGCCCGCGACCTCGTCGACGAAGCCCGCACACTCACGGTGTTCGGCGAATACGTACCCGTACGCGCCCGCGGTGACCGGCCTCCCACACTGCTCGGCACACGCCGACGCCGACCAGATCATGGACTGACTGCGCGGCGCCCCCGCACCACGCACGACCTATGGGGTCCACGGCGAGGAATCGTCGTGCGATGCCCCGCGGGACCGGATCGACCACGAGCCGGGCCGGACGGTGGTCGTACCCGGACCCGGTGAGGCCGTCCTGGTGCGCCGACCGGCGCCGGGCGGCCGGCGCGCTCTGATGCCACGAGGCTCACTCGCAGTTCGTTCCCCCGTTGCGAGGCTGCGTGTGAGGGACGGGAGGCACACCATGAACTCCATGGAGCCTCCGCTCGTCGCGGATTCGACTCCGTGGCCGCATCGGACCTTCTCACTCCCGCGGCATTAGTAGGCCGCTCGCCCGCACCCATCGAGGAGCCTGCCATGGCCTCTGCCCGGTACACCGTCGACGACGTCATGACGAAGACCGTCGTCACCGTCACCCCCGACGCCGAATTCAAAGAGATCGCTGCCGTCATGGAGCGGTGGAAAGTCACCGCTGTGCCTGTCGTCGAAGGCGGCGGCCACGTCGTCGGCATCGTTTCCGAAGCCGACCTGCTCCCGAAGGAGGAGTTTCACGAGCACGGGCCCGGCATGATCGACCCCGTGCACCGCCTGGCCGACACCGCCAAGGCCGGCTCGGTCCGGGCCGAGGAAATGATGACGAGCCCCACCGTCACGATCGAGCCCGGCGCCTCCCTCCCGCAGGCCGCCCGACTCATGGCCGACGGTCGCATCAAGCGCCTCCCGGTCGTCGACGCCGACGGCAATCTCAAGGGCATCGTCAGTCGCGCCGATCTGCTCAAGATCTTCCTGCGTTCCGACGACGATCTCGCCGCAGAAATTCGCCACGAGGTCGTCGACCGGCTGTTCCCCGCCTCGCACGGCCACGTGAAGGTCAGCGTCACCCGCGGTGTCGCCACACTCACCGGTCGCGTCCGCGACGCCACCCTCATTCCCGTCGCCGCCCGCCTCGCTCAATCCGTGGAAGGCGTCGTCGGCGTGGACTGCCGACTCGAAAGCCAAGCATCCACCCAGTGACCCGAGTCGGAGATGTGTCGTCGGTTCGGTACGAGTCGTCCGGGTCCGAAGCTTTCGCCGTCATCACTTACCGACGCCCGGCGGGCTGTGTCGGAGAGTTGAGCGCGTCGTCGTTCGACGTCCCGATGACGAGCTGGTGATTCATGGAGTACCGGTACTTTTTCGCCTGCTCGGCCACCGTGTGGTCCCGGGTGAAGTCGTCCGACGGGATCATCACTCCGTCCCCATTGCGCCTGGACGATGCGAAGGCGCACCTCACAGGGGAGGATGAGCTGCTCGTTCGCCGGCTCAACGGCGGTCCCGGCACGCGCGAGGGCGTCGAAGCCCACATCCGGCACTGCCGGGAACAGTGGGACACTGCCGGGTCGCTCCGCGCTTTCGGTATCCGGGTAGGTGCCGACGAGACTCTCGCGGGGACGGTCGACTTGCGGTTCGCAGGAGAGGGCCTGGCTCCCGGCCAGGTGAATGTCGCCTATGGTCTCTATCCGCCCTGGAGGGGGCGTGGCCCGGCTACCCGCGCGGTCCTCCTGGCGTCCCAGTACGCGGCCGGTGCGCGCGGGGAAGAGGCGGTGATCCAGGTGGAGCCAGAGAATCCCGCATCCGCCGCCGTCGCGCGGCGGGCAGGGTCCACCCCCGACAAGCGGACCCACGGCAAGAACGGCACCCGGTTCGACAGGTACGTCCGGGACCTACGCACCGCTCCCCAGTGACGATCAGCAGTCAGCGGGACAACCTTCAGCCCGGCCTCGATGGTCCGGCGTCCGCCTGGACAGGAAACGCATGCGGCCCTGCCGAGGGGCCATCCGGATCCGAGCGAGGGACGAACGGCCCATACGGGCAGGGCTGCGATCCGCTTCATGCTGAAGCCATCGACCATTCCCGACTCCCCGGGAGACCTGCGATGCCCACGAGAGCGCTCGACGACACCACACTGACCGACCTCGTCGCCGATGCCACCGCTGCCCCGTCCATGCACAACGCCCAGCCCTGGCAGTTCCGCTACACACGCCACAACCGCACCTTCGCTCTCCGGGCGGACTTCGAGCGCGCGATGCCGGAGGCCGACCCCACCACCCGTGCACTGCACGTGGGCTGCGGCGCGGCCCTGCTGAACCTGCGGGTGTCCGCCGCCCACCACGGCCTGGACGCACTCACCACGCTGCTGCCCGAACCGTCGGACCCGGCCGTACTGGCCACCGTCGGTCTCAACGTCCGCCCCGATGCCCGACGGGAGCCCGCGGATGAAGCCCTCGCCGCTCTCCACCCTGCGATCCGGGACCGGCACACCAGTCGCTGTCCGTTTGACGAACAGGTGATCCCTGAAGACGTCCGTGCGCAGCTCGCCGACGCGGCCCGCATCGACGGCGCGGACTTCGCGTTCCTGGCACCGATCCATCTGGAGACGGTGCTCGAACTGATCCGGGACGCTGAGGGGTACGACCGCGGGGACCCGGCACGGGAGGCGGAGCAGGAACGCTGGACCCGGAACACGAAGGCCGAGGCGCCCGTGGACGGAATCCCCGACTACGCCTTCGGCCCCCGCGACGCCTCCGAACGAGCCACCACTCGCGACTTCGCGGGAACCGGGGTCGTCCCGGGCCGAGCCCGTGTCCTGTTCGAGAACCGACCCCAACTGGCCCTGCTGAGCACCCGGGGAGATCGGCCCACGGACTGGCTGCGCGCCGGTCAGGCCTTGGAACGCGTACTGCTCACCGCCACGCTCCACCAGGTGTCCACCTCGTTCGCGACCCAGCCCCTCGAATGGCCGGACCTGCGATGGCTCCTGCGCGACCCGGTCTACGGCACGGGACACCCACAGATGATCATCCGCCTGGGATACGGGCCGAGCGGGCCACGTACACCGCGACGCCCCCTCGACGAAGTACTGATCATCGAACCGTAGAAGCCCGCACTGTATGCATCGACCTGGGGTCCGTAAGCCTCGCCCTCGCGGGCCGGTCCCACTGCCCGGTTGTCGTGATCCCGGCGGCCACCCCGAGCGCTCAGCCGAAGCCGGGCCGCGTCGTCGTCGGGATCGGCGACGATGCAGGCCCGTCGGCAGCCGCCCACTTCACACTCGCGCAGGCGACATCGCGCCACGGCGAGCTGATCGCCGTACGCGCCTGGCGCTGCTCAGCCCACGAAGCAGCGTGCGGTCTTGCACTATGCGCCCTGCCCCGTCGCCGTCGTCCCCGACAACGCGCGAAGCCTGCGGGCAGGAGCGCGTGCCACCGTCCCGTAAGTCCCGCGCAGCCTGCGGCATGGGCTGAGCGGGTCGCGGGACCGGGCCGGTCGGCCCAAGCGCCATGCGTCCCCTCCGGCACACGATGAAGTGGAAGAAGAGCACGGAAGGAGTGACTGGCCCGGCTGCCGGACCGGACCCCATCAAGGATGTGCGGAACATGGTGCACGGAGAAAGCCACTCATCGGACAGCAAGCCGGACAGAGCCCCGTCGGGAGACCTGGGCCGACGGGTGATGACGCGCCGCGAGCAGCTCGGGCTCAGCCGTGAGGGAGTGGCCGAACGGGCCGGATCGGCGCCCGGTTACATCCAGTACGTCGAAAAGCATCAGGCGACGCCCGGCATCGGGTTCCTGCTGCGACTGGCCCAGGCGCTGGAAACCAGCCTGGCCGAGCTGACCGGCAGCACAACGGAGCTGCCTCCGGGCATCGGCCAGGCCGGTTATCACACCCAGTTGCTCGAACTGGGCCCCCAGGAGTGCCACCGTCTGCTGTCCACCCACGGAGTGGGCCGGATCGGTGTGACGACGGCCGACGGGCCGGCGATCCTGCCGGTCAACTACGTCGTGGATGGTGACCGGATTTCCTATCGCAGTGCTCACCACACGCTGCCCGCCACCGCAGCGGACCACCTCGTGGCCTTCGAAGTGGATCACATCGATGAAGCGCTGAGCCAAGGGTGGAGCGTACTTCTCGTCGGTACGGCAGCAACCGTCACCGATCCCGGAGCCTCGCGAAGGCTGGACGAACTCGCTCACACCACTCCGTGGGCCGGCGGCCCACGGAATGTATGGCTGACCATCACCCCCACCCGTGTGACCGGTCGCCGTATTCGCGTGCTCAAGAGCCACGCCGCGCCGACCGGCGGTGAACCCCGAGATCCCTCGCCATGACGCCGCCGTGGATCTACGGCAAGGCCCAAGCGCACGATGTCGCAGGTTCGGGCCAACGGCATGCGGCGTATGGGCACGGCGTGGATTCCGTTTTGCACCACGCAGCACGACCGAGCGCTCCTCCGAAAGCGCGCATATCGTTCAGAGCGGGCGGGCACACATCGCCGGCCAGGAACGGAGGGTCCATGTCCACGGCCAGGAGTCTGCTCGACGTGATCCCGTCCGAGAGCCGGGCCCGCCTGCTCGACGAAGCGGCCTGTGAAGTGCCTCTGGTCCTCGACACACGGCTCTTCGATGA
The DNA here is from genome assembly GCF_044740965.1 of Streptomyces sp. NPDC088252. NCBI lineage: Bacteria > Bacillati > Actinomycetota > Actinomycetes > Kitasatosporales > Streptomycetaceae > Streptomyces > Streptomyces sp. NPDC088252. The sequence goes on along the minus strand of NZ_JBIURS010000017.1, from coordinate 151,347 downwards.
AGGCAGAAGGGCAGACCGCTTCTGGGTCATCCGCTCCGGACAGGTCGAGGTCGACCTTCATGTGCCCGGCCGTCGTGCGGCGGTCATCGAGACGCTGGGGCGGGACGATCTGCTGGGCTGGTCCTGGCTGTTCCCGCCACACGTGTGGCACCTGGGTGCGCACGTGATCCAGGCGGGACAGGCCGTGGAATTCGACGCCGCAGCCGTCCGCTCGCTGTGCGAGGCCGATGCGCTGTTGGGCCGGGCGGTCTACAAGTACGTCGCCGAGACGGTGGCGGAGCGGCTGTACGGAACGCGGAAGAGGCTGCTGCAGCTGTACGGTCCCCGGGCCGAGGCTCCTGAGGCCTGAACGGTCCGGGGCGGGGGCCTTCCGGCCCTGGTACGTCTCTCCTGTGCGGACCCACGATGGGTAGAAGGTGGGACTGCGCAGCCCGTCGACTAAGAGGAGGGCCACCATGAGCGAAGAGACGGGGTTCTCGGCGCAGAAACCGATCCGCGTGTTCCTGCTGGACGACCACGAGGTCGTCAGGCGCGGCGTGCAGGATCTGCTGGACGCGGAACCCGACATCAGGGTCGTCGGCGATGCGGGCACGGCCGATCACGCACTCTCCCGCGGCCCGGCGCTCCGCCCCGACGTCGCGATTCTCGATGTGCGACTGCCGGACGGCGACGGGATCACGGTCTGCCGTGAGCTGCGCTCACGGATGCCGGAACTGGCCTGTCTCATGCTCACCTCGTTCGACGACGACGAAGCACTGCTCGACGCCATCATGGCGGGCGCGGCCGGCTACGTACTCAAGGAGATCAAGGGGGCAGACCTCGTCACCGCCGTCCGCACACTGGCTTCCGGACGCTCGACCCTCGACCCGTCGACCACGGCACGGCTGATGAACAGCTTGCGCGAGGAGGAACGCGGCACTGCAGCGACGGAAGTCGACGCGCTGTCGGAGCTGTCCCCGAGGGAGAAGGACGTCCTCGCGCTGATCGGTGAAGGACTGACCAACAGCCAGATCGGCAAACGCCTCTACCTGTCCGAGAAAACGGTCAAGAACCACATCTCCCGTCTGCTGGCCAAGCTCGGTGTCGAGCGCCGCATCCAGGCGGCAGTGATCGCCGCTCACGCCTCGGAATCCGCCCCGCCCGGTGCCAGGCACCATCAGAGGTGAGCGTCGGCCCCAGAACCTCAGGACAGTCGCAGTGGCACACGCCAGCACAGCCGGGTCCCGCCCTGCCCCGCCGCCCCCACATTCAGCTCGCCGCCGAGTTTCTCGGCGCGCCGCGCGAGGTTGTCGAGCCCGCTTCGGGAACCACCGTGCTCGGGCATGCCCACACCGTTGTCGGACACGACCAGGTTCAGCGCCCCGTCGCCCACCATCAGCGAAATGTCCACGGCCGTCGCCCTTGCGTGGCGAGCGACGTTGCTCAGTGCCTCGCCGAGGACAGCGATCACCTGGTCGGCGATCTCGGTCGGCACATCCGTATCGATCAGACCGCCCATCCGCAGGGAGGGCTGGAAGCCCAGGGTCCGTGCGGCCTGCTCGGCCGTGGCCGCCGTCCGGGCGCGCAGCCCCTGGCCGGCCCGGCCCGAGTCACGCGCGCGGAGTCCGAAGATGGTGGATCGGATGATCTTGATGGTCTCGTCCAGGTCGTCCACCGCGCGCAGCAACCGCTCGCTCGCCTGTGGCTGTTCCACGAGCCGCACCACGCTCTGCAGCGTCATCCCTGTGGCGAACAGCCGTTGAATGGCCAGGTCGTGCAGATCCCGGGCGATGCGGTCACGTTCCTCCAGCAGGGCGATCTGCTCGGCGGACTCGCGGCGTTCGGTGAGTTCCATCGCCAGGGCGGCCTGTCCGGCGAACATCAGCAGGGGCTTGGTCTCCGCATCGGTGAAGGCGGGACGGTTCCGTACCCGGGCCAGCAGCAGTACTCCACGGGTCCGCTCCCCCGTCACCATCGGAACCGCGACAGCCGGGCCGAGTCCGGGCCACCTCGGGGGGCCTTCGGTGATCCTGGGGTCGTGTGCGACATCCAGGCTGGTAATCGGTTCGCCCGCGTCGAGAGCCGCGCCGACGAACGATCCCTCACGTGGCAGGATCAGACCGCGATGCATCTCGGCGTCCACGCCCGATGCCAGTACCACACGGAGGGACTTTCCCTCGGCGCCGTCGGGAAGTGCCAGGACACCGAGATCCGCGCCGAGAATACGCGAGGAGTGATCGATGATCATGTCCAGGATGTACACTTCGTCCTCTCCGCTCAGGAGGCCCGCGACGATCTCACTGTTGGCTTCCTGCCAGCGTTGACGGTCACGCGTCCGCGCATACAGGCGGGCGTTCTCGATGGCCACCCCCGCCGCCACCGCAAGTGTCGAGAGCACGGTCTCGTCCTCGGCGTCGAATTCGCGGCCGCCCCGTTTCTCGGTGAGATACAGATTGCCGAACACCTCGTCGCGGACCCGGACGGGAACCCCCAGGAACGAGTGCATCGGAGGATGGTTCGGCGGAAACCCGTGGGACGACGGATGCTCGGAGATTTCCGCGAGCCGCAACGGCTCGGGGTGGCGAATCACCCCGCCAAGGATGCCGTGCCCTTCGGGCAGTGGGCCGATGGCCTCACGCCGCTTCCCCGTGATGCCCACCGGCAGGAACTGCGTGAGCCGGGTTCCCTCACCCACGACTCCCAGGGCTCCGTACTCGGCATCGACCACAATGACCGCGGCCTCGACGATACGGTGCAGCACCTGGGACAGGTCGAGCCCTCTGCCCACCGACATCACGGCGTCCAACAGGGCGGCAGTCTCGGCAGGACCGCGCTTCACGGTGTCGAGGCGCCCCTGGAGGTCCTCCGGCAACATGCTCAGCCGACGGCGCTCCTCGCCGCAGTGTTCGGTTCCGTTGTCGCCCACGGCGCCTCCGTCTCGCCCCGCACGTCCCGGGGCCGGCCACACCTCCACGTTAGTGTCCGCGCGCAAGTGGCCGCGCGCCGGGAAGCACCTGGAAGTGACCCGGGCAGGTGCCGTACGCCACCCTGCGCGCCGGGCGGCGAGGCCCGGAACGATGACGCGGACCGCGTGCCTGCCGACGGAGTCGGGACTCCTGCGTCACCCTGTGACAGCATTGAGGTGATCGATCACTTCGGTCACAGTCGTCGATGTTCTTGATCTCCGCGAGGAGCCGCGGGACAGCGGCTTCCACCGTCCGGCCACTGACGTCCACCACGCCGTTGCGTACGGTGATCTCGACGGTGTGCCGCGCGGCCGGAAGGTCTTCGGCGAGGATCCTCGACCGAATCTCCTCGCGAATCCTGCCGTCATCGCGTATCAGCGCGTTGAGCAGTGCGTTCCTGTGCACAACACCGATCAGGCGGCCCTCATGGTCCGTCACCGACAGGCGCTTGAGACGCGACAGGGACGCAAGCCAGGTGGCTTCGGCGACGGTTGAACCCGGGAACACGGTGACGGCCGGAGTGGTCATCAGCGCCTCGGCGGTCTCAGCACGGGCCAGGCGCCGTTCCACCTGCTCCTACGGTAGGCGACGCGCGAGGTCAGCCTCGCTGATCATGCCGACCAGGCGATGGGGCCCGCCCGGATACGGCTGGCCGGACCCGCCCCGGCCCTGGCGTGACCGGCGAGGGACCGAACAGCCCGCGTGGACACCGGAGGGCCCGAAGCACCCGAGAGGCGAGACCAATGGGCACTGGCGCGCTACCGGTACGCGTGCACAGTGGCAAACCCCGACCACGATGCCGGCTCCGGCAGCCCCGACCGCGCGGCACCGGACCACGACCGAGCTTCGAGCTTGTGGCATGTCCTGCCGCCTTGAGACCGGCCGAACCCAACAGCAGTCCCGCGATGCCACCGGGCCCAGGTACCGACGACCACAGGCATCCTCGGCCGCACCGAGGATGCCTCGGCGGACTTACCGCGGATCGGAGCGCCGTCGGGCCTCTGTCGCTGGCCACCTGCCGGTCCGGCGACGGATCGTTGCCGCCGACCACCGCGAAGCCGAGGGCCAGCAGCTATCAAGTTCAGGCGTGATCCACGAGTTGCGCAAAGCCCTTCTGGCGCGCGCAGTGTGCGCAGCAGAAGAACTGTCCGCCCGATTGAAGGCCATGACCGAGGATGCGGCATTGGCAGTTCTCGCAGTTCGGTGCCATCTTCTGGGCGGCACACTCAATGCTGTCGAATGTATGGACGACTCCTGCCGCATGCACCTCGAACGCCATCTCGTAGTCGTTGTTGCAGACCTCACACACGGCCATGAATGACCAGCTCCTCACTGGTACACGGATTCGACCGGCCATTTCGCCGGCCCCTGGGAACGTAGCGAGAAACCCCATCGAACCTGGGGCGGCACGTTCATCCGCATATGGCCGGGCCGGAGGAAATCATTCATATGGGCGCGTGAGGCTCCCGGTGATGCTCGTTCGAGAGGCCAGTCGGCTCTGACGAACTCCAGTAGCTGCGACTGTTGCGCAACCTCAGCCCAACAGGGATGGACACTTCGGCCGGTCAGCGCCGGTCAGCAAGGCGTCGCCCCTTCCAGTAGGGCTCGTCCCGGCCGCCGGGCTCTGGACCACTCGGGCCGCCCGCAACATGACTGCCACCCTCGAACGGCTCCGCGTCTCACCTGCAGCCAGAGTCCGTGAGCCGTACCCGCCGCACATCAACGCCTCCCACGATCCGCCTGCAGACCGCGAGGGCCGACGGAGAGCAGCTGGAGCGGACACGGTCCGGGCCTCCAGCCCTCTCACAGCGGATCTGTCAGATGACGCCAGGACAGCCGTACCGGGTGTCACCTCGGCAGCTCAGAGGTGGCCACTCAGGGCACCGCCGTTCCACGGTAGCCCCGCCTGGGCGGGAGCCCAGGCAACACCGTGGACGAGGCCCGTGCCCGCGTGTCAGCGGGTTCCTTCTGTACCGGACGACCGGCGAGGGCCGCGACGATGCCGGATGCGGTCAGCACCCCGGCGAGACGCCCGTCCTCCTCCAGCACCGGCAGGGCGTCGGCGTCGGCATAGCTCATGATGTCGGCTGCGCGGCGTACGGTCTGCTCGACATGGACGAGCGCCGACCTGTGGGCGGGCAGGAGGTCACCCACGCGCAGACCTGACAGCGAGGCGGCCGGTGCCGCACAGACGACCGCCACGTCAGCCCTGTCCAGCAGGCCGGCACAGCGACCGTCCGGATGCACGGCCGGAAGGTGGCGGGAGCCGGATCGCTCCAGCAACTCCCAGGCCACGAGCACGGTTTCGTCGACATCGATCGTGACGACAGCGGCGTGCATCACAACGGCGACCGTCCGCGCCAGGACCTCCTGCTCACCGTGGACCGCCCCCTGCTCCTGCTCCTGCTCCTGCTCCTGCTCCTGCTCCTGCTCCTGCATGATCGTCTCCTCTTGTTTGCGAGCGCCGCCGCGGCGCAACGGGGAGGGCGTCGGCTTCCCGTTCGCCGCGGTCTGGTGGTCGTCCGACCGCTGTGGCCGCCATGAGCGCGTGCCTTCCGACCCTCCTGGGCTTCATGCTCGTACCCTTCTCCGGATCTCGTGCCCTCTTCCGGGCCCGCGCGGCTCACGTCAGCCTGCGCAGACAGGGATCCCAGGCCCGCCGCGGCAGCAGACGTATCCGTGCGTCGACGACGGTGATGCCTTCGGGCCGGGCGACGACCGGGTTGCATTCCGCTTCGGCGGGTTCGGGAAGGTCGTCCGTCATGGGACACCGGGTTTCATCGCAGCACCTCTCTCACGGATCCGGAGGGCAGCAATCCCACAATGGGACGGCCGAGCGGCCTGGCCACAGGGGCCTTCCGGGGCCACCCCGGGGACCGACCGGTCCCGGGATGACTCAAGTCAAGTCGGTGCTCCGGGAGACTTCCGCCGCTTGTCGCGCGCTTCCGGGATCAGGCGGCAGCGTCGTCGGCACCTACTGGTCGGCGTTCGGGCCGCCTATGTCCGCGCGCCCATGACTGGGAGCACAGGTCCGGTTCGGCTGCGCCCGCAAGATCGACTCTGCCCAGCGGTCTCGGACATGGAGCACGGGCCAGGTGGCCCGGAGGCTGTGGTCGCCTGTGACGGGGCCGGGACGGCGACTACTGGCAGACCGCGGCCTGTCGGCGGCCGCCTTGCGGGTCGAGCCGTCATTCCGAGGACAGCGGTGGGCGAGGGCCGGCGGTGATACGCACGCCCCGTCGGCCAGGGGTGGCGAACTGCTGCTGGTCAAGGGAGGGCGGAAACGGAACCGCTCGGAAGCAGCAGGTGGGCGAATGCGTGACAACGCAACGCCCGCTCCACGGATCGTGGCAGTGCTGTTCTCGACGGCTCCGAGCCGTCGAGAACAGCACTGCGGCGGCCGACCGGGCTGAGCTGATCGATGGTGTGGTCGACGCCATCATCGCCTGGGAGTTCCCGACGAGCTGGTACGGCCTGGTGCCGCCCGCGGACACGAAGCCGGCCGACCACCAGGAGCAGGCGCGCAAGCTCCTCGACCGGGTGATCGACGAGGCACTCGGCCCGGAACAACCGGTCGAGATCCGTCCCCGTTCTGCCCAAGGGCACCCAGCCGCCGTCTTGCTGGATGCCGCCGCCGGGGCACGGCTGCTCGTCGTGGGCAACCGAGGCCACGGTGGATTCACCGAGGCCCTGCTCGGCTCGATCGGCCGGCACTGCGTCCAGCACGCCCCGTGTCCCGTCGTCGTACGCGGTCCCCGCCACCAGGAGAAATGAACTCACCCACCGGCAAACGTCGTTGACGCCGCAGCCCGTGGGCCGGAGCCGACGGCGAGATGGGTGGCCCACTGGTTCCGACCCGAGTTCGTTCCGTCGTTGCCGGTCCGAAGCAGGACGGACGCGCCACGACGGCCGGGTATCTCGCCGCCCGCCTCGCCCCTGCCTCCCGCCACTGCCCCGCTGTCCTGAAGCGCCGGATCACACCCTCGAACTGCTGCCGCAGTCGCCCGGGGTACGGGCCGTACCCACCGACCGGAAGACGACGCTCGATGAACTCCCACTCCGCGTCAGCCAGTTGCACTCGCGTCAGGCATGACGATCTACCTGATCAGACTCCGCCACCAAGCCGAATCCGGCAGATCGATCACAACCCGACACCCGCCCTGGAACGCGGGTGCCGTCATCCGCCGGCGCCGGGCGGCGTCGGCTCCCGGGGATCACGGCGATCGTGACGGGTCCGCCAGGAGCACCGACCGGCTTCGACGGCAGCGCGCCGTTGCAAGCGAAGGGCCAGGAGAAGAAAGCACCTGGCTCTGGGCCGACGTGTCGCCCGGCAATACCCGCCCCGGGCGTCGCGCCGTGGCGGCGCTCGCCGCGGTGGCGAGCAGATCAGTGCTCCTCGCGCATCCCCCACGGAGCCCCGTACGCGCCGAGCAGGTCGAGGAACGGCCGGGGCGGCAGCGCCTCGGGGCCGAGGACGCCGCTTGCCTTCCACGTACCGTTCGCGATCAGTTCGAGGGCGATCACCGGGTTGAGGGCAGTCTGCCAGACCACGGCCTGGGAGCCGTACTCGCGCATCGTCCACTCGTTGTCCACGACGTGGTACAGGTACACCTCACGCGCGACGCCGTCCTTCGTCCCCTTGACCCAGGTGCCCGCGCAGGTCTTTCCCTTCATACGGTCGCCCAGCGTGGCCGGGTCGGGCAGACACGCGGCCACCACGTCCCGCGGGGAGACCTGGACCGGACCGTCCGCGCCCGGGACGGTGACCTTCACCGTGGAGTCGAGCCCAAGGTCGCGGAGGGTCTTCAACTTGGCGATGAAGTCGTCGCCGAGGCCGTACTTGAACGTCACACGGCGCACGTCCAGCCAGCGGGGCATGAGAAGGACCTCCTCGTGCTCGACGTTCACGCACTCCACCGGGCCGATGCCCTCGGGGAACTCGAAGACCTCAGGTTGGCTGAAGGGCGCCGTGGTGAACCAGCCGCGGCCCTTCTCGTAGACGACGGGCGGGTTGAGACACTCCTCGATGGTGGTCCAGATACTGAAGGAGGGCGCAAAGTCGTAGCCCTCGACGGTGAGGTTCGCGCCGTCACGGACGCCGATCTCCTCGATCTCGTCGAAGAGTTCATCGGCCGCGTACCGGGCGAACACGTCCGACAGGCCCGGCTCCACGCCCATGCCGACCAGAGCCAGCCGGTCGGCGCTCCCCCAGGCCTCGGCCAGGGCGAACTGCTCGTCGCCGAGCTTCACCCCGCACTGTTCGCAGGGGGCGGTCGGGTGCGGCACGGACAGCGACATTGCCATGTCGACGTAGTGCGCGCCCGCGGCGAGTGCCGCGTTGAACAGCGGCATCACGAACCGCGGATCGGTCGCGTTCAGCAGCACGTCGCAGCCTTCCTCGACGAGGAGACGACGGACCGCCGCCTCGTCGGAGGCATCCAGCCGGCGCGTGCGGAACCGGCTCTCCTGGTCGTCGAGCGCGGCCACGGCCGCCTCGGCACGGGCCAGGTCGTAATCGACGACGACCATGTGGGTCAGGAAGTCACGCCGGGCCGCGATACGGGTGACGGCGGTTCCGACGCCGCCCGCACCCACGAGAAGTACACGCATGTCACACACCATTTCGTCGAGGCAGTCCCGGCGAACGCCCCGGGACGCCTCGATGCAACACGACCTCGACAGCTAAGGTCTACGGCGTTGGCATAATGGGACTCCAAGGGAGGGCACGATGCCCAAGAAGGTGGTTCCGGAGGCGGAACGACGCAGGCGACGGCCGACCCGCCAGGGCACCGTACTGTCGGAGAAGCTGATCGTGCGCACGGCGCTGCGGATGCTGCGCGAGCACGGGAGTGCCGGACTGACCGCCCGCCGCCTGGGCAGCGCTCTCGGCGCCGATCCGAGCACCCTCTACCGGTACTTCGCCGGCCTGGACGACCTGACGCGGGCCATCGGCGAGGAACTGATAGGGCGCGCCCTGGACAGTTGGACGGCCACCGGGAAATGGCGCGCCGACCTGCGCGCCCTGGGCCTGGCCATCCACGCCTCCTATCTCGCCCACCCCCAGGCCGCCCTGCTGACCGCCAGCCGGGTCACCGGCCGCCCCCGGGAGATCGAAGTGGACGAGACGATCCTCGGCATCCTTCGTGGCGCGGGTTTCGAGGACGCGGACACCGTCGGCATATACCACGCGTTCATCGACCTGACCTTGGCTTTCGCCGCCCTGGACGCAGGTGCACTGGCCATCAAAGATGACGCCAGAGAGGCGGACGAGGAAATGTGGACCTCCACCTATGCCCGGCTGCCCTCCGAAACCCATCCGCACATCGCCGCCACCGCACACCTGCTGGCGGACCGGATGAATCTCAGCGCCTATCCGATCGTGCTGGACACGCTCCTGAGCAGGGCGGAGACACGGCTGGTCGCCACGCGAAACCAGGCCACCGGAACTGAGTGAGACCCGAGGCCCCAGCCACCGGATCGGTGGGCCACCCTCCCGCGAGACGCGCGCGGCACCGGCCTGCCAGGGAAACCGTGGCCGGTCGCGCCTGTCCAGACGGGTCCTGCGGTCGTTGATGGCTGCGTCGAGTCCGGCGGATCTCATCCTCAACGTCCCGCATACCGCCGCCCTGTGGGCCTCGGCCCACATCCGCATGAATCACGGTACGAAGGCCAGCCGCTCGGGGTTCGCCGCTCTGTGCGGGAGTCAGCCGGAGTGGCCGAGTTGAGTGAGGGCACGGTCCAGCATGTCGGCGAAGAAGTCGACCGCGGTGACGTCGATGCACAACGGCGGTTTGATCTTCAGGATGTTGAGGTGATCGCCGGTCGGCTGTACGACCACGCCGAGGTCGAGCATGCGGTCGCAGAGTTCGGCGGTCTCTTCCGTGGCGGGTTCCAACGTACCGCGGTCGCGGACGAGTTCGAGGCCGAGATAGAGGCCCGAGCCGTGGACGGCACCGATGATGCCGTAGCGATCCGTCAGTGATTCGAGTCGCTTCTTGAGGCGATCTCCGACCCGCACCGCGTTGCCCTGCAGGTCCTCGTCACTCAGGGTGTCCAGGACGGTGAGACCCACGACGCTGGAGACCGGACTGCCACCGGTGGAGGAGAAGAAGTAGCCCTGGTCTCGGTACCGTTCGGCCACCGCCTTGGACGTGATGACTGCGCCGAGGGGGTGACCGTTGCCCATGGCCTTGGCCACACAGACGACGTCGGGGACGACCTGCTGCTGCTCGAAGCCCCAGAACCAGTGGCCCAGACGGCCGTAGCCGACCTGCACCTCGTCGGCGACGGCCAGGCCGCCGTGGCGGCGGACCGCCGCGTACACCTCGGCGAGGTAGCCGTCGGGCAGGGCCACTCCCCCGGCGTTGCCGTAGTAGGTCTCGCTGACGAACGCCCCTGCCGGGCGGCCCGAAGCGGCGAGCTCGTCGATCGACGCGACGGCCTCCGGCGCGTAGCGCACCGCGTCAGCCCCGCGGTGTCGGCCGCGGTACGAGTTGGGCGAGTCCACTGTGTGCACCCAGCTCGGGCGGGTGGCGAGGGCGTTCGGGTTGTCCTGGAGCGAGGTGGAGACGGCGTCGGACGCATAGGTCCAGCCGTGGTATGCCTCGCGCAATGCGACGACGTCGTGCTGTCCGGTGGCACCGGTGGCAAGCCGGAGGCCGAGATCCACCGCCTCGGAACCGGAGTTGACCAGGAACACCGTGTCCAGCGGCTCAGGCACAAGGGCGGCGAGGCGTTCGGTGAGCTCCACCACCGAGGCGTAGTGGAAGCGCGAGTTGGTGTTGAGCCGTCGCAGCTGCCGGGAGACGGCCTGCTCGACGCGAGGGTGGGCGTGCCCCAGTGGCGTGACGTTGTTGACGACGTCGAGGTAGGAGCGGCCGTCGGTGGAGAGCAAATGGTGGCGCCAACCACGCTCGATGCGGGGAGGGTTGGCGTAGTAGTGCTCCTGCACTGTCGCAAACACGGCATCACGACGGTCGAGCAGGTCCAGGTGCTCCGCACGGTCGGCGGCTGGGAGACCGAGGAGCGGGGTGGGGTCGGCCGTGAGCGCGAGCCAGCCGGCGGCGTACTCGGGGCGTACCAGGTGCGGGATGACGGGGCTGTCGGCGTGGCGCAGCGCGACGTGGATCGATGTTCCGGAGGGGACATCGGCGAGGTCATCGCCCGTCCGGACCGTCGAGCCGGTGGAGACGACCGGCTCGACCGCGCTGGGGAAGGTCAGCGTCAGCACCTGCGTGCCGAAGTTGATCTCCACACGACCCGGTGACGCGGCAAGGACCTCTCCTGCGGCAGGGGCCTGCGCTACGGCGGCCCGGCCGAGCCACAGATCGACACCGGTGGGCACCGTGGCGGGAGAATCGGCTGACAGTGCCGGAGCCCGAGTGAGTCGTGCGCGCGCGTACCTGGTGGCCACCGCAGCCGCTCCGTCCGCGAGCGCGGCGGCCGCCAGTCGACCCTCGGCGTCGGCTTCAAGCCACGCTCCGTGGTCGGTGGAGTCGGCGCCTGTGGACAGGTCGAGGAGGGTGATGTCGTCGGCGGCGAGATCGCGCAGCAGGGAGCGTCCGGGTGCGTCGGCTCCAGCAGGCGCGTCGGTCATGCCGAGCGCGTCCTTGACGAGGTGGGTCATCACCGGAAGCGGTAGGCGGGTGGCCTGCTCGAATATGCGCCACTCGCGGTCGAGTGCAGCCTTGGCGTAGTCGTTGTCCTCGTCGACGGATGCCTGGTGACGCCCGCTGACAACCAGGGCAGCGGCGCGCAGCACCACGAGCGGCCACAACGCTTCCGCCTCCTCCGCGGAGAGCGGTCGTACGGCGTGGAAGGCCTGGACGGCGGTCAGCACATGGTGGGGTTCGACACCGCTGTGGTGAAGCATCGAGGAGAGTGACACGGCCAGTTCGCCGACGGCCCAACTCGTGGTCAGATCACCGAAGTCGATGACTCCGTCGGGCATCGGCAGGCGACCCTCGGAGGAACGGATCAGGTTGTCGTCCGTGAGGTCGAGGTGAACGGCCTGCGATGGCAGCACGGCAGCGAGATCCTGGACCCGCGCCCAGGCATCGGCGGCCGCGGCGTGAATGGCGGTGCGCCGGTCGGGCTCGTCAATGTGCTCGGCGAGCTTGACGACGACACGGTCGGCGTGGCGCGGGTCCCACTGGAGAACACGCTCCAGGCCCGGGTGCCGGAAGTCGCGCAGGGCGGTGCTGACCCTTGCGACGATCGTCCCCATGGCCGCCATCGTGCTCGGGGACAGGTGTCGTGGGCCCGAGAGCGGGCCTCCGGGCAGATACCGCAACAACCGCACGACGGTCGGCCCGCTCTCGGTGTCCACCATGGTGCACCGCGGGGAGCCGTCGGGTCGGCGCAGCACGGTGGCGATGCGCAGTTCCCGGTGCGCCGCGGCTATCAGGTCGGCGGCGGCGTCCTGGGCTTCGATCTCCACGGGACCGAAGGCGGGGTTGGCGATCTTCAGGACCGCGAGGGCCGTCCCGTCGTCGGCGCGCAGCAGGAAGTTGGCGTCCTGCTGGCTTCCCAGTGGCTCCGCACGAGCGGAGAGCCCAAGGTGCCCGGCGGCTATGCGCTCTGCCTGAATGCATGTCACCTGTGGTGCTGGCAGGGAAACTTGAGCGAAGAAGTCGATGGTGCGGTGCGCGTCGTGCGGCATGCGCGGGTCCCTCCTCTTGGCGGGTGGAGCGTGGGGTGGGCGGACAAGGCGGATGTTCGGGTGCCTCTAGTCGACTTCCCACATGAAGCGGTGGGTGTGAATCGCGAAATAGGGGAAGCTCTCCACGGATGCGACTCCCTCGACGGCCCGTACGACGTCGTTGATGAAGTCCAGAAGGTCACGGGGGCTGCTGCACACAACTTCGGCGAACAGGTCGTAGCGGCCAGAGGTCAGGACGGTGTAGACGACTTCGTCGTGCCGGGACAGTTCATCGGCGACCGCTCTGGAATCTCCTCCGATGCGCAGGCCCAGGAGCGCCACCGTCTGCTGGCCCATGGTCATCGGGTCGGTCACCCCCACGACCTGGACCACCTTGGTGTCGATCAGTCGCTGCAGCCGGAGCCTTGCGGCCGAGGGCGACAGGCCCACCTTCGGTCCCAACTCGGCGTAGGGAATGCGACCGTCGATCTGCAGCTCCCGCAGGATGGCCCGGTCGATGTCGTCCATGAAGCACCTCTCTCCTCTGCGTGAACGGCATGCCGCACATTCGTTTCAAGCACAATGAAGGATCTACACGCTCGAATCAAGTGTTGCGACGATGGAATCGAGCGTCGCCGAAGGCACTTGCCGGTCTGCCACCGGCTCGATCTGCTGCTGGGCGTCCACCGGAGGGGCTGCGGCTGTTCGGCCCACTCGCGGCATGGGGGCCGGACAACAGGGACGAGTCGGCCAGCCAGCTGCGGCTGGACACCAACACGGCGACGCAACTCCGACAGGCACCCGTAGCCCGCTCAGCGAGCGGCAACGGAGCCCAGGCCGCCGTCTCATGGTGCCCGTGCGCAGCAGCCTCACGAACGGGCTGTGTCGCCCAGACGCGGGACGGCTCCGCCTGGTAGGCCGTGATGGCTTGCTGGAGGCTGGCGGCCTTGAAGCCGAGCATGCGCGGTTGGCAGGCTTGGTCCGGACCAGGACCTTGTCGGGCCGGGTGACGCCGACGCGGGTCAGGAGCCTGATCGGCCATGTCGGAGCCGTCGCGGAAGACCGGCCTCTGCCGCTGCAGGGCGGCGAACAGCGCCCGGCTGGAGACTACTTCCGTCGTAGGCCGCCATCGCGCTGCCCCAGGACGGGGCAGCCGACATCGGCAACCCCGGGCCGCACGGCCTCACCGAGCTGATCTACACCTACACCAGCAACACCCACGCCAATGGCAGCTCGATGGCCGGCCCGGCCCTGAGCCGCACATTCCCCTCGTCCCGGCTGAGCACCCGCCTGTGACCTGAGCACGCGTTCAGGCTCAGGCCGCCCCATGAGAAACCGGGGCCATGTGGTCGGCGAACCAGTCACGGGCCAGATCGGTGACCTGCTCCAGGGCACCGGGTTCCTCGAAGAGGTGAGTGGCGCCGGGGACGACCGCGAGCCGATTCTCGCAGCGCAACCGGGCTTGTGCCTCGCAATTGAGGTCGAGCACCAGCTGGTCGTGGCCCCCGACGATCAGCAGCGTGGGCGCCGTCACCGCCGGCAGTCGTGGCCCCGCCAGGTCGGGCCTGCCGCCCCGCGAGACGACCGCGGCGATCCGCGCACCTGGCTCGGCGGCTGCCCACAACGCGGCTGCCGCGCCGGTGCTGGCGCCGAAGTACCCGACAGCGAGCCCTTCGGTCTCCGGCTGTCCTGGCAACCAGCCGGTGGCGTCCGCCAGTCGCCGGGCCAGCAGGCCGGTGTCGAACACGTTGGCCCGATCGATCTCTTCCTCCTCGGTGAGCAGGTCGAACAGCAGGGTGCCCAGCCCGGCCCGATTCAGTCCGGCGGCCACGAACCGGTTGCGCGGGCTGTGCCGACTGCTGCCACTGCCGTGCGCGAACACCACGATCCCGCTCGCGCTCTCGGGCACCGTCAACTGTCCGCGCAGCACCACCGCGCCAGCCCGCACGTCCACTTCCCGATCCTCGAGCACGGCGTGACGCGACTCAGTCCGGGTGCCCACCGGGCGGGCGGCCGCCTCTTCCAGACAGGCGACAACCTCGTCGTCGTCGACCTGGGAGAAGTCGATTGTGTAGAACTGTCCGACCGCAAAGAAGTTCCGCGGGGTGTGCAGGCATATCAGTTCGTCGGCTTCCTCGCCGAGCCGTGCGGTCCAGTCGTGAGGTGCCACGGGGACGGCGAGCATGATCCGTGCAGCCCCGCGGGCGCGTGCGATCCGGCAGGCCGCGCGCGCTGTGGACCCCGTGGCCACCCCGTCATCGACCATCAGCACCGTACGGCCTTCCAGCCCGATCGGTTCCCGCCCGCCCCGGTACCGCTGAGCACGGCTCTCCAGCACCTCCCGCTCACGGGCCTCGACCTCAGCCAGCTCGTCCCGGGTGATGTGCGCCGTGCGGACCACGTCATCGTTGATCACGCGTACCCCGCCCTCGCCGATCGCTCCCATTCCCAGCTCCGGCTGGAAGGGCACGCCCAGCTTCCGCACCAGGCAGACATCCAGCGGCGCGCCCAGCGCCTCGGCCACCTCCGCAGCGACCGGAACCCCTCCACGGGGCAGGCCGAGCACCACCACCTCGGCCCCCTTGAGGTGCGCCAGCCGGGCGGCCAGTTGCCGGCCGGCATCACGACGATCCATGAAGAACACGATCCGACCTCCTCGTCCCTGGGAAACCCATGGGCGACGTGTGCGCCCCGTACCTCCATCCTCGCCCCTTCGCTGGTGCCTGTTACGCGGGCGGGCACGCGTGAGGCCGTGCTCGACGGGACCTGTCCGGGGTCCACGAGCACTTCGAGGTGGTGGGCTGCGCTTCTCTCACCTCTCACCGAGGAACTGTGTACCGGCGACGTCACGGCAGTCGGCTCGAACGAGTGTGGCGGCCCACGTTCCGGCCTCGGGACCGGATCGCTCCGGCGGCCTTCGTGCGACACATCGGTTCTTGCCCGATTCGCGAGGCGACAGGCAGCCACGCAGCATGGAGGTGTACCCGAATCGTCATTTTGCGGAGGTGAACCGCGATGGGTCTTCCCGTCGTACACCGCAGGCCCGGCCGTCTCCTGGAACGGCCGTTCCCCTCGCTGGGCTGGAGCGAGCCGACCGCCGCCGAGTTCGATGACCTCTTCGAGCGGATGAACCGCTTCCTGGGAGCCGTCGGCACCGAGCCCTCCGCCGGGGCATGGTCGCCCCTGACCGACCTGCACGAGACAGACGACGCCTACGTGGTCGAGGCGGAGCTGCCCGGGATCGAGCGTCAGGACATCGACATCGAGATCAGCGACCGGGAACTGTGCATCACAGGGGAGTACAAAGAATGTGAGCGTGAGGGCGCCCTGCGCCACAGTACGCGGCGCGCCGGGCATTTCGAGTACCGGACGCTGCTGCCGACGGACCTCAAAGCCGAAAGGGTCACGGCGACGCTGGCCGACGGGGTACTGACCGTCACCGTGCCCAAGGCGCAAGCGGCCAAGCCGCACCATGTCGAGATCGCTCAGGCCTGAGGCATGCATGGCGGTGGGGGCGGTTCCCAGCACCCACCGCCATGAAAGGGACCCTCCGTTCCCAGGAGAACTCGGTGGCACCGGGCTCTGGCATCATCGACAACCGGTGTCGACTCCCACGCACAAAGCCAGGCGAAAATGCGTTCGACTCTTCGGCTGATGGCCGCCGACCGCAACCTCACGCTCCGCGCCGGTCTCCGGCAGTGAGTGACCGGACGCGCGCAGCAGCCTGCCCCCGTCCAGACGTGCGGCGGGCACCGCGTTGAAGACCGCGAGCAGCACATCGATGCCTGCCAGCCACGCCACCATCTCCACCACGATCCCGTACACGGACGCCAGGTGGAGCAGCCACGCCCCGAGTGTGAACAGCCCACCCAGAAGGAGGCTGACGAGCGGGCCGACGCCGGCGATCCTCAGCTCCGCGCCGGGGCTGTACGCCTCGCCCTTGGGCCGGGCCGCTCCGCCCAGCAGCCACAGGACCCCGGCGGATCCGCCCCAGAACGTCGCCCGCACAGCTCTCTCCCCTGCTCAAACCGCATCCGACGCGCAGCGTCCCGCTTCGACCACCGCCCGCCTCGTACCGTCGGGACGAGGCGGGCGCACAGATCCCGATCCCCGTGGCAATGCCGGGTGGGCGCGCACCACCGCCACCTGTGGGGACACCCTCCGGGGCACGGGCCTCGACCCGGCCGGCTGATCGGGAGTGATACGCGGTGTGCGCACCACGTCATCGTTGGTCACGCGTACGCCTCAGACGTCGCTGCGCGGATCCTCCTGACTTCCAGTACGCCCTCGGGCCCATGGCTTCGCGCGTTGGAGGGGCCTAAAGGCACGTCGAGGTGCGACGCCCTCCTTCGGGTCGCAGTGCCGCCGGGCACATGCCCTCAACTGGCATGTCGGACGGGTCGGTTCCTAGACTGTGAGACGTGGTCCGGCCCAACGAGGAGGTCGAGGCACTCCTTCAGGAGTACGCGGACCTCATCGCCATCACCGGAGGCGACGCGTTCAAAGCGCGCGCCTACGAAAAGGCCGCCCGCGCGATCGGCGGCTACCCCGCCGATGTCTCCCACCTCGACATCAAGGGACTGAAGGAGATTCCGGGTGTGGGTAGGTCGATCGCCGAGAAGGTCATCGAGTACTTCCGCACCGGCAAGGTCACAGTGGTCGAGGAGAGGCGGGCCCGGATTCCCTCAGGGGTACGGCAGCTCATCACCATCCCCACCCTCGGCCCCAAGAAGGCGATGGCACTCTACGAGGATCTGCACATCTCCACGGTCGGCGAGCTGGCGGACGCCATCAAGGCGGAGAGGCTGCGCGACCTGAAGGGCTTCGGGGAGAAGACCGAGAGCAACATCCTGCACGGCATCGCCCTCATGCAGCAGGCCGGAGAGCGGATCCTGCTGAGCACCGCCATGGAGCCCGCCGAGGACATCGTCACGGAGCTCTCCCGGATCAGCGGCTGTGAAAGCTGTGCGTACGCCGGATCGCTGCGCCGCATGAAGGAAACCATCGGCGACATCGACATCCTCGTCGCCGCCGACCGGTCTGCCCCCTTCATGGACGCACTCACCGAACTGCGCTCCACCGCCGAGGTCATCGCACGCGGCCAGAAGAAGACCTCGATCCGTACAGTCAAGGGCATCCAGGTCGACCTGCGCGTGGTGCGACCGGAATCGTGGGGCGCCGGCCTGCAGTACTTCACCGGCTCGAAGGCACACAACATCCGCACCCGGACGATCGCCGTCCACCTGGGGCTGAAGCTCTCCGAGTACGGAGTGTTCGAAGCCGAGGGTGGAAAGCGGGTCGCCTCCAGCTCCGAGGACGAGGTGTACGCCAGGCTCGGCCTGCCCTGGATCCCGCCCACGCTGCGCGAGGACCGAGGAGAGATCGAAGCCGGCCTGCGCGGCGAGCTGCCCGACGTAGTGACCGAACAGGACATCCGCGGAGACCTGCACACCCACACAGACCTCACCGACGGCCTCGCGCCGCTGGAGGAGATGGTGGCAGCGGCCGCCGAGCGAGGCTACGCGTACTACGCGGTCACCGACCACGCACCGAACCTGTACATGCAGCGCATGACCGACGAGAAGGTCCTTGCCCAGCGCGAGCTCGTGCGGTCACTGAACGGCCGGCAGCACGGGATGCGGCTGTTGCACGGCATCGAGCTCAACATCGGCCCGGACGGGGAAGTGGACTGGCCCGGCGAGTTCCTCCAAGGCTTCGACATCTGCGTGGCCTCGGTGCACTCCCACTTCAACCTCGGCCGGGAGGCGATGACCCGCCGGATCGTACGCGCCTGCGAGAACCCCCACATCAACATCATCGGCCACCCCACCACCCGTCTGATCGGCAAACGGCCAGGCATCGACGCCGACCTCGACGAGGTGTTCGCCGCCTGCGCCCGCACAGGCACCGCACTGGAGATCAACGCCCAGCCCGACCGCCTCGACCTGGGCGACGAGGACATCCTCCGGGCCAGGAGTCACGGGGCGAAGTTCGCCGTCGACACCGATGCCCACTCCGTCCTCCACCTCGCGTACCTCCGCTACGGACTCGGCGCGGCACAACGTGGATGGCTCACTTCGGAAGATGTGATCAACACATGGCCATTGCGGCGGTTGCGCCCGTTCCTGCGAAAAGACCGGGCGGACTGATGCACACAGGTGTCCCCACAGGCATCGCGTAGTGGTCGTGGCCGGTGCTCACACGTCGAGCGTCACCGGGCACGTCCAGCCCTCCGGCCCGGGTAAAGGCCGGTTCGTGCAGCGTGACCGCCTTCGGCGCGGCCCCCGTCATTGGAGGCGACCCGGCATCAGCCATCTGGCAGACCAACCGTCCCAGCATCACTCTGGCCGTGCCCTGCTGCAATTCCCTGCCTGCGGGGTTACCCATCCGCGCCACCCGAGGCACGACACACCAACCGGTCGGTTCCCAGTCCTCGGCGAGCGGCAGGAGTAACCCGCTCCCGCGCGTAGTGGACTTCGGGGGGGCGGGTCTTGTCGGCCTTCCTCGCTGGGGTGATCGCCTGACCGGGGTGGTCACGCCTGAGGTCGGGGTATCCGTCGCCCATGAGCACCTCCTCGTCGTCCCAGCGGCGGGGGCTCACTTCACCTCCCGAGCGAAAGGGCGGCTGCCCGCCGCAGGATCGCGCTCCGGCTGCCACTCCTTCTCCGCCTTCGGTAGTCGTGCGTTCTCCGCCCGCAACCGAGCCAGTTCCTCAGCCCGACTCGCGGCGCTCGGGGGCGGTGCCTGCGACTCGTTTTCCTTGCGGCCCCACGTCCGCAGCGACTCGGCGGTGATACCCAGGTCCGCCGCCACCGCTGTGTATGTGCGCCAGCCGCCGCCCGCGGCGCGGTGGAGCACGACCGCGTCCTTCCCGAACTCCTCCGGATACGGACGGTCGCGTCCCACCTGGACATCCTCCCTGGACCATCAAGATTCATTGCCAGGGTGTCCGCTCCAAAGGACCAGCCTCTTGTGACATCTGATCCAGGTCGTCGTCCGCGCATCGCGTCACATTCCCGGGGGGTGTGTCGTCCTACTGCGGAGAAACCGTACTGCTGAGACACCGTCCAGCGCGCGGCGAAGGAACAGACCAGAGGAGATACCGCATGTCGACAGCCTGGGCAACAAGCAACGCAGCGACGCTCAACCGCTTCCACTCCGCCGTGAACAGCGGCGACCTGGAGATCATCTCGAAGGCCATCGACGAGTTCGTCGCACCGGACATGCTCTTCCACGCGCCGGTTCCGATGGACGCGACGGGAGCGGAAGCCCTGAGGCGGGTGTGGGAGGTACTCCTGCGCGCGTTCCCCGACATCCACGTTGCCGTCGAGGAGACGATCGCGGAGGGCGACAAGGTCGTCTCCAGGAACACGGTGACCGGGACCCACCGGGGCGAGTACCAGGGCCTGCCGCCCACCGGAAAGACCGTCACCTACAACGAGATCTTCATCTTCCGCTTCGTCGCCGGGCGGATCGCCGAGATCCGGGGCGTCGTCGACGTCCTCGCGCAACTGCGCCAGCTCGGGGCTTTTCGTCCTGACGAGGGCCGCGGGACCCCGGGGCCGCCACGGTGAGTGGAGTGGCGGCGCACAACGGCATCGCCGGACCTCTTGACGCAGCTGAGTTTCGACACCGTAACTGCTACCGAGAGGTCCTGGTCGTTCGTGTCACTTCAGCGGTTCCCGCCCGGATCTGGCGATCAGTTCGTTCACGGGCTCCGGGGTACGCGGAAAGCCCCGTCGCGGCCGGCGACGGGGCTGATGAGCAGGTGTCGGGCTGCTGCCAGGGCCCACGGTCGGCGGCCGCAGGCCCCATGCCTACGGGAACCTGTCTGACGGCAGGCGCCGGTCAGATCAAGGTGAACCATTGGGCGGGTGCGTCCAGGTCGCACCTGTGCCGGACGATCGGCGCGCCGTCCTCGGGGCTTCCCTTCGAGCCGAACGTCATGGTGCCCGGGCAGTGGACGCTGATGACTTCGATGCCGGTCCGGCCGAGCTGACGCATTCGCATAACAGTGTTCACTTGCCATATGTACCGACGGTCGTCGGCGTCACTGATGCCGAAAAGTGAGCGGGGCGGGTGCCCACAGGGTGCCCGCCCCCGGGTGGGTCAGCCGTTGTAGGGGGCAGTGACGTCCAGGACCCAGGTCACACCGAAGCGGTCGGTGAGCATGCCGTACAGCGGCGCCCACGCCGCGGGCTCCAGCGGACGCAGCACGTTCGAGCCGCCGGCCAGACGCTGCCACAGGGCGCTGATCTCATCGGCGTCCTCGCCGCGCACGGACACGAAGAACGGGTTGGTGCCCTGTTCGTACGGCATCGCCGAGGGCACGTCGTAGGCCATGACGTGGAAGCCGTTGTCGGCGACCACCTCGCCCCACATGACCCAGTCCGCCTCGCTCTCGTTCTGGACGTTGCCGGCGTCCTTGTAGGTCACGGCGACGGTGCGCCCGCCGAAGACGGACTGGTAGAAGTCCAGCGCTTCGCGGGCAGCGCCACGGAAGTTGAGATGCGTGGTGGTGGTGACGGACATGGCCTGCTCCTAGCCTGATATGTGCCGATTAACACGATCACAGCCACGATGGGGCGAAATGCCCTGATCCGTGATCTGGGATCCACCGTGCCACCCATAGAGGACAGCTTGTGTCCTCTACTTCGGTCACCATGAGGACATGCAGAAAACTTCCTCGCGGCTCCTCACACTGCTCTCCCTGCTCCAGACCCGCCGGGAACGGAGCGGAGAGGACCTGGCCGAGCGGCTGGAGGTGACCGTGCGCACCATTCGCCGCGACGTCGACCGGCTACGCTCTCTGGGCTACCCCATCGCAGCGGCCAAGGGGCCCGCCGGCGGATACCGCCTGCAGCCCGGAACGCATCTGCCTCCGCTGCTCTTCGACGACGAACAGGTCATCGCTCTGGCCGTCGCCCTGCAGGGCACCGCCCACCCCGCGATCGCAGAGGACGCCGACCGCGCACTCGCAACGATCCGTCACGTACTGCCCCCGCGCCTACGGCAACGCATCGACGGACTCCGAGTCACCACCCTCCGCCCACCCGAACAGGAGACCTCGGCCACCAAGGCCCTTGACCTGCTCACCACCTTGAGCACCGCGATCCAGAGCCGCGAAGAACTGCGCCTGGACTACACCCCGCACCTCGACGCCGCACCGCAGCAACGCCGGGTGCAGCCACACCACCTCGTGGCCTGGCGCACCCACTGGTACCTGCTGGCCTGGGACCTCGACCGCGACGACTGGCGAACCTTCCGCACCGACCGCACGACCCCACGTACTCCAACGGGCCCGCGCTTCACCCCACGCCAGGTGCCGGGCCAAGACATCGCTTCGTTCGTCACCGGCCGTTTCCGCGGTTCCGACGGCACCGACGCCACCTGGCCCTGCCAAGGCGAGGTAACCCTGGACCTCCCCGCCACAGAGGTCATCCCCTACACCTCCGACGGCATAGTCGAGCCCCTCGGCCTCACACGATGCCGCCTCATCACCGGATCCTGGTCCTGGACTGCACTCGCCGCCGGCCTGGGCCGCTTCGACGCGGACATGCACGCCATCAGCCCGCCAGCCCTCCGCCAAGCCTGCTCCACACTCGCCCAGCGCTACGCCAACGCCGCAGCCCCGGGTGCGGAGCGAACGCAAGGCGCCTGATTGAAGCACCACGAGAGCTCTCACCCGGGCGCACCGGCCACGAACTCTTCGCGAACCACGGATGAACAGCGCCCGGTCGTCGGCGTCGTCAACTACGTGGCACGGCGCTTGCCGACCACTGACCCCCGCGCTTCGCTGTCAGGGCCCGCACGCAATCAACGGAATGAGTGGCCGAGGAGTCGTGTACAGCCACCTTCGAGTGTTCACGTGCGCCAGTCGACCATGACACCGAGCTCTACAAGGAACAAAAATGCCGTCGAAGGCACGATCAACAGGATGAAGGCATGGCGAGGCATCGCCACCCGCTATGACAAGACCCCCGGGAGCCACCTCGCCGGCCTCCACCTCCGCGCCTCGATGATCTGGATCAAGGACCTCACACGAGCCGCCCCTTGATCACAACCAATACGCTCCCTAGCCGGCCGGCCGGGCGAGACTGGACAGTCCCCATAGCTCGGCGATGAGGCCGTGCTGAACTCGGAAGATCTCCATCATGGTGGGTGCAGGCTCCGCGCCGTTCAACACGGAGTTCGAAAGCCCGCGCAGCACGGAACGGACGGCGACCCGGTCGCGGTCCACAAGCATGTCCTCGACGGAGAGCTGAATGTCGGGATGGGATGCGAACATCCTGGCCCATGCATCCGCGACAGCCCCGATTCCAGCCGCTCTCAGCGGGTGACTCACGAAGTCCGGTGCGAGGATCGTCTCCAGGGCGGCCAGGTCCCCCGGCCATTGAATGCCTCGTACATGCGCAGGCCGACGGCCCTTGCTTCATTCGCTTCGCCTGTCATCGACCGACTTCCAACTCGTAGTCGAACCAGATCCGATGCGTTCCATCAGCGTCGACGGCAATTCCTCCAGCACCGGAGATCCCGGCCAGCTCTTCCGTGCCGCTCGCGGGCACGATGGTGAAGAACTCCGCAGTGCGACCGCGGCCGGACGTCGTCGCCGAGTGCACGAAGTTGAAGGCGCCGGCCCGGCCGCGCAGCGAGCCTTCGAACGATTCCATGGCCACATAGGTGCCCAGGCCGGTCGTCTGGTCGAAGGCAGCGGTGAACAGGGTCGCCGAGCGACCGGCAACCGCGCCTTCGAAGTGCTTCTCCATCGTTGCGACACCCACCGGAAGCCCGGTGGACACAGCCGGGTCCGGTTTCAGCTCAGTCGGTACGAACGCTTTGACAGTGAACGTTCCTGTAGCTCTCATGGCATGACCGTATCGGCGCGGTCTGACACCGCTCTCCCTCTGGATGGCGAAAGCTGAAGCGCCTGGCCCGCAGCGCGGACGGCTGGTCGGGATCTACCGTCTCACCTCCGCTGCCAACCGCAATCCGCGGTTGATCACGACTCGATACGCGCCCTGAGGCGTTCTTCGAAAGTGCTGGTCACAGCCATTCGTAGCGAAAGCCACTGGTGCCGGCGCACCGATTTGGACAAGCTGCGACACATGGACTGGACGCCCCTGCTCTCCACACTGACCGGTGCCGTCATCGGCATCGCAGCCACTCTGATCGCCGACCGCAACCGTTGGCGGCGGGAGGAAGCCAGGCATGCTCTGGAAGTACGGCGCGAGGTTTACACGGAGTATGTCTCCGCCCTCAAAGCCGCGGGTGAGGAGATACGGGCCGTCGCCCTGGGCGACCACATGTCCGAGTCGGCACGTGACGCGGCGGTGCGGGAGGCCGTGCGCGGCACCGGCATCTACACGGCGAGCGAACGCCTCTGGCTCGTGGGCCCGCCGCAGGTCGTGGCGGCGGGGAACGAGGCGTTCCACTGCCTGCGCGCGATCCGCGACGCCTATGCCCGTGGAGTGGCTGTCGGCTGCGCCGACGACGCGCCCCTGATAGAGCGGCGACGCAAGGCCATGGCGCAGATGCGTCGCCTCATGCGTGAGGACCTGGGCATCGGACCCCTCGGAATCGAGTGAAGCGCGGTTCGAGCGGGAGCCGTACGCCTTGTCGGCCCGGACCTTGTCCGGCCGGGTGCGCGGACGGCCCGGCCCGAACCCCCACGTACACCACCACGAGGCAAGAACGACTCCGGCCGATCCCGCTGAGTAAGCCCGGGGCGCGGTGCCGAGATTGCTCACGGCCCGTTTCCCCGGACTTCTCGCCGAACCCGCCGTGCGCCTCTCAACGCAACGGGCTCTCCACGGCTTTTGCCGTCAGGATTCTCGCAAGTGCCAAGGGCAGGGGATCGACTTGCTGCGGTAGCGATACCGAGTTACCGGGATCGCACTAATCTTCCGCAGCTCGATCTCGCCCGCCGTGATTGGCAGCCAACGCCCGGAGGCGGTGACGAACCGGCGGCGGACTTCCGACCACGTCCAGTGATGCCGCTCGCGCAACATGCGGATGATCCTCCACCACGTGAAGTTGTCCACCATGCTGAATGTGTTCTTCGCGACGGCATGCCGGAAGTAGTTGGCCCATCCGCGCATAACCATGTTCAAGCTGGTCAGCACGTATCCCAGGTCCTGCTGTGACGTCTTGCGGGTCAGCGCACGAATCTTCGCCTTCACCGACCGTAGAGGTCGCTGAGCGACGAAGGTGTAGACGTACCACTTATTCGTTCCTCGCTTGCGGCGCCACTGGACGTGGAACCCCAGGAAGTCGAAACCCTCGCTCATGTTCACGACACGGGTCTTCTCTGATGAAAGCCGGAGACCCATCGGCCGTAGGACGTGAGCTATCTCCTGGCGCAGCATCTCAGTATCCTGCTCAGTCCCGTGGACCAGAACAACGAAGTCGTCTGCGTAGCGGACAACTCGCCAGTTCGGCAGGCTCTTGATACGCCGTCTTTCTCTCCGTCGCTGTGTCGACATCACGCCACCTGGTTCCCACCCCGCGTGCAGGTGCTCGTCGAGCACTGACAAGGCGATGTTGGCCAGGAGGGGCGAGATGACGCCTCCCTGCGGTGTCCCGGTATGCGTGTCCTGAAGTTCCCCGAGTTCCGTGAGGACCCCGGCTTTCAAGAACGCCCTCACCAGGGCAAGGACCCGTTTGTCCTTGATCCTCTCCCGAACACGGGCCATCAGCGGGGTGTGTTCGATCTCGTCGAAACACGCCCTGATGTCCGCGTCCAGAACCCACCGGTATCCGCGGGTTCCGAAGAAGTGGATCTCAGCCATGGCGTCCTGGGCCCGCCGGTTGGGCCGGAACCCGTAAGAGACCGGCTTGAAGTCGGCCTCGAAAATCGGTTCCAGCACCAGCTTTAGGGCAGCCTGAACGACCCGATCAGCAACGACAGGAATTCCCAGTCGCCTGACCTTCCCTGACCCTCCTGGCTTGGGAATCTTCTTCTCCCGCACCGGAAGGGCTCGGAATGTACCCGCCTTGAGTTGGGTGCGCAGGTCGTCCAGGAATCCAGGGACTCCGATCCGCTCTTCCACGTCATGGACCGTGAGGTCGTCGACGCCTGCGGTTCGGGCTCCCCGGTTGCCGGCCACCCGGTCGAACGCAACAAGTAGCGTCGCCGGGTCGTGCACAAGGTTGAACAAGTCGTCGAACCGGCGACTGGAGTCAGTCGCCGCCCAACGGTGAAGTTTGGTCTGCATCTCCGATACCCGCTGACGAGGCCCCGGCGGGGATTGTTCCAGCAGGGCACCGATGTTCATCGGTGCATCTTTCGGCATTGCAGCCTCCTCCCCTCTCAAACCGCTGCCGCCCTTCCCCATGTGCCGGGCTTTCCCCGGCTCGGAGTACTACGCCGACTCCGCCCCGGCCATCCCGTTCGGCAGTCGATGCGCCTATCCCGGCTTGTGGGCTGGAGGCCCACCGACCGGGAACCGAAATGGCCGGTTCCCGTGTTCACTGTGATCCGCTCGGTGAAGGAGGAGCCCGGCTGTATCCCAGCGGCATCGCCATGAGTACGCCGCAGACATTCCTCATGGCCTCCCGGGCGCAAAGAATAAGACGCCCCAGAAGTTCCGGCCGCCCAACAGCGACCGTGCGCACCGCACCCGACCCATATCCGCCAGATTTGAGCCGGTGACGAAGTTAGGACGTAACGATGCCGGTTCCTCTCGTACTCCTCTCCACCACGCTTACCGGACCCGCACCATCTGGCAGTACTGGCACGTCCCGACGTTGTCAGGGCTGCTCCCGCCCTCCCCGGCATCACCCGGGTCAGGCTGCCCTCAGCTCCACCGCCCTGCTGCGACAGGGTCGGCGACGGAGGTCTCTCACCTCCGCTCGGACCAACAGCGCCTCACGGCGCAAACTCCGCATTCGTCAGATCCCCACGGCCCATGCAGCCAGCCCGCCCCAACACCCCACTCACGTCGGGAGATCCGGGAAACAGCGCCCGGGTCACCCGCCGCCCGCCCACTCCTCGGGGGTCTTGTCCAGCAGCGCCGCGAGGCGGGCGCGGTCCGGCAGCGGGCCGTGGTCGCCGGTCACACGCAACGCGGCGCCCGCCGTGAGATGCCCCAGCCGCAGTGCCCGTACGGCGTCCTCGCCGCGCAGCAGCCCGGCGAGGAACCCGGCCGCGAACGCGTCACCGGCGCCCACCGGTTCGACGACCTCGACCCTGGGCGCGGGCACGGTGTGGACCTCGGGGCCGTCGAAGGCGGTGGCCGCCCGCGCTCCGTCCTTGACGACGAGGATGCGCGGTTCCGGCAGCAGGTCCCGCACGGCGAAGGCGTCGCCCAGTCCGTCTCCCCACAGGGCCTGTGCCTCGTCGAGGCCGACGAACGTGATGTCTGCCCGTCGGGCGAGCCAGAGCAGGACGACGGCCGCCGTCCCGTCCGGCCACAGAGCGGCCCGGTGGTTGACGTCGAAGCTGACGGGGCAGGGGCGTTCACCGGTGGCGGGCTCCAGCAGTGCGGTGACCAGGTCCCGGCAGTCTGGCGAGAGCGCCGGGGTCACGCCACTCAGGTGGACGAGCCCGGCGGAGCGCACGGCCTCGTCGTCCAGGAGGTCCGGGGTCAGAGCCGAGGCGGCCGAGCCGCGGCGGTAGTAGTGGACCCGAGTGCCGTCGGTGCCGGGGTCCTTGACGAGGACTCCGGTCGGCCGGTGGCGATCGGTTCGTACGCCGCTGATGTCAACGCCCGACGCGGCCACTTCGGCACGGATCCGGCGTCCGAAGGGGTCGTCGCCCAGCGCGGAGACCCAGCGGGCGGGTACCCCGTGGTCGGCGAGGTACATTGCCACGTTGGACTCGGCGCCCGCGATCCGCACCCCGAGCAGACCGGCCCCGTCCAGTGGGGCGGCGGGCTCCGGGACCAGCGCGGCCATGGTCTCACCGATGCAGGTCACTGGTCCCGGGGCGGGCCGCCAGCCGGCTTCGCGGGACGCGTGGATCGCCGTCACTGGGCGCCCCCCGGCCGGTAGGCGGACGCAGGCGGGCCGGGAACCTCGACCCGCACGGCGAAGACCGCGCCGTCCAGCGGTCCGGGTGCGGCGAGACCGTGCCGGGCGCTGGTGACGTACAGGGTGTCCCCGTCGAGGCACACTCCGGCGGGCTGCACCGCGGGAAGCCGGATCTGCCGGTCCAGGGTGCCGTCGGCGCGGTAGCGGCGGACGGTGCCGGTGCCCCAGACCGCGGTCCACAGGGCGCCCTCGGCGTCGACCGTCATGCCGTCCGGGCTGCCCCGGTCGAGCACGGCGAAGGTGTCCGGCGCGCCCGGCAGCCCGCTGTCCGGGTCGACGGGGTAGCGGCGGATGACGCCCTTCGCGCTGTCGGCGAGGTACATCACGGTGCCGTCCGCACCGAACGCAGGGCCATTGGGCACGGTGAGGCCGTCCAGCACCCGGACCACCGCTCCGTCGTGGCCGACCCGGTAGAGGGAGCCCGCGCCCTCCACGGCGTCGTACGCCATGCTGCCCGCCCAGAACCGGCCCTGTGGATCGGCGGTGGCGTCGTTCATCCGCATCGGCGTGGCAGCCCCGTCCTCGGGGCGGCCGAGCCACTCGGGGCGGCCGTCCGGGGTGATCAGGCAGATGCCGGTCCCGGCGGCCGCGATCCAGTGGCCGGGGTACCCGTGGACGGGGGCGACCGCGCCCAACGTCTCGGTGATCCGGGCCAGTTCGGTCAGCGGGGCCGTACGGTCGGCGGGGCCGGTCAGCAGCCGTCCGGTGAGGATGTCGACGAGGACGATGCCGCAGTCGACCGCGCGGATCCCCTCGCCGAGCCCGAGCCGGTCCTGCCACTGGACGGCCGGTGCGCCGGCGCTCATCGCCCGGCGTCCGCGGGAAGGCGTACGACATCGAGGAAGGCGCGGGTGCGTTCGCGCAGCGCGTCGAGGCTGCCCCCGTCGGCCGCGTCGCCGACCAGTGGGGAGCCGACGCCCACGGCGGTCGCGCCCCGGGCGAGATAGCTACGGGCCAGTTCGGCGTCCACTCCCCCGACCGGCACGAACGGCGCGTCCGGGAACGGCCCGCGCAGCGCCTTCAGATAGCCGGGGCCACCGGCCTGCTCGGCGGGGAAGATCTTGTACGCGTCGGCGCCGAGCCGTTGCGCGGCGACGATGTCGGCCGGGGTCATCACTCCGGCCAGTACGGGCAGCCCGAGGCGCTTGGCCTCGGTGACGCCCTCGCAGACGGCCGGGGTGACGACGAAGTCTGCTCCCGCGTCGCGTACCGCCTGTGCGTCCTCGGCGGACAGGACGGTGCCCGCGCCGAGCGGCGCTGTCGGGCCGAGGGCGGCGCGGGCCCGGCGGATGACGTCGAGCGTGTCCTTTCCGCTGAGGGAGACCTCGATGAGGGCAAGGCCCTGTTCGGCCAGGGTGAGTACGGTCCTGAGCGCGGCATCCGCGTCGGCGCCGCGCACGATGGCGACGATCCGGTGGGTGCGCAGCGCGGTCAGCAGATCCATGTGCGGGTTCCCTTTCCCTTCTGAACTGGTGTTGCTGTCCCTGTCTGCATTTCCGCCTCCGCCGTCACGGTGAGGCTCCAGCGGACCTCGCCGCTGTCCGGGACGCGGGCGGCGTCCCCGTCCCCCGCGGCCGCCAGGTCGAAGACCCGGCCGAGCATCGGCTCGACCCCGATGGAGCGGTACGGCACCTGCTCGGGAAAGCCCCCGAGGTTGCGCCACAGCGCGACGGAGACCGGCTGGCCCTCGGCCTCGACGGCCAGCCGCAGAGTGGCCGCGCCGTCGTGGACGTACACCTGCGCGGCGTCGACGATCGCACCGACGGCCGTCCCGTCGTCCGGACCGAGCCGGTCGAGCCCGCCGTCCCGGCCGGGCTGCGAGGGCCAGGAGCAAGGGGTCCAGTCCGCGCCACCGTCCGGGTAGAAACGGGTCGGCGCGCCGTTCCGGATCGCGATGCGGGCACCCGGCGCGAGGTCGAGCAGGGCATGGGCGGCCCACAGGAAGCGGTAGCCGGGGTCCGCCGTGAGCCGGTAGTCGACCACCACCCCGTCCCCGCCGGCATGGACCAGACGGCTGAGTCCGAAGTCGGGGCAGTCGACGGACTCGGTGCCGTCGGCGGCCCGTTGCCAGGGCCGGGCCCAGGCGTCGCCGTGGTCGGGAGTGCCGCGCACCGTCGGTACGCACTCCTCCAGTCCACCGGCGTCGGCGAAGGCGTCGCCCGGACGGACGCCGGAACGGCGCGGCTCCTCCCGATGCCAGAGCCATTCGCGTCCGGCCGCCCGCAGGGACGTCCACCGTCCGCCGTGCGCCGGGTCGGTCCCGATCCGCGGCGGGGTCGTGGCGCTCACCACTCGGCGAAGGCGCCGTCGTCGTGCCGCCACACCGGATTGCGCCAGGCGTGTCCGGCGCGGTCGGCCGCGCGGACGGCGGTCTCGTCGACGGTGATGCCGAGCCCCGGCAGGTCCGTCCGCCGGGCCTGTCCGTCGTCGAAGCGGAACGGTTCGGTGTCGACGACGTACGAGAGCAGGTCGGCGTCCTTGTTGTAGTGAATGCCCCGACTCTGCTCCTGGATGAGGAAGTTCGGGGTGGCGAAGGCGATCTGGAGGCTGGCCGCGAGGGCGATGGGGCCGAGCGGACAGTGCGGGGCGAGTTGCACCCCGTAGGTCTCGGCGAGCGAGCCGATGCGGTGGACCTCGGAGATGCCCCCGGCGTGCGAGAGATCCGGCTGGGCGACCGCGATCCCGGCCGTCAGGGCGGGCAGGAACTCGGCGCGCCCGTAGAGCCGTTCGCCGGTGGCTATGGGGACGGCGGTGGCTCCGACGAGGGCGGGCAGCAGATGCCCCTGCTCGGGCAGGAGGGGTTCCTCCACGAACAGCGGGTGCAGCGGCTCGATGGCGTGCAGCACCCGGCGCGCCCCGGCAGGACCGAATCTTCCGTGCATGTCGATGGCGACGTCGCGGCCGGGACCGAGCACCTCGCGGGCGGCGGCCACCCGTTCGACGACGGCGGCGGTCTCGGCGGGGGTGACCAGTGGTGAGGTGCGGCCCGCCGCGTTCATCTTGACGGCGGTGAAGCCGGCCTCGACCTGGGCGGTGATCTCGTCGGCGAGCCGGGCGGGTTCGTCGCCGCCCACCCAGGCGTAGACCCGGACCCGGTCGCGCACGGGGCCGCCGAGCAGTGCGTGCACGGGGGCACCGTAGGTTTTTCCCGCGATGTCCCACAGGGCCTGGTCGATTCCGGCGACGGCGCTGGAGAGTATCGGGCCGCCCCGGTAGAAGCCGCCCTTGCTGAGCACCTGCCAGTGGTCCTGGATGCGCAGCGGGTCCTGTCCGATCAGATATTCGGCGAGGACGTCGACGGCGGCCCGGACCACCTCGGCCCGGCCCTCGACCACGGGTTCACCCCACCCGACCACTCCGTCGTCGGTCTCGATCCGGCAGAACAGCCAGCGGGGCGGGACGAGAAAGGTCTCGATGCGTGTGATCTTCACCGGGTCCCGGTCCCCTCGTCGGTGGCCGCGCCGGTGCCGTGGACCCGGTCGAGGTCGCGTATGGCCTGGTCGAGCAGGGTATGCATGGCGCGTTCGGCGGCGGCCGGGTCCTGCGCCCGCACGGCGTCCAGAACGGCACGGTGACTGGGTACGGGGTCCTCGCCGTGCAGCGAGCTGTGCACGATCTCGTCGCGGTGCGCGAGGCCGGACTCGATGACCATCTCCATGCGTTCCAGCAGTTCGTTGTGGGTGGCCGCGAGGAGCGCGCGGTGGAAGGCGAGGTCCGCCTCGACCGCGTGGGCCGCGCCGCCCTCCTGCTCACCCATCGCGGTGAGGGCCGCTTCGAGTGCGTCGAGGTCGGTATCGGTGCGGCGTTCGGCGGCCAGCCGGACGGCGGCCGGCTCGATGATGCCGCGAACCTCGCCGAGGTTGCGCAGCAGCGCCAGGTCGGCGCCGGATTCGGGGCCGCCCGCGAACTGCCAGCGCAGCACGTCCGCATCGAGCAGATTCCAGTCGGAGCGGGCTCTGACGAAGGTGCCGCGCTTCTGGCGCGCGTCGACCATCCCCTTGGCCGCGAGAACCTTCAGGGACTCCCGCAGGGCGGTCAGGCTGACGTCGAGTTCGCCCTGGAGCGCCACGAGGTCGAGTGTCGCCCCTTCGGGGATCTCGCCGCTCAGGATCCGGCGCGCAAGAGTCTCCACGGTCTGGCCGTGCACTCCGCGGCGCGCGTATGGCGTCATGTCTGTGTGCCTCTCTGCTGTGCGATGAGTACGGCGGCGCTCAGGCCGAAGCCTTGACGACGGACCAGCCGCCGTCCACGACCAGGCTCGTTCCGGTGATGTAGGACGCTTCGTCGGCGGCGAGGAACGCGATGGCCGCCGCCGCCTCCTGCGGGGTGCCGAACCGGCCCGCGGCGGTCTCGGTGACGCTCCTTCGGCGGTCCTCCTCCGCGACCCGGTCCCAGGCCGCGGTGAGGATGGGTCCGGGCAGCACGGCGTTGACCCGTACCTCGGGTCCGTACTCCGCCGCCAGCTGTCCGCACAGGGAGAGCAGCGCGCCCTTGGACGCCGCGTAGGCGGGGTGTCCGGGGATGCCCTTGTGGGCGTGGACCGAGGAGGTCAGCACCGCGGCACCGCGGTGTTCGCGCAGGTCGCGCAGGACCGCCCGGAAGCCGAGGAAGCTTCCGGTGAGGTTCACCGCGAGCTGGCGCTCCCAGGAGGCGACGGTCATCTCGTGGGCGGGGGCGACGTCGACCGTGTAGGCGTTGCTCACCAGGACGCCGACGGGGCCGAAGGTGTGCGCCGCGGCCACGGCCCGCTGCCAGTCGGCCTCGTCGGAGACGTCCGTACGGACGAAGCGGGCCCGGCCGCCCCGGGCGCGGATGTCCTCGGCGACGCTCTCTCCGGCGCCTTGCGCGATGTCCGCGAGGATCACCGCGGCACCCTCAGCGGCGAGCCGTTCGGCGGTGGCCGCGCCGATGCCCGACGCGGCTCCGGTGACGACGGCCACCTTGTCTGCGAAGCGGGGGTTCTGGTTCATGGGGCGGGTCGACTCCTCGGGGGTTGCTACGTGTTGCCGGCGTGCCGGCGACTCTGGTGACGGCATGTCAGGCGGGTGGCCACTGGTCTGTGGCTACTGCCTGATCAGGACGACGAGTTCCGCGTCGTACTGCGCGGTCCAGGCGAACGGCAGTCCGTAGTGCAGCAGATGGGCGCCGCTGTGGACAGCCCCGGTCTGCTGATCGGTGTAGCGGGCGGCCGGGTCCAGGCCGCGCAGCCGCAGCCGGGCGGCGCGGCCGGGGACGAGCGGCGCCCCGTCCAGGCGTCCGGTGTTCCAGGCGGTGACGGCGATGCGTGTGCCGCTCTCCTCCTCGTACTGGATGCCGCAGGTGGCGTCGGCCGGGGTGCCCAGCAGCCGGACCTCGCCGTTGTGGAGGAGGTCGCGGATCTCCTTGTAGCGGCTCACCCACGCGGCCGCTTCGGTGCGCTGTCCGGCGGACCAGGTACGGATGTCGGCGCCGATGCCCAGGACCCCGGCCATGGCGGTGACGAAGCGGAAGCCGAGGGAGCGGGGTCGGGGGTCGAAGACGCCGGGCGAGTCGGTGACCCAGGAGCTCATGGTGTGCGGGGCGTGTGCGTGCAGATAGCCGTACTGGATGGCGAGGCGGTCCAGCGGGGCGGTGTTGTCGCTGGGCCACACCACGTCCGTACGGGCGAGGGTGGCGTGCTCGATGCGGCCGCCGCCCCCGGCACAGCCCTCGACGGTGACGTGCGGATGGCGGTCGCGCAGATGGTCGAGCACGCGCAGGTATCCGGCGACGTGGGCGGCGTCCAGGTCCTGTTCCTCGACGGGACCGCCGCCCGGCCGGCCGCGTTCGGTGGGCGGGCGGTTCATGTCCCACTTGAGGTAGCTGACGGCGTGGTCGCCGAGGAGCCGGTCGAGGGTGGCGATGACGAAGTCCTGGACGTCCGCGCGGCCGAGGTCGAGGAGCAGCTGCTCGCGCACCAGCGTGGCGGGGCGGCCGTCGATCCGGTAGACCCACTCCGGGTGTTCGGCGTACAGCCGGGACGCCGGGCTGATCGCTTCGGGTTCGACCCACAGGCCGAAGTCCATGCCGGTGGCGCGGACCTCGTCGATGAAGTGGTCGAAGCCGTCGGGGAAGTTCGCCGGGTCGGGGTGCCAGTCGCCGAGGCCGCCGGTCTCGGCGTGCCGGCCGGTGAACCAGCCGTCGTCGACGACGAAGAGTTCGGCGCCCATGTCCGCTGCGATCCGGGCGAGTTCGAGCTGGCCGGCGGCGTCGACGTCGAAGCCGGTCGCCTCCCAGGAGTTGTAGAGGACCTTGCGGGTCCGGTTCATCCGCTCGCCGCTGAGCCGGCGCTCGAAGCGGTGCCAGACCCTGGCCAGGCCGTCGAGGCCCTCCGGGCTGAACGCGCAGGCCAGCCGGGGGGTGGTGAGGGTGGCCCCGGGGGCGAGCCGGACGGCGCCCTCGTGGGGCACCCGGCCGGCCGCGACCCGTACCGCGCCACCGGGTTCGGCGTCGGCCGTCAGGTGCCAGTTGCCCGACCACTCCAGTGCGACGCCGTACGTCGGGGTGTCGCCCCCGTCCGGGGCTGCGGCGTCCTGGACGGCGAGCCAGGGCGCGTAGGCGTGGCCGGGGACGCCCTGCGTGGAGGCCATCTCGAAGCGGCCGCGGGTGAGTTCGAGCTGGGTGCGGGTGAATTCCTGGGACCACTGGCCGGTGAGGCAGGTGAGCCGGGCGCCGTCCGTGACGGGGACGGTGACGGCCGCGGAGTCGATGCGTTCCAGCCGCAGTTCCTCCTCGCCGGTGCAGCTCAGCTCCGTCCAGCGCAGGATCACATCGGTGCCGGGCACGGTCTCGTAGCAGAGGGTCGCGCGCAGTCCCTGCAACTCGTCGGTGAAGTCGAGGCGGAGCGCCCGGTCGCCTTCCCGGTCGGCGGAGTCGAAGGTCCACCAGGTGCCGCGCTCCTGCCCCGGGCGCCGGGCGACGAGTTCGGCTCCGGTGAAGGGGCGCAGCCCGTACGGGAGGTACTCGGCGGGGGCGGCGTCGGCGGGGGTGATGAAGTGGGTACGGTGCGGCCCGCCGAAGGGGGACTCGCCCGTCTCGACGCCGTGCGGGCCCCAGGCGACGAGTTCGGCCCAGCGGCCCCCGCCCGCGATCCGTACCGCGTAGGTGGTGTTCTCGGTGCGCAACAGCCACCGGTCGTGCGGGCTCACTTCACTGCTCCCAGATTGAGTCCGGCCACGAAGTGGCGCTGGAATTTGAGGAATACGACGACGGTCGGGGCCGCGGCGATCACGGAACCGGCCGCGATGACGTTCCACATGGAGACGTACTGGCCCTGGAGTCCGATGAGCGAGGCGGTGATGGGCATCTGGCTGTCGGTGCGCAGGACGGTGATGGCCCACAGCAGATCGTTGAAGATCCAGGTGAACGACAGGGCGCTGAGCGCGGCCATGGCCGGCTTGGCGAGCGGCAGGATGATCCGGGTGTAGATCTGCCAGGGTCCGGCGCCGTCGATGACCGCGGCCTGCTGGATCTCCGGCGGGACGGACCGCATGAAGCCGTGCAGCACGAAGACGTAGAAGCCGATACCGAAGCCGACCTGGACGCCGATGAGGGCGTACAGCGAGTCGTACAGGCCCAGCAGTTCGCTGAGTTTGGAGACGGGGACCAGCAGGATCTGCGGGGGCAGCAGGTTCCCGCCGAGCATCAGCAGCAGCAGGGTGCGGCGCAGCGGCACATCGTAGCGGCTGAGCGCGAAGGCGGCCGTCGAGGCGAGCAGCAGCGACAGCAGCACCGTCGGTACGGTGACCAGGAGGCTGTTGATCAGGGCGCGCTGCTGTCCGCCGTCGACCCAGGCCTGGCGGAAGCCGTCCAGGGTGAAGGAGTGCGGCAGGCTGCCGACTCCGTGGGCGGCGACGTCGTCGAAGGACCGGACGCTGGTGACCAGGACCAGCGCGATGGGCAGCAGCCACAGCGCGGAGAGCAGCCCGGCGCCGATGTGGAATCCGGCGGTGCCCCAGATCCGGCGTCGTTCGCGCGGTACGGCAGGGGCGGTGCCCTGCGGGTCCGTGCGCGGTGTCGGGGCGTGGGTGGCGGTCATGCGTCGGCCTCCCGGAAGGCGCGGACGAGGTAGGACGCGATCACGCCGAAGGCGAGTACGAAGATCACGACCGCGAGGGCGGAGCCGTAGCCCAGTCGCAGCGACTGGAAGGCGGTGGAGTACATGTAGGTGCTGAGGAGTTCGGAGGAGTGGTACGGGCCGCCGCGGGTGAGTGCCCACACGACGTCGAAGGAGCGCAGCGAGTCGATGACGATCACCGACAGGACGACGGCGTTGACGCTGCTGAGCTGCGGCAGGGTGATGTGGCGGAACTGCTGCAGGCGGGTGGCGCCGTCCACCTTCGCCGCTTCGTAGAGCACCGGGTCGATGCCCTTGAGCCCGGCCAGGTACAGCACCATGACATAGCCGATCTGGCGCCACAGCGCGGGCACGATCACGGCGTACAGGGCGGTGTTCTGGTCGGCGAGCCAGGCGTGGGTGAGGCCGGGGAGCCCGACCGCTTCGAGGGTCTTGTTGATCAGCCCGTCCGGCTGGTACATCGCCTGCCAGACCAGCGCGGTGGCGACGAGCGAGAACACCACGGGCAGGAAGAGCGCGGCCCGGTAGAAGCCGACGCCCCGGCGCTCCTGCTGGAGCAGGAGCGCCGCGCCGAGGCCGAGGGCGGCCGAGAGACCGCCGAAGAGCAGCAGCCAGATGACGGTGTCCAGCGCGGCGGTCCGGAAGACGGCGTCGCCGAACATCTCGCGGAAGTTGGCCAGTCCGACGAACTCCGGGGCGGAGACCCCGTCCCACTTGGTGAACGAGAGGTAGAAGCCCTGGAGCGCCGGCCAGAACACCCAGAACGCCTCGGCGAGCAGCGGCACCAGGACGAATGCCAGGACGACGGGCGGAACCCGGGTCGCCCGCTTGCGGGTCGGAGGCAGGCCCGCGGTGTGCTCCCGGGTCTCCTTCCGTGCTGCGGTGAGTACCGCCATGTCACTGGCTCCAGATCTTCTGCGCGTCCCGCTGCCAGGTGGTGAGGATCGAACCGATCTCCTTGGGCTTGGCCAGGAAGCGGGTGAGCGCGGTGTCGGCGGTGGGGGCGAGGGCGTCGCTGGAGTCGCGGTTGAAGAACTGGGTGATGTCCGCGGCGCCCTCGATCAGCTTGCGGCCCTTGATGACCAGCGGGGTTCCGCTGTCCTTCGCGTCCGGGTGGGTGGGCAGCGAGGTGCCGGAGGATCCCTTGAGGTAGATCTCCTGGGCCTCGGCGGTGGCGAGGTAGCGCAGCAGTTCCCTGGTCTCGTCCTTGCGGCCGGTCCGGGCGCTGGCGAAGTAGCCGTCGGTCGGGGCCTCTTCGGCGAGCGGTACCTTCGGGTCGATGACGGGGAACCGGAAGAAGTCGATGTCGCCGAGCTGGTCCTTGGGGGCGGCATCGGCGAAGAAGGTGCCGATGAGCATCATGCCGGTGCGGCCCTGGAGCAGTGCGGTGGTCGCGTCCTGGAAGGGCAGTGCGGTCCCGTTGGGGTCGAAGTAGGGCAGTGCCTCGCTCCACCGGTCGAAGACCTTGCGGACCTCGGGGTCGTCGAAGCGGTGCTTTCCGGCCAGCAGGTCGCGGTGGTAGGCGGCCCCGTTGATACGGATGTTGAGGTAGTCGAACCAGGAGGAGGCCACCCAGGGGGTGTTGCCGCCTGCGCCGAGGCCGATGGGAGCGACGCCCTTGCTCTTGAGCTTGTCGCACAGGTCGAGGAACTCGTCCCAGGTGCCGGGCTCCTTGACGCCCCACTTGGCGAAGTTGGACTTGCGGTAGAAGACGCCCCACCAGTAGTAGGTGGTCGGGACGAAGACCTTCTTGCCCGCGGAGTCGGTGCACAGCTTCTTCAGCGCGTCCGAGTAGTCGACGAGTTCGGGCTTCTCCCAGATGTCGCTGACATCGAGCAGCAGGTTCTTCCTGGCGTACGACTCCGCCACCGATCCCGGGTACCAGGTGTAGAGGTCCGGCGGGTTGGCCGAGGTGAGGTAGGTCGGCAGCTGTGTACGGAAGGTCTCCGAGGCGACGGTGTTGAGCGAGCCGCGTGCTCCGCCCCTCTTGTTGAAGGCGTCGATGACCTCCTGCATCGCCGACTTGGCCTGCGGTGAGGAGAGGTTGGACTGCAGGGTGACCGCTCCGCCCGAGCTCCCCTTTCCGCCGCTCGACGACGAGGCCACGCAGCCGCTGGTCAACGCGGTGGCGCCGACGGCCGCGGCACCGGCAAGGAAGGTGCGGCGACTCTGTGCTGTGGTGTTCATGGGTCTCCCTGTGCGCCCACGGAACGGGGCCCGGCCCCCTGACGGCCGGGCCCTCGTTCGGCTGATACAGCCTGACGGGGCGGGTGAGCCACCGTCAAGATTAATTACTAATTTATTTTTTCTTGCTTGGGCCGGGCCTGCATCGGGTCGCGCCCTCGCTCAGATCGCGCCCTGACGGATGAGCCCCGCGACACCGCGGAAGGCCGTCAGCACTCTGCCGTCGGGCCCTGCCACGGCGCCCAGTTCCCCGTCGAAGGCCCCGCTGACGAAGGTGTTCTGCCGGGACCAGTCACCCCAGCCGCCGGCGGTGGCATAAGTGCGCTGCCACAGGGTGTAGTCACCGGAGCGGGCATAGAGCCGCACCTGGTCCCCGGTCGCGACGAGCGTGGGGCTGCCGCTCACGGTGCCGCCCAGCGAGGTCCAGTCCGACCAGGTGCCGGACGCCTCCCGCACCCGGGTGCGCACCGAGTCGTCGTCGGCGCGGACAGCCAGATGCGTACGCCCCGCCGCGTCGGTGACGGCCGAGGGCCGCCCGTACAGCGCCGAGCCCTCCGGGCCCTGGAACGCGGTCCAGCCGGTCGCAGCCCCGCGGGTGTGGATCCGCCCGTCCGCGCCCCGGGCGAAGAGGGTCCAGTGACCCGAACTGTCGTACGCGGCGGCCGGGGTGTCGGCGAGCACGCCGCCGAGCTTCTGCCACCGGCCCCAGCGGCCGTCGGCGTAGGAGATCCGGTAGGCGGCGTCATCGGCGCCCCGGGCGAAGACGTCGATCCGGCCGGGCCCGGCCGAGTACGCGGCGGGCGCCCCCGCGATCCTGCCGTGCGTCGGCCCGCCGAGGACGGTGGTCCCCGCGTTCCAGTGCCCGTCGCGCCCGCTGCGCTGCCGCAGCGAACCGTCCGCACCCCGGGTGAACACACTCAGCCGGTCGCCGTCGCGCACCAGTGCGGGGCTCTCGTCGGACCGGGTGCCCAGCGAGGTGCCCGGGGCTTCGTCCCGGCCGCTCAGCGCGAGGAAGGCGGTGCCATGAGCGGGCACCTCCACGGTGTACGAACCGGTGTGCGTGCCGCGGCCCTTCCTGGCCCGCAGGTCCCGCACCCCGACCGGGCCGCCCAGTCCGGTGTCGGCGAAGCTCACGGTGCGCTCGCCGGCCCGGTCGGAGCGGTTGAGGAGCACCACCGCCCGCTTGCCGGAGCCCTTCAGCACCTTGCTGTAGACATCGCCGGTGGCGTCGGTCGCGACGCGCACGCCCTGGATCGCCAGGGGGTCCTGGTCGACCGCGATGATCTCCGGGTTGCGCAAGGTGTCGATCATCCGCCGGGGCAGGGTGCGCGGGTCGGAGCCGATGACCAGCGGGGAGCCCATCTCGGCCCACATCACCAGTTGGGTGGTGGACTCCTCGGCAGTCAGCTCGTAGGCACCGTCCGCCAGCTTGCGCATCGGGATCAGGTAGTCGGGATCGTTGTAGTGGCCCGGCCCCTGCGCCTCCGGGTGCCAGGCGTTGGCGTCCATGTTGCGCAGGATGTTGGGCCACTGACCGGCGGTCGGGGTGCCCCAGGCGATGTCGGTGCCGGTACGCCAGGAGTCACCGGTCGTCGGACCGTACACATAGGCGTTGTGGGCATCCTGCGCCGGTGTGTGCGGCAGGCCCCAGTCGTCGGTCAGCGGGTTGCAGAGATTGAGCAGCATGCGTCGGCCGGACTTGGCGACGGCATCGCTGAACTCCTTGAACGCGGGCCCCGGATCGGTCTTCTCGGTGATCCCGCAGAGGAAGTCGACCTTGATCGCGTCGACCTTCCAGCCAGCGAACTGCTCGGCGTCCTGCCGGTAGTGGCCGCGGCTGCCGAGGCCGCACGTCTTGCCGCCGTCGTAGGTCCCGGCGTCGGTGTAGATACCGGCCCGCAGTCCGCGCTGGTGCAGATGGTCCACCAGGGCGGGGATACCGGAGGGGAAGCGGTCGTGGTGTGCGACCAGCCGTCCCTGATCGTCCCGCGGATCGTCGGCCTGCCATTCGCCGTCCAGCCAGACGATGTCGTAACCGCTGCTCTTGAGACCGCTGCTGACCAGGAAGTCGGCAACTCCCTTGACCTGCGCCTCCGTCGGGGCGCCCAGGCCGTAGTAGGTGTTCCAGCCCATGTACGGGGTCGGGGCGAGGCCGCTGTCGTAGTACAGCGGAGCACCCTGGGCGGGCCGCTGGTCGGCGTGTGCGGCCGGCGCCGACACGGCGACCAGTACGGCCGCACCCAGAGCCGCCGCGGCGCGCCGGGCAGGCCTCATCCTTGCACCTTGCGAAATCAACTGATTCTCCCAGAAGTTGGGGATATCCGGCGCCCGGCCTCCGGAGATCACGGGGCAGCGCCACGGCCAAGACTGTGACGGCTCACCCCACCCCCCGTCAATATTTATTACTAATTAAGTGAAACTTGCGCTCCCGTCAGGGCGTCCGGATCAGAGGTACCGCCGTACTCGCCCGGTCCCCGGGCGGCAATCGGGGCCGGATACCGTTCTCCCGGAGCACGGTCGCGGAGTGGATCGCGCCGGTGCGGGAGTCTCGGTAGCGGGCGACCGGATCCAGCCCCGTCGGCGGTTCAGCGGGGCGGGGTCGCCCGGCCGGGAGGTACGCTTCCAAGCGAGCAGCAGGGCCTCGCCGCGTTCGGCTGCGGTGTCTTGCAGGGCCGCTGGGCCCTCGCCGTCGGGAACCCACAACCGGTCCGGTTCGCCGTGCTGGACGAGGTGATGGACCCGCTTGTACTCGGCCACCAGAACGGCACCCTCGACCGGTTCGGCCTCGGACCACCTGAACAGGTCGCCGCCGATGCCCAGCACTCCGGCCATCGCCACATGGAAGCGGGGCGCGGCGGCACCGGGCGACCGGTGAACTGGTTGGGCACATCGGTCACCCGGTGCCGAGCCGGTGCACCTCCTGGACCAGAGGTTTCAGTCCGGCGGGGAGGCGGTCCGTGGACGGTGTCCAGTCGCCGAGACCGGCCTCCTCGGCGCGGCGGCCCCGAACCAGCCGTCGTCCATGACGAAGAGCACCACGCCGAGCGCACCGCTCGCGCGGCCGGTTCGCGCTGGGCCGATCTTCAGGAGCTCGACCAGAGCGCGTCGAGGCCCGCTGCGGCGGCGGTCTGTTCCACCTCCGCCGACAGGGCGATGAGGGCCTTGTAGGCGACCGGGTGCCTTGCCGATGTCGACACGCCGCGTGGTGGTCATGGTTACTTCGATGTTCGTGTGGCCTGCGCCGCGGGCGCGTCCTGGGGCCGGTGCCTATCGTCGGGGGTCGTCGACCTTGAGCCTGTCTCCGGTGTCGGAGACGAAAATGACCAGGAGCTCGGCCCGTTCGGTCCGGCTGGTGTTCTCCGTGAGGACGTGGTGGGCGCCCGGCCGCTCGACCCAGTTCTCGCCTTGGTGGTAGGTGCGCACAGGCGTGCCGTCGAGCTTGCTGCGCACGGTGCCTTCGAGAACGTAGGCGTAGACGAAAGCCGCCCCGTGCCGGTGCGGCATCGCGCGTGCACCGGGCGGAAAGTCGACGATCGCCGAGGTGAACGTCTTGCCCCTCACGTTCGGCAGGGCTTGCCGGAACAGGGGGGCCAGGGATTCGGTGGGGTGCTTCGGTACCGCGGTCGCGGTCGGCGCCTCGGCTTGGGCGGTGTGGGCCGAGGCGGTACAGCCGGTGGCCCCGGCCAGCTCGGCGACGGCCAGCAGGCCACCGGCGATCGGCATGGTGATCACGAGGGGCCTCCTTTCAGTCCTCGGTGACGCGGATGATCGTCTTCCCGGGGATGCGCGTGGCGGGGGCGAATGCGGCGGGTGCTTCGGCGAGTGGCCGCACGGCACCGACGACCGGCTTGAGCCGGCCGTCCCTCAGCCGCTGGGCGAGGTCGGCGAGCCGGGCGCGGTCGGGTTCGACCACGAAGAAGACCGCCCGCCCGTCCTTGGGCTGGACCTTGGGCGGCATGGCGATGGTGACGAGCGTGCCACCGGCGCGCACCAGGGTGGCCGACCGGTCGAGGATGTCCCCGCCGATCATGTCGAGCACGACGTCGACCGCGCCGACGTCCTCCAGCTTCTCCGTCTGCAGGTCCAGGAAGGTGTCGACGCCCAGGGCGAGCGCCCGGTCCCGGTCGGCGGACCGGCCGGAGCCGATGACGCGGGCCCCGGCCTCGCGGGCGAGCTGCACCGCAATCGAGCCGACCCCGCCGGCGGCGCCGTGGATCAGGACGGTCTGGCCCGTGGTGAGGCGGCCGTGGTCGAACAGGCCCTGCCAGGCGGTCAGCCCGGAGATGGGCAGCGCGGCGGCCACCGTGTGGTCGATATCCGCCGGCAACGGAGCGAGGTTGCGGGCTTCCACCGCGGTGTACTCGGCGAGCGTGCCGTTGCGGGTCCAGTCGGCCAGGCCGAACACCCGCTGGCCGGCGCTCAGGCCGGTGGTGCCGTACCCCAGCTCTTCGACGACGCCCGACAACTCGTGTCCGGGCACGGTCGGCGTCCGGTCGCGGCCCGCGCGATCGGTCCAGGTGCCCGGCCAGTCCAGCTCTCCGGGGGTGAAGCCCGCGGCGTGCACCCGCACGATGACGTCGTTCTCGGCCGCGTGGGGGTAGGGCATGTCCGACAGGGACAGCCCGGCGAGACCGGCGTCACGATCCCGAGCAGTGACGGCTTGCATGACAGTCCTTACTGGGAGTGAGGTTCCCGCTGCGCGGGAGGTGCTGACAGGCTGGTCAGAGAGGGTTGACGAGGTTTCAGGTGCACTGATTCGGCCGCTGCCTGGTTGGCGTAGTACATCTCCCCGAACTCGATGGGACTGGGGCAGCCGAGCCGTTTCTGGATGCGGCGGGGGTCATGAAAGCCGTCGATGCGTTCAGAGAGCGCGAGGTTGGCCTCGGCCCTGGTGGCCAAGACGCGGCCGCGGATGCACTCAGTCTTGACCAGAATCCCAAGGTTCTCCGCCAGGGCGTTGTCGAACGATTCCCCGACCGAGCCCATGGACGCCTGGATTCCGGCCCTGACCAGGGGTGTTGTGAGTTTGATGGACGTGCATCGGCAACCGTGGTCGGCGTGGTGGATGAGCCGGCCGGTGGCGACCTCGCGGCTGGCGCGAGCGTGTCCCAGCGAGGTCAGGACCAGGTCGGCGTCCGCGCGGGCGGAGGTCGCCCGGGCCACCACCCGACGGGAGAACGCGTCCCGGGTCGCCGACAGCCACAGAGGCCCCTCACCGGTGGGGATCACGGTCAGGTCGGTCACCCACAGCCGGTTCGGCTCGTTGGCGGTGAAGTCGCGTGGTACGGGGTCAGGGGCGAGGTCGGCGTCCAGGTCGCGGCGACGACCCTCACCCGCGAGGCAGGTCGAAGCCGCCTGCGGCGACGTCCGCCGGGTGATCGTCCGGCACATGGCAGCGCAGGCCGCTTCCCGGGCCCCGCGGCGTCGGCCGTCGGCCGACGGATGCACCATCCACCCCACCAATCCCACATCCAGTACCGAGGCCGTTGTCCGCCTGGCCCGAGGAGTGGGGTTGCTGGAACTGCGGCGCCATCAACATCACGCCGGACCCGCCCCAGGGCGTCCTCCAGAGTGCTGCGGGCCTGTCGATCGCTCTGGTGGCCTTCTTGAGGTTGCGTGCCGGCGCAGCCTCCGGGCCCGTCCGCGGTGTCGACGTGGACGTTGTCGCGCTCGACGCCGGCCCGCAGCAGGGCGTCGATCTGATGATCGGGCTTCTGGTCGGCGGTCGAGACCGGTGCGTAGCCGATGAACATGTGCCGGAACCCGTCGGCCGCACCGTTCAACGACGTTCATGTCCGACCTGAGTTCCCGACACTGCCGACCTGTGGGTTCAGCCTCCGTTGCCCCTGGAGGGCGGCTGACGGGGTGTCGGGTGCACTGTCGCGGGAAGCGAGCGCGCTCCGCATGACATGCCCGTGAACGTCCGTGCGTGTCCGGATCGATCAGGAATCGAGAAGCGCGGCTCACGGGGTCGCCTCTAGCCTGCTCGTCATGGACATCACCATTCACGCGACTTCTCTTCCGCACGACGACCCGGACGCGTCGCTCGCCTTCTACCGAGACGTCCTCGGCTTCGAGGTCCGCGGCGATGTCGGGCAGGGCAGGATGCGCTGGATCACGGTCGGCCCGGCCGGTCAACCGGGCACATCGATCCTTCTGGCGCCGCCTGCCGCCGATCCCGGCATCACCGAGGACGAGCGCCGCACGATCACCGAGATGATGGCCAAGGGCACCCACGGCTGGATCCTGCTGGCCACCCCGGACCTCGACGCCACGTTCGAGAAGGTGCAGGCCGGTGATACCGAGGTCGTCCAGGAGCCGACCGAGCAGCCCTACGGCGTCCGCGACTGCGCGTTCCGTGACCCCGCAGGCAACCTGGTCCGCATCCAGGAGCTGCGCTGAGCTGTGTGGGTGTCGATGCGGCCGTGCGGGCCGACATCGCGACCACCCACAAGGAACGCGGCGGCGCACCGGAGCGGAAGAGCCTGCCCTGCCCGTCGCCCGCCGGGGCCGCGTCCGGGTCATGCGTTGAACCGGTCATGAGCCCGGACTCCGTCCCGCTGCTGTCCGGCAGTTGCTCGACCGGCTGATCGAGCCCGGCGGGCCGGTCCGCGCCACCGAGCGTCTGGGGGTGCCCTCCGAGGCGGGGCACCCCCAGACGC
Source organism: Streptomyces sp. NPDC088252 (assembly GCF_044740965.1). Classification (NCBI taxonomy): domain Bacteria; kingdom Bacillati; phylum Actinomycetota; class Actinomycetes; order Kitasatosporales; family Streptomycetaceae; genus Streptomyces; species Streptomyces sp. NPDC088252. Next base: position 106,791 of record NZ_JBIURS010000017.1, on the reverse strand, counting down.
TCGAAGACGTCGATGGAAATGGAAGACGAAAGACAAAGGGGAGGGCTCTCATGTGTATGCCTGAATGGCGGCGTGCACGCGTCCAGGCGCAGCGCCTGGCTGATCTCGCGCGGCTGCGCCGCGTCCGCGACCGGATCGACAGGGAATACGCGCAGCCGCTGAACGTGGAGGCGCTCGCCCGTGATGTGAACATGTGCGCCGGGCACCTGAGTCGGCAGTTCCGGGGCGCCTACGGTGAGTCGCCGTACGCGTACCTGATGACGCGTCGCATCGAGCGGGCGACAGCGCTGCTGCGGCGGGGCGATCTCAGCGTCACCGAGGTCTGCTTCGCGGTCGGCTGCGCGTCGCTGGGCACGTTCACCACCCGCTTCACCGAGTTGGTCGGCATGCCGCCCGGGACCTTCCGGCGCCAGGCGGCGGGTGTGGCGGCCGACCATGCCGATGTTGCGGGTACGGCCCGCGAGGCGGGGTCGGCGATCAAGGTGGAGGGGATGCCGGCGTGCGTGGCGAAGCACGTCTCAAGACCGGTCAGGAATCGAGAAGCCCCGGCGACCGCTCAGCCCCTAGCGTGATGGTCATGGCAACCACCACTTCCACCGCAGCCAACACGTCCCTCGCGTCCATCACCCTTGAGGTGGCCGACCCCGAGGCCGCCCGCCGCTTCTACAGCGCCTTCGGCGTGGACACGTACATACGCCTGCAGGCGTCCAAGGCGCACTCCACCGGATTCCGCGGCTTCACCCTGGCGCTCACGGTGTCCGGGCCGGCCACCGTCGACGGCTTCGTCGGCGCCGCCGTGGACGCCGGCGCCACGGTGCTGAAGCCCGCCGCGAAGTCGCTGTGGGGCTACGGCGGCGCCGTCCAGGCCCCGGACGGGACGATCTGGAAGATCGCGACCTCGGCGAAGAAGGACACCGGCCGCGCCACCCGCGAGATCGACGAGGTCGTCCTGCTGCTCGGCGTCGCGGACGTGAAGGCCACCAAGCAGTTCTACGTCGGCCGGGGCCTGACCGTCGCCAAGAGCTTCGGTGGCAAGTACACCGAGTTCGCCCCCGGTCAGTCCAGCCCCGTCAAGCTGGCGCTGTACAAGCGCCGTGCCCTTGCCAAGGACCTCGGCGTCCCCGCCGACGGCACCGGCTCGCACCGCATCGTCCTCGGCAGCACCGCCGACACCTTCACCGACCCGGACGGTTTCGCCTGGGAGGCTGCCGCGCCGCTCGCCCACACGCCGTCCTGACTCCCGGCCCCCACAGTCCCGCCCAGCCTGATCCTGTACGAGAGGAAACCTGCCATGCCGTCCACGAAGTCGCCCGCCGAGGACTCCGGCACGACCACCGAGAAGTACAACGGATTCACCGCCGAGGAGCGGGCCGCCATGAAGGAGCACGCACGCGAGGAGAAGAAGGCGGCGGCGCGGCGCGGTTCGTCCCGGGCGGAGAAGGAGGCGGGGGCGGAGCGGGACGTGCTCGCGAAGATCGCCGAGATGCCGGAGGCGGACCGCGTCCTCGCCGAGCGGATCCACGAGATCATCAAGACTGCCGCTCCGGACCTCGCGCCCAAGCTCTGGTACGGGATGCCCGCGTACGCCAGAGACGGCAAGGTCGTCTGCCATTTCCAGAGTGCGGAGAAGTTCAAGTCGAGGTATGCCATGCTCGGCTTCAGCGACCAGGCGGCACTCGACGACGGCGCCATGTGGTCGACCGCCTACGCCGTGAGGGAGCTGACCGCGGCCGAAGAAGAGCGCATCAGCGCGCTTGTCGAGAAGGCGGTGGGCTGAGACCGGCCGGGGAAGAACCGGCGACGAAAGAGACCGAGCCGTGGAACCGTGAAAAATGTTCGCACGCTTGGCACAAAGGTCGCCACGGCCCGGCTGGTTCCGCAGGAAGGCGAACCGCAACGCGTCAGTTCTGCCCCGCACCGACGCGCTCAGCCCGGCAATGCTGAGGCGGACTCCGGGAGCCTGGCCTGCGACACACTGACCGAAAGCCCCAGGTCGAGTCGCTTGTCCATGCCGAGCCGGAGTGTTCCGTACGGGTTGATGTTCGACCAGAACGGCGCGGTCAGCCCGTGCCGGTTCTCATTGCTCGGCTTCTTCGCCCAGGCCGGTTCGGCGAGCGCCGGCTGGAGCAGCAGGGTGCTGATGTGCACGAGACTGCTCTGGAGCAGGTGCAGGGCGAGCATCGAGGTCTCGGCGTGCTTCTTGTCCGGGCCGGTCAGGGCGCCGCCCTTGCCATGCCGGTCCTCCACCAGCTCGACCGGGCACACCTCCGCGGCCGGCCACGCCGTCAGCTGTTTCTCGTCCTCCGGCGTCGCCGGCCGGAACCCCAGAGCCTCCCGGACCTGCGCGCGGTGGTACTCGGTAGTCCGGCCGGTCAGTGAGCACTTCGCGAAGTCGGCAGCCGGCTTCCCCCGGGCCGGCGACCTACTCCACGGCGGCGGCCAGTATCTCCTCCAGCAGATCGGGAACCGGCCCTCGATCTCGAAGAACTTCAGCATCAGGCAGAGGCCGAGCCGGGTTCCCCGGTCTTGTTGGCCACCAGCGGGCGTGCTCATCGGGGCATTGCGCGAGGCGCCCTGCAACTACATAGACGTCCGGGACATCGCCGACGTCCACGCACGCGGCCGGGACACCGCAGCCGGCGACATCAACGCGGATGACGACGACGCCGTCCTGGAACAGCGCCTCGTCCAGATCTGGGCCGCACCCTGGGCAGCGGAGATCCGGCACCGGCTCACCGACCAGTTCGGTCGGCGAAGCCGCACTGTCGGCCTTGCTGAATACGCAGAAACGAAAGCCGGAGAAACAGCACACGGGGCACAAGTACCCGCACCTGACCAGCACCAGCACAACCGCCCTCTGCGCACCGAACTACGCGGCCGCCCTCCCCTGGCGCATTTCGTCACCTCCAGTCCGTGGAGCCCGGCCCAACTGCGGGCCCGGCCGGCACGGCGGATGTACGTCAAGACGCTCCGCGGACCTCTCGGCTCAGCAGACGGCAGAGCCAACGGAAGCGGGTCCGGCGGGCGTCTCGGGAGACTTCGGCGTGCGGCGCCAATTGGTCGAAGCCGTGGAAGCCGCCTGACCATACGTGCAGTTCAGCATCTCCGCCGGCTTGCCAGATGCGCGTCGCGTACTGGACGCATTCGTCACGAAAGGTCTCTGCGGCACCGGCGTCGACATAGGCGGGCGGCAACTGGGACAGGTCCGCCGCGCGGGCGGCCGCGGCATAGTACGAGACCTGCGAGCTTTCCCTGTCCTTGCCGAGAAGAGCCGTCCAGCCCAGGCTGTTGGCACGGCGGTCCCACACGCCCAGTCCGGTCATCTGGTGTGCTGAGGGACTGTCGTTGCGGTCGTCGAGCATGGGACACATCAGCAACTGGCCAAGAATGCCGGGACCCTTTCGGTCGCGGGCCATCAGGGCCAGAGCAGCCGCGAGGCCTCCGCCGGCGCTGCCGCCGACGGCGATGACACGTCGGCGGTCCACGCCGAGTGTGCCGGCATGGCGGGCGAGCCACAACAACCCGGCGTAGCAGTCCTCGATCGCCGCCGGGTACGGGTGTTCAGGTGCCAGCCGATAGCCGACGGATACGACCGCCAGCTCAAGGGGCTCAGCCCACTCGTGGAGGATCGTCTGCATTCCGGTGCGGTTGGATCCACCGATCATGCCTCCGCCGTGCATGTGGTAGATGACCGGCGCTTGTTGGCATAGGCCGGTGGGGCGTGCGAAGAGGAGTGAGACGTCCGGTGCTCCGTCCGGGCCGGGGGCGAGGAACTCTTGGATCTCGAACCTGCCGTGGTCGCGCAGTTCCTTGAGTGAAGGGTCTGTCGTGGTGAGTTGCGCACGCCACCGGGGGATGTCATCAGCCGACGTCGGCGCGTTCTCCTGGGGCGCACCCAGGTTCTCCAACTCCGCGTTGAGTTCGGGGGCGAAGGGCACGGGCGGGGCCGTGAGCTGCGTCTGGTTTCGGTTGCTGCTCATACGTCTTTCATCCTCTCGATGTGTTCGCCGAAGATCTTGGAACAGAGCGGACAATGCCGTGAGCCGGGTACGACGTCGTGGCTGAAGAGCGGTCGATCGGTTGGTTGCCGCAGAGGGTGTTGATGCCGAGCACCGCCAGGTCACCCGGCCGTATCCGACACTCACCGAAGTCGCTGCGGAAGATTGGCGGAGCCCCGCAGATGAAGACGCGGCGCGCCCGGCCGTACACCACGGGCGCCACGGCGCCGGTGAGCGTGTGATGGCGCGCATGGGTCGGCGCGTGGACAGCGGCGTGCGAAGGAGGAGGCGGGTCAACCATGTGAGGACCCGCCTCCTGGCTCGCTTGTCGTAATGGCTGATCCAAGACGGTCAGATGCCCAGCTCTCGGCGCTGATGCATCCGTCCGTTTCTGTCGAGCTCGATGACGGTGTCGACGCCGATCCGTTCGAGGAACGCGAAGTCGTGGCTGACGATGAGGAGCGCGCCGTGGTACGCGTCGAGGGCTTCGGCGAGTTGGTCGACGCTGGCGATGTCGAGATTGTTCGTCGGCTCGTCCAGGATCAGCATCTGGGCAGGCGGCGCGGCCAGGAGGAGCCGGGCGAGCGAGACCCGGAATCGCTCCCCGCCGGAGAGTGTGCGGACGGGGCGGTCCACGCTGTCACCGCGAAGGAGCAGCCGGGCGAGCTGATTGCGGATGGTGCCGGCCGGCGTTCCTGGGGCGACAGCCTGCACGTTCTCCATCGCGCTCGCGTCGTCATCGAGCCCATCGAGGCGTTGCGGGAGGAAACCGATGAGTTCGGTGACAAGGCGGCCGTGCGGTCGCCCCGGAGTCGGCTCGACACGCTGAACGAGCTGCTCGATCAGGGTCGACTTCCCGGCACCGTTCGCGCCGACGAGCGCCACCCGTTCCGGGCCCTGTATCACGACGGTTCGGCCCTCATCCTCCAGTTCCGCCAGCCGTCGTCCGCGTGGGACGTCCGGATCGGGCAGGACGAGATGGATGTGCTCCTCGTCGCGGACGCGTGCGTCCGCGACGTCGACGGCGGCCTGTGCGGCCTGGACCTTGCTGTCGAGAGTGGAGCGCAGTGATCCCGCGGATGCCTGAGCCCTGCTGGCGCGGTTGCCGGCGAGGATCTTCGGGATGCCGCCGTCCTTCTGGGTCTTCTTCCCTGTCCGCTCACGGCGCGCCAGCTTCGTCTCCGCCTCGATGCGTTGCCGCTTCTCGACCTTGAGTGCCTGCTGAGCCGAACGTGCGGCCTGCGCCGCTGCCGCCTGCTCCTGTTCCTGGTGCTCCTTCCATGCGCTGTACGGGCCGCCGAACGTGTCCAGGGTGCCGCCGTAGAGCTCGGTGGTGTTGTCCATGTGCTCCAGCAGTTCGAGGTCGTGGCTCACGACGACGAGTGTCCCGGGCCACTGGCCGACGAACTCGGCAAGCTTGGCGCGCGTGGCGCGGTCGAGGTTGTTGGTGGGCTCGTCGAGCAGCGTGATCGGGGTGCGACGGATGCGCAGCCCGGTGATCGCGATGAGCATTCCCTCTCCACCGGAGACCTCGGCCACGCGGCGGCCGAGGTCTGCGGCGGAGAACCCGATCTGATGCAGCGCTTCGTCGGCACGGGACTCGATGTCCCAGTCGTCACCGATCACATCGAAGTGGCGTTGGTCGACATCGCCGGACTCGATCGCCTTCATCGCGTCGAGGATCCCGTGGATGCCGAGCAGCTCGGCGATAACGGTGTCCTGCCGCAGTGTGAGCGTCTGCGGCAGGTAGCCGACCTCGCCCACGGTGTCGATCTGCCCGGCAGTCGGCCGCAGGTCACCGGCGATGAGCCGGAACAAGGTGGATTTGCCGGCGCCGTTGCGGCCGATCAGCCCGGTTCTACCGGCAGTGAAGGTGCCGTTGACACCGGCGAGCGCGACGGTGCCGTCGGGCCACTCGAAGGTCAGATCGCGCAGCGTGATGGCGGACTTCGTGGACATGGGCAGTGCTTCTTCCTTCTCTCGCCCGTCAGCCAACGGGCGTGACGGGGATCAGTTCTGTGTCGACCGGGGCAGCCCCCGGTGAAGGCGTGGCGAAGTACCTCGCGTGCAATTGCCCGCAGGCGGCGTCGATGCCCGTGCCGAACTGGCCCCGTCTGGTCGCGTGCACACCGCGCGCGGTGAGCCCGCGCACGAACTCGTCCACGCGGGTCGAGGACGGTGCGCGATACTCCGGCGCTGCGCCGGCCGCCTCGTTGTAGCGGATGACGCTGACGTGGAACAGCTCGGGCCTGGAGCGCTGGTGGACCAGCTCGGCAAGGGCAGCGCGGTGGTCGTCGCTGTCGTTGACGCCGGCAATGAGCAGATGGGCCAGGTAGACCTTGCGACGACTCGTGGCAGCGTGCCGGTCGAGAATGTCGAGGCTCTGTGCGAGCGGGAACGTCTCCTCGAGCGGGATGATCCGCGCCCGCTCCTGCGGAAACGGCGAGTGCACCGAGAGCGTGACCGTCACCTGCGGGTGCTCATCCACGAGGCGTGCGAGATTCGGTGCGAACCCGACCGTAGAGACCGTGACCCGTCGCGCGGACATGCCGGCGTAGGCGGCGTCGGTCAGCAGCGTCAGCGCGTCGAACACATGCGGGTTGGCAAGCGCCTCGCCCATGCCCATGAACGCGACGCTGGCCGGCCTCTGCAGGCCCGAGCGCGTCCAACGTGGATGCATCACCTGTGCGACGATCTCGTCCGCCGTGAGGTTGCGGATCAGGCCGACCGCCCCAGTGGCGCAGAAGGTGCAGCCCAGACCGCATCCGGCCTGCGACGAGATGCACATGGAGTCCCATCCGGCTCGATAGTGCGAGACGACGGTCTCGATCCGCGCTCCGCTGTCCGATGCGAACAGCACCTTCTCGACCTGCTCGTCCCGTTGCACCTCCAGCGGAGTCAGCGGGTGCAGCCGCGGCCCGAACCGCTCCGCGAGCTCGCCGCGAAGGAGCGCCGGGAGGGCGTGGACGTCGGCGAAGGTCTCGGCCGTCGAACTCTGCCACGCGGTGATGAGCTGGTGAAACCGGAACGCGGGCATGCCCGTCTGCGCGAGGTGATCGCGAATGCGCATCCAACGGCTCCTTGCGGTCAGGACGGTGCTCATGCGTCACCACCCGTAGGAGGCAGGACCTCACGCCCCCGGTAGAAGCCGCAGTGCTGGCAGGCGCGATGCGGAGGCGTGTCCTTGCCGCAGGCGGGATTCGTGCAGGTGGTGGGGGCCGGAGCGCCGGTCTTCCAGTGCGCCCGGCGTTGACGAGTGCGGGAACGAGAGGTGCGATGTTGCATGGCAATGCCCTTCGTGAACGAGTTGTATGAGCCAGCGGAACTGGCCTGACAACCGACCACGGGGCCGTGTGTCGATGCGGCGAGAGGTGCGAGTGGAACTGGCAGAGAGCCACGCTCCTGCGGCATGGGAGCCGCTCCCGAATGCCGGGCAGGAGGAGGTTGCATGTCTAGCAGGTCGTAGTCGCGCGTTCGCAGTCATGCACCCGGGACCGAGGTCGGTGCGATGCGAACGTGCCGGCGAGATTCACGCGGCGGTGTCAACGCCCGGGAAGGGCGGACTCACGCACGTGCATTGAGAAATGATCGTTCACCGATGTGGACGATGCCCACACGAGTGAAAGCCACCGGCAGTTCGGTGGCTAGACTCTGTCTACCTCAATCAGTCCCATGCCTGCCATCCTATCAGCCTCGCGTTGCCGGTCAGTACGCAGCCGTATCCGTCAGTGGCTTGTGCAGCAGCCAGCGGTCCGGGCATGCCTCAACTCCTCATCAGTACACGCTCGATGGTCGTGCCGTACCCTCACGCCAGCCGCTCTCCGCGCTGGTCGGGGCCCACAGCAGGCTCAACATCTCTCGCTGAGCATTTCGCCCTGTTTCATAGTGAGTGATGGCGATTCAGTAGTCCTGGTATTACGGAACGGGAGGGGCGGTCGAGCCGAGAGTGCTCGCTGTGACGGCTGAGGGCCGTTTCGTTCCGGCATCTCCCGCCTCCCCCACCACTCCCCCGGCAACAGCCCTTGCCCCCTGGTCGTGTCGGGCGCCGCGCGGTACATCGGAAACACGACCTCGCACGACGGGTATCCCAGCGACCTGTCGGACGAACGGCTGCGCAGGCGAGAACAGCGAAACTCACCTACAAAGCCAGACAGCCACCAGCCGGACGTGATGGCGGACTTGTTCACCCCGGACGCCCTCTTCCAGGGCTTCGGGCCGACGGTCGTCGCCGGTCGCGACGGCGTGCGGGAGCACTGCGCGGCAGTCCCGGACGCTCGGCACGCGGTCAGTGGAACACATCGAACCGTGTCGCCTCAGCACGCGGAACTTGACAGGGGAAACCCGTCGGCGAGCGCATCTGTCACGCCACCGCTACCGCCGGCACACCTGTCGAGATGGTGCACACCCTCCTCGACGCGCTGGTTTCCGATTCCGGCGCAGCGGTCGACTTGGACGACGGCGTGAGCGAACAGGTCATCGCACGCGCCACGGGCCCCCCAATTACAGACTCGGGCTGCACCACCCACACACCGGCCCGCACCAGCACCGCCCGCCGGCCCGCGCCGCACACTCCGACCAACCCGCTGCGGCCACCGCAGCGCACAGTCAGGAGGGCCGACGATGTACAGCGGGCCTTGTGCGCCGATGGCGAGAGCGGCGTGCCGCAGCCGCGGGTCGGGCAGGACGCTTTACCGCTGGGCACGAAGCCCTGCCTCCAAGGGCGGGGTGGTCAGCGGTGCAGGGGGCTCGGCGGCTTGACCGCCGACCCCGGTGGACCGATTACCGGCACCGGCGTGGTGGAGGGCAGTTTTCCAATCAAGGGCGGCCATATGGTTCCGCCGAACGGATGCGGTGAGGTGGCATTCACCATGAAACTCACCCTCGACGGCGACTGGAACGCGACGGTGACGGGCGATCCACTGCGCATCACCCCGCGCTTCTGTGCCTTGAGCACTCGTGCGCTGATCACGGAGCACATGGATTCGCCGCCGGAGCGGGGGCGGAGCACGATGTGCAGCATGTGGTCGGTGATCGCAGGGGGGCGGCCGCTGTGCGGAGCGTTGGTGCCCCCGGTCTTGAGGTGACCGGCGTCGCCACACCTCGCGGCCGGGGGCGCGGCACTGACATCCAGCACCGGGGCGACGATGGCCTGCTGCGCGCCCAGCCCGCAAGCACGCGCCTCATATCCACGCGTGCGACTGATGCTCCGAATGTGACATATATGGCGTGAGTGGAAATATGGGATGCGTGGTAGTTGGTGCTGGCGAGAACTTCTTTACTGAACCCTCTACTGGGAGGGCTCAGGCAGGCGAGAGGAGCGCATCATGATCGCCAAGCTGCTCGGCAAGCTGTCCTTCACCCGCCACTACGGTGCCTACGGGGAACACGACTGGGGTGCGTAAGGCGGCGACGACCGGGTCTGACCGCACTGCCGGCGGGGCCCCCGGGCGCCCGCCGGCTCCTGGCCACCGACGATTTCGACCTGGCCAGGTACGAGAGTCAGAAGCGATCCCATGGGCCGAATGAATGAGCCGCCGCGGTTGCCCGAAGGCAGCTTCGCGGCCTGGAGCCGCGACCGGCTGGCATTGGCGCGCCGTGGCGCCGCCGAGTGCGGGGACGTCTGGCAACTGGAGCCGGGGGTCTACGTAGCCGCTACGGCCGGGCCGTGTGAAGCAGTCCTGCACCGCGCGCAGGACTTCCCCAAGCCACCCTCGCCTCTCTTCCCGCCGTTGAAGCGGTCGAGCGCAGCACCCGCGCCTGAGGAGCGTGCGCACGCTCACGCCGCCCGCATGCGCGGACTACGCCCGCAGGCGGTTGCAGCCCGGATCGGTGAGATAGCGCCCAGGACCGCTCAATTTGCTGACCAGTGGCCCACGGGCCAGGACGTCGAGATTCTGCCCCCGGTCCGACACGCCCTGGCACAGATCGGCGTGCGCTACCTCTTCTCCGAAGACGCTCCCACCCTGCTGCCCTTTGCCTCACAGCTCTTCCTGGCCCGGGAGGTGCTCGTACGCCCCTCGCGCTGGGTATGGCCGCGCTGGGTCCCCACACCGGCACGGCGGTTCCGCACACGGCAGCAAGTCGCCTTCGTTGACGCTTTGCGGCCCATCGTCCGCCGGCGCCGTTCGTCGGGCCGGCTCGGTGACGACGTGCTGGGACAGATGCTCCGGCCCTCCTCCCACTATGGCCTACTGCCGGAAGAGGCCATCCTCGACCCTCTCCCCGGAATCACCCTCGCCACCTTCGAGACACCTTCCCGGGCAGCCGGATGGATTCTGCTCCACCTGGCCCGGTACCCCCAGGCAGCGGGCCGCGTCGCGGCCGAAGCCGCCTTGCTGCCCGCGGACCCGGCCGCGACGACCAGCACCCACCTCGACAGCCTGCAATACACCCAGGCACTGGTACGCGAGGTACTCCGACTGCACCCCCCGAGCTGGCTGCTGACCCGGCGCGCCACGCGGCAGACTCAGCTCGCCGACTACACCATCAATGCCGGGTCCACCGTTCTTGTCTGCCCCTACACCGCCCACCGCGACGCACGGGAACACCCCGAGCCGGACCGGTTCCGGCCCGAGCGCTGGCTCGATGATTCGGGCTCGCCGGCGAAACCCGGGGTCTTCCTCTCCTTCGGTACCGGGCCGCATGGCTGCGAAGGAGCCGCTCTGGCCATGGCGATGCTGACGCTCCTGACTGCGCAGACCGCCCGCCGTTACCACTTGAGCGAGCCGCCCGGACCAGAACCCAGCTACCAGCTCGCCACCTTCGAAGGTCTCGCAACGGTCGGCTTGCGCCTGCGTGCCACCTTGCGCAGCTGAGGGCAGTCCCGCTTTCGGTGACAGTCCGCCTCCACGGCGAACTCGCCGCCTCGACGGATGGTCTGGGGTCCGCGCCGGGCGTTGCGCCCGTCACGATGACGGACATTCCGGCATCGGCCAGCCGCTTGGCGACCCCACGTCCCGGGTGAAGCCGGGGGACATGCGTGCGACCGAACGCCTGACGACTCATCACGTATGCCTCTGTCTACCAAAACGTCTGGTGACACAACGGCCTCCGGAGCCGTGTGCACTGGTACCGACCTTCATTCCGATGAGGCCCGGCGTCCTTCCATATCGCGAGCGAGCTGTCGAGCCGCGAAGCAAACCTTCCGAGCGGGGGCCGGACCCACCCAGGTCCCGTGGTAGCCGTCACCCGGTCAGCAAGCCGGGGCCCCTCCGCGCCCAATGCCGGCCATTTGCTGACCCGGACGGCCCCATCACTCCTCTGACCTGCACAGATGACCAAGCGATAGATCTTGCTTGAGCATCGTGCGCAGCATTCTGCACTCCCGGAAGAGGGCTCCCTGTCGGTTTTCTGCAGGTCCAGGGCGCTCTTCACGACGGCACAACCGCCTGAACATTGATCAGATGCCCTCGGTCGTCACGGACATCGACGTCCGGGGTCGAGCGGGACCAGCAGCGCGAGGGGCAGGCCCTGTCTGAATACGCGGTCTGACAGAATGGGCTCCGGAACTCAGGCGACGCGCGTCAGGAAACCGGTGTGAATCCGGTACGGTCCCGCCACTGTGACCGGGCTGCATCAGCCCGGAAGCCAGATACTGACCGCGCCGCCTTCTCGTACAACCCAGGGGACGAGGACATCCCCCGGAAAGGCTCGGCCATGCCCCGGATCCGCCGTGTACCACTCGCGCTCATACCGCTGCTTCTGCTGCCGCTCACCGGCTGCGGCTCCGGCACGGGCGGTGAGGGCAAGGCAGAGACCGCACCGGCCGCCGACGGTTATCCCTACACGGTCACCAACTGCGGTACGAAGACGACCTTCGACGCCCCGCCGAAGCGGGTCGTCACCATGAACCAGCACGTCACCGAAATCATGCTGGCCCTTGGGCTCCAGGACCGGCTGGCCGGGACGGCCTACCTGGACGACAGCATCCTGCCGAAGTACCGGTCCGCGTACGCCAGCACCAAGGTGCTCGCGAAGGAGTACCCCTCCAAGGAGGTGCTGCTCGGCGCCAACCCCGACTTCGTCTACGGCGGGTACAGCAGCGCGTTCGACAAGACCAAGGGCCAGGACCGGGTGGGGCTCCGGAAGGACGGCATCAACACCCGGCTGAACATCGAGAACTGCACCAAGGGCAAGGTCGGCATCGATCAGCTCGCCACCGAGATCACCCAAGTCGCCAGGACCTTCGGCGTACCGGAGCGCGGCAAGAAGCTGCTTGCCGAGGAGCGACAGAAGATCGCGGCGGTCGAGGCAGACCTCAAGGGCTCCTCGCGTCCCTCGGTGTTCGTGTACGACTCCGGCGACAGCTCCGCGTTCACCGCCGGCGGTAAGGGCATCGGCAACGAGATCGTCCGGCTCGCCGGGGGCAGGAACGTCTTCGCGGACCTCGACGCCACCTTCGGCGACGTGTCCTGGGAGCAGGTCATCAAGCGCAAGCCCGAGGTGGTCGTGATCTACGACTACGGAGGCACCACGGTGGCGGCCAAGAAAAAGCGGCTGCTGAACGATCCGGCACTCGCGGACGTGCCGGCGATCAAGGACAGGAAGTTCGCGGTACTCCCGCTGTCCTCGGCCGTGCTCGGTGTCCGGGTCGCCGACGCCGTGCGGGACCTGGCCGGGCAGCTGCACCCCGGCACTCCGTGAGCGCGGAGTCCGCCCGCCCCGGTCCGAAGTCCGTCCTCCGCTCGACCCCCGTCGTGATCGGCGTTCTCACGGTGCTGCTGCTCGCGGCGGCGGTGGCCGGTCTGGCGCTCGGCCCGGTACGGATTCCGCCGGGCCAGGTACTGAGTACGGTCCTGGGTGGTGAACGCACTGGTGCGTACCCGACGATCGTGTGGGAGGTACGACTGCCCAGGGTGCTGCTCGGGGCCGTCGTCGGCGCCGGGCTGGCGCTGTCGGGAACGGTGCTCCAGGCGCTGGTGCGTAACCCGTTGGCCGATCCGTTTCTGCTGGGCGCCTCGTCCGGGGCATCAGCGGGCGCTGCCGTGGTCGTCGTGCTGGGGGTCGGCGCCGGGGCGGCCACCGACGTGGCCCTGCCCATTGCCGCGTTCGCCGGGTCCATGGCGGCGCTGGTCGCCGTCTACGCGATGGCCCGGCGCGGCGGCACCATGACAACGGGCCGGCTGATCCTGGCCGGGGTGGCGATCCAGTACGTACTGTCCGCGTTCACCAGCCTGATCCTGGTCCTCTCCTCCCGGGCCGAGCATGTGCGGGCGATCCTGTTCTGGACGCTGGGCGGCCTGGGTGGCGCCCGTTGGGACCAACTGGCGCTGCCTGCGTCGGTATTGGGCGTCGGGGCCGTGCTCCTGATCAGCCTGGCCCGTCCACTGGATCTGCTGCTGACCGGGGAGGAAGGGGCACGCAGCCTCGGCCTGGACCCCGGGCGCTTCCGGGGCGGGGTCTTCGTGCTGGTGTCACTGATCATCGGGGTGCTGGTCGCCTACAGCGGGGCGATCGGCTTCGTCGGCCTGATGATTCCGCACGCCGCCCGGATGATCGTCGGCGCGTCCCACCGCAGACTGCTGCCGGTGGCCGCGCTCGGCGGGGCCGCCTTCCTGCTGCTGGCCGATCTGCTGGCGCGGACCGTGGCAGCCCCCGAAGAGATTCCCGCCGGAGTGATCACTGCTCTGGTGGGCGGCCCGTTCTTCCTCTGGCTGCTGCGCCGCTCCAGCCGTACCGAAGGGATCACGGGATGAGCCCGGCACCGTCCCCGACGGCGCTCGCCGCCGACGGGATCAGCTACGAGGTGGCCGGCCGTACCCTGCTCGACGCGGTCACGCTGGACGCCGCCCCCGGCGAGACGGTCGGCCTGGTCGGGCCGAACGGCAGCGGCAAGACCACCTTCCTGCGCTGTGTCTACGGCGCCCTGCGCCCCGCAGCGGGTCGGGTCCTGCTGGACGGAGCGGACGCCGCGGCCCTCGGTGTGAAGGAACGGGCCCGCCGCGTCGCCGTCGTACCGCAGGACAGCCCCGGCACCTTCGGCCTGACCGTACGCCAGGTCGTGGCGATGGGCCGAAGCCCACACAAGCGGTTCTGGGAGCAGGACGACGCCGACGACGCCCGCCGCATCGACCGGGCGCTGCGGCGCGTCGGCACGGCGCCCCTGGCCGACCGGCGGTTCGAAGAGCTGTCCGGCGGGGAACGGCAACGGGCCTTGATCGCACGCGCGTTGGTCCAGGAACCGGGGCTGCTGGCGCTCGACGAACCCACGAACCATCTGGACATCCGATACCAGCTGGAGATCCTCGGCCTGGTGAGAACGCTGGGCACCACCAATCTTCTGGTGCTGCACGACCTCAACCTGGCCGCTTCCTACTGCGACCGGCTGTTCGTGCTCAGCGCCGGACGACTGGTGGCATCCGGCTCCCCGCACGCGGTACTGACGGAGGAACTGCTGGCCGAGGTCTACGGGATACGAACCCGGATCGGCGTCCACCCGGTCACCGGCTCCCCCAACGTCGTCTACCTCCCGCTGTCATGAGCGACGACACTTCCCCCGTCTGGACGCCCTTGCCGCACGGGCCACGCTGGCAGGTCACCGAAGGCGAACCGTCCGCGAGCGAAGCAGGGCAGTGGCTGGCAGCCGACCGACTGGCCGACCCGGCGGGCGTGGAGCTGTCCAATCTGCTGGAGCGCGAGCGCACCGGCAGCGACCACCGCACCGGTCATGCGACCGCGCTGACCCTGATGGCGGTGTACGCGGGCCGGGTCACCGCCGCCGCCGTGCTCCATTGGGCGCTGTACGACGAGGTCCCGGACATGCGGTCCGGCAATGTCCTGGTGCGCCCCGCCACGCACGGGATCGGCGGAGTCCGGGTGCGCAGGGCCCGGCTGCTGCTGCCCCGGACCGGGGAGGACTCCGTACGGCTGCTGCATCGCACCGTGCTCGACGGGCATCTGCTGCCCATCGCCGATGCGCTGCACCGTCGTACCCGCGCCGGAGCCAGACAGTTGAGCGGAGGGATCGCCCATGGCTGCGCCACGGCGCTGTGCGCGTACGGCGTCCGGGTGGATCTGCTGGCCGCCCGCTGGCGGCAATTCGTGGACACCGCACCCGGCGGACTCGAAACGCTGGGCGAGGTGGCCAGGGTCCGACGGGCGCCGGACGGCCCGGAACGGCTGGTCTATCTGCGCAACACCTGCTGTCTGTACTACACGAGTGCGGAGGCGGTGCGCTGTATGAGCTGTTGTCTGACGAGCCGCCAGGAGCGACTACGGGCTTACACGAGGCCGAAGTAGAAGCAGCGGGCTCCGGGGAGCCGGGACGTCGGTACCGGCGAAAAGCTGACCCGGCCCCGAATCCCGGCAGGCGGCGCCGGTCGCGGTACGGGTCGTCCCGCAGATGTGACGCGAGTGATTCGTCGAAAGGCCGTCATGCCCTCCTTCTGGTCGGCGGTGGCGAAGACGGCGTGGAAGAGGCGGCGCTCGAAGCGGATCCCTTCGGGAAGGGTGGTCTCGAAGGCGCGGTTCACAGCCTCTTTCGCCATCATCGCGACCCGTGCGGACATGGCGGTACCGCCCGCGCGCCGCGGCCACGTTTTCGGCTACGGCCAGCGCCTCGGTGAGGCGCTGTTCCCCGTCTGGCGCCACCACCCCTTCTTCACCCACCAGCCCGCCCAACCGGAACCGAACCCGTGGAAGAGCTGGGCAGACCAGCAGAAACAACCTGGAGCGGGAAGGCCATGGACCGGAGCGGTTGGCCTTCCACGAGTTCAAGAAGATCTGGGACACCGCTCGCCGAGAGATCGCCGCCCGGCCGTCATGACCCCAGAAGTGGGCATGACGCATCGCCCCCGTCGTGAGACACGAGCACCCGGCCGCTGGATGAGACAGCCCAAGCACCCACGGGTCAGTGCGCCCTGTGTCGCGAGCCGCGAGTCCCTACGAGCCAGGAAGCGCACCAGGACGCCGGGAAAGGGCTCGGCCGCGGCGCGACCATTCGGTTGTGGTCGGGAGCGCAGGGTTCGAGCGGGGAGCGTCGGTCCAGGACTTCCGTCCCTTGGTGCAGGACTACGAAGCCGGTGGTATCGGCCTGTGCGCCGGTCCCTACCCGAGCACGATCACCACGTCGGGATCAATGCCTGCTCTCCAGCAGGTCCTTGAGCTTCTCCAGGTCGGTCCGGACTGTGTCCTCGATCGCATGGACCTGGGCGAATCCCTTCGGGCCGCCGAAGGTCGCCCGCACGGTGTCCGGGTCGTACTCCAGCCGGACTTGTAGCTGGGTATGTGTGTCGTCCAGCGGGTTCACGGCGAAGGCTGCCTTCAGGTCTGGGCTGTCCACCGTCCAATCCATCACCTGGCCCTTACCGCGATCGGCAATGCGAGTCTCGAAAGCCTGCTCGTCGTCCCCGATCCGGACGTCGAGATGGGCTCGGCTGCTGCCTTGCGCGGCGGCGCTCTTCACGCCCTCCATGAACATCGGGTACTCATCGATGCGGTGCAGTTGCGCCCAGACCTCCTGCGCGGGGACATCGACGTCGACCTGTTCTTCGAGCCTGCTCATCGGGAGCCTCGCTTTCCGGCCCGGCCGCCCGGGCCATCGATACCTCCAGCCTGCTCTGCTGCCCGCTCTCCGGCCACCCAGCCCGGTTCTGTCTTCCATACGCGCGATCCGGTCACGCTCCGTGGGTACATGTATCCGTTCGTCGTTGTTCTAGGTCAGGGAACGGAAATACGCTTCGGCCTCCTTCGCCGAAGTCTGCCGCCGACACGACATCCGTCGCAGCATGCCTCCGCCGGGCCGCACCGATTCGCGGCATGAATTGCCCCCGTCCCCACCCCGCGCACAGCCCCGCCTGGGCGGCGTCGGCCCTGGACCGTGCACGCCTGCGCCAGCGTCTCGGCGTCAGACCTCCGGTCCGCTGCGCGGCGGCGTCGGGGTCGATCGAGGGCGGCAGCCGATGAGACGGTGAGGCGGTGACCATCGTCGTCTCCATCCGTGTGGGTGAATGCTGCTGCCGGTCATGTCAGCCCTCCTGGGTCGGCCCACTATTGGCCGCCTCAGGAGGAGGGCCGGTGCCGGGGAGGAGGGCCCGGCACCGGCCCGCGGAGCGTGCCTGCGGCTCCAGTGGACCGCCGACACCCGTTCGGCGGCCGGGCCACCACCGATGACGGAGGTCCGGTACCAGCGAACCGAGAGGGAGGGCCGGGCCCCGTCACCACAGCGGCGCTCCGCGTATCCGCAACGAAACCCTAACCGCGATGGTAATCATTTCCAACTAGCAGGGAAGAGCCGCCTTGCCCCGGCGGCCACGAGTTTCCCTCGTCCGCGCACCCAATCGCCGCCCCAACCGGCCGCCCCGGACGGGACGAACGCTCCGCTCCCGACCTTCAATCACGCCGGGGCAGCCGCCAGATCTCGTCGACAGCATCATCGGTCAACACCTCCCCGGGAGCCCCCTCCCTCCACAGCAACCCCTCCTGGAGCAGCAGGAGATGACCCGCGGACCTGGCCACTTCGAGGTCATGGGTCGCCTGCACGACCGTCACCCCCTCCTCCGTCACCTCGGCCAGCGCTTCGGCGATAAGCCGCTGAGCCGTCGCGTCGAGGCCGGTGGCGGGCTCATCGAGCAGGAGCAGATCCGCCTCCTGCGCCAGCCCCTGCGCGACGAGGGCGCGCTGGCGCTGGCCACCCGAGAGCTCCCCCAACCGCCGATGGGCGAGGGAGCTGATACCGAGCCGGCTCATGCTCGCCTCCACGACGTCCCGGTCCCGTCGCGACAGCCGCCGCCACAGCCCGCGGCGCCCCCACCTGCCCATCGTCACGGCGTCACGCACCGTCAGTGGCAGCACGTCGGCCACCCTGCTGCGCTGCGTCACGAACGCCGCGCGCCTGCCGGTCCGATGCTCAACCTCGCCCGCCGTCACCTGGATCACACCGGCGATCACCCCCAGCAGCGTGGACTTGCCCGAGCCGTTCGGCCCGACCACGGCAGTGGTGGTGAACGCCGGTACACGCAAAGTGAGTTGATCCAGTACCGCACGGTTCGCATAACCGGCCGACACGCCGTCGAGCCTTACCTGCCACTGCATGCCCCGAGCCTCTTCCCGCTACGCTTCTTTGTAGTGATAATCGTTTTCATTGTAAGGTCCTGCCGCATGGAATGGTTGATGGGCCCCTTCGAGGTGACCTTTGTCCAACGGGCCCTGTGGGGCGGCGTACTCGTGTCACTGATCTGCGCCCTGGCCGGTACGTGGGTCGTTCTGCGCGGTATGGCGTTCTTCGGGGACGCGATGTCGCACGGCATGCTTCCCGGAATCGCGCTCGCCTCACTGCTGGGAGGCAACCTGCTCATCGGCGCCGCCGTGAGCGCTGCCGTCATGGCGCTCGGCGTCAACGTCGTCGGCCGGTCACCCCGCCTGTCGCAGGACACCAGCATCGGCCTGCTCTTCGTGGGGATGCTGTCGCTGGGCGTGATCACCGTCTCGCGTTCGCAGTCGTTCGCGGTCGACCTGACCGGCTTCCTCTTCGGCGATGTGCTCGCCGTGCGTTCGGCCGACCTGGCCTACCTCGGGGGCGCGCTGGTCATCGCGCTGGTGATCTCCGTACTCGGCTACCGGCCGTTCGTCGCGCTGGCGTTCGACGAGCGCAAGGCGCACACACTGGGGCTCCGGCCGCGCCTCGCGCACGCGGCTCTGCTGGCCCTGCTCACGCTGGCCATCGTCGCGTCGTTCCACGTGGTGGGCACTCTGCTGGTCTTCGGCCTGCTGATCGCGCCGCCCGCAGCCGTGCTGCCGTGGGCCCGGCGCATCCCGGTGATCATGATCGGCGCCGCCTGCCTGGGAGCGAGCGCGACGTTCATCGGCCTGCTGCTCTCGTGGCACCTCCACACGGCTGCCGGGGCGAGCATCGCGGCGACGGCAGTCGCCCAGTTCCTGCTCTCCACCACGGCCTCCGGCCTCCACGACCGGTGGGTACGGCCCACTCCCCCCACCTCCACGACCGACCGCCCGCACATGGAATACGGACGTCCCTCATGACACTCAGGAAGACGCGAACCGCCACAGCACTCTCCTGCGCGGCCCTTGTCGGCTCCGGGCTGCTCGTCGGCTGCCAGAGCGGCAGCGACGCGAAGGCACCCTCGAAGGCCTCGGCCTCGGCGAAACCTCACGGGTACGTGGAGGGAGCCGAAGAAGCCTCCGAACAGCAGTCCCGGCTCGTACTCGCCGACGCGGGCACGGGGGCGGTCAAGGTCCTGGACCTGATCACCGAGGACATCACGTCACTCAAGGCCCGTGACGACGTACAGGGTCTGCGCACCGACGGCCGGTTCGCCTACCTGAGCACCGCCGGCGGCACACACGTCGTCGACACCGGTGCCTGGACGGTGGATCACGGCGATCACGTCCACCACTACCGCGCCGCGATTCGCGATGTAGGGCCCATGGCGGGGACGAAGGCCGCCTACATCCACAGCGATCAGGCCGTCACCGCGGTCTCCTTCTCTCAGGGCGGCACCCAACTGCTCGACCGCAAGAAGCTAGAGGACGGGACCGTCCCCCGTGGCAGCGCGGTGACCGGCGCGGGCAGCGGGGCGGTCGTCCCCTACAAGGAGCATCTGCTGGTCACAGCGGCGGGCGCCGGGAAGGACACCTTCGAGGTCCGCGACCGGGAGGGCACACGGGTCACCGCACTGAAGGAGCCGTGTGCCCAGGCGCGCGGCGAGGCCGTCACCCGCCGGGGCGTGGTGTTCGGATGTGCTGACGGCGCGCTGCTGGTCAGCGAGGACAAGGGCACGTTCGACGCCGAGAAGATCCCGTACAGCACAGCGGTGACGACCTCGGACCGGGCCGTCGACTTCCACCACCGGGCGGGCAGCACCACGCTCGCGGCCAGGTCCGGCGATGACGCCGTCTGGGTCCTCGATGTCACCGACCGCGCCTGGACGCGCATCGCAACCGGCCCGGTGGTGGCTGCCAACACCGCCGGAGAGGGTTCTCCGCTGCTCGCGCTCGGCAAGGACGGTGTGCTCACCGCCTACGACATCGCCACCAAGAAGAGCGTCGCCCGTAAGGAACTCCTCCCGAAGGGGGCCGAGTCCGCCGCCATCGAGGTCGACACCACCCGCGCGTACGTCAACGACGCCGCGGCGCGGAAGGTCTACGAGATCGACTACAACGACCGGCTTCGGCTCGCCCGGACCTTCCCGCTCGACTTCGCCCCGACGTACATGGTGGAGGCCGGCCGATGAGCACCGATTCCGCGACTGTGCGCAGGCGTTGGGTACCTGAGCGTCTCCTTCTCGCTTCCCTGGCCGGCGTATTGCTCCTGGGGGTGAGCGGTTGCGCGGGAAGCGAGCAAGGCCACCCCTCCGTGGTCGTCACCACGAACATCCTCGGTGACATCACCCGCAACATCGTCGGCGACGAGGCCGAGGTGACCGTGCTGATGCGGGCCGACGCCGATCCGCACTCCTTCGGTGTCTCGGCTCCGCAGGCGGCGTCCATCGAGCAGGCCGATCTGGTCGTGTACAACGGTCTCGGCCTGGAGCAGAACATTTTGCGTCATGTGGAGGCCGCCGAGGAGGCCGGCGTCTCCACCCTGGCGGTCGGGGACGCCGTCGATCCGATCACCTATACGGCCGGCGATTCCACCGACGAGCCCGATCCTCACTTCTGGACCGACCCAGAGCGGGTCCGCAAGGCCGTCGGGCTCATAGCGGAGCAGGTCACCGAGCATGTGAAGGGCGTCGACGAGACCGTCGTCGAGAAGAACGCCTCCGCCTATGGAGCACAGGTCACCGAACTCACCGCGTGGATGCGGAAGCAGTTCGACGAAATCCCCCCCGATCAGCGTCAGTTGGTGACCAACCATCACGTCTTCGGATATCTGGCTCAGCGTTTCGGATTCCGGATCGTGGGTGCGGTGATCCCGAGCGGGACCACCCTCGCGTCGCCGAGCGCCTCGGACCTCAAGTCCCTTGCCACCGCCATCGAGACGGCGGGCGTGAAGGCGATTTTCGCGGACTCGTCGCAACCCCACCGACTGGCCCGGGTACTGAAACGCGAGAGCGACATCAAGGTCGACGTCGTGCCGCTGTTCTCCGAATCCCTCACCACAAAGGGAAAGGGGGCGGCCACCTACCTGGAAATGATGCGCGCCAATACCAGGTCCATATCCACAGGTCTGGGCACCGAATAGCCGCGTTGTCGCCGGTCATGAGCGACAGCCATGGAGAGGAAATCCACGTTATGAAGCATGTAGCACCCCCGAGGGCAGCGGCTGCCGTCGGCGCCCTGCTCGCGGCTTCCGTCGTGCTCGCCGCCTGCGGGGGCGACAACAAGGAGTCCGCCGCCAAGACGACGGACCGGGCGTCGGGCTCACCGGCCGCCCAGGTCGTGGACCCGATCGTCACCACATACGACGGGGGCCTGTACGTACTGGACGGAAGGACGCTGAAACTTGCCGAAGACATACCTCTTGAGGGGTTCAACCGGGTCAACCCCGCGGGCAGCGACCGCCACGTGATGGTCTCGACCGCGACCGGTTTCCAGGTGCTGGACGCAGCGGGACGAAAGCTCACCGATGTCGAGTTCGAAGGCAGCAAGCCCGGCCACGTCGTACGTCACGCGGGCAAGACCATCCTCTTCGCCGACGGTACCGGCGTGGTCACGGTCTTCGACCCGAAGGACCTCGGTGACACGAAGCCGAAGACCGAGACGTACACCTCCGCCGCCCCGCACCACGGTGTCGCCATCCAACTCGCCGACGGCAAGCTGGTGACCACCCTCGGTACGGAGGAGAAGCGCGTCGGCATCGCCGTACTGGACACGGACCGTAAGGAGATCACCCGCAGCGAGGAGTGCCCGGGCGTCCACGGGGAGGCGACCGCGCAGGGCGAGGCGGTCGTCATCGGCTGCGAGGACGGCGTCCTGATCTACAAGGACGGCGCCGTCAAGAAGGTGGAGAGCCCCACGGAGTACGGCCGGATCGGCAACCAGGCAGGGTCCGACGAGTCCCCCATCGTCCTCGGCGACTTCAAGAAGGACAAGGACGCCGAGCTGGAACGCCCGGAGCAGGTGTCGCTCATCGACACCGAGACGGGCAAGATGCGGCTCGTCGACATCGGTGCGAGCTACACCTTCCGTTCGCTGGCACGCGGTCCGCACGGTGAGGCGCTCGTCCTGGGCACCGACGGCAGTATCCATGTCATCGACCCCGTCACGGGCAAGGTGACCAAGAAGATCTGCGCCCTCGGTTCGTGGCAGGAGCCGCTGGACTGGCAGCAGTCCCGCCCGGCGCTGTTCGTGCGCGACCACACGGCGTACGTCTCGGACCCGTCGAACAAGAAGCTGCTGGCCATCGACATCGAGTCGGGCAAGCAACTGGCCTCGACGGAGCTGCCGAAAGCCCCCAACGAGCTGAGTGGCGTCAAGCAGCACTGACTCACTCCCGAGGCACGAGGAGCGCGCTCCCGCCGGGCGGGAGCGCGCTCCTCCTGATGCCCCTGCAGGAGCCGTCCGACGACGAGGCGGCGCCCCGCGCTCCGGCGAGGGAGCGCGAGTCGTCAGCAATAGCGGCCACAGACCCCGGGGCTGCGGCCGAAGGGCGCAATGGTCAGTGCTTGAAGGCGTCCTTGATCTTCGCCGCAGCCTGTTTGACGTTGCCCTTGATCTGGTCGCCGCGCCCTTCCGCCTGCAGACGTCGGCTACCTGTTCCGCGGCCGACAGCCTTTTTGGTGCCGCCCTTGACCGCTTCGGCTTTGTGCGCGATCTTCTTCGCGATGCTCATGGTCTGCCGTCCTTGGTGAGTGATCTGCCAGTGCATTGGGAGGGGCGAGTCAGCGGTCGTCTGCGGGGACCTGGCGGCGGCAGGGTTGGTCAGGTGCTGAGCAGGCGGTTGAAGAACGATCGGTACTGCTGGAGCGCAAGGCGCAGATCTTCGGTCGCCACCTGCTCGCCGCGCTGCCACTGGCCTTCGAGGCCGCGCTTGTGCTCGGAGAAGGTCGTGGCCAGCGCCTGCATCGTCTCGGCGACCAGCTGGTCGGCCGCGTTGACGGCGTTCTTGGGGTCGTCGACGAATTCGCCCTGGATCTTCTGCCACCTGGCGCGGAATCCCTCCTGCTCATTCCCGAGCAGGGGTTCGTTCTCCTCGGCCGGTTCCGCTGCGCGGCGTTCACCGGCGGATGCCCGGCCGCCACCTTCCTCCCGGCCCTCATCGTCGGTGGTCGTGGCCTCCTCGGGGTACTCCGGTGGCACGTCAGCCAAGCCCGGCGCTTCATCTCCGGGGCCCTGCCGGGCACCGGTAAGGTCCTCCGTGGACGGAACGCCCTCGTCCCTCTGGGGTGTGTCCTGGTTGCGCATCGCTTCACTTCCGTCCGTCACCTGCTCCGGTCGGGCGCCGACTGAGCCAGCTCGTCGTCCTCAAGCGTTGGCCGCGGACTCACGCCTGGCTCCCGCGTGGCCGGTCGCCGTTGTGGAGCAGTTCTTCGAACAGCGCGCGGTAGTGCACCATCGCGCCGCGCAGCTCCTCCGTGGTCGCCTGATGGCGGCTGCTGCGGTTGTTGACCTCGTGGGCGGCGCGGTAGTGCTCCAGCGTGCGCCCGTGTTCGACCGACAGGTCCTTCAGCTGCTGCTCGTACCCCTTGGTCGGGTACCCGCGTTCGCTCATGAGCGTGGTTACGAGCCGGTCCGCCTCGTGGACCGCGTCGTCGGGCCGGTCGACGAATCCTTCCTGCACCCGGGTCCACTCCTGGGTGTAGCGGTCGCGGACAGGTGCGGGTAGTGGCTTGATGTCCAGCGCGTCGTGGCGTTCCTCGCGCTCGCGCAGCTCACGCTCGCCCGCCCGGCGGCCGTGCTTGGCTTCCACGGCCCGCTCGTACTCCGGGCCGAACTGCTCCCGCAGCTTCCGGCGGCGCGTGGTAACCATCCACGCTGCCACCGTGCACAAGAGAAGCACCAGCACGACGGCGATGATGATCACGACAATAGGAGACATTGGGTCCTCCGCTCGTTAGCCGAGTGAACCCCCGTGCAATGCGGCCGCCCCTGCCACGCCTCGAACAGGCCGGTTCACGCGCTGGCGGTTGTCGTACAGCGGGGCGCGGTCGCGTCCGCCAGTAATGCCGTCGTCCGACCGCGTGGCCCAGACTTCCCAGCAGGAACAGGGTCGCCCCGATCACGATCAGGATGATCCCGACCGTCCACAGAATGCTGATCCCGGCCAGGAACGCCACGCTCAGCAGAACGACTCCGATGACGATCACGGATTCCTCCGATCACGCATGAGGCCCTGCCCCTCAGCAATCGTCCTCCCTGCCTGCCTCACTGACAAATTGACCAGCAGGGTCAGCAGGGCCGCTGTACCGCAGGCCGAACGCGTGCTCACCTGTGCAGCCGCGCAGCACCCCTGTCGTCTCCACTCGGCTCCCGGGCGCCACCAGGTCGCACGCCGAGCGCGCCCTTCTCGGGAGTGGCACGGACGGGCACCGGAAGACGAGCTGTACGGCGGTGTCGACCCCACCGTCCGCCAGGGGCCCCTGCCGGGCCCGACGACTACGCACCCCGCCCTGGCGCCGGGTGAAAGGCGACGTCGGCCCAGGTGTCCAGGGCGGGACGGGGCGCCATATCGAGTGTGACGGCGATGCTGCAGCCTTGGGCCAACGGTGACAGGTGAGGGCGAGCGATGCAGTGTCGACGCGCCCTGCTGTGGGCTGATCGAGCCATCACTCCTGATCAGGCGATGAGTCTGATCACCGAGGACGCAGTGCTGGCCCGGACCTGACGTCATGGATCCGACGCTCGTGCTTGGACTCAGTCTGGATATACGCCGCACTTCCCGGAGCACGCCATGATTCTCATCCTGGGGCTCATCATCCTGATCGCTGCGGTTGTCGTCGCCGTGGCCGGCGTCGCGAGCGTGTACAACTTCGCGGCGGAGACCAGCATGCCCCGGCCTCGCTCCTCGTGCTGCGCCTGGGCGGCGGGCGGAGTGGCGGTGGTGGCGACGGCCGCCCCGCTCAGCAGGCCGCAGCAGATCGCTGCCACTTTGAGACCGCCGCGGAACCGGGTTTCGCTGCGCGCCGATGTTGAGGCGGAGATGGCCATGGGTTTCCCCAAGTGCGGCTCGACGAAGGCCCGTTCAGTGCGGCTTCGTCAGCTGCACGGCGCATCGGCCTGTCCCGGCTCGGCCGTCGGAGCCCCGGGTGCGTCCCGCCGGGATCCGTCAGGACATGTTTGCCGGGTGCGGGTTGCCGAGGTACGGGAAACGGTCCAGGGTGTCGGTGTGCGGCGTCAGACCGGTGGGCGGCGCCTCGTTCTTGGTGAGCAACGCGACGCGGATGTCGATGACGTCTTCCGTGAATGTCCGGCCATTCGGGTACTCGGCAGGCTTGGACGGGTCGAAGTGCAGCACGTCCGGCAGGAGGCCGTGCTCGTCGAGCGCGGTGATCGCCTCCTCACGCGAGTATCCGCCGGTGTGGCCCAATAGGTGGACGAACTGGTCCGTCCACCTGGCCCGGTCGTCAACCGGCTCGCCGGCGTTGTACTCCTCCTTCGTGTCGTCGGTGTTGAAGAAGCTGCTCATTGACGGGTGCCCGGCCCGGTCCGCGTGGACGAGTTCGCCGTCGCGTTGGACGCTGCACCGGCCCCAGATGTGCAGCTCGGGCTTGGGGGCCAGCTCCGCGGTCGGCAGTTCGATGGCCATGGAGAAGACGTTGGCCGTGCTGTTGGAGTCAACGCCGGTCCACGGGGACCTTCCGCCCAGATGCGGCGCGGTGAAATTCCGATTGCCGCTGGTGTCGAACAGATTCTTGATTCCGTCGAAGTCGAAGAAAAAGGCATCGCTGCGGCTACCGGCGGCCACCTTGTAGTCGCCGCTGCTGACCACGTTGGCCTGGGGGCCGAAGGAGACGGCGGCGTCTGAAACGATCTTGGTGCCGACCGCCTCGGGCCTGCGGGATTCCGCACCGGTGGCCATGAAGACGCTGTAGGTCTGCGAGCCGTCGGATGCCGGCGGGCTGAAGACCCAGCTGAAGGCGCCGTCGGTCAGGTAATCGCCGTCGTTGTCGATGTTCAGGCGGTATACGGCGTCGGGGTGCATGGCATCTGCGTTGGGATTGGCGTTGAGGATGAGAACGGTCCTGCTTGGATCGCCGGGCGCCCCGAAAGCATAAAGGTCGCACAGATCGAGACGCTGGTCGCCGAGTGGTGGCCCAAGACTGAGGCCGGTGAAGTGGTTGGACATGTCAGGCCCTTCCGTTGCTCGCCCGTCAGAAGACCGCCGAGACGCTCGAACGGTCGTTCAGGGGCGCGTGAGGTACACCCATACCTGGGCGGTGCATCCACGCTAGCCGCCACAGCATTCCGACCATCGAGGGCGAAGGCACGGCCGTCAAACAACGCTCGAATGGGTCACCGACAGGCGGGAGGCGATGATCTCTCGATCCGAGAGCAAGCCTTCAGGGGGTCGCCGATCGGGTGATACGCCGCCGCGAACTGTCGGATTCCGAGCGGCAGTTCGTCCGGTCGCTGCTGCTCGAGTCCTTGCGGGGCCAAAAGACAATGAACGACCGCAACGCGCTCGATGGGGTCGCCAGGAAGTCCGGACCGGGGCACCCTGGCGGGACGTGCCCGAGTGATACGGCCGTGGGCCACGCTGCACACCCGTTTCCACCGCTTGGCCAAGGACGGCTTCGAGCGGATGCTCCGGCCAGTCCAGAAAGAAGGAGATGGGGTCGGCCCCAGCGTCAACAACGCTCGTGATCAATACAGTTAGGCCGCGGTTTCTGCGATGAGGACGGTGACGGTGACCAGCCCCCCGGTGTCACTGGTGGCTGCGTCGGCCACCGCCGCCCGGACGGCGCGGGCCACCTCCAGTGGATGGTACCCGGGGGCGACCGCTAGCTGTACCTCGACGTGCTGGCCTGATGGACAGTCATGTCGCTCCACTTTGACCGGGCGGCTTCCCAGCACGGCGGTGAGGCGGGCCACGCCCGGAACAGCCGCCGCGACGTCGGCCAGCTCCCCGCCGGGGCCCCGCATGGATCCCGTTCGTGTGGTTGGGAGCGAGCTTCGCGCGGCTGCGGCCTCCGGCGGGGGCCCCATGGCGCTCTCCGTGGTTCGCGACCTGACGTCTCTCTCCGGGCCCTCATGGAGATCCGTGACGCGCAGGTCAACTGCCACGGCGGCCAGGCCGAGCCGTTCAGCGGCCACGTTGAGCAGTGCGCTCCTCAACTGCTCCGCTGTCCGGGGCAGTGGCTGCCTCATGAATGCGTTGAATGCGGCCTCGATCCTGAGCGGGCCAGGCGGTAGCGCGCCGGCCGGCGGACGGACGGACGGCTCGGACACGGGCCCGAGCGGTGCCGGTCCGATGCGCAGGCTCTCCAGCCAAACGCCGGGAATCTCAGCGGCCGTGCGCCCGAGGGCCCGGACGGCCGCTTGCTCGGTGATCCACGTCCCGTCGTCAGGCCCTCCGAGCGGGAGCAGCCGCCCCAGGTCGAGCTGGCGCCGTACTGCCTGCATCCACGCCTCAGTTTTCACCGGCCTCTCGCCCTCTTCCATGGCCGCAGTTCTCTTCCTCCCCCACCACACCCCGACTCCGCAGGAGCTACGGGCAGGGCACTTCGCACCACTCGTTGAACCACCCAGTATCACGGTCCACACTTCTGATAAAACCTACTAAAACGAATATAATCCGACCAAAGAGTGCTAGGTGATCTCCTTCAGGGAGGAATAGCCCGATGACTGAGAACACCGGCGTAAAGCACGGCGGTGTGCCCGGCTCTCGCGGTCGGACAACCATCGCCGACGTGGTGGTAGAGAAGATCGCTGGGATGGCGGCACGCGATGTGCCCGGCGTCCATGCCCTGGGCAGTGGATTCGCGCGCTCGATGGGATCCATGCGGGAGCGGATGCCTGGCGCCGGTAGTGGCAAATCCGTCACGCGCGGGGTCAGTGTCGAGGTGGGAGAGGTGCAGGCGGCCATCGATCTGGAGATCGTCGTCGACTACGGCGTCTCCATCACGGACGTGGCCAGTGACGTACGCGAGAACGTGATCGCCGCAGTGGAGCGGATGGCGGGCTTGGAAGTGGTGGAAGTCGATATCGCGGTCAGCGATGTGAAGCTGCCCGACGAGGAGGACGAAGAGGAACAGCGGCAGCGGGTTCAGTAGCCAAGGGGGGCGCAGCCCGCTTGAGCGAAGGAGCGCGTGATGAGCAAGGCTGTGGTCGGCTTGCTTGCCGGAATGGCACTGGGCTTCGCCGGGTACTTCGGTGGCTTCTGGGCCTTCCTGCTCGTGCTGGTACTGGGCGCCGTCGGACTTGTCGCCGGGCGCTTGATGGAAGGTGATCTCGAACCGGGTGACTTCATCCGCCGCCGTGACGGCCACCAGCGGATGCGCGAGGACCGGCGGCAGGCTCGGGGAGACTGGCGGCAGTGACCAGCGACGTCGATCGTCGTCCGGGCACTCCTCGCGGGGAGCGGGGTGCGACCACCGTCTCCGACCGGGTCGTTGGGAAGATCGCTTCCCACGCGGCCCGCGAGGCGCTGAGCCGGTTCACCGAGTCGGCCGGCCATGTACCGCCCGGCCGCCGGACACCACGCGTGACGGCGTCTGTGCGGCAGGCACCGGAGCGAGACGAGGCAGGACGGGGCCGCGTTCCTGCCCATAGCCGCCCGGCCGTGCTCGGCGGAGTACGGATGCGCATCGCCGTGGAGTTGGGCTATCCGTCCGACATCGGGGCTCAGTGCGCTGCGGTGCGCCGCGAGGTCATCGAACGGCTCAGGACGTGGGCCGGTATGGACGTGTCCGAGCTCACGGTGTCGGTCGAGAGGCTGCACTCGGTGCACTCGCGGCATACGAACCGGGAGAGAGTGAGATGAGCGCGAACACCTGGCGACAGCCGACCGGCGATGGCGACATTCCCCCTGGTGCGGGACAGGCAACCACGTCCGCGGACAATCCCCGAGGCAAGGGCACGACGGCAGCGGTCCATAGAGCCGGCCGGCCGGCGCGCCGCTTCTGGTCCGCACGGCGGATCCCGGCAGTCATTGTGGCGCTGCTGTCCGCCGCAGCCATCGGGCTGCTCCTGTACGACGTGATCTCGGTACGGGCAGACCGGCCCGGGATGAGCTGGCGACGGCGGCTCGCCGAGGAACTGGCCACGCGACCACTGCACGACATCTGGATGACCGTCGGGGCGGCAGTGGCGATGGCCCTTGGCCTGTGGCTTTTCCTGCTGGCGGTGACGCCGGGACTACGCAGACTGCTACCCATGCGGCAGCCCACCGGAATCCCCAGAGCCCAGGAGGTCCGCGCCGGGCTCGACCGCCACGCAGCCGCCCTGATTCTGCGCGACCGAGCCGTACGGGTGTCCGGTGTGCAATCGGCACGGGTCGATGTCGGCCGCCGCAAGGTCAGAGCCCGGGCACAGGCACATTTCCGCGATCTCAACGAGGTTCACGCGGATTTGGACGCCGCGTTGGGCGAAGCCGTACCGAACTTGGGGCTCGCCCGGCAGCCCACGCTGCACGTGCGCGTCCGGCGTCCGAAGAAGGGGTGAGGTGTCCCATGCTCAGGGCTGTGAACCGGGTGCTGCTGGGGCTGCTCGGCCTTGGACTGTTCGCCCTGGGTGGTGGCGTGCTGCTGGGTGGGCTGGATCTGCAGCGCCGCTGGGGGTTCGACGTGCCGGGCTGGTGGCCCTTCCGAGGTCCGAACGATGTCGTGCTGGGCACCGAGGGACGCACCCGGTGGCGGGAAGAGTACTGGTGGTGGCCGGCCGTCATTGCCGTGCTCGCCGTGCTTCTCGCGCTGCTGCTGTGGTGGCTTCTGGCGCAACTGCGCAGACACCGGCTGGGCCAGGTCCTCGTCGAGAGCGAAGACAACTCGACGGCCCGACTCAACGGCCGCGCGCTGGAGGACGCAATCGAGGAAGAGGCGCAAGACCTGGACGGGATCTCGCGGGCTCATGTGCGGCTGACGGGTCGGCGTGCTGCTCCGGCCGCACGAGTACGGCTGTTGCTGAAGCCTCATGCGGAACCGGCGCGGACTCTGGAGCAACTGAGCCGGGAAACGCTCGCACACGCACGGGACTCGGCAGGCCTGGACCGCCTCCCGTCGGAGGTCCGACTCCGGGAAGTCCGCCACCGCGCCCGCCGCGTCGCCTAGGTGTTCTGTCCGCGGAGATGGGTGACGGTTATCGCACGGTGTGGTGATCTTGAACGAGTGAGGGTCTACTGCTGGTCGGTGTGGATTGCGACATCTCCATCGACCAGCAGAAGGCCCTCATGCGGGTCCTGCCCTGTTGGTGGGTTGCACGGGCCGTCGTAAGGTCCAGAGGCAAGACCCACGACCACTGCGTGCTCCTGGGAGCCGAGGGCGAGCGGCGGTTGTCGCGGCGCGTGTTGAACAACGAACCGGAATTGCTGGCCCTGCTCGCTGACGTGCTGGCCATCGACGAGGACGTGGTCGGGGCGGTCGACGTCGCCGACGGCATGGCCACCCTGTGGATCAATGTGTTACTCAACCATGGTCAGCACCTCGTCTACATACCGGAACTCGCGGTCGATCGGGCCCCGGTCGGCCACCGAGGTATGCGCACCGACGCCAAGACACGACTGGTCTGGTGGACGATCGCCTCGCGCGGTCTGCATCGCCGTGTGTATGTGTGAGGCGCATACTGAAAAGACCTGGGAGAACGGAGGACGCCATGATGATCCTCGGCCTCATTCTGCTGGTCATCGGTCTTGTGGCCGGCATATCGATCCTGTGGACCATCGGTATCGTGCTCGTCGCGATCGGCATCGTTCTTTGGATCCTGGGTGCCGCCGGGCGTGCGGTGGGCGGTCGACGGCATTACTGGTAGGGCTGCTTGTTCCGGTTCCCCGTGCGGCCGATGTGATGTCCCGCGACGGCTGTGATCTCGGCGTGCTCGGGTGCCGCATGCTCGATGCAGCTGTTGATGCCGGCCCGCAGATCGCCGCCGGGAGCGGGAATTCAGCGTCCCGGATGGGAGCACACATGGCTGTACGTCATCAGCTCATCGCCCGGGAACCGTCCGTACTCTGGGCGGTTCTGGAGGACGAGAGCCGTTACACGGACTGGGTGGTGGGGACCTTCGACTCCGGCCCTGGCGTCGGGCGTTGGCCGGAAGTCGGATCGTCGATCAAATACACGGTGCGTGTGGGACCGAAGGAGTTCCGTGGACGCACGACGGTCCGTCGCCTCGACGCGCCGCGCGCGCTGGAACTCGAAGCGCACGGAGGGCCGTTGGGTACGGCACGGATCGCCTTCGACGTCCGGCCGTGGGGCGACAAGACCCTGGTCATTCTCGACGAGCATCCGCTGCGCGGACTGGGAGGGAGTCTCCACAACACAGTTCTCGACGCCTTTGCGCAGATCCGGCACCGCAGCATGCTGCGGCGACTTGCGGAAGTCGTCGAAGAAATGCCCGAGGACACGGGGCGAGCGGCTGGACGAGAGGACCAGCCCTGACAGTTCGTCTTCCCACCGATGCCCGGTGGCCGGCGGATTCGAGGGGTCGTCGCAACACTGCTGGTCAGCCGACTGAGTCCAGTGGCTTTGGCGAGATGCTTCGGCTGGGGCTTCCCAGCTTTCGTGGTCGGCCGCTGAGTTCGGCGGCCACCACCTCCAAGCCCTGGTCCCAGGTCAGGGAAAGCCACAGGTGCGGCGGAAGGGAGGGGATGGTCGCGGCGAGAACGTTGCGGGCGGCCAGGGCGCCGTGGCCGCGCGGCGGATGTACGAGCATCAGATTGCGGAGGGGGAGCAATCGACCGCCGGGTGGCGACGAGTTCCTGGCTGCAACGTCTCGCGCCGCAGTTACTCGGAATGTCTCGCCCTTGCCCGGCGTGGACTCGCGCACGCCGGGACCACAGCCGTGGCACGGCCCTTCGTGCACCTGGCCGGCAGCGTGAACGTACGACCGGCACCTGGACCCCGCAGCCATGAAAAGGATGGGCGCGTGCACCGTCGTCCGCTATGCCGCCAGAGCATCGATCACCAAGGGTCGCCCATCTCGGCTGGTGCGCCCGACATCCTCTCAAGGTGCGAGGTGCCCGATACCGATCAGACTTGGATGCATGGCAGAAGAACGTCGGCCGCGCGGCGGGAAGACTTCGACGGCAGCCACGTGGCGAAAGCGACGACTTCCGAAGCGCGGCGGAGCGATTCGGAAGCGCGCACCTCGAACACATCGAGTTGCGTCTTGCGGGCGCGCTGCCCTGTTGCAACATCGTCGCCGCTGTGGGCACTCACGTGCAGGCCGTCGGAGTCTGACAGGGACTGATCACGGGACTGCTCACGCTCCCCCCAACACACCGTTCCGCGGAGTGATCTGGGTGGCGGAGAAGCTCAACGACGCCGCCGAGCGCGAGCTGCACGACCCAGGAGTGCTCCGTGCCCAGCTGGCTGTACTGAACCGGGAGTTTGAAGACGGAGATATGAGCCCGGAGGAGTTCGAACCGGGAAGGGAAAGGATGTTCGACCGGCTGCATGCTGCGCAGGTCGGCCCCGCACCGAACGATCGAAGGTGAAGCACCCATGGATGACACAGCCAAGGTGACCCTCGCGGCCGCAGTAGTGGGCGGCTATGTGCTGGGCCGGACGAAGAAGGGCCGGCTGGCGCTGACAATTGCGACGTATCTGGCAGGGAGACGATTCGGCCTTGAACCCCGCCAGCTTGCCGCCGAAGGGATGCGCAGACTCGGAGAGATTCCCCAGTTCGCCGAGCTCCAGGAGCAACTGAAAGGGGAAGTCTTCGACGCAGGCCGTAAGGCGGTGGCTGCTGCCGCCGACCGGGGCATGAGTTCGCTGGCTGACGCCCTCAGCGACCGCACGGCGCGGCTCGGCGAGAAGCAGGATGAGGGGGAGGAAGAGGGGGATGAGGAGGAGTACGAGCCGGAAGAGGGAGGCGCGGAGAGCGAGGAAGAGGAGGAACCCGAAGAGGAAGAGGAAGAGCCGGAGGCCGAGTACGAAGAGGGCCAGGCTGAGGAAGAGGAGGAACAGCCGGAAGAGGAATACGAGGAGGAGGAAGAGCCGGAAGAGAGGCAGCCGAAGCGGCGCCGCAGTTCTCGCCAATCAGCCCAGCCCAGAGGGGGCGCGGCACGCAAGAAAGCCGCTCCCGCCCACGAAGAGAAGCCTCGGACGGCCAAGAAGTCTGCCGCCCGGAAGACGGCCCCGCCAAAGAAGGCGGCTGCGAAGAAAACTGCTCCCGCCAAGAAGTCCGCCGCCCGGAAGAAGGCCCCGCCAAAGAAAACGGCTGCGAAGAAAACTGCTCCCGCCAAGAAGTCCGCCGCCCGAAAGACGACGTCGTCGAAGCAAGCAGCGTCCAAGCGCGCCGATCGTCGGAGGTAGCCAGCCATGACCAGGACGGAAACAGACCAGCCCACGGCACAAAAGTCGGGCGCGGACCGGCTTCGCGAAGAAGCGTCCAACTTCCTCACTGCGCAGGTGGAGAGACTCGCCGAGAAAGCAGGCGACAAACTGACCGATGTCACTGGGCAGCTCACTGATGTGGCCGAGAGTGGATCACTTCCCGCGATCGGTTCCCGCATTCTTCAGGGCGACTCCCCACTGAAGGCATTCGTCGGGGAGAAAGCCAAGGGCTTCAAGGACAAAGTCGTGGGGAAGGTCAAGGAAGCGTTCGGCGGCGGAAAGGGGAAACGCAAGTCGAGCGGCGGAAAGGTCATGAACATCATCGAGGTTCTCGATGTGGGAGTGCCCCTGCGTGTCGCGTACGACCACTGGACGCTGTACGACCAGTTCAGCAGCTTCGCGAAGGGTGTTCGCGACGTTTCGAAGAGCGATGAGATGTCCAGCGACTGGAAGGTCAAAGTCGGCCCTTCCTCGCGCAGCTTCAAAGCGACTGTCCAGGAACAGGTTCCCGATGACCGCATCGTTTGGACGTCCGAGGGAGCCAAGGGAACTACCCGTGGTGCGGTCAGCTTCCATGAGCTGGCGCCCAGCCTGACTCGAATCGTCCTGGTCGTGGAGTACTACCCGTCCGGGTTCTTCGAGAAGACGGGCAACCTGTGGCGCGCCCAAGGGCGCCGAATGCGACTCGACTTCAAGCACTTTCAGCGATACGTCACCCTCTCCCAGGAAGAGCCCGAGGGCTGGCGCGGTGAAATCCGGGACGGTGAAGTCGTCGTGTCCCACGAAGACGCCATGGAAGAAGAAGAGGCCGCCGAGCAGGAGGGCGCACAAAGCGAGGAGTCCGAGGACGAGGACTACGAGGACGAGCCCGAGGACGAGGACTACGAGGAGGAGCCTGAGGAGGACGAACCCGAGGACGAAGACGAATACGAGGAGGAGCCTGAGGACGAAGACGAATACGAAGACGAGGACGAATACGAGGAAGGAGGAGGGGAAGAGGACGTGACGCCCGCCAGGAAGCAAAGGCAACAGAGGTGACGCCGTGACTGACGTCGACTTCAGGCAGGGGATCTACCCCGTTTCGGGGCCGCAGACCCCCAAAGGGCTGTCCCGCAATCCCTGGCGGGCGCACGGCGTCAGCTACGGCAGCTCGCCGCGTTGTCGGAACGCCCGAGGTGTGTGCAGCGCGTCGAGAGCGCGCTGGCGTGCCCCAACTCGTCGCGGTACACCGCCCACCGTTTTTTTCCTGCAGTGGCACGACGGCTCCGCTACTGGGCGAGATGTCGTTCACCGAGTCGACGTGGCTGGTGCGCAAGCGGTCGCCGACGAAGTGTTTGACGACAGCGGCCTGGAACTCCACGAGTTACCCCGCGTCGCGTGCCGACGGAAGCCTCCGCGGGTCGTACAGGTCGGTACAGGCCGGTCGGGCCCACCCGCGATCTGCGCGGCAAGCAGCCGGCCAGCCATCACCCCGCCGAAGCCCTTGGCCACAAAGACGTGCTGAGTGCCAGGGTGGGCGTGTTCGACGTACGGCAGGTGATCGCTCGAATCGTTGTCCTGCGCTGCCCAGCGAGAGGCGGTATCCGCCTCCGCGAACCCCGGCATTCGCTCCCCGGCCCGGGCGTCGAGGCGCGCGAACCTCTCCCGTACCTTTCCTGCCCCCGGTTCGAACGATTCGCCAGTGACGATGAGCAGCCGACGACCTTCTCGTAGGGCGCACTGCGCATCGCACGAACGCCGTCGTCTGGTGTGATGTACATGCCTGCGGGAGCGTCTCCAGGCCTTGCCGGTGCCCCGATCACCAGTTCCATCCTCGGCTTGAGCCGAGTGAACAGCAGCGTGCGGTCGAAGACGGGGTAGCGCGTCCCGACAACGGCATCGCGTGCCTCAACCGTGATGCCGCCCTCGACGGCGAGCCGGCAGCGGGAGCCGTCGTGTAGTTCGGTGGCCCGGGTGCGCTCGTTGATCCGCCCCCTGCGGTGACGACCTTCTCAGCCAGAGACAGCAGGAACTTCCGCGAATGGAACTGCCCCGCCACGCGCACTGCACCGGCCACCTCGAAGCGCAGTTCCGCGTCGGTCACGAAGGACGCGTCGAGCCCTGCCCGCCGTGCGGCCTCTGCCTCATCCCTGACCTCATCGAGGTGCTGCGGATCCCGTGTGTAGGTGTAGGCGGGTGCGTGCTCCAGGTCGGCGTCCGATGTTCAGTTCGGCGCAGAGAGCGGCTGTCCGGCCGAGTCCGTCCTGTTGTGATGGAGCGTACAGCCGGGCGTTGCTGGCGCCGTGCTTTGCTTCCAACTGTGCGTATACCAAGCCATGCACCACAGCCGTCAGTTTGGCCGTGGTGCATCCGGTCGCACCCGCGGCGATCCGGTCCGCCTCAGGACAACAACGTCCAGAACCGCCCGGACCAGTGCCCATGAGGTGCAGAGGCCAGCGATGCCGCCGCCGATGACTGGGACGTCTGCGGTCAGGTCGTGCTGGGGGGGCCAGTACGACTCGTCGACAGTCCGGCGTTCAGTAGCGGTTGACATACACGTCGTCGAAGTCGGCCTCCCCATGGGCGCGGACCGCCCGCACATGCTCATCCACGTCGTCTCCGCAGACGACGTGGTCACGGCCTGTGCCTTCGGTGACCAGTTCGGAGGCTGGCTCGAAGTGTTGCAGGGTCGGCAGTACCTGAAAACTGCGGCGGCCTCCAACCAAAGGCCAGAAAACACCTCCACGATTCGCTGAGTGGCGAGACTCGGCCGGGCTACCAGTAGTGCCTTCGACCAGCGACCGCATGCCCCAGCGACCCCAAGATCCACAAGACGACCCCGATTACCGCGAGAACAATCCCGATTGTCCACAGTATGGAGATCCCGGTCACGAACCCGACGACCAGCAAAATGATTCCGAGAATGATCACGACGTGCTCCGATCTCGCACACATCTCTCTTTCTTACTGTGATCCCTGCACACCGCAAGGGCAACTGCTCAAGGAATGGACACATGCGCCTGCCATGGCCTGTCCTCCGACGGTGGGCCGTCGGAGGACAGATCAACAAGAGTGAACACCGGCGTTCCACCACTTGCGAAACGCCCATGCACGCGGTTAAGAGGTTGTGCCCCGCCACTGGATTATCGAGATGCGGTCAGCCCAGGCCGTATATCATGGAACGGCGTCTTGTGAAGGTGACGCGGGCATCATGTCGTCTCCGATTCCGGAGCGGGAACATGGCCGTAGGCGAAGAGGACGAGACAGGGCGGGTCCGGCGTCCGTCCAGCAAGAAGCCTGTCAAGAAGACCGCCAGGAAAACCAGCGCTGGACAGGCCAGCAGCCGAACGAGTGAAACGAAGCGTGCGGCCCGTCGGGTTTCGGCCCCGCGGGCCATGCGCTATGCGGCTGAACAGCTCCAAGAGCTTTTGGGGCGAGCACCCGAATCCGTGTCGGCGGTGAAGCCGACGGAGGGCGGCTGGCAGGCGGACGTGGAAGTCTTGGAGCTGGAGCGTATCCCCGGCACTACCAGCGTGATGGCGAGTTACCGGGTGACGCTGGACGAGGAAGGCGAACTGCTGGCGTACGAGCGCACCCGCCGCTACACCCGAGCCCAGATCGACCCGCGTGGCTAGGGCCGGAATACCACTGCTGCACCGCTCGCCGGACAAACAAACGGAAACAGCGTCGTCCGGAGCCACGTGTGAGCTGCTGAAAGGAGGCACCATGACTATGGTGCCGCAGGGCGGAGGAACCGTTTCCAGGGCCGGCGGAGGAGGGTCGGGGAACCTCTACGACATCCTTGAGCTGATTCTGGACCGCGGCTTGGTGATCGATGTCTTTGTACGTGTGTCCTTGGTGGGCATCGAGATCCTCAAGATCGATGCGCGCATCGTCGTGGCGAGCGTGGACACCTACCTGCGCTTCGCGGAGGCCTGCAACCGCCTCGACCTGGAGGAGGGCCGCAAGGCTCCGTCTCAGCTGACCGACCTGGTCGGCGAGGTGACCGAGGGCGGAGCGCATGGCAAAGCCAAAGGTGCGCTGAGCGGGGCCGCTGACGTGCTGACCAATGCCCTGAAGGGAGGACATGACGACGACGAGGCCGAGCAGTCGGAGAAGAGGCGCAAGGAGCCCGAGGAGAGGCGGGAGCGACCGCGGCGTCGGCCTGCCGCCCGACGCCGCGAGGAGTGAACCATGGCCGTGTACGTCTATTCCATTGTCAGCGCCACCCATCCACAGCGCTTGGACGACCTCCACGGCGTGGGGGACCCGCCTGCGACGCTCCGGACGGTGCGCACAGAATCGCTGTCTGCGGTCGTCAGCGACGCGCCCGAGGAGCTGCGTCCCAAACGCCGAGACCTCAGCGCACACCAGTCCGTCCAGGAACAGCTGATGGCGGACGGCACCGTTCTGCCGCTGCAGTTCGGCTTCACCACCACGGACGACGACGCTGTACGAGCGGTCCTGGAGGACCGTACGGATGAGTTCAGCGAACGCTTGCGGGCGCTGGAGGGCTGCGTGGAATACCACCTGAAGGCCGCCCAGGACGAGGATGCGCTGTTGCGCCAGATCCTTCAGGAGTCCGACGAGGCGCGCGAACTCAACGAGGAGATCAGAAGCGGCCGCGGCAGCCCGGATCTGCCGCTCGCCCTCGGAGAACTGGTCTCCCAGGAAGTGCAGGCGCGGCAGGATCAGCTCGCCACCGGAGTGCTCGACGCGCTGCGCGGATTCGCGCGGGAGGAACGCTCGTCGCAGCCGACCGGGAACGACTTCCTGAACGTGTCCTTCCTTGTGGAGCGGGACAACGAGAAGAGCTTCCTCGGCGCCGAACAGGATGTCGCCAAGGAACTGGGCGAGGACTTCGACCTGCGGCTGGTCGGCCCACTACCCGCCTACAGCTTCGTCTAGGGGGTCCTCATGGGACTGCTGACCCAACTCGCGACTCTTCCGCTGGCGCCGGTGCGCTGCACGGCCTGGGTCATGGAGCGTGTCGTCGAGGCCGCGGAGAACGAGTACTACGACCCAGCACCCGTCGAACGGGAACTCGCCGCACTTGAGCGAGCACTCGTGGCGGGAGAAATCGACGAGGAAACTTTCGACCGGCGCGAGGACGAGTTGCTGGACCGGCTGGACGAGATCAGGGCCCATTTCCAGGGCATCGATACCTGATCGCGGCAGCCGGTGGAACGGGCGCATTGCCACGCGCTCCCGTCGAAGCTCCGGGACACCAGGGAATTGAGGTGCAGCGGCCGTGACCGAACCCGTCGCCAGGAGGCTGGGCGACCTCCCGTCCAGGTCCACCCCGTACGGCCAGGGCTCCTCGGCCAATCTCGCCGACATTCTGGAGCGCGTCCTGGACAAAGGCATCGTCATCGCAGGCGATATCCAGATCAACCTTCTGGACATCGAACTGCTCACCATCAAGCTGCGTCTGCTGGTCGCTTCGGTGGACAAAGCGAAGGAAATGGGCATTGACTGGTGGGAGCACGATCCCTCACTCTCGTCACGCGCGAATGACGGCTACAGCTCACTCGCCGAGGAGAACAAGCGGCTGCAGGCTGAAATCACGGCGCTGCGCGAGGACCGTGAGTTGCCACGGGCCGAGGACGGGGAGAGCCGCGCTACGGCTCCCCGGCGCACCTCACGCACTTCACGCACCAAACGAGTAGAGCCCAGCCCGCGCAGCGAGAGGCGGGACGAGCCATGACCGAGGCCATCATCTATGCGTACGCCGTAGCACGGGACGCCGACGGATCGCTGGAGGGAGCCCTGTCCGGGCTCTCTGGAGTGGCGGATGCGCCGGTGCATCTCGTGCGTGTAGGACACAGCGACGATGTGGTGGTCGCCGTGAGCCCGGTACCCGAGCGGGACTTCCACGAAGCCGCGCTGCGAACGCATCTGGAGGACCTGGACTGGCTGGAGTCAGTCGCCCGCGCCCATCACCGGGTGATTGAGGCCTTGGCCGCCCGCACCGCCGTCCTGCCACTGCGTCTGGCGACGGTATACCTCGACGACGAGCGGGTGCGACTCATGCTCCGGGCCCGCCAGGAGGCGTTTGCCGGCAGACTGACCGACCTGGCGGCG
The DNA here is from genome assembly GCF_044740965.1 of Streptomyces sp. NPDC088252. Taxonomy (NCBI): domain Bacteria; kingdom Bacillati; phylum Actinomycetota; class Actinomycetes; order Kitasatosporales; family Streptomycetaceae; genus Streptomyces; species Streptomyces sp. NPDC088252. The sequence continues at coordinate 67,400 of NZ_JBIURS010000017.1, read as the reverse complement.
CAGGTGGAGTGGGGCGTCAAGATCTATGTCGAAGCGCCTGCGGCCACCGAGCGTCCGGAAGGACCACCTACAGATGCGGGCCTGAGCCCCGGGCGGGCCTACCTCAGCCGACGCAGAGCACAGCGGCACGCCCGCGAAGACGCCTATCGGGACGCCGAACAGGCAGCCGAGCGGGTCGAGGCCGCCGCCCGCGCGTACGCGGTCGAGCGCGTCCAGCACCGGCCGCAGCAAGGCGAACTCGCCCGAGGGCCGGGAGAGAACGTCATCAACGATGCCTACCTCGTGCCGCTGCGGCATGCCGAAGACTTCCGCGCCGATGTCACGCGGGCGGCAGAAGGACTCCCCGGGGTGCGCGTCGAAGTCACAGGGCCGTGGGCCCCGTACTCCTTCGCCACCCCCACTGAAGCCGAACCGCTGAAGAAGGCCACGCCGTGAGGGCGGCGGGCAGGCCGGAGGTCACGCCGAAGGAGCCGCTGCCGGAACGGCAGATCGCACTGATCGACCTGCTGGACCGGTTGCTCAGCGGAGGCGTGGTCCTCACCGGTGACGTCGTGCTCTCCATAGCCGATATCGACCTCGTGCGCATATCGCTGCGCGCGCTGATCGTCTCCATCAGCGAACAGAATCCTTCCCCCTGGCATGCCATCTCAGCACCCATAGGAGACGACCATGACAGGTGAGGACCGTCCGCCGGGAAGCCGCCTCGACGAGATCGCCGATGCCGCAGCCCGTGCCTTCCGCATGCTGCCGGCAGTGCCGCAGGACATCCTGCCCCGGGGCGGCGCGGAGGCGCGAAGGCCGGCCCACCGGATCACCACTGCCCCGGACACGGTGGAACGGGACCTGATCAAACTCGTGCTCACCCTCGTCGAGCTGCTACGACAACTCATGGAACGCCAGGCCCTTCAGCGCGTCGACGCAGGAGACCTCACTGAGGAACAGGAGGAGCGCCTCGGAGCGACTTTGATGATTCTGCACAGTCGTATGATTGAACTCTGCTCTCGATACGACCTTTCCATGCAAGATCTCAACTTGGATCTCGGACCTCTCGGAACTCTGCTGCCACCACCCGAATAACCCCAGGGAGAACGAAATGGGTATCGGGAAGAAGTCCAAGAACATTGGCAAAATCGCAGAGGGGAAAACCAAGGAAACGGTCGGGCGGGCCGCGGGTAACGAAAGGCTGGAGGGAAAGGGGAGGGCCCAAAAAATGAAGGGCAAAGTAAAGCAGGCAGTGGAGAAGGGCAAGGACACCTTCAGGCACTGAAAGTAAGGCATTCAGCACTGACCCGCTGCCGCACTTCGAACAAAGGCGGGCTGGCGCCCAGCGGAGCCAGTGCCGGCTCGCTGCAATCGACGCAACTGGCGGCGGGACAGTGCACGGAGCCTTTTCCAATCTCACGCTGACGCGTGATGAAGGACGAGAACGGCCTGGACGATCGCGGTGATGCGGTTGGTGCTGCAGCGGAGCTTCCGCAGGAGGCGCCGGCCCTTCAAAGTGGCCATGGCCTGCTCGCCGAGGCAGGCGGGTCTCGGCATGCGTGCTGTTGTGCCGACGCTGCCACCGCTTGAGGCGACGGCCGCGGAAGGGCACCCGGATGGAACCGCCGGCGCCCTGATACGCCTTGTCGGCCCAGCACTTGAGGCCGGCCTCGGTGAGCGCGTCGACGATGCCGTGGGTGCGGGCGGCGGTCAGGTCGTGAGTGGAACCGGGCAGCGCGGGCGAGGCCCGCAGCAGCCGCCCGAAGGGATCGGTGAGGACCTGGACGTTCATGCCGTGACGTCTATGTTTGCCCGAGTAGCACGGGGTGTCAGCGGCGATCCGGTCGATCGGCGGCAGGGTGCCGTCCAGGATCACGAACGCCTTGGTCCGCGCAATGTGCATCGCCTCGGCCAGGGTGGGCGCGAGGCCGGCCAATACCTCGACGGCCTCGTGTATGTAGCGGTATACGGTCGCGATGCCGATACCGAACCCCGCGGCGAGCTGGGCGTACGTGTCACCGCACCGCAGATGGGCCAGGGCGAGGAGAGCCTGACGACCCGCGGTCAAACGCCGCCATCGGGTCCCGATCGCCCCTCGCCGCACAGCGAGCCGTCCGGTCAGCACCGCAGGGTACGACCGGACAGGTCGATCGACGTGGTTGACCCGGCCTACGGTCGCGGCTCGGCGAAGTCCGCCGCGAGCAACGAGCGTTCTCGCAGTAGAGCCGCCGCACCGTCACCTTGATCAGTACCGGCCGTCCCCGACCGCCGTGTCGGCAAGACATCTCCCGTACGTGCCGTGCACCCAACTGGAGAGCACCGCACAACCAGGACACGCCACCTCGGTCTCCCGGGATCTCGCCACCAGCCGCGCCGCGCCGCACTCGAAGAACACTCGCTCCACCAGCAACTCGCTGAGGTCGGAAACGGGTCACCGACCAGGTCGTCACACCGCATCACGGTCCCAGATGACGTTGCGTCACCGCGGTCGAACCCCGTAGATCGTCCTCACGGAATCTGTGCCTGGTCCGGGCTTAGTCAACGTATTGTCGTGCTGCTCGTGACCCACGGGGGGCGGTGTCGTTGTCTGGTTGATCTGATCTCTGACTGACCCGGAGCGTGCTTCATGTCTTTTACCGCAGCTACCCGACTTGCCGCAGTGTCCTCCGCTGCGATCGCCGCCGTGTCGGTGTGCCTGGGCGCAGCCTCGGCTGCCGAGGCCGCCGAGCCCGCGCAGGTGCGGGCAGTGGAGCAGAGCAAGGCCCCGGCCGACGACCCCCAGGGCACAGCCCACTGGGTTCCGTTGGGCACGCTGCTGTTCTCCGACCGGGCCGTAAAGACCAGCGTGAGCCCGGTGCGATGGGATCGCTGACCGAACGCCTCCACCGCGCCCGGACCGCCGGCATTAGGGCCTACCGGGCGCGCCTGCACCCTGACACGCCCAATCCCGCCGGAATTACGTCCACAGCGTCCAAGGAATCAGTCGCCGAGGCGGGTGACGGCGTGAACGGGTTCGATGTCCTGGCCTCGGTGGTCGGCCTACCGGTGAGCACATGGCGGTACCGGTGGGAGGACGACGAAGTGCGCCACCTGGGGCCGATGGCACAGGACTGGCGGGCCCACTTCAGCTTGGGAGCCGACGACAAGACGATCTGCTGCACCGATGCCAACGGCGTCGCGATCGTGGCGATTCAGGCACTTCACCGGCAACTCACCGACCTTCAGGCTGAGGTCAGGGAACTCCGGGCGCAGAAGGTCGAACCGGCAGCACACGCACCTGGTGCGGAGACCCCGCGGGTCTGACCATCTCAGCCGCTGCGCCTTGCTGTGGCTGGGTGCAGCGGCTGCGGATGGAATGACGTGGGTACGCCCCGCCGTGACAGCGAACCTTCACCGACTGACGGCGAAGTCTGGTCACTCCGAGGCGAATGACCGTGAGGGGCCTGCCGGTGCGGGACTACGCGCCACCGCCCGTGGTCACCTCCGCAGAATCGCGCCAGGCCCGACCGCAGTCGCGCGGAAGGGCAGAACACAACCCGTCCGATCCGTCCCTATGCCGATGTTCAACGCTGCGTAGTCAGCACCAAGTCAGCACGGGACAGGTGATCAGGGGTGCTGACATGCGGTGTTAGTCAGCACCAAACCAGCACGGGAGTCAGCACCAGGGCACTGAAGCATGCCGAACAACGCAACTCGGACAGACGCCTGTAGGCCTTCAACACGGTCCTCGAAGCAGTCTCAACATGCCTGTCATGGCGGCCCCGCGCATACCCGACCCGGGAACTATGGTGTCCCGCCACATGTGCCTCTGACCTGCCCATTCCTACGGTGTGGCGACACGAAACCGTCCCCGCCAACCGCCCGGAAGTGGTGTTCATGGCTGCCTCGGCATCCGCCCCGCCGACCACCCGATCGCTCAAGCGCATCGTCGCCGCAAGTCTCATCGGGACCACCATCGAGTGGTACGACTTCTTCCTGTACGGGTCAGCCGCCGCGCTGGTCTTCAACAAGCTGTTCTTCCCCGAGTCCGACCCGCTCGTCGGCACGCTTCTCTCGTTCCTGACCTACGCGGTCGGCTTCGCCGCCCGGCCGCTCGGCGCCCTGGTGTTCGGGCATTACGGCGACCGGCTCGGCCGGAAGAAGCTGCTGGTGCTCAGTCTGTTGATGATGGGCGGAGCGACGTTCGCCATCGGGCTGTTGCCGACGCATGCCACGGTCGGGGCCGCCGCCCCCGTGCTCCTCACCGTCCTGCGCCTGGTGCAGGGCTTCGCCCTCGGTGGTGAATGGGGTGGGGCCGTGCTGCTGGTGTCGGAGCACGGGGACCCCGAGCGGCGCGGGTTCTGGGCCTCCTGGCCGCAGACCGGGGCTCCTGCCGGGCAGTTGCTCGCCACCGGGGTGCTCTCCGCTCTCACCGCGCTGATGTCGGACTCCGCCTTCGGGGCATGGGGGTGGCGCATCCCCTTCCTGCTCTCCGGGGTACTGGTGCTTCTCGGCCTGTGGATTCGTCTCTCGGTCGACGAGTCGCCGGTGTTCAAGGCAGCGCTGGCGCAGGCCGAGGAGCGCAAGTCTGCCGCTGGCGCGACGGAGAAGATGCCGCTGGTCGCCGTACTGCGGCACCACTGGCGCGACGTGCTGATCGCCATGGGGGCCCGGATGGCGGAGAACATCAGCTACTACGTCATCACGGCGTTCATCCTCGTCTACGCGACCACCGCGGCAGATCTGGGCAAGCAGACGGCGCTCAACGCGGTACTCATCGCCTCGGCCATCCACTTCGCGGTCATTCCGGCCTGGGGCGCGCTGTCGGACCGGATCGGGCGCAAGCCCGTCTATCTAGTCGGCGCCATCGGCGTGGGGCTGTGGATGTTCCCGTTCTTCGCGCTGATCGACACCCGTAGCTTCGGGAGTCTGCTGCTCGCCGTCACTGTCGGGCTCATCTTCCACGGCGCGATGTACGCGCCTCAGGCGGCCTTCTTCTCGGAGATGTTCGCCACCCGTATGCGTTACTCGGGCGCGTCGATCGGGGCGCAGTTCTCATCGGTCGCGGCCGGTGCCCCCGCTCCGCTCATCGCCACCGCTCTGCTGGCGGACTTCGACAGCTCGACACCCATCTCGCTGTACGTCATAGCCGCGGCGCTCATCACCGTACTGGCGGTCGGTTGTGCCAAGGAGACCAGGAACCGGGATCTCACGGACATCGAGGGGGCTGCCGCCCCGGAGCCGGACGCGCCCGCGGCGCTGCCGGCCGACGCCCGAGGCGTCTGAGCCGTGCCGTCGGACGGGCCGGAGAACCGGGCCCGTCCGACGGCACCGTCGTCACTTCTGAGCGGTGGGCTCGAACCAGGTGGGTTCGTCGGTCAGCGACTGCTTGATCCTGAAGAGCCCGAACTCGTTCAACGGCGGCAGCGCGTCCACCGGGAACCAGCCCACCTCCAGCGACTCGTCGTCGTTGACGCGTGCCTCGCCCCCGGTCGCCCGGCAGCGGAAGGTGACGTCCAGGTACTGGCAGCGGTCGCCGTTGGCGTACTGCACCGGTTCCAGGGCCTGTGTGAGCACCACCCGCTCCGCCACACAGCGCACAGCGGTCTCTTCGTACACCTCGCGCTCCGCCGTCGCCGCCGGCTGCTCACCCGGCTCACAGATACCGCCGATGACCGACCACTTGCCGGTGTCGGAACGGCGTCCGAGGAGCACGCGACCCTCGTCGTCGAAGACCACGGCGGTGACGCCCGGCAGCAGGAGCAGCTGTTGGCCCGCGGTGGCGCGGATCTCGCGGATGAAATCAGGAGTAGCCATGGGCCCGACCCTACGTGGCGGACGGGGTGGTCAGCGGCTGCGCCGCAGCCGTACCGAACGGACGGTGACCCAGCCGAGCCCCGCGACGGCGATCAGTGCGAGGACTCCTTCGGGGAGGGTACCCATCCTGGTCGCGGGCGTGAGCGAGGACCTCAACGGCACCTTGTCCACCAGCGCGTCTGCGGTGAACAGCTTCGTCTGCCGGACGATCGTCCCGTCGGGACGGATGACCGCGCTGACCCCGCTGGTGACGGGGACGACGACGGACCTGCTGTGCTCGACCGCCCGCACCCTGGACATGGCCAGCTGCTGATAGGTCATCTCGCTGCGCCCGAAGGTGGCGTTGTTGCTGGGTACGGCGATCAGTTGGCTGCCGTGCTCGACCGTGTCCCGTACGGCGTCGTCGAACGCCGCCTCGTAACAGGTCACCAGTCCCACGTTCGTACCCGCCAGGTCGAAGACACCGACCTGCTTTCCGGGACCGAAGTCCCGCCGTACACGGTCCACGTCGGAACTGAAGAGGCGCACGAAGGAGCGCATCGGGATGTATTCGCCGAACGGCTGGATGTGCCGCTTGTCGTATGTGCTGACGGGCCCCTTCTTCGGGTCCCACTGGATGAGGGTGTTGCGCAGCTTGCCGGTGTCGGGCTCGACCACCGCGCCGATCACGGTGGGTACGCCGATCGCCTTCACCGCGTCGTCGATCACGATCCGGGCGTCGGCGTTCCGGTAGGGGTCGAGGTCGGAGGAGTTCTCCGGCCACAGGACGAAGTCGGGCTGGGGAACCTTGCCCGCCTTGACATCCTGGGCGAGCTGTTCCGTGCGGCGCACATGGTTGTCGAGGACGGCGCGGCGCTGGGCGTTGAAGTCGAGTCCGAGCTGCGGCACGTTGCCCTGGATCGCGGCGACGGTCGCGGTGCCGTCCTCGGGCGAGTCGTCCACGAGCGGCAGGGCGGCGAAGGCGGCGGCGACGGGGACCAGGACGGTCGCGGCGGCTGCGGCGACGGCGGCCCGGGGCACCTCGCCCGTGCTGCGGTGGGTACGGAACCGGCGTACCGCTTCACAGAGGCCGAAGCCGCACAGGACGACCGCGAAGGAGAGCAGCGGTGTGCCGCCCACGGCCGCGAGCGGCAGGAACACGCTGTCCGCCTGCCCGAAGGCGATCTTCCCCCAGGGAAAGCCGCCGAACGGCACCCTGGCCCGGATCCCCTCGTCGAGCGCCCAGACCGCGGCGGCCCACACCGGCCACCAGGCGAGCCGGGAGACGGCGGCGATCCCGATGCAGCCGACGGCGATGAACAGCGCCTCGGCCGTGGCGAGCGCCAGCCACGGCACCGGACCGACCTCCTCGCCCGTCCAGTGCAGCAGCGGCAGCATGAAACCGAGCCCGGCGAGAAGGCCGAGGCCGAATCCGGCGCGCAGTCTGCGTTCGTGCAGCACCCAGCCGAGCAGGGCGAAGCCGGGCAGAACCAGCCACCACAGGGGCCGGGGCGGGAAGCTCAGATACAGCAGCACTCCCGAAATCACGGCGGCTGCAGGCCGTACGAGCCGCGGCATCACGCGTCTCCCCCTGGACGTGGGGGTGGATGCGGGCCGCTGCGGGTCGTCGACTGGGGTGATGGTGGCGCTCACCCGGCGGAGTCTACGGTGGTCGGCCGTGTGCCAGGCAGCCCCGCTCGCGTGATGGAACCCCTCGCGCCGGATCGTTTCGCCACTTTCCCGCACAGATCCGGGCCGTCGGCATTAGCGTGTGCGCCAGCCCCCACCGATCGGCCGTGTCCGGCCGATCGCGAACGGGACGGTCACAGGTCGGGGGCGAACGTGACGATTGCACCAGCGGGACGAGGCCGAGCGCGGGAACGCGGCAGCACTTCCGACGGAGCCGGGGCCGTGATCCTCGCCGGCTGCGCGATCTGGTCGTTGATCAGCGCCGCCGGACGGGAGACCGGCCCGGAAGGTGTCCTGCTGGCTCTGCTCGCCGTCGCCGCGGGCTTCGCCTGCGGACGGATCTGCGGAACGCTGCTGCCGGTGGCGACGGCCACGGTGGCCGCCGTGGCGGCGCTCCTTCTGGGCCTCCTCTCGCGTCATGGCGTGCCGGGCGCCACGGCTACGACGGACACGGCGCCCGGTCACGCCGGGGCTGCCGCCGCACTGCTGGTGCTCGCCGCGGGCGCCGCCTGCTGCGCGGCGGCGGCGTCCCGGCAGGTACCACTGCGGTTCGCCCTGCGGCTGCTCGCGCTCGGCACCGCCTGCGCCGCGCTGGCGCTGCGCTCGGTGGCCGGGTTCGCCGCGGCACTCGGGGTGCTGCTGTGCTCGCTGGCCGCCGCCAGGATGCGGCAACGGCTGCTCGGCCTCGCCGGGCTCGCCCTGGCCACCGGTCTCGTCGTCGCCACGTCCTGGGCGATCGCCGCGGACGCGCTGCCCCAGGGCCTCAAGGTGTGCCTGGAAGGTCCGCTCACCGCGCACCGGGTGCAGCTGTGGCAGGACGCGTTGGAGCTGGCGGGCGAACATCCGGTGCTGGGCATCGGCCCGGGACGGTTCGCCGAGCTGAGCCCCACCGTGGAGCAGACCGTCCACTCCGACGGCAAACCGCACTCGGCGCCCCTCCAGCAGGCGGCCGAGCAAGGTGTGACGGGAGTGGTGCTGCTGGGTTCGTCCTTCGGGTGGCTGCTGTACGTGCTGTGGCGCTCGCCCCGCAGCACGGCCGTCGTCCTGACCGCGGGCACCACGCTCACCGCACTCGCGGTGCTGGCGAGTGTCGGCAACGCGCTGAGCTTGACGCCGGTGACCGCGGGGGCGGGGCTGCTCGCGGGGCTCGCGTCGGCCCGCAGCCCCATCGGCGAGGGCACGGCGGGCGCGGGCGGCACGGCTGACGACGGGGAGGACCGTACGCACGGGACACCTGAACCGGACGGGGTCGGCACCGGCCGGTGATCCGGACGGGGCGGACGATGCGGCGTACGGCCCCGGCGTTGCGGCCGGAACGGCCTGCGGTCCGCGGTACGGGCGACACGGCGTACGACCTCTCGGTCACGAATCGTCGTGCCCGGCCGGCCCGTCGCACCCCGCTCCGAGCCGTTGCCGGGGCCCCGGGGACCGCGGACGGTGCCGCGGGTCAGGCTCCGGCTGGCGCGCCGGTCGCCCGCAGGTGCAGGCGCTCGCGGATGAACCGTACGCCCGCTTCCGCGTCGTCGACCGTGATGGTGAACGTCCGGCCGTCACCGAGCCTGAGCACCAGCCCCTCGCCCCTGCGGACCACCACGGCCGTGCCCTGCTCGGGGCGCCAGCGGTAGCCCCAGCCGCCCCACTGACGCGGGGTGACCCGAGGTGCGAATTCCGCGCCCACCACTTGGGTGAGCAGGATCCGGCGGCGCGGCAGGCCCATGTGGCCGCAGCGCACCTCCAGCGCGTCCCCGTCGACCCTGACGGCCACGTTCACGAAGGCGAGAGTGCCGAACAGCATGAGCAGTCCGGCGGCGACGCAGCCGATCACGGACATCAGCAGCGGGGCGATACCGGAGGTCCAGTTCGAGGTCACGGCCAGTTGGACGCCGAGCGCCACACAGGCCGCTCCTGCGGCGGCGAGCACCCACTGGGCCCGGTTGGTGGCCCGGCCGATCCAGACCTCGGAGTGGGGGTCGGCTCCGGTGTGCCTCGGGGTTCGGCGGTGGTCCCTCATGTCAAGCAGCGTACTCAAGAACCCGCACGCCGGGGATGGGCCCGATGGCCCGCGCCGGGTCAGCGGGCGGGGCTGACGGCCCCCAGCAGCTGCCCCTCGGCATAGGCCAGAGCGGCTTCCGGCAGGTCGGCGGTGCGCCCGTTGAGAAGCACGGTGAGGCCTCCGGCCGATTCGGCCGACGGAGCGGGTCCGACGCCGATCCGGCGCAGTGCCTGGGCGGCGACGGCGTCGGCGGAGCCGTGGAGCGCGACGGGAGGCAGACCGGGCTGCCGGACGGCGGCACGGATGCGCTCGGCGACCAGTTCGTAATGCGTGCACCCGAGGACCACGGCCCGCACATCACGCGGGGTGAGCGCGGCGGCTGCGGCGACGGCCCGGTCGATCGCCGCCTCGTCCGCGTGCTCCACGGCGTCGGCGAGACCCGGGCACGGAACTTCGGTGACGGCGACGGAGCCGGCGAATTCGCGGATGAGTCCGCGCTGGTACGGGCTGCCCGTGGTGGCGGGCGTGGCCCAGATCGCGACGGGGACGCCGTCGGCGACGGACGGCTTGATGGCGGGAACGGTACCGATGACCGGCAGTCCGGGTTCGAGTTCGGCGCGGAGCGTCGACAGGGCGTGCACGGAGGCCGTGTTGCAGGCGACGATCAGTGCGTCGGGCCGGTGGGCCGCAGCCGCTCGGGCCACGTCCAGCGCGCGGACGGTCACGTCCTCGGGGGTACGCGGCCCCCACGGCATGCTGTCCGGGTCCGAGGAGAGCACCAGATCGGCGTCGGGCCTCAGGCGGCGTACCGCGGCGGCGGCCGCGAGCAGGCCGATTCCGGAGTCCATGAGCGCGATCTTCACCCGGTCACCTTAGTCGACCGCCCTTGCGGTTCCGTCACAGTGGGGCAGACTGCGGCAAATGAGTGCCGTTGCCTGGATCGCCGTGGGTTCGCTGGCCGCGTGGTTGTGGCTGCTGCTGGGACAGGGTTTCTTCTGGCGCACCGACCAGCGGCTGCCGCCCAGGGAGGCCCCGGAGCACTGGCCGTCCGTCGCGATCGTCGTGCCCGCGCGTGACGAGGCGGACATACTGCCGGTGAGCCTGCCGTCCCTGCTGGCGCAGGACTATCCGGGGGTCGCGGAGATCTTCCTCGTCGACGACGGCAGCGAGGACGGCACCGGCGATGCCGCCCGCGCGCTGTCCGTGCGGTACGGGGGACTGCCGGTGACGGTGGCGTCGCCGGGTGAGCCGGAGCCGGGCTGGACGGGCAAGCTGTGGGCCGTGCGGCACGGGATCTCGCTGGCGCGGGCCCGACAGCCGGAGTATCTGCTGCTGACGGACGCCGACATCGCGCATGAGCCGGACAGCCTGCGGGAGCTCGTCGCCGCCGCCGTCTCGGGCGGGTTCGACCTGGTCTCGCAGATGGCCCGGCTGCGGGTGTCGAGCGTCTGGGAGCGGATGGTCGTCCCGGCCTTCGTGTACTTCTTCTCGCAGCTCTATCCGTTCCGGTGGGTGAACCGGGCGGATGCCCGGACGGCCGCGGCGGCCGGCGGGTGTGTGCTGCTGCGGACCGGAGCGGCGGAGCGGGCCCGCGTGCCGGAGTCGATCCGGCAGGCGGTGATCGACGACGTATCGCTGGCGCGGGCCGTGCGGCGCGGCGGCGGGCGGATCTGGCTGGGGCTGGCGGAACGGGTGGACAGCGTGCGGCCCTATCCGTGCCTGGCGGATCTGTGGCGGATGGTGTCGCGGAGCGCGTACGCCCAGCTGAGGCACAGTCCGCCGTTGCTCCTGGGGACGGTACTGGGGCTCGCGCTGGTCTATCTCGCGCCGCCGGTCACACTCGTCGCCGGGCTGCTCGACGGGGCTCCGGTGGCGGCGTGGGCGGGCGGGGCGGCGTGGGCGGTGATGACCGGCACGTACATGCCCATGCTCGGCTACTACCGGCAGTCGCTCTGGCTGGCGCCGCTGCTGCCGTTCACCGCCGCGCTCTATCTGCTGATGACGGTCGATTCGGCGGTGCAGCACCACCGGGGGCGCGGCGCGGCCTGGAAGGGGCGTACGTACGCCCGTCCCGAGGCCGCGCCGGACCGGTGAGCGGAGTCGGCCGTGGGCCGATGACCGCAGTGCCGACCGGACCCCCGGGGGGTCATTTACGGCCGGGCGTCCAGTTCATGCCCCACCCGTAGGCGTAGTCGATGGTGCGCTGCGGGCTCACTCCGCGCTCGGGTACGAGATAGCGGGCCTCGCGCTGCACCGTGAGGTCTCCCCCATTGTTGGTGAGGAGCGCGAGCGCGCAGACGGTGGACGGGACGGTGCATTCGTCGAGCGAGAAGTCGATCGGGGCGCCGTGCTGGGGCCGGAGGGTGACCGTCGCATGGAGATCGGCAAAACTCCGGGCGCCTTCATAGACGGTGACGAAGATCAGGACGCGGCGGAACTTGTCCTTCTGGTCGAGGTTGACGGTGAGGTTCTCACCGGTGGCGACGGCGCCGGTGCGGTCGTCTCCGTCGAGATGGATATAAGGGGGCTGCCTGAGTGCGCCGAACGCGTTTCCGAGTGCCTGTACGACTCCCTTGCGGCCGTCGGTGAGTTCGTAGAGGGCGCAGAGGTCGAGATCGAGGTCCGCGTGATCGGCAACCGCTCTGCCGAGTTTGCTCGCCCAGCCCTTGAACTGTTTGCGCACTTGCCAGTTGAGATTGACCTGCAGGACTCCCGTGGTACCGCCCTGTTCGGCCAGGGAGACCGAGGGCGTCTCCTTGGTGAGCGTCACCTTCGACAGGCGGACGGGCGGGACGGCAGGAGGTACGGGGGGCGCCGTCGGCGGCGCGGGCGGGAGAACCGGCGGCGGCAGGGGCAGATCGGCAACCCGGGGACCCCCCTGGGTCTGTTGAGGCGCTCGGGGTTGTTGATACGGCTGGGGCCGCTGCGGTTCATCGACGGAAATACCGAAGTCCGTCGCGAGACCCTCGAGACCGCTGCTGTAACCCTGACCGACGGCACGGAACTTCCAGGCGCCCTGGCGCCGGTAGAGTTCGCCGAGAATGAAGGCGGTCTCGACCGTCGCGTCGGCACTGTCGAAGCGTGCGATCTCCGAGCCGTTCGACGCGTCCATGACCCGCACGTGAAGCCCCGTCACCTGACCGAAGGTGCCGCCGTCCGCGGAGGCCGCCAGGACGACGGTCTCGACGGCCGGCTCGACGCGTGCCAGATCGACGGCGAGGCTGTCCGTCACCCCGTCGGCGGTGGTGCGCTTGCCCTCGTGACGAACCGCGCCGGATGTGTGGGACGGCTGGTTGTAGAAGACGAAGTCGGCGTCGTCGCGCACCTTTCCCGACACGAGAAGGAGTGCCGAGCCGTCCACGTCCGGTGTCCCTGGAAGGGCACGCCACCCCAATTCGACCCGCACGGCCCGAGCCGCCACCGGAACATTGGCGCCTTTTAGCATGGTCATGCTCGCCCCCATCGCGAGTCCGGCTGCCCGAAGGCTTTTCTCCGACAACCTAATCCCCTGCGCGCCACGGGGCCCACAGCAGTGCGTCCACCGCCCGGCGATCCGCCGGTAACTCCCCGGGAACTCACAGGAACGGGTCCAGCGGCGATGAAGCGGCGGATCGGTTCTGGGCAGGCGGGTATTCGGCTGTGCGCCTTGCGCGGTGTGGCGGCCGAACTCAACCGCGTGCTCCGCGCGGCTTCGATGTTCGGCGCACGCCTCACGCGTGCGCGATGAGTTCGGGCGGCGGATCGAGAGTCCGCCCTGGTATGACTCGAATCACTGCTGACATCTCGGTTTCCCTCGACGGCTTCGTCACCGGGCCCGGCCCCGGCCTGGACAACGGTCTGGGCACCGGCGGCGAGACCCTGCACCCCTGGGCGTTCTCCGAACGGCCGCGACGACCGCCGAGTCCTGCGCGAAGCGACAGCCCGCTCAGGTGCCGTCGTCCTCGGCCGTCGGCTCTTCGACGTGGTCGACGGGCCGAACGGCTGGGACGACGAAACCGGCTACGTTGCTGGAGAGGCCGACGAGCCGGCGTTCCTCGTCGTGACGAGCTCGCCACCGGAGTCGGTGCGGCTCATCCATCTTGCCTGGACGTTCGTCACCACCGGGCTGCCCGACGCCGTCACCGCCGCGCGCGAGCGTGCCGAGGCGGCGTCGTCGGACAGCGGAAAGGAGTGCCCATTCCGCCGGAGCCTGAACGCCCCTGCTCACCCTGCTCCCCTGCCGGGACCATGGCGATGCCCCTGCCGGCCGCCAGGAGCGTCCGGGGGTGTGGGGCCCGCAGGATCGACCCTGTGGAGTTCCCGATCAAGGTGACGCCGGCCCGCGCGGTTCCGACACTGCCCGACGAACAGTGGTCGTCGTCCGGCCCAGCCGCTCGGCCTGATCGGCGACTCCGTCACTTCGAGCCGTAGTACAGCCGGAGGAACTCCTCCATCGCCGCGTCGACGCCGACGCGGTCACCGGTGGCGAGCAGGTCGAGCAGCAGACCGCGGACGGTGGCGAGTCCCAGCCTGGCGCGGTTCCGGGCCACGGCAGGGTCCGCACCTGCGGCGACCTCGGCGGCCATGAGCGGCTCCAGCCAGTCGTTCACGAGCCCTTCGAGGACCGGGACGGCCTCGGGGCGGCCCCGCAGCGCGTGCCCGCAGATTTCGAAGAAGAGCCGCTCCTGACCGGCCAGTCGAGGGTCCGTCAGCTGCCGCCAGAGGAGCCGCGCAGTATCGGAGGGCGAGAGACCGGGATCCAGGCGGAACCGGGACAGCAGATCACGCTGGCGCTGCTCCGACGTCCGGACGATCTCGACGAGCAGCTGTTCCTTGGAGCCGAAATAGTGGATCAACATGCGGTGACTGACGCCGATCGCGGCGCCCAGGCCGCGCAGGCTCAGGTCTGCGAAGCCGTGTGCCGCGACGTAGTCGACGGCCGCGTTCACCAATTGAGAGCGCCGGCCCCCGTCCGTGCCGGGCGCGGCCTTGCCCTCAGGATGCGAGCCGTCCGTATTCACCACCTCGCTAGTGTACCAATTGGTACATGTCCTATGTACCGTGTGGTACATGAAGTCTGTCACCGTGTTGATCGACGTACCGCAGACGCCCGAGCAGGTCTACGACTTCCTCGATGTCATGGCTCACCACGAGCGATTCACCAACCACTACCTGACCGACTGGCACTACAGTGGCCCCGGCCGCGGCATCGGATCGTGCGCCACGGTCACAGCCGCGCTGGGCGGCACGAAGACCGACGTCACCATCGAGGTCGTCGAGGCCGACCCGCCGCGGCGCATTGTCGAACGGAACGTCAGCGCGGCCGGCCGACGCCTGGCCCACGGCACCTACACCATCGAACCGCTGCGCACCGGCGGAAGTCACGTGTCGTTCACGTATGCCTGGGCACGCGTCCCGCTCGCCGACTGCCTGCTGGCGCCCGTCATCCGTGCCACGATGCGGCGCGCCAACCGTACGGTCATGCGACGCCTGGCCACCGAGTTGGTTCGCCACGTGTCCACTGCCGGATCCTGACGCGTCGGAACGTGTCGGCTCTTCTGCCCGACACAGGACCCGCCCCGCGTAATTGCCACATGTAGGAGGCGGCGACCAGGTGCGGCAGTTCGCCGGGGCCCACCGGACCCAAGGCGGCGAGGGAATCCAGGGCGACGCCCGCTCCGCCAGGGTCGTGCCGTCCCGATGCGCTGGTCCGGGTGGCCAAGGCCAGGACGAGCAGCCGGTGTCCGTCTCCATGGCCCGTACCCGTCCTCACCGCGACGGACGGGGCGCGTCTTCGGACTCAACTGCTCCGGCCCCGGTGCGGCTGATGGTGCCAGGACTCATGGTGTTCCGTTCGTAGCAGTACGGGTGGTGCGGAGTCTTGTCGCGGCGTCGGGTTCGACAGGCCATCGTCGTTGGGCGCACGACAGTCAGGGCGTGTGGAGCGTGTGCCCGGCGCGCGGGTGGGCGTCGTTGATGGTGGGCGCCAGGGCCGAGGCGTTCAGAGTGTTCAGAGTGGTGTTGCCGGTGAAGGCGAGGGCTGTTGCCGTCTCGTCGCGCAGGATGTCGAGCACGGCGGCGACGCCGGCTTCGCCCGAGTGGACCAGTCCGTAGACGGCCGGCCGGCCGATCAGGCCGGCGGTCGCGCCGAGGGCCCGCATCTTGACAAGATCACTGCCGCGCCGGATGCCGCTGTCGACCAGCACTTCGGCCTGGCCGTCCACGGCCTGAGCGATCTCGGCGAGTGCGCTGACCGTTGAGGGCTGTGCGTCGAACTGCCGACCGCCGTGGTTGGATACGAAGATCGCGTCCGCGCCGGCGTCGACTGCCCGGCGTGCGTCCTGCGCGCTCATCACACCCTTCACGGCGAGTCTTCCGCGCCAGCGCTTGCGGATCCGTATCACGTCGTCCCAGGTCACTGCGTCATTGTCGTCATGCATGAACTCGCCCATTTCGCGCAGGTTCATCGCCCGGCCGTCGATGCTCTGATCGCCAAACGTGATCTTCGGGCCGAACAGGAAGTTGGCGACCCATCGCGGCTTCGTCGCGGCGTTCAGGACACCCCGTGGCGAGGGGCGCGCCTGCATCGTGAAGCCGTTGCGGAGGTCGCGTTCGCGCTTGCTGGACACGGCGACGTCGCCGGCGAGGACGAGGACCGGGATGTCGGCCTCCTCGGCGCGGTCGAGATGCTTGTCGACCAGTCGCTGGTCCGGCCAGATGGCGGCCTGGCACCAGACGGAGCCTGGAGCTGCAGCCGCCACCTTCTTCAACGGCGTGCCGGACCAGGCGCTGTGCACGAAGACGGTTCCCGCGTTACGGGCCGCTCTCGCGAGCGCGATGTCGGCGTCGCGGCGGAAGAGCGACAGCAGGCCCATGGGTGAGATCAGTACCGGCGTCCTCAGGGTCTGTCCCAGGACGGTCGTGCTGAGGTCGATGCCGGAGACATCGCTCATGATGGACTGGCGCAGGTGCAGCGCGGCGAGGTCGGTGATGTTGCTCCGCAGCGTGATCTCGTCGAGTGCGCCGCCTTCGAGGTAGTCGAAGACGATCCGCGGCAGGCGGCGCCGGGCGACGCGGCGGAAGTCGTTGATGTTGACGGGTGCGCTCATGATGTGGTGCTCCTGTCGTCGGAACCGATGGATGTGGTGGTGTCCTGGGAGTTCAGGGATGCCTTGACGTGGCTCATGAAGGTGGCGACCAGCGGATGTGTCGAGGTCAGCCATTCCTGTGGGCGGGCGTCGTAGGCGACGGTGCCGCTGTCCATGAGCACGATGCGGTCGGAGACGTCGAGGGCGAACCGCACCTCGTGGGTGACGATCACCATCGTCATGCCGCTGTCGGCGAGCCGGCGGATCACACGGAGGACTTCGCCGACCAGGTGGGGGTCGAGGGCCGAGGTGGGCTCGTCGAAGAGCATGAGCTTGGGGTGCATGGCCATGGCCCGGGCGATCGCTACGCGCTGTTGCTGCCCGCCGGAGAGCTGGCGTGGGTAGGAGCCCGCGTGCTCGGCGAGGCCGACCTGCGCGAGTAGGTCCCGTGCTTCTCTCTCGACTTCGGCGCGTGCCCTTCCGAGGACTTTGCGCGGGCCGAGGGTCACGTTGTCCAGGGCGGTCAGGTGGCCGAAGAGGTTGAAGTGCTGGAACACCATGCCGATGTCCCGGCGCTGTCGGCACAGGGTCGACTCCTTGACCTCGTGCAGGTGGTTGCCTCGCCGGTCGTAGCCGACGAGTTGACCGTCGACGCTGATGGTTCCGGCATCCACCGGTTCGAGATGGTTCACGCAGCGCATCAGGGTCGATTTGCCAGCTCCGGAGGAGCCCAGGATGCTGACGACCTCGCCGCGCCGGACGTCGAGTGAGGCACCGCGCAGGACGGCGGCCGGGCCGTAGTTCTTCTTGACGTTCCGTATCTCGAGCATGACTGTCATGACTTACCGTCCGAGGTGGGGTTGGCGGTGGACCACAGGGAGGCGAGGTGATTCGCGGCGCGTGTGATCCATGGCTGCTGCCGGACCCGGAGTACGACTTGCAGGCGGCGTTCCAGGTGGGCCTGCGCGAGGGAGGCAACGGTCGACAGGGCCAGGTACCAGACACTGGCGACGATGAGCAGCTCGATGACCAGGTAGTTGACCCCGTATATCTGTTGGGATGCGGTCAGTAGTTCGCGGACGGCGATGACGCTGACGAGCGAGGTGTTCTTGAGCATGTTGATCAGTTCGTTGCCGGTCGGCGGAACGATCGTGCGGAGGGCCTGCGGGAGGATCACGTAGCGCATGGCCTGGCCTCCGGTCATGCCGATGGTGGCTGCCGCCTCGCTCTGTCCTTGTTCGACGGAGATGAGGCCGCCTCGCACGATCTCGGCCATGTACGAGGCCTCGTTGAGGCCGAGCGCGATGACGGCCGCGGCCACCGGCGTGATGAGTGAGTTGGTCGCGACGCTGAAGCCGATCGACGTGAAAGGAATGTGCAGTGCGACGGCGGGGAAGATCAGAGCGAGGTTGTACCAGAAGATGATCTGGATGAGCACCGGTGTCCCGCGGAAGATCCACAGGTAGAGTCCGCTGGTCATCCTGAGGACGGGATTGCTCGACCTTCGCATGACGGCGAGGATGATGCCGCCGACGATACCGATGCCCTGCGCCACGAGCGTGAGCAGGATGGTGAGGCCGATGCCGTCGATGACGGATCGGGCGGTCAGGTAGGAGCCGACCTCGTTCCATTGCAGGTTGGGTGAGCTTGCGAAGGCCCACACGATCGCGGTGCCGGCCGCCAGGACGAGGAGCGCCGAGATCCAGCGCCAGGGGTGGCGTCGTGCGATGGTGCGCAGCTCGTCCTGATGGGTTGTCAGTTCCGTGAGGGTGGAGTTGATCACTGCTTGCCTCCGTTGATGGTGGCTCTGGTGATCAGGGTGCTGCCGGTGATCCCGTACTTCGCGCAGATCTCGGCGTAGGTGCCGTCGGCGATGAGGAAGTCGAGTGCCTTGGCGATTGCCTGAGCCAGTGCCGGGTTGTTCTTGTTGACCGCGAAGCCGTAGAGGAAGTCCGGCGAGATGTCGTCGAGGACTTCGGCGTAGTGCCGGGGTTGGCTGCCGGCCAGGTGCTGTGCCACGACGCGGTCGACCAGGGCCACGTCCACACGCCCGCTCCGGATCGCGACCGCGGCTTCCCTGTCGGTGGGAAAGACCTGCGCGGAGACGGCCTTGCTGCCGTCCTTCACACACGTCGCCGAGATGGTCTTCGCCACGGCCACGGTTGCCGAGCCGTTCGCGACGCCGACCGTCTTGCCGCACAACGCGGAGGACTGAGAGTACTGAGACGTGTCGGCGGCCCGCACGATACCGGCGATGCCGCCCTTGAGCATGTCGACGAAGATGACCTGCTTCCGACGCTCGGGGAAATCGCCGAACGACGACGCCAGCATGTCGTGGCGTCCGGCGTTCAGCGCGGGGATCAAGCCGTCCCAGGAGGCGTTGGAGAAGCTCGCCTTGAGCCCGAGACGCCCTGCCACTGCTGCGGCCAGGTCGATGTCGATGCCCGAGAGGGTCGCCCCGTCCGGTGCGTAGAACTCCATCGGCACAAACGGCACGTTGGTGCCGACGCGCAGCACCCCGGCCTGCTTGACCAAGCTCGACGCGGCGCCGCTCGCGACTGTCGGCGGCTTGCTCGCGTCGGCCGGCTGGTAGCCGCACGCCGTGAGGAGGGTGGCTGACGTCGCGACGAGGACGGCGGCGACGTACCGCAGGGAAACAGGCGTCATCGTGGGCTCCTACGCCGGGGGACAGTGGTCGCCAGGCCCCGGTCGAAGGGGGCGGCGTGGGATCAGCGTAGGAGGGCGAACCACCCACCGATATGGAGCGATCTACAAAGGATTCAGCTTCCTACTGATAAAATCTCCAAGCATGGCAAGCGGAACCCCGGACCTGACCGCGCCGGCCGTCGATGGCTTCCGACCGGCGGCCCTCTCGGAAGTGCTCGTGAACGTCGGAGCGGACCTGTGGCTGGTGCACCAGGGCGACGACCCGCTCGTGCAGTCGATTGTGCTTCGCGAACCGACCGACGATGAGGAGTACATCCCGCCGGGCGCGGTGCTCCTCGCGGTCGGCTTCCCCGCGCAGGGGCCCGCCTTCACCGAGCTGCTGGTCCGAGCCGGCGAGGCCCGGGTCGCCGCATTGATCGCCAAGCCCGCCACGATCGATCCCGAGTCCCTGCGCGCGCTGGGCGAACTGCACAAGGTCAACACTGTTCTGGCGCGCCAGTCCAGCGATTGGCTGCAGCTGGCGACGCTCCTCAGGACCAGCGTGTCCATCTCCGCGGCCGACGGTGTCGCGGGGGCACGGCTTGGCGACCTGTTCACCTTCGCCAACGCTGTGGCCACCATGGCCGGCGGTGCCACCAGCATCGTCGACCCTGCAGGCCGGGTGCTCGGCTTCTCCAACCTCGCCGATCAGCCCGTCGACGAGCAGCGCCGCAAGGTCACCCTCCTGATGAGCGAGGTCGATTCACCCTCGACCGACCCCGACTACCGCCTCACCTACGCCAGCACTGGGTGCGTCTTCGTCCCCGGTGACGACGAGACCTACGGACGTGTCGCCGCCGCCGTCCGCAGCGACGGCGAAGTGCTCGGCACCGTCTGGGTCATCGTGACCGACCCGCAGCAATGCCACCACGTCATACGAGCCCTGGATGAGCTGCTGGACGCAGCCTCTCTCCACCTCCACCACGCCCGCTCCTACGTCGACGTCAAACGGCGGCGAGAAGCCGACCTGCTCTCCAACCTCCTGCGCGACCCTCAGCAGGCATCCGCGTGCGCATTCGCGTTGGAGATCGCCGACAAGCAGTGGTACCGCCTTGCCACACTCACCTCGACCAACCCGCCCACACGCGCCACTGAAGTCGCCTCTCACCGACTCATCCAACGTGTCTCGACCTGGCTGCACCTCATCCAGCCGAACGCGATCGTGGCGGAAGTCGACTCCCAACTCGTCATGCTCTTCAGTGGCCGGCACGGCCAGGAGTGGACGACCCTCCAACACAACCTCGACGACTTCCTCCGCCGCGTCGAGCTCACCGCACCGTCACTGGCGGTCGTGGTGGGCCGTGAACTCCACGACACCCACGAGCTCAGCAATGACTACACCTACCTGCGCACCCTGGTCCGGCTGACCGCACTCGGACTCGTGACCCACCGTCCCGGCGGTGCCGTCGTCCTCATGGACGAGCACCTTCCCCAGCTCGACCTGGCCATGATCGCCGACTGGCACCGATCGACGAGTCAACTGCGCGTCCCTGTCCTCGAACGGATGAGGGAGATGGACCGTGAACGCGGCTCCGCGTACCTCGAAACCCTCAAGACTTACGTCGAAAGCAACAAGAACATTCCCGCCACAGCGGCTGCCTTGAACGTCCACGTGAACTCGGTCCGCTACCGCGTCGACAAGCTACAGACGATCTTCGATCTCGACCTCAACGACATCGACGTCTTCGCCTGGCTCCTCCTGCAATTTCGCTTCGCCGAATTCACCGCGCATACAAACCGCCCTTGCGCGGGCTGACCTCGCGCTTCCCTGAAGCGGACTGTCCGCCGCGCGGCCAGGTAAGCCCAAAGCGCCTCTGACAGCAAGAACGAGGATTGTCAAGGTTCTTGTTCCACCCGCCGTCGGAGGCACGGATGCGGGCCGCGCAGGCCGAGGCACGCAAGCACGTCTGGAGGTACACCGGGCTCACGGTTGAGCCGGTGGATTCCCGACCCGGCCTGCCCCAGCACTGGCGATCGGTGCTGCCGCTCCGCGCCGGCGACCACGGTTCTACGCCGACGGCCGTCGGCCGACGAGGTCCGCCGCGACCCCGGCCGCCTGCGGCCAGTTACTGGTTCAGTGCCGCGTTGGTCTCCCTGAGCCGGTGGTTCTCGATCTCCGGCACCAACTCACCGGCGCCGCGATCAGCCTCGCCCGAATCGGCACCCACCTCACCGAAACGCCCCGGGCCCGCACCCGCACCAGCCACTTCGCGCGACTTGGCCCCGCCGGACAGATCCGGCGGGGCGAAGTCGCAGGGCTCGAACTGGCCAATGGCGTCCGGAGGGAGTCGGCGGGGCCCTCTGGGTTTCTCACATGGGCGGAAGTCTGAAGAGCGCCGTGCTTGTCACTGCCGGCGCGTCAGACGACCGGCTTCTGAACGGAGGTCGGCCTGGTGGCGAGCAGTGCGGTGATCTCATCGGCGAGCTGCGGGCCGAGCTCGCCCCAGCCGTCCTTGTAGCCGTAGACGCCGGCCAGGGTGCGGGCCTCGTAGTCGCCGTTCATGATCTCGATGTCGTCGGGTGTGATGAGTGCCGGGTGGGCGACGCCGACGGCCGCCGACACCTTCATCAGCTCCTTGCGCAGGGTGCGCAGGTAGACAGCGGCTCTGGTGGCCTTCGAGGCCGGGTCGAGGCCGCGGGCCAGCCACGGGTTCTGGGTGGCGATGCCGGTGGGGCACTTGTCGGTGTGGCACTTCTGCGACTGGATGCAGCCGATCGACAGCATCGCCTCACGGGCCACGTTGATCATGTCGGCACCCAGAGCGAACGCGACCGCTGCGTTCTCGGGCAGGCCGAGCTTGCCGGAGCCGATGAAGGTCAGGTCATCGGTCAGCCCCCGCTCAGCGAAAGTACCGTAGACCCGGGAGAAGCCCATCCGGAACGGCAGTGACACCGAGTCGGTGAAGATCAGCGGCGCCGCCCCGGTGCCGCCCTCGCCGCCGTCGATCGTCACGAAGTCGACACCACGGTCGCCACGCGCCATCAGCGTGGCCAGATCCTGCCAGAAGCCCATCTCCCCCACCGCGCTCTTGACCCCGACCGGCAGACCGGTCTCGGTGGCGAGCAGCTCGACGAAGTCGAGCATCGAGTCGACGTCGCTGAACGCGGTGTGCCGCGACGGGGAGGCGCAGTCCTCGCCGACCGGAATGCCGCGGATTCCGGCGATCTCCGGAGTCACCTTGGCACCCGGCAGCATCCCGCCCAGCCCTGGCTTGGCTCCCTGGGAGAGCTTGATCTCTATCGCCTTGACCGGGGCGCCGCCGACCACATCCTTGAGCTTGTCCAGGTTGAAGCTGCCGTCCTCGTTGCGGCAGCCGAAGTACGCCGTACCGAGCTGGAGGACGAGGTCGCCGCCGTTGCGGTGGTACGGCGACAGGCCGCCCTCGCCCGTATTCTGCATCGTGCCCGCCAGCGCCGCCCCCTTGTTGAGCGCCGTGACGGCCGCGCCGGAGAGCGATCCGAAACTCATCGCCGAGATGTTCACCACGCTCGCCGGTCGGAACGCCTTGGCGCGGCCACGCGGCCCACCCAGCACCTTGGCTGAGGGCAGTGAGGCCTGCGGGTCGTGCACGTCGGGCAGAGTGTCGGCGAACGTGCGCTGCTTCAGGTAGGCGTGCCCCTGCACGTGCTCGACATCCACGTCGGTTCCGAACCCGAAGTAGTTGTTCTCCTCCTTCGCCGACGCATAGATCCAGGTGCGCTGGTCACGACTGAAAGGACGCTCTTCCTCGTTGGAGGTCACGATGTACTGCCGCAGCTCCGGCCCGATCGTCTCCAACAGGTACCGGGCGTGTCCGATCACCGGGAAGTTCCGGAGCAGTGCGTGCCTCTTCTGGACAAGATCGCGGGCGGCCACCAGCGCCAATGCTGTTGCGGCGACCGCGCCGATCCTCCGGGCGTGCATGAACGTTCCTCCTCGATGAGCGGCTCCATCGCTGTGCGGTGGACGTCGCGGTGTCGTGTGGGGCGTCAGGCGACGGGCGCTGCCAGTCGGGCATCAACGTCCGCCAAAGAAACCGAAATGATATTAACCTCGCGCTTTCGTGAGCAGCCGTCCGACAGGTGATCGGACAGACGCCGGGGCGCGGGCACAGGCGTAGACGGATCGCCCTGGTGGAACGCCCCCAGGAACAGAGAGATGCCTTGTGAACTGGATGCCGGGGCTTTCCAGGACTCCGTCCGGCAAGAACAGCAAGGCATCTCGTAAGTGCGATCTCCTCATGCCCCGGCGGCGGCCTGGACCGCGTTCGACGAGCAGAACCTGTTGCCGGTGCGGTCGCGGGCCACCACCGCACGCGGGATCCGCCTCCACCACCACGCCTACGACCACGACCTGCTGGGCCCCTGTGTTCAGTGCGGCGAAGGCGGCTGCCCAGTCGGGGGCGCCCTCGCCGGCGATGGTGGCACCGATGATGTCGTCCCCGCTGCCCTCCGCCGCGGCGACGCCGTTGCAACATGAGTAGAAGGCCGTCGCACTGCTGGGCTTCTTGCATGTAATGGGTGGTGACCAGGACGGCGGCGCCCAGCAGCCGGTGGGCGCCAGGGGCGTCGGCGCCGAAGGCGGTTACGGCGAAGGCGGTTGCGGCGAAGGCCGGCCTCCCGGGCCGTCAGCGTCTCCCACAGCCTCAGCCCCTGGGGTACGTGGCCGAGGCGCTGTCGGGTGGTGCGGCTGGGGGCGTGCCGAACATGCTGACCTGAGCGCGACCGCGGGCCGGGGCACGCACAGCGCCTCGTAGGCGACCACCGAGCCCAGCGAGTGCCCCATGACCACCCGGGTGTCCGGCGTGATCAGCTCCGCAGTCCGAGCCCGTACGGCTTCTCGCAGCTTGGGCACCGTGAAGCAGCGACGCACCTGCTCGAAGGTCGGGATGAGTAGCCGGCCGGAGACGGCGCCGAGGAATCGAGTGCGGGTGAGAGCGTGCAGGGGCGCGGCGAAATGGGATCTCGGCGCAGGGCGATTCCGGCTCCACCGCGCAGTGCCGGCTCAACTTCCGCCAACAGGGTCTCAGGGGTGTCGAGTTGCCGCCGCCTCCATCCTGGGGAGTGCCACGCGGGCGTCGCCCCTGCAGCCCATCCACCACTTCCCGTTAGCCTCGCGCTTTCGTGAGCGCTGCTGTCCGAAGCTTGATCAAATACGCGAGGAGTGCCGCCGACCTCGGGTGATGGGACTTGTTCAGGGTTCTCTTCGTCGTAGGGAAAGCCGCACTCCCCGGGTGAAGGAATGCATCGGGTCTGTGTGTCCGTGTCGAGAGCGACGGTCGTGGCGTGGTGACGCAGGCCAGTGCCGTGCTGCCCGGCGCTGGGGTGTGGGCGACGATGCGCACGTCCCGTTTCAGCATCGGGCCCAACCCGTCTCGGCGGCCCCGCCGGTCAGGCACCCGATCCAGTACCTCAACGAGAGCCGGCAGGCCGTCGGCCCCGCACAGCACCGGCACCGACACGTCTGCTTCGAACACGTCCTCGCAGCGCGAGAAGGGCATCGAAGAAGGAGGATGGCATGCGAGTGCGACCCCGGTTCGTGATCGATTGATCTCAGCGACCTTGATCATCGGATGTCGCTCATTCGTCACCGACCCGCCTTCCCTGGTGAGCCGACGCCGCCGCAGGTCCCTCGCCGGTCGCCGATGAGTTTCACGGTCATAGGAAGTCGACAGGGGTGATAGCCGACAAGTAGAAGGGGCCCGCGATGGGCAAAGTGTTCACTCACATGACGATGTCGCTGGATGGGTTCGTTGCGGATCCAAATGACCAGGTCGGGGAACTGTTCGACTGGTACGAGGCGGGGGAGGTGACCGTGCCGAACCCGAACGAGACCGTTTCGTTCCAGGTCGACGACGCCAGTGCGCGGGCGCTACGAGAGTTGACCGGCAACTGCGGTGCACTCGTCGCCGGCCGACGCCTGTTCGACATCGCCCATGGATGGGGTGACAAACACCCGGCAGGCGCCCCCGTCGTCGTGGTCACTCATCGCGCGCCTGAGGACGCCGCCACAAAGTGGCCCACGACGACGTTCGTCGATGGAGTCGAAGCCGCGATCGCCCGGGCCAGACAGATCGCCGGCGATCAGGACGTCACTCTCGCGAGCGCGACGATCATCCGGCAGGCACTCGATCTCGGTCTGGTGGATGAGGTACGTGTCAGTCTCGTGCCGGTGCTGTTCGGCGAAGGGATCTCCTGCTTCACGAAGCTGGAGCGGGGCCACCAACTCCTCGACGACCCGATCGTCGTCCAGGGACGCCGTGCCCTTCACCTGCGGTACCCAGTCCGACGTTAGCCTCGCGCTGTCGTGAGCGGTGCTGTCCGAGGGTTGATCAAATGAGCGAGGAGTGCCGCTGACCTGGGATGATGGGATTCGTCCAGGATCCGTTCGTCGTCAGGAGAGCTGTACTCCTCAGATGAAGAAGCGTATCGGGTCTCATCCCTGTGTCCGCGTCGAGGGCGGTGGCCGCGGGGTGGTCTCGCAGGGCGGGGCCGTGCTGCTGGCCGAGACGGTCCGCAAGTTCGGCCTGGACACCGCGATATCGACGGCGTTGGCGCCGTGGCGCAAGCCGCGGGCGGTGCACGATCCGGGCAGGGTCTTGCTGGATGTCGCACTCGCGACGGCTCTGGGCGGGGACTGCCTCGCCGATGTCGCCATGCTGCGGGCCGAGCCTGACGTGTTCGGCCCGGTGGCATCCGACCCGACGGTCTCACGGCTCGTCGACGCCCTTGCCGCAGCCGGGCCGAAGGCGCTCACCGCGATCCGGTCGACGCGGGCCGAAGTACGCTCGCGGGCCTGGGAACTGGCCGGGGCGAACGGTCCGGCGCCTGGGTCGCGGAGATCACCGACATGCCCGACCTGACAACGTGGCCCAAAGGCATGCGGCTGATCGTCCGCAAGGAACGCCCGCATCCCGGCGCACAGTTGCGCTTCACCGACCTCGACGGACTACGGCTCACCTGCTTCGCGACCAACACCAAAGGCGGCCAGCTCGCCGACCTCGAACCGCGTCACCGCCGCCGGGCACGCTGCGAGGACCGCATCCGAAACGGGGAAAGCGGAACCCGGCGCCCACCCGACGCGACAGCCGGGCCGCCAACCTGCCCCAACCCCGAAAAGACCGCACCTCGCAAGCACGACGCCCCCGTCAGCGAACCGACGAGGACTCATGAACGATCGAGGTTGAGGGCTGTCCCGCCATCCCTGGCGGGCGCGCGACGACAGCCACGGCACCTCGCCGCGTTGTCGGAACGTCCGCATACATCCAGTATGCGGACGTCCCTCCGCCTTGCGATGCACCGCATCCGACGCGCGCACTGATCCACCACGGATTACGGGACAACCCATAGTCATGGGCCCTTCAACGGAATTGCCCCCGCTGTTATCGGAAGCCTTAACGCTGGTTTAGCAGGTCAGGCGGACAGAACCAGCGTAAAACGGATGACCCCAAGATTGGGACTCCCCAACCAGCACATCGTGGGCTTAACTTAGGTGTCATGACCTCCCCTCGCTCCACCTACGGCGGCGGCTACTACGCCGCCCCGTCGTTCCCCGACACTCCGATCTACGACTCCCTGGTCGCGGAGCGGGGCACCCCTCAGATCGCTCCGATCCGAGTGCCTGCCGCCTATGACACCGGCAACAGCTATCTGCCGGCTCTCCCGGCGGCGCTGCCGGCTCTTCCCGCGGCCCCTTCCCAGCCCAACCCCTCGTACGGCCACCCGCAGCCTGCGCAGCAGGGTTACGCGCCGATGCAGCCCGCGCAGCTGCAGCACGCCCCGGCCCCGTACATCCCGCAGCAGCCGACCGCGGCCCGCGGCGGGTACCAGGCGCCCTATCCGCCGCCGCAGCAGCAGCGGTCCGCGCCCGGCACCGGGTACGAGGCCATGCGCCCGGCGTCACCGCGGCCCGCCCCGGCCCCCTCTCCCTACGAGGACCCGTACAACCGCCCGTACCAGGGCCGGGGGTACTGAGCCGGTCATCACGGACGGTCGCACCGAGGTCGTCGTCGAGCCATGGGGACTCGCCGGCGACCTCGATGTACCCGCACCGGGCCGAACGGCCCTTCTCGCCGCACGCACGCCCCGGACGGACCGTCAGCCCCGACGGTCGGCGGGGAACTCACGGGGGTGGTCCGTGCGTTGGGCGGGGTGATGTTGCTCTCTCTTCGTCGCTTCATCGTGCGAAGCGTGCCGTATCGGGTTAAGAGGGATACGGAAGGGGGTGCGGGACTGTGCGAGCGGTTACGGGAGTGTGGCGCTGGCGGCGCAATCCTCTGCGCCGCGCCACCGACCGGCGCGAGGCGTGGGTGGCTCTTGCAGCGCTGCTGCTCATGGTGCTGGTGGCGCCGGCGCTGGGCTGGGTGTGCGGATCGCTCACCGACGACGCCCTGCAGGAATCGGTGCGCACCCAGCAGGCACAGCGTCACGCCACGACAGCGGTCGTGGTGCGCCGGGCACCGGACCCGCCGCATTTCGTCTCCGATCCCGAGGTGTCCTCGGAGCACGCCCCGCAGACCCTGGTGGTCGCGCGATGGAAGGCTCCGGACGGCACGAACCGGCACGGTACGGTGAGCACGCTCTCCCGGAAGACCCGTCCCGGTGCCGTCGTGGAGATCTGGACCGACCTCGACGGCCGCCCCGCGCTGCGCCCCATGGACGCGCCCACGGCTCGAACGCATGCGGCGCTGGCCGGGTTCGGGGTGGCGCTGCTCGCCGCCGGACTGGTCGAGGGAGGCCGGCGTCTGATCGTCTGGCGCATGGTGCGGAAGCGGTACAACCGGATCGACCGGGCCTGGGCAGCTGCCGGTCCCGACTGGGGCAGAACCGGGACCGGCAGCTGATCGGGTCAACTCCCGCCCGTCGCGCGCGCTACGGTGGACCGGCCCGCCCCCTTCCTCGGCGGGCGGGCCCGGGGTTCGCCGCTGCCTGAAGGCCGGTGACCGGGCATCACACACGCACGAGGCGGGGACACAACAGCGCCATGGCACAGGGCACGGTCCAGGTGACGCACACCGGCACATCGCGGTGGCGGCGCCGCACAGGCGAATACGCCTCCCTCACCGCAGCCCTGGAGGCCGCGGCGGACGGTGACGTCCTCACCGTCGCTCCGGGCACCTACCGGGAGAATCTGGTCCTGCACCGCGCGGTGACCCTGCGCGGTCCCGAGGGGTCGGTCGGCTCCGTGCGGATCGCTCCGGTCGACGGCGTGCCGTTGACCGTCCGCGCCTCCGCGGTCGTCTCGGACCTGCATGTGGAAGGGCAGGACTCGACTGCTCCGGCGCTGCTCGTCGAGGACGGCGCCCCGGAGCTCGCGGATCTGCGGATCGTGACACGTTCGGCCGCCGGGATCGAGGTGCGCGGTGCGGCCCGGCCGACCGTGCGCCGCTGCACGGTCGACAACCCGGCCGGCGCCGGCATCGCCGTACTCGACGGTGCGGGCGGCGTGTTCGAGCAGTGCGAGGTCGTATCGGCCGGCCAGGCCGGCGTCTCGGTGCGTGACGGTGCGCATCCGCGGCTGGAGCGGTGCCGGGTCCACCACGCGTCCGGCGCGGGGCTGAGCATCACCGGCGAGGGCAGTGGCCTGGAGGCCGTCGGCTGCGAGGTGTACGAGATCAAGGGCAGCGGAATACAGGTGACCGCCCGCGGAGCCGCCCACCTCACCGACTGCACGGTGCACCGCACTTCGGCGGACGGCGTCACCCTCGACACCGACGCCGTGCTGACGCTCGCCGACTGCGACATCCACGACATCCCGGAGAACGCGGTGGACCTGCGTTCCCGCTCGGTCCTCACCCTCACCCGCTCCACGGTCCGCCGGTTCGGCCGCAACGGTCTCTCCGTCTGGGATCCCGGCACCCGTGTCGACGCCAACCAGTGCGAGATCCACGACAGTACGGGCGACTACCCGGCGGTCTGGGTGAGCGACGGGGCGACCGTGATACTGGACTCCTGCCGGGTCCACGACGTACCCGACGCCATCTTCGTGCTCGACCGGGGATCGCGCGCCGACGTGGTGGACAGCGATCTCTCCCAGATCCGCAACACCGCCGTGTCGGTGAGCGACGGGGCGACCGCCCAGCTCGACGACTGCCGCATCCGCGAGGCGTCCACCGGAGCCTGGTTCCGCGATCACGGCAGCGGCGGCACGCTGAACAACTGCACCGTCGACGCGGCACAGACCGGAGTGATCGTCACCAAGGGCGCCGACCCGACGATCGAGCGCTGCACGGTCACCTCGCCCGCCGAGGCCGGTTTCTACGTCTCCGCCGAGGGACGCGGCACCTTCCACAGCTGCCGGGTCACCGGCAGCGAGGGCTACGGCTTCCACGTGATGGACGGCTGCCGTACGACGCTGACCCGCTGCCGTACCGAGCGGTGCGCCCGTGGTGGCTACGAGTTCGCCGAGGGCGGCGACGGTCAGGGATCGGGACCCGTCGTGGAGGACTGCACGAGCGACGAGAGCGCGCTGCGTGCCCCCGCTCCGCCCGCCCCCGCCGTACTGACGGCGACCCAGTCGCCCCCCGGGCTGCTCGGCGCGGTCCCGGGGCCGCGCGCCGTCGAGCCCTCCCCCGCCGAGGTGCCCGCCGCCGAGCCGGTACGTGCCTCGGACGCCGTCCTCGGGGAGCTGGACGCGCTGGTGGGCCTGGACAGCGTCAAGCGGGAGGTGCGTGCCCTCACCGACATGATCGAGGTCGGCCGCCGGCGTCAGGAGGCGGGGCTCAAGGCCGCTTCGGTCCGGCGCCATCTCGTCTTCACCGGCTCCCCCGGCACCGGCAAGACCACCGTGGCCCGGCTGTACGGCGAGATCCTCGCCTCGCTCGGGGTGCTGGAGCGAGGCCATCTCATCGAGGTGTCCCGCGTCGATCTGGTCGGTGAGCACATCGGATCGACCGCGATCCGTACCCAGGAGGCCTTCGACCGGGCGCGCGGCGGGGTGTTGTTCGTCGACGAGGCGTATGCCCTCTCGCCCGAGGACTCCGGCCGGGACTTCGGCCGGGAGGCGATCGACACGCTCGTGAAGCTGATGGAGGACCACCGCGACGCGGTGGTCGTCATCGTCGCCGGGTACACCCATGAGATGGAGCGGTTCCTCACCATCAACCCCGGTGTGGCGTCCCGTTTCTCACGGACGATCACCTTCAGCGACTACGAGCCCGCCGAACTGCTGCGGATCGTCGGGCAGCAGGCCGACGAGCACGAGTACAGCCTGGCCCCCGGGACCGGGGAGGCGCTGCTGAAGTACTTCAACGAGTTGCCCAAGGGCCCGGCGTTCGGCAATGGCCGCACGGCCCGGCAGACCTTCGAATCGATGGTGGAGCGACACGCGGGCCGGGTCGCCCAGCTCGCCGAGCCGAGCACGGACGACCTCAGCCTGCTCTACCCGGAGGATCTGCCGGAACTCCCCTGAGGCCGGGGGCCTTCGGGGCCTGTGCCCCGTCGGCCTGGCGGGGCAGGACCGGTGCGAGCCGGTCCAGCAGCGCTGCGCGTTCCTCCGCGAAGACCGGGTCCGCCTGGTAGTCCGAGTGCCCCAGAACGGGTTCGGGCAGTGGATGTTCGGGGGTCCGGCCGTAGACCAGCGGGTCCTTCAGCGGCCCCCGGTCCACCGCGGGCCCCGGTCCCTCGTCGAGCCTGACCATGCCGCCGATCGGGTCGGTGGCCCGCCACAGGTTGCGCCAGCAGTTCACGGACCGGTGGAGTCCGTGCAGCGGTCCGGGACCGAAGTAGGCCGGGAACCAGCGCCCGTACAACCGCTCGATCGGCGATCCGTAGGTGAGCAGCGCGACCCGGCTCCGGGTTTCGGCGGGCAGTTGCCAGACCGCGGAGGCGGCGAGGACGCTGCCCTGTGAGTGGCCGGAGATGACGAGCCTGCCACGGGTCAGTCCGGTCCAGCCGGACATCCGTGACGCCAGATCGGGGACGGCACGCTCGGCGTAGCAGGGCGGGGCGAAGGGGTGTGCGGCGCGCGGCCAGAACGTGCCGACGTCCCAGAGGATGCCGATGGTGCGCCGTGCGGAGGCGTCACGGTAGGCGCGCCGCCCCCAGGTCACGAAGAGTATGAACCCGAATCCGATCATCCAGGAGCCGGTGGACTGGGCCGCTTCGGCCACGGCCTCGACGAACGGGCCGCTGCCCTTGAGCGCCAGACCGGGCACCTCACCGCTCACCCAGGCCCCGCCGACCGCCGCCGCGCCGAGCAGCAGCGTGGCTGCCGAGACCGGGCCGAGGATCCAGGGCGCGGAGTCGGTCAGGGCCGCCGTGGCCCGGATCCGGGCGATCTGCCGGGTCCTGGCGGGATCCGGCCGCTCCTGCCCGTATTCCCGGTCGACATCGGGTTCCAGGGCGCGGGCGGCGAGCCAGGTGCGCGCCAGCAGCAGGAGGGCGGGAATCGCCAGGAGCACGAGGAGCACGGGAATCACCGAGGCCTGCCAGCTGAGCAGTACCGGTGGCCCCTCGATGGCGGAACCCCTGCCCATGCCCGGGGTACCGGATCCGTCGAGCCAGTCGGCGACGCGCTGGGCGACCCCGCCGGTCATGACGCCGCCGAGGGCGCACGCGAGCATGGCGACGACCGGTCCGCCGAGTCCGTTCATGACGGTGCGGGGTTCGGGGGTGCGGCGGTACAGGCTCAGTGAGACCACCGCGAGGACGACGACGAGCACTCCTTGGCCGAGGGTGACGACGCTGAAGGCGACGTCACCCGGCAGGGCGCCCGCCGACACCCAGGCGGGGCGCGACCACGACGCGTACGCCGCGGCGAGGCCGAGCAGGGCGAGCGCTGCGCCGGGCAGATAGGTGATAAGAGCCTGGTCGAGCCGGTTGTCGAGGCGCCGTTCGCTCCGGCCGCGGCGGCAGACGACCCAGAGCACCACGAGCGCGCACAGGAGCAGTGCCGCCTCGATCAGCCGACCGAGGATCCCGGGCACGGGGCCGCTGACGGCGCGGTCGTGGCGGGCCGCGGCGCCCGCAACCGATGCGGCGACGGTCAGGAACCCGGCGGCGGTGTGGGCGGCGCGCAGCCGGGCGACCAGACGGCGGCCGTACCAGAATCCGGGCCGGCCGAGGGCCGGCCGCCCAGCGGGGGCGGTGCCGGGCGTGCTCAGGTCGTGTCCGGTCTCCGGGTCGACGTCGTCCGGTTCGGACCCGGTGAGCGGGCGCTGTGACTCGTACGCGCTCCAGGTCCGGTTCGACAGGAACCAGAGCAGCCCCACCACGGCCGTCGGCACCAGCGAGGCGAGGGCGAGCCGCCGGCCCGGCTGGGACCACCAGCCGCCCTGGGCGGTCGACAGGAAGCCCAGCCAGGACCGCTGGTTCGAGCAGTCCGGCACGCCCGCGCACTGCCAGGCCGTCAGATCGAGCGCGACCTCGCAGGCCGCCGCGGTCAGCAGGACCGTGAGGCTGAGCGCGACGAGCCGGACGACGACGCCGTACAGGCGTACCGCGCGGGTTCGGGCGCGGGCGGTGGGGCGCATCCAGTGGGCGAGGTTGACGACCATGAACGGGAGCAGCAGCAGCCACAGGGCGCGGGACCCGTTGCCGGACGTGAGGTTGGACCAGCAGTAGGCCTCGGCGATGGGCCGGTCGCGGTACCGCTCCGGGTGTTGCTCGGCGTCCATGTCCTCGGCCCGCCGATAGATGGCGGCGGTCGCGTCGCCGGTGATCCGGACCGTACGCGGGTCGTCGAGCATCTCCTGAGGGGTGGCACCGCCCACGCCGTGGACCAGAAGTTCCAGCGCGGGCCCCGGACTCTGCGGGGCCTGGGTGTCAGGTGGCACTGGAATGACTCGCTCTCTCGGTCGTGGGGGGGTGTGCTGAGGCACGGTCACCAGAATCACGGAAGCGGACCGGTGCACGCATCGCTCTCACGGAATCTCCCCAGTGCGACGGCCCACGACACCGCGTGGCAGGATGACCCCGTCCGAAGAGAGCCTGCCGCACGGCCAGAGGGAAGGACCGTACCGGCGTTGAGCGAGAATCAGAACCTGCTCGCGGAGCAGCGGCGTGCCCTGATCCTCGACGAGGTGCGCAGGCGTGGCGGGGTACGGGTCAATGAGCTGACCCGCAAGCTGAGCGTCTCCGACATGACCGTCCGCCGGGATCTGGACGCGCTGGCCCGCCAAGGGCTGATCGAGAAGGTCCACGGCGGGGCCGTTCCGGTGGTCGAGGCCAGTACGCACGAGCCCGGCTTCGAGGCCAAGTCGGCTCTGGAGCTGACCGCCAAGGAGGACATCGCGCGGGCGGCCGCGGCGATGGCCGTGCCCGGCAGCGCCATCGCGCTCTCCGGCGGTACGACGACGTACGCGCTCGCCCAACAGTTGCTGGACGTACCGGATCTGACCGTGGTGACCAACTCGGTGCGGGTCGCGGATGTGTTCCACTCCGCGCAGCGTTCCGGGGCCGCGGGCGGATTGCGGACCGGAGCCGCCACGGTGGTGCTCACCGGCGGGGTACGGACTCCGTCGGACTCGCTCGTCGGTCCGGTCGCCGATCAGGCGATCGCCTCGCTCCACTTCGATGTGCTGTTCCTCGGGGTGCACGGGATCTCGGTGGAGGCGGGGCTTTCGACGCCGAATCTGGCGGAGGCCGAGACCAACCGCCGTTTCGTGCGGTCGGCGCGTCGTGTGGTGGTGGTCGCCGACCACACCAAATGGGGCACGGTGGGACTGAGTTCGTTCGCCACCCTGGCCCAGGTGGACACGTTCGTGACGGACGCGGGTCTGTCGGCCGCTGCCCGCGAGGAGATCGAGGAGCATCTGCCGGGCCTGCTCGTGACGGGCGGGATCGAGCCCGGCGCCTCCTGAGGCGCCGGGCGGTGTGTCGCTTCCGTACATCCTGGACCGGGCGGCGCACGGCCTGAGGGCTGTCCCGTCATCCCTGGTGGATCGGAGAGCGGCGTCGGATGCGGTGCTTCGCAAGGCGGAGGGCTTCCGCGTACTGGATGTATTCGGATGTTCCGGCCAACGCATGTTCCGACCAACGCGGCGAGGTGCCGTAGCTGTCGTCGTGCGCCCGCCGGGGGTTGCAGGACAGCCCTTAGGATCGTGCTGTGGCCGTCTTCCGGATCGAGCGCTTCACGCATCTTCCCACGGCCGAGGCCTGGCGTCGGGTGACGGACTGGGAACGGCACGCGGCTCACGTCCCGCTGACCACGATCACCGTCCGCACGGGGCCGCCGACCGGGACGGGGACCGTCTTCGTGGCGCGTACGGGTGTGGGTGCGCTCGGGTTCGACGACCCGATGGAAGTGGTGCGGTGGACGCCGCCCGTCGCCGGGCGGGCGGGGCTGTGCCGGCTGGCGAAGCGCGGTTCGCTGGTTCTGGGGCGGGCATCGATCGACGTGTGTCCGACGGACTCCGGGTCCCATGTGGTGTGGGTGGAGGAGCTGAGCGTCCGGCTGCTGCCGCGGTGGGTCGATCCGTTGATCGCCGCGGCGGGCCGCCGGATCTTCGGCCGGGTGCTCGACGGCATGCTGGAGCGTCCGGCCGAACCGTTTCCGCGGCCCGGCATGGTCGGGTGACCGTGTGCCACCGTTCGGAGTGATCCACCGGGCCCCGTGCGGCGATCCGGTGGAAGACTCGGCCGGGTGAGCGAATCCTCCGGTGACACGCCGCTGCGTTGCCTGGTGACCGGTGCCTCCGGGTACATCGGCGGCCGGCTGGTGCCCGCACTCCTGGACGCCGGCCACCGGGTGCGCGCGCTGGCCAGGACCCCTCGGAAGCTCCGTGACCACCCGTGGGCGGACAGGGTCGAGGTGACCGAGGGGGATGTCTTCGACGCCGCCTCGGTGCGCGCGGCGATGCGGGACATGGACGTGGCCTACTACCTGGTGCACGCGCTCGGCTCCGGGCCGGGGTTCGAGGAGAAGGACCGGGAGGCGGCCCGCATCTTCGGTGAGCAGGCGCGGGCCGCGGGGATCGGCCGGATCGTGTACCTAGGCGGACTCACCCCGGCCGGGGTGCCCGAGCGGGAACTGTCACCGCATCTGCGGTCGCGGGCCGAGGTGGGGCGCATCCTGCTGGATTCCGGGGTGCCGACGGCCGTGCTGCGGGCCGCGGTCGTCATCGGATCGGGCTCGGCCTCGTTCGAGATTCTGCGCCATCTCACCGAACGGCTGCCGGTGATGATCACCCCGAGCTGGGTGCGCACGTCGATCCAGCCGATCGCGGTACGGGACGTCGTGCGGTATCTCGTCGGCTGCGCGAGCCTGCCGGCCGAGGTGAACCGCACGTTCGACATCGGCGGCCCGGACGTCATGACCTACCGGGACATGATGCGGCGGTACGCCGAGGTCGCCGGTCTGCCGCATCGGGTGATCCTTCCCGTACCGGTGCTCACGCCGGGACTCTCCAGTCTCTGGATCGGTCTGGTGACACCGGTACCGCCCTCCCTCGCCCGGCCGCTCGCGGAGTCGCTGCGTCACGAGGTGGTCTGTCGCGAGCACGACATCGTCCGATATGTGCCCGACCCGCCCGGTGGATCCATCGGCTTCGAGCGGGCGCTGCGGCTGGCGCTCCAACGGATCAAGGACGCCCGGGTCGACACCCGCTGGTCGTCCGCTGCGGTGCCCGGTGCGCCCAGTGACCCCTTGCCCACCGACCCCGACTGGTCCGGCGGCAGTCTCTACCGCGACGAACGGGAACTGACCGTGCCGGTGGCGCCGGACGCGCTCTGGCGGGTGATCGAGGGGATCGGCGGCGAGAACGGCTGGTACTCCTTCCCGCTCGCCTGGGCCGTGCGGGGCTGGCTCGACCGGATCGTCGGCGGTGTCGGGCTGCGGCGCGGGCGGCGGGACGCACAGCGGCTGCGGGTGGGCGACTCCTTGGACTTCTGGCGCGTGGAGGAGATCGTTCCCGGTGAGCTGCTGCGGCTGCGCGCGGAGATGCGGCTGCCCGGTCCCGCCTGGCTCGAACTGTCGGTGGACCGCAACGAACAGGGGCGGACGGTCTACCGGCAGCGGGCTCTGTTCCATCCGCGCGGACTGCTCGGCCACGCCTACTGGTGGAGCGTATGGCCGTTCCACTCGGTGGTGTTCGGCGGGATGGCCCGCAACATCACCGCGGCCGCGCGTGCGGTCCGGTAGCGATGACCCACGCAACTCGCCTACAAGCAAAGACATCTGACGATATGCCAGCTATGGTGTGCGCGAACCGTCCGCCGCCGACCGCACGGGAGGTGCGTTCCGTGTTCCGTCGACTCCGCTCCGTGGAACTCGACTTCGTCGAGTCCGCTCCACTGCGACTGGTCTTCGCCGCCGAGGTCTCCGCGTCGCCGCAGGAGGTCTACCGTGCGCTCGCGGACGATGTGGCGGGCTGGCCGAACTGGTTCACCTCGGTGACGGCGGCCCGGCCCACCCGGGCGGGCACGGGGCGCGAGGTCCGCCTCAAGGGGGGCACGGTCCTGCGCGAGACGATCCTCGCGACGGAGCCGGGAGAGCGGTACGCCTACCGGGTCGACGAGTCCAACGCGCCTGGTCCGCGGGCGCTGCTGGAGGAGTGGCGGCTCACCCCCGCCGGGGCCGGGACGCGGGTGCGGTGGACGTTCGCCGCGGACGGTTCCGCACTCTTCCGGTTCGCGCTGCGGCTGGGCCGGTCGGGGGTGGGGCGGGCCTTCCGGGACGCGGTGCGCATGCTCGACGGACGGCTGACCGGGCCCACGGCCTGAAAGCGGCCGTGGACCGCGCGGACCCCGTTCCGTCGGCTATCCGGGCCAGTCACCGCTGCGCAGGAAGGAGTCGATGGTCTCCGTGTACGGGGCGATGTCCAGGCCCTGTGCGGCGAGCCAGCTGTCGGAGTAGTACTTGTCGAGGTAGCGGTCGCCGGGGTCGCAGATCAGGGTGACGATGCTGCCGGTGGCACCCTCCCCCACCATTTCCGCGACCAGTTTGAACGCACTCCACAGCCCGGTGCCGGTGGAGCCGCCCGCCTTCCGGCCGATGGCCTTCTCCAGGGCACGTACGGCGGCGACACTGGCCGCGTCGGGCACCTTCATCATCCGGTCGATGGCCCCGGGCACGAAACTCGGCTCCATCCGGGGCCTGCCGATGCCCTCGATCCGGGAGCCGCAGTCGCTGGTGGCGAGGGGGTCGTGGTGGGTCCACCCGTCGAAGAAACAGGAGTTCTCCGGGTCGGGCACACAGATCCTGGTGTCGAACTGCATGTAGTGCACATAGCGGGCGATGGTCGCCGAGGTGCCCCCGGTTCCGGCCGTGGCCACGATCCACGTCGGTTCCGGGTACCGCTCCAGTCTCAACTGCTGGTAGATCGACTCGGCGATGTTGTTGTTGCCGCGCCAGTCGGTGGCCCGTTCGGCGTAGGTGAACTGGTCCATGTAGTGGCCGCCGGTGTCGGCGGCCAGCGTCGCCGACTCCTCGTACAGCCTTCGCGAATCGTCGACGAAGTGGCAGCGGCCGCCGTGGAATTCGATCAGCCGGCATTTCTCGGGGCTGGTGGTGCGGGGCATCACGGCGATGAACGGCACACCGATCAGCTTGGCGAAGTACGCCTCCGAGACGGCCGTCGATCCGCTGGACGCCTCGATCACCGGCTTGCCGGGCCGGATCCAGCCGTTGCAGAGCCCGTAGAGGAAGAGCGAGCGGGCCAGCCTGTGCTTGAGGCTGCCGGTGGGGTGCGTCGACTCGTCCTTGAGGTAGAGGTCGATGCCCCACGCCTCGGGGAGCGGGAATCGCAGCAGATGGGTGTCCGCGGAGCGGTTGGCGTCGGCCTGGACCTTGCGTACGGCCTCATTGAGCCAGGCCCGGTACTCGGGGTCGGAACGGTCGATGTCGATGGTCGCCGCGGCCCGGCCGTCATGTGTGTGCTCACTGGTGCCCATCAGCGCGTTCCTCCTCGTGTCACCGGACTCTGCCCGTCAACGATATTCCCCCTACCTGCAGAAACGTTCACTTTGATGTCCCATAGCCCCGCCTTGGCCTCGACGGACCGGGCGGCCGTGACATTGCGCCGCGACGCGGCCTGGCGCGTCGCTCCCGGGTTGTGCAGACTGCCCATCAGAGACACCACGAAGGGGGCGAAGCGGCCATGCCGGAAACGGAGTTCAGCGCGACGGGGGTACGGATCGAGCGGTGGGCCCGCTCGCTCACCACGGCCGGGCAGGTGATCGTCAAGGACGGCAGGCTGGCCCTGCTGACCAGCTACGGGCGGGAGATCGACAGCGCCCCGGTGGTGGCGGTCAGCGCGGGCAGGCCGTGGTTCGCCGGGGCCGGTGCGGCCGTGGCACGTCTCAACGGGACGCGGTACCGGCTGACGATGGGGCAGCGCAATCACGGTCCGGACACGGCGGGGCCCACGCGCAGGTTCCTCGAAACGCTGCGCAGTGCGGGCGGTCGGATGATCTGACGGGGCGGCGCCGCCGGGAGGGGGCAACGCGAGTTGCGGACCCGTGACCCCTGAGCGACATTGGTCACACGTCACTCATGGTTTACCGGCGGTGACACTCGGATCCGCACCGTCGGGCCGGACTCAGCGGCTGGATGTCTGCTGGCTCCGTTCCTCCGTCCTCTTCCGGACCTATTTCGGGGAGTCGCAGCCGTGATCAGCGAGCCAAGCAGGCACTGCACGGTGGAGCTCCAGGCCCTGCCGTCGCGGATCGGTCAGGTCCGCAGAATCGTTTCGGCGCAGCTGCGCTACTGGCATCTCGATCCTTTGATCGACCCTGCGGCGCTCGGCGTCACCGAATTGCTGACCAATGTCCACCGGCACGCCCAGCCGGACAAGTCATGCACCGTCGAGATCGAGTTGCTGCTCGAACGGCTGACGGTGTCCGTCCACGATCACGACCCCCGCCTGCCGACCGTGCGCGAGGCCACCGCGTCCAGTACGTCGGGGCGTGGGCTCGCCCTGATCGCCGCGGTCAGCGAGAGCTGGGGGGTGCGCCCGAGGGGCGGGGCCGGGAAGGTCGTCTGGTTCACGCTTCCGGCACCTCCCCTGTTCGCCGCTCAGCCGCCCCACCTGGTGTACGGGGCGACGACTGACGGGCCGTTCGAGCCGGGCGCCGTCGTGTACCTGGAGACCGCCACGCCGTCCGCCGCCCGGTCGGCGGTGGTCGGGTAGCGGACGCAAGGAGGAGCGGGGTGTCGGCCGACGCCCCGCTCCTCCTGCCGCCGTGCCGCTCCCGCGGCAAATTCCGCTGTGCGCTACTCGGCGGCGACCGCTCGGAGCACGTCCAGCCGGGCTGCCCGGCGGGCCGGCCGTCGGCCCGCCAGCACCCCGGCCGTGATCCCGACCAGGGCGACCGCCAGGAGCCGTAGCGGCGGGAGCGCGAAGGCGAGGGAAGTGCCGCCCGTGGACGCGGACGCCTCGACCAGCACCCAGCCGAGGAAGCCGCCCAGCAGCAGACCGCCCGCCGTGCCGAACGCCGCGACCAGGACGGACTCCCAGCGGACCATGGACCGCAGTTGGCTCCGGGTCTGCCCGACGGCCCGCAACAGGCCCAGTTCCCTGGTGCGTTCGTGCAGCGCCAGGGTGAGTGTGTTGGCGATGCCCAGCAGGGCGATCAGTACGGCGAGCGCCAGCAGGGCGTAGACCAGGGTGAGCATCATGTCGATGCCGCCCGCCGAGGACTGCGCGTACTCGCCGCGGGTCTGTACGTCCGGGTTGCCGTACGCCGCCGCGGTCCTGGCGACCGCCGCCTTGCCGTCGGCGGTGGACACACCGGGCTCGAAGGAGACGGCGATCAGCGAGTCGGAGTCCTGCACGCGGTGCGGGGCCCAGGCCTGACGGGTGATGAGGTAGTCGCCCGCGAGTTCCGACCGTGCGTAGACGGCGCGGACCGTGAAGTTCCGCTGCGTGCCGTCGGGGAAGGCGAGCCGTGCGGTGGAGCCGGTGCGCAGTCCGCGCTCGGCGGCCTCGGTGCCGGACACGGCGATCCCGTTCGCGCCCAGGTCCTTCAGCGACCCGTCGACCGCTCCGAGGTCGAAGACCCTGCCGAGCGCGGCCGGGTCGGTGACGGTCAGGGCGCGTCCCGCGCCGTCGACCTCGGCGACCCCTTTGCCGAGGCCGACAGCGGTCGCGACCTGCGGCAGCCGGGCGACCGCCGGGGCGAGCCGGGGGCTGAGGCCGCTGCCGCCCGCGCCGAAGGCGGGGGCGCTGATGGCGACGTCGCCCGCGAAGGACCGGTCCACCGTCCGGTTCATGGTCGCCTTCAGCGAGGCGCCGAAGACGGTGAAGAGACAGACCACGGCGACGCCGATCATCAGCGCGGTCGCGGTGGAGGCGGTCCGCCGGGGGTTGCGCAGGGCGTTGCGCACGGCCAGTCGGCCCGTGACGCCGCGCAGCCGGTCGAGCGGGGCGCCGAGGAACCGTACGGCGTACGAGGAGGCGACGGGTCCGAGCACCACGAACGCGGCGACTGCCAGCACCGCGCCGATGGCCGTCGGCCGGACGGACGGATCGCCCCACACACCGGTCAGGATGGTGCCGACGGAAGTCAGCAGGAGCACGGACCCCGCGATGGCGCGCGTCCGGGAGGCCGCGGAGTCGTCGACGGCGCTCTCGCGCAGGGCGGCGAGCGGGGCGGTGCGTCCGGCCCGGACGGCGGGCAGGAGAGCGGAGCCGAGACAGACGAAGGCGCCGACGGCGAGGGGCAGCAGCAGGGACACCGCGCCGATCACCAGCGCGCCCTCGGGGAACGGGAATCCGACGGCGGGAAAGAGCGCCCGCAGTCCGGCGGCGATGCCGATGCCACCGGCCAGACCGGCCGCGGA
The DNA here is from genome assembly GCF_044740965.1 of Streptomyces sp. NPDC088252. Classification (NCBI taxonomy): domain Bacteria; kingdom Bacillati; phylum Actinomycetota; class Actinomycetes; order Kitasatosporales; family Streptomycetaceae; genus Streptomyces; species Streptomyces sp. NPDC088252. Next base: position 26,488 of record NZ_JBIURS010000017.1, on the reverse strand, counting down.
GGCGATCACGCCGACCACTGTCGCCTCGACGAGTGTCGCGCCCACGACCTGCCGACGGGCAGCCCCGAGGGCGCGCAACAGCGCGTTCTCGCGGGTCCGCTGGGCGACGACGATCGCGAAGGTGTTGTGGATGGAGAAGGTGGCGACGAGTAGCACGATCCCGGAGAACACCAGCAGCAGCGTGGTGAACACGCCGAGGAACGCCCCGGAGATCAGGTCCCGGTTCTCGGCGGCCGAGGCCTGGCCGGTGATGGCCTCGACTCCCCCGGGCAGTACGGGGCGCAGCGCGTCGACGAGTTCCTGCTGGCTGGTGCCCGGGGTCGCGCGCACCTGGATGGCCGATGCCTCGCCGGGCTTCGGCGTGAGGTACTTCTCCGCATCGGCCTGCGTCAGCGCGGTGTAGGTGACCTGCCCCATGCCGTCCTGGCCGCCGAAGGTGGCCAGACCGACGATCCTGACGTGCACGGGGTCGGGGGTGCGCAGCACGGTCGTGTCGCCGATCCTGAGCCCGCCCCGGACGGCGGCGCCGCGGTTGACCACGGCTTCACCGGGCGCGGACGGGGCGCGCCCGGCGGCGAGGCGGTACGGGTTGAGCTTCGGGTCGTCGATCCAGTTGCCGGCCAGGGTGGGCGGCCCCTGGCCTCCGACGGGTGTGCCGTCGGAGCCGATGAGCTGACCGGCGCCCTGGATGTCGGGCGCCGCCGCGGCGACCCCGGGGATCCGCTCGATCCTCTGCACGAGTGCGGTGTTCACCGGTTGCCGGGTGCCCTGGGACTCACCGGCGACGGTGACGACATTGGAGCCGCGCACCACGGCGTCGGTACCGGCGGTCGCGTTGCCGAACATGGTGTCGAAGCTCGCGCGCAGGGTGTCGCCCATGACGAGCGTCCCGGTGAGGAACGCGACGCCGAGCAGGACGGCCACGAATGTGCCCGCGAACCGGCGCTTGTGGGCACGGAGCGAGGAGATGCTCAGGCGTATGGAGGTACGGGTGCCGGTCATGTCGTCACCGCCTGTGGGTGGGGCGGGGCGAAAGACTTGAACCGGTCGAGCACGCGCTCCGCCGTGGGGTCGGGCATTCGGTCGACGAGCCTGCCGTCGGCGAGGAAGACGACCTCGTCGGCATGGGCCGCGGCGACCGGGTCATGGGTCACCATGACGACGGTGCGGGCGGTCTGCCGGACGGTGCGGCCGAGCAGCCGGAGCACCTCCTGGCCGGAGCGGGAGTCGAGGTTGCCGGTCGGTTCGTCGGCGAAGACGACGTCGGGGCTGCCCGCGAAGGCCCGCGCGACCGCCACGCGTTGCTGCTGTCCGCCGGAGAGTTCGCCGGGCCGGTGGTGCAGCCGGTCCCGCAGTCCGACGGTGTCGACGAGCGCGTCGAGCCACTCCGGGTCGGGCCGCTCCCCCGCGAGGTCCAGGGGGAGGGTGATGTTCTCGGCGACGGTGAGCGTCGGCAGGAGGTTGAAGGACTGGAAGACGAAACCGATGCGTCGGCGGCGCAACAGGGTGAGCCTGCGGTCGTCGAGGGTGCTGAGATCGGTGTCGCCGATGAAGGCCGAGCCGGAGGTGAGGGTGTCGAGTCCGGCCGCGCAGTGCATCAGGGTGGATTTGCCGGAGCCGGAGGGGCCCATGATGGCGGTGAAGCGGCCCGCCGGGAAGTCGACGCTCACCCCGTCCAGGGCCCTGACCCGGGTGTCGCCGCTGCCGTAGAGCTTCACGGCGTCTACGACCCGGGCCGCGGCGTCGGCGGTGGGGGTGGATGCGGAGGTGGGGACGGTGGTGGTCATGCCGGTCCTCCCTTGCTGCCGCGGCCGAACTGTTCGTCGAGGACGGAGATCCTGCGCCAGTACTCGTCCTCCTCGATCTCTCCGGCCGCGAAGCGGCGGCCGAGCAGGGCGATCGGGGACGGTTCGGCGGGGCCTCCCTGGGCGGCACGGGCCTGCCAGGGGCCTCGGTGGCCGCGCCGGGCCGTGCGGCGCAGGAGAGTGATGCCCCCGACGACGACGGCCGCCCAGAAGAGCGGGAGGAGTGGGAAGAGCGGGATCCAGGGCCCGGGTCCACCGCTGTGCGCCAGAACGTTCATCTCGGTCGTCTCCCTGGGTTCGGAGGTCGCGTTCAGGTTTTCCTGACCCTGAAGAGCCTGGCCCCGGGAGGGGGTCCGAGTCGTCGTACGGCCAGCGGCCGTGCGCGTACCACCCCGGGAGTACGCGACGGGTCCGCGGCTGCTCCCGTCGGCCGACCGAAGATCGCCGCATTCTGTACCTACCGGTTCGTGCAGTCGCTGCACGAGTGCTCCGGAACGCCCGATCGAGGCCGCCCGGGAGCTTCTGTGGGGGCGCGGTCATGTGGGCACCGGCGCCAAGGCCGCCCAGCGGCAGGCGGGCGCGGGCCGGCGCAGCATGTACCACCACGTCGCGGGGCGAACCCGCCCCCCGCCGAATACGACAGGGGGATCATCCACGACCTCGTCGCGACCAAGGGGCACCTGCTGCACGCCTTCCGCGGCCCCATCCGCGAACGGCGCGAGTGCTGCGCCCATCGCCGTCCGCCTGGAGCCGGGGACGGCGACGCTCGACGTACTGGACCTGTTCCGCGGGGAGTCGGCAGTCGCGCCGCAGCGGGTGCTCGGTCATGCGGGCCGGTCTCCGGACGCAGCCGTACGGCGTGACGCGGCGCGGACGGGAGCGTTCTTGGCGTTCGACGACCTGTCACGGGCCCATCACGCGACGGACCGGCGGCCGGCGGAGCAGCCGACTGTCCGCCGACGCGGGCTTCGGCGGGCAGTCGGTCCCGGGCGGCACGAGGTGCCCGGTACCCCGAACCTGCCGCAGCCGCCGCGGCGGCTGCGTCGTCGCCTCGAACAGAGCCTGGACAAACGGGCGTTGGCAGGAAGCCTGGTGGACGACGCGGCACGGGCCCTCGCGTGGAGGACCTCTTCGGGCCCCTCCGAAGGATGAGGGCGGTGCGGCCGTCCCCCACGTCGTCACGCGGGCACGGCCGCCCCCGTCACGCGAGCGCGGCCAGCGGATCGTCCAGCACCGGCTGCCAGGCCAGTTCCGCCGCACCCACCAGGCTGTTGTGGTCGAGCGTGCACGGCAGGATCGGCACACTGCCGCTGCGCCCCCACAGGCTGCGGTCGGCCACCACCGCGCGCAGCCGTTCCGGATCCGCGTCGAGCAGGGCTCGGTGCAGACCGCCGAGGATGATGCGGTCGGGGTTGAGGATGTTGACCAGTCCCGCGAGTCCGAGGCCGAGCCGGTCGATCAGCTCCTCGGCCGCGCCGCGCACCGCCGCGTCCTCGTACTCCGTGCGCAGCAGATCGCCGGCCTGCTTGAGCAGCGACTCCTCCGGACCGGGTTCGCGGCGGGCGGCGACGAGGAAGGCCAGCGGGTCGGTCTCGACGTCCAGACAGCCCCGGCCACCGCAGTGGCACGGGCGGCCCTCCGGGTTCACCGTGAGATGGCCGACCTCCAGCGCCAGTCCCGAACTCCCGGTGTGCAGACGGCCGTCGAGGACCAGAGCACCGCCCACTCCCCGGTGCCCGGTGGCCACACAGAGCAGATGCTGGGCACCGCGCCCGGCACCGTGCCGGTGTTCGGCGAGCGCGGCGAGATTGACGTCGTTCCCGGTGAACGCCGGTCCGGGGATGCCCGCTTCCCGTACGCAGGCGGCGAAGATCTCACGCACCGGTGCCCCCGCCGGCCAGGCGATGTGCAGCGGGTTGAGCGCGGTACCCTCCGGCTCGGCGACCGCGGACGGCACCGCGAGGCCCGCCCCGACGCAGCGCAGCCCGCTGTCCCGGAGCAGCCGGGCGCAGTCGTCGACCACTTCGCCGATGACCTGCGCCGGGTCCGCCGTGACGGTGACGCAGCCGGGGGCGGTGGCGACGAGCCGTCCGCCGAGCCCGACGAGCGCGGCCCGGAACCCGTCGGCGTGCACCTGCGCGGCGATCGCGACGGGCCCCGACTCATGGATGGCCAGCCGGTGCGAGGGGCGACCCTGCGATCCGGCGGCGGAGCCCGGCCGGGAGTCGACCCGGATCAGGCCGAGCGCCTCCAGTTCCGCGGCGACCGCACCGGCCGTCGCCCGGGTGACGCCGAGTTCGGAGGTGAGCACGGCGCGGGTGGGCGCGCGTCCGGTGTGGACCAGTTCCAGCGCGGGTCCGAGGGCGCTGCGGCCCCTCTCCAATTTTGTCCGGGTGGTGGTCACCTTGCCGTTCATGGGGGCGAGTCTCCCATGATCCGGAGGTGTCGCCGACGCCCCGGTGGCTCAGTTGTGCCCCTTGCGGCCGCCGCGGGCGGCCGTCTTGCGCCCGTTGTCCGGACGCCCCTATGCTGAGTTTGTGCCGCAACTAAACAAACTGCGGACGGCCCTGCCGGGGGGACCGGGCGGAGACACCGCCCCACCTTCGACGACCAGCCTCCGTACCGCGCTGACCGTGTTCTTCGCCCTCGACGGCTTCCTCTTCGCCGGCTGGGTGGTCCGCATCCCGGCGATCAAGCACCAGACCGGCGCTTCGGCCTCCACCCTGGGGCTCGCTCTGCTCGGCGTATCCGCCGGGGCCGTGGTGACCATGATGCTCACCGGCCGGCTGTGCCGTCGCTTCGGCAGCCACCCGGTCACCGTGGCCTGCGGCGTCCTCCTCTCCCTGAGCATCGCCCTGCCCGCACAGACGCATTCGGCCCTCGCGCTCGGCTCGGTGCTGTTGGTCTTCGGGGCCGCGTACGGCGGGATGAACGTGGCGATGAACAGCGCGGCGGTCGATCTGGTGGCCGCGCTGCGGCGCCCGGTGATGCCGAGCTTCCACGCCGCGTTCAGCCTCGGCGGAATGGTCGGTGCCGGGCTCGGAGCACTGGTCGCGGGCGGCCTCTCCCCCGCCGCGCACCTCTTGGCCCTCACCGGGGTCGGACTCCTCGTCACCGCGACGGCCGGACCGGCACTGCTGCGCCACCCGGCACCGAAATCCGCACCCGCATACGGCGGGGCGCGAAAGCCGCGGCGACTGGACGGGCGGGCCCGGCGCCTGGTGCTCCTCTTCGGCGTGATCGCGCTGTGCACCGCATACGGCGAAGGGGCGCTGGCCGACTGGGGCGCCCTCCATCTGGAACAGGATCTGGACGCCCACCCGGGCACCGCCGCCGCCGGGTACTCCCTGTTCGCACTGGCCATGACGGCCGGCCGGCTCAGCGGCACAGCACTGCTCGAACGGCTCGGCCAGACCCGCACCCTGGTCGTGGGCGGTGCCACGGCCGCCGCCGGAATGCTGCTCGGCTCACTGGCCCCGACCGTCTGGCCGGCGCTCATCGGTTTCGCCGTCACGGGCCTCGGTCTGGCCAACATCTTTCCCGTCGCGGTCGGCCGGGCCGGCGAGCTGGCCGGGCCGGGTGGAGTGGCCGCCGCGTCGACGCTCGGCTACGGAGGAATGCTGCTCGGACCGCCCGCGATCGGCTTCCTGGCCGACTGGGCCTCCCTCCCGGCGGCCCTCACCACGGTGGCGCTGCTGGCCACCGCGGCGGCCGCGCTGGGGTACGGAGCGCGCAACGCCGCACTCGCCTGAGAGACCGGCCGCATCGCGCGCGACGGCCGGAGCCACCCCTCCGGGCAGGCCGGACCACTGGCACAATCGAAGCCATGGAGATCACGGACCACATCGAGTCCCTGGCCGACGAGGGACGGATGCTGGCGACCGCCGCACAGGAGGCGGGCACGGGGACACCGGTGCCCACCTGTCCGGGCTGGCAGGTGCGTGATCTGCTCCGGCACACGGGGATGGTGCATCGCTGGGCGACCGCTCTCGTCGTCGAGGAACACACCTCCTACCGACCCGCCGGCGGGGAACCCGATCTGGACGGGCCCGAGTTGCTCGGCTGGTTCCGCGAGGGCCACCGCCTCCTGGTCGACACACTGCGGGCCGCACCCGCCGGACTGGAGTGCTGGACCTTCATGCCCGCACCGTCGCCACTGGCCTTCTGGGCGCGACGGCAGGCGCACGAGACCACGATCCACCGGGTGGACGCGGAATCGGCGCGCGGCGGGCGGCTGTCGTCGGTGACGGCCGATCACGCGGTGGACGGGATCGACGAGTTGCTGTGCGGATTCCATGCGCGTGCGAAGAGCAGAGTGCGCACCCGCACACCTCGTACCCTGCGGGTCCGGGCCACCGACGCGGGCACCACGTGGACCGTACGGCTCTCACCGGAACCGCCTCAGACCGTACGGCATGAAGCGGCTCCCGAAGAGGGCTCGGCGGACTGCGAGTTGAGCGCGACGGCCGGTGAGCTCTACCTGACGCTCTGGAACCGGCTGCCACTCACCGCGATCACGGTGACGGGCGACCGCGAGCCGGCCCGGATCTGGTGCGGGAACTCCGGGGTGACCTGGTCCTGAGCGCGCCGCGGGTCAAGGCGGTGTCCGGCAGCCCCTGCCCCGGCCGGGCCCGCGGCGAGGCGGTCAGTCCCCCGCGCCGTCCAGCATCCGGGCGAGCACCGACCTCTGCAGCGGCTTGACCTCCGCGTGCCGTGCCCGGCCCTTCGCCGTCAGTTCGACCCTGACACCCCGCCGGTCCTCGCGGCACATCCCCCGGCACACGAGGTCGTCCCTCTCCAGTCGGGCGATCAAGCGGGACAGCGCGCTCTGACTGAGGTGGACCCGGGAGGCCAGCTCCTGCACACGATAGGCGGGGCCGCCGTCCTCCGCCGCGCCCTCCGCGAGGACGTCGAGCACCTCGAAATCGCTGGCACCGAGGCCGTGTCGGTGCAGCTCGCGGTCGAGCTCACAGAGCGTCCTGGCGTGCAGGGCGAGGATGTCCCGCCACGCGTCGACGAGCATTCGCTCCGACTTGTTCGCTGCCATGACCGCACGTTAGCAGAGATGTGGCCGTTTGTTGCATCGGAATTAAATGCACTTGCATTCAATGCATGTGCATGTACTGTGCTGCTCATGACCTCTCCGCTCAACGTCCCCGATTCCCATGAGCGTTGGAGCCCGCGCCTGTGGGGCACCCTGCTCGTGCTCTGCGCCGCGATGTTCCTGGACGCTCTCGACGTCTCCATGGTCGGCGTCGCACTGCCCTCCATCGCGGACGATCTCGGGCTGACCACCTCGACCCTGCAGTGGATCGTCAGCGGCTACATCCTCGGATACGGCGGCCTGCTGCTCCTCGGCGGCCGTGCGGCCGATCTGCTGGGCAGGCGCCGGGTCTTCCTGATCGCGCTCGGCGTCTTCGCCCTCGCCTCGCTGCTCGGCGGATTCGTCGACTCCGGACCGCTGCTGATCGCCAGCCGCTTCATCAAGGGGCTGAGCGCCGCCTTCACCGCACCGGCCGGGCTCTCCATCATCACCACGACGTTCAAGGAGGGCCCGCAGCGCAACCGGGCCCTCTCCATCTACACCACCTGCGCCGCCACCGGCTTCTCCATGGGCCTGGTCCTCTCGGGCCTCCTCACCCAGCTGTCCTGGCGGTGGACGATGCTGCTGCCCGCTCCCATCGCGCTGATCGCCCTGCTGGCCGGCCTGAAGCTGATCCCGCACAGCGAACGCGAGGACACCCACCGCGGCTACGACCTGCCGGGCGCCGTCACCGGCACGGCCTCCATGCTGCTGCTGGTGTTCACGGTCGTGCAGGCCCCCGAGGCGGGCTGGGCCTCCGCCCGCACACTCCTGTCGTTCCTCGCCGTCGCCGTACTGCTCACCCTCTTCGTCACCATCGAGCGGCGCACCGCGAACCCGCTGATCCGACTCGGGGTGCTGCGCTCCGGCGGCCAGGTCAGGGCGCAGCTGGGGGCCGCCGCGTTCTTCGGCAGTTACGTGGGCTTCCAGTTCCTGGTCACCCAGTACATGCAGTCGCTGCTCGGCTGGTCCGCACTGCAGACCGCGCTGGCCTTCCTGCCCGCAGGCGTGCTGGTCGCCCTCTCCTCGACGAAGATCGGCGATGTGGTGGACCGGTTCGGCACCCCACGTGTCATCGCGACCGGCTTCACGTCCCTCGTCATCGGCTACGCGCTGTTCCTCCGCATCACGCTCACCCCGTCGTACGCGGCGGTGATCCTGCCCTCCATGCTGCTGCTCGGCGCGGCGTGCGCGCTGACGTTCCCCTCGCTCAACATCCAGGCGACCAACGGGGTGGACGACGACGAACAGGGCATGGTGTCGGGTCTGCTGAACACCTCGATCCAGGTGGGCGGGGCGGTCTTCCTGGCGATCGTGACCGCGGTGATCACGGCGCACGGCAGCGGAGACGGATCCCGCCAGGCGGTCCTGGACAGCTATCGGCCCGGTCTGGTCGTGGTGACCGCGGTCGCGCTGGCCGGGCTGCTGGTCACGCTGACCGGGCTGCGGCGCAACCGGCCCGTGCAGCGCACCGTACTGGTCGCCTCGTCCGAAACGGACCGGGCCGCCGCGGTCGAGGCGGCAGCAGCCGGCAAGGTGTCCGTGCGGGACTGACCGTCCCGCGAGGGGGAACGTGCGGTGGCCGACGGGGATTCGCCCTGTCGGCCACCGCGCATCCGACGCTTCTCAGCGAAATGTCAGCCGAGCCAGCCGGGGCGCACGAGACCCGACTCGTAGGCGAGCACGACGAGTTGGGCCCGATCGCGGGCGCCGAGCTTCACCATCGTCCGGCTGACATGGGTCTTGGCGGTGAGCGGGCTGACGACCAGCCGTCTGGCGATCTCCTCGTTGGAGAGCCCGATGCCGACGAGCGCCATCACCTCCCTTTCCCGTTCGGTCAGTTCGCTCAGCCCGGTCGCCGCGGCGGGCTCCTTGGAACGGGCCGCGAACTCGGCGATCAGACGGCGGGTGACCCCCGGCGAGAGCAGGGCGTCGCCCCCGACCACGGCGCGCACCGCGCGCAGCAGCTCATCCGGTTCGGTGTCCTTGACGAGAAAGCCGGAGGCCCCGGAGCGGATCGCCTCGAAGACGTACTCGTCGAGCTCGAAGGTGGTGAGCATGACCACCTTGACGTCGCCCAGTGCGGGGTCCTCGGTGATGGCGCGGGTCGCGGCGAGGCCGTCGAGACGCGGCATCCGGATGTCCATCAGCACGGTGTCCGGCCGCAGTTCGCGTACCAGGCGTACGGCCTCCTCGCCGTCGGCCGCCTCCCCCGCCACCTCGATGTCGGGCTGGGCGTCCAGCAGGGCCCGGAAACCGGCCCGGACCAGCAACTGGTCGTCGGCGAGCAGTACGCGGATCACGTCGTCTCCTCCTTGCGCGCCGTCGCGCCAGATGTGTCGGAAGGCAGCGGAAGCTCGGCCCGCACCCGGAAGCCGCCGTCGGTCCGGGGCCCCGCCTCGATCGTGCCACCCAGTGCGGCGGCCCGCTCCCGCATGCCCGCCAGCCCGTTGCCGCTGCCTCCGGCATCGTTGCCGGTGGCGGGTCCCCCGTCGTCGATCCGGAGCCGGATCCGGCCGGGCTCGTAGCCGATCCGGACCTGCGCGGTGCGCGATCCGGAATGCCGGACCACATTCGTCAGCGCCTCCTGCACGATCCGGAAGGCGGCGAGGTCCGCCCCGGGCGGGACTGCGCCGCGCACCCCCTCGGTCTCGACGGTGACGGTGAGTCCGGTGCTCGCCGCCTGTTCGACGAGCTCGGGAAGCCGGTCCAGTCCGGGGGCCGGGGTCCTGGGGGCGTCTCCGGGGGTGCGCAGGGTGTCCAGGACCTGGCGGACCTCGCCCAGCGCCTCCTTGCTGGCGGCCTTGATGGTGGTGAGGGCGGTGCGGGCCTGCTCGGGGTCGGAGTCCAGCAGTGCGAGTCCGACGCTCGACTGAACGTTGATCACGGAGATGCTGTGGGCCAGGACGTCATGGAGCTCGCGGGCCATCCGCAGCCGCTCCTCGTCGGCCCTGCGCTGTTCCGCGGCCTCCCGCTCCGCGCGCCGGTCCGCCCACTGCTCACGGCGTACGCGGACGAACTCGGCGGCGGCGATGATGGCCACCACCCAGGCGGCGACGCCCAGTTCCTGCCCCCAGGGAGGAACGTGGTCCTCGGAGGGCGGCAGCCAGCGGTAGAGCCAGTGGGCCACCAGGACATGCCCCAGCCACACCATCGCGACGGCCGACCAGGCGGCCCGCCGGTGTCCGGCGACGACCGCGCTGAAGCAGCCCACGGCGACGGCCAGGAAGACCGGTCCGTACGGATAGCCGGCCGCCAGGTAGACCATCGCGGCGGTCGAACTCCCGAAGACGGCCACCACGGGGTGGCGGTGGCGCAGCAGAAGCACGGCGACGGCCAGGAAGAGCAGCAGCCGCGCGAAGACGTCCAGCGGCGCCCGCTCGTCCATCTGTCCACGGGCCGCGACGGTCGAACCGATCATGACGACGGCGCCGAGCACGATCGTCGACGGCCAGGGCAGCCGGGAGGAGTACTCCCCCGGTGTCTCCGTCAGCCATCGCGGCGGCTCGCCGTGCAGCCGGTGTGGGTGTCGCTCTTCCATGTCCGCCACGCTAGACCGCGGGCCGTGGCGCGGTCGTCAGCCGTGCGCGGTGATCACCCGTACTCCCTCGGGAGTACGTCGTACCGGGCGTGCGGCGGGCGAGAAGTGCCGTGCCCCGGGACAGTCCGGACCACGCGACACGGGTCCGCCCGGGGGATCCTGTCTCCGACCTCCTCGCGCACGGCTCACGGCCGGGCCCGCCGGCTGCGACCGCGTACGAGGTCGTCAGCTGTTGTGCCCGAGGTCGTCAGCTGCTTCGGGGGCCTAGCAGACCGACCGTGCGGGCCAGTTCGGTGACGGCCTCCCGGAAGAAGATCTCCCGGGCCTCCACCACTCGCTGGAACTGGCCGAAGATCTCGAAGGAGATCAGCCCGAACAGCTGCGACCAGGCGGCGATCAGCGGGGCGACCACTCCGGGAGGCAGGCCGGGGGCGAATTCGGCGACCATCCGCTCGGCCTCGGTGCGCAGCTCGTCGGCGAGCGGCGGCACGGCGAGACCGTCGGTGCGAAAGGCCTCGCCGACGACGGCGATCAGGACGAGGCCGACGCGGGACGCGGGGCCGATCGTCGCCTGCGGCGCGTTGTAGCCGGGCACCGGCGAGCCGTAGATCAGAGCGTACTCATGCGGGTGGGCGAGGGCCCAGTCGCGAACGGCGTGGGCGACCGCCGTCCAGCGCGCGAGGTGGGGGGCGGCGTCGGCACGGGCGGCCCGGTGGGCGACCTCGGCGCTCTCGCCGACGGAGTCGTACGCATCGATGATCAGGGCCGTGAGCAGTTCGTCCCGGCTGGGGAAGTAGCGGTAGAGCGCGGAGGACGCCATCCCGAGTTCCCGGGCGACCGCACGCAGCGAGAGCTTCGCGGCACCCTCGGCCGCGAGCTGCTTCCTCGCCTCCTCCTTGATGGCGGCAGTGATCTCGATACGGGCCCGTTCCCTGGCTCCTCGGACAGCACTCATGTTTCTCAGTCTGCCATGCAGAAGAGCACCGACCAACAACGAGAGCGCTGCTCTTGCTCTGGAGCACCAGTTCCGTGCACACTGATCTCAAGCGAGAGCACTGCTCTCAATATACGAGGGGGTCACCATGTCTCAGCCGTACTACCTTCAGGGCAACGCCTTCACCGTCCGGATGAACAGCGTCATCGGCTGGCTCGCCCGGCACGGAGTCAGCCTGCTCGGCTCGGCCGAGCTGTCGGTGCGCGGTCGCAGGAGCGGACAACTGCAGCGCATCCCGGTGAACACCCACACCTACGACGGCGCGCAGTATCTGGTCTCCGCGCGGGGCCACTCCCAGTGGGTACGCAACATGCGGGTCGCCGGTGGCGGCGAGCTGAGGGTGGGCCGGAGGATCCGCGCCTTCACGGCCGTGGAGATCGCGGACGACGAGCAGAAGGTGCGGGTCGTCCGCGCCTATCTGGAGCGGTGGGGCTGGGAGGTCAACCAGTACTTCCAGGGCATCACCGCGAAGTCCACGGACTCCGAACTCCTGGCCGCCTGCCCCGACCACCCCGTCTTCCGCATCACCGTCGAGGGCTGACCGTGCGGCCCGGCCCGCCCTCGGCGTCACCACCTGCCGCCCCGACCGGGGGGTTCACCGGCTCGCGGCGTCCGGCACGGCGCCTCGACGCGTTGCCGCGTCACCCGAGTGCGCCCGGCACGAGGGCGATCCTCCGCGCCCTGCGCCGGACCGCGCCGGACGCCGCACGGCCCGGCCTCCGGCCGAACGACGCCGGTTCGAAGAAACGTCCCAGGGTCTTCCGTTCGGATCAGACCCGATCCGAACGAGAGGCCCTAGCGGTCCATCGCGGACAGGGCCCGCTGCGCCAGCGGATGCGTGCGGACCAGTTCGGCCAGGGAAGTCGTTCCGCGGGTGACCCCGGCGAACGCGTTCCAGGCCGGACGGAACCCCGTCAGCACCGCGTGCAGCACCCCCGGGCGGCGCTCGAACAGCTTGAGCATGCGCCGCCCGACACCCATCTCGACACCCAGGCCCGCCTTGATGGCGAAGGCGTAGTTCAGCGCCTGGCGCCGGGCGTCCACCGCGTCGTGCGACTCCGCGATCCGGACCGCCCACTCACCGGCGAGCCGCCCCGAGCGCAACGCGAAGGAGATGCCTTCGCGGGTCCACGGCTCCAGCAGCCCCGCCGCGTCGCCACACACCAGCACCCGCCCGCGCGACAACGGCGAGTCGTCACTGCGGCAGCGCGTCAGATGCCCGGAGGAGATCTTCGGCTCGAAGCCGGCCAGACCGAGCCGGGCGATGAAGTCCTCCAAGTACCGCTTGGTCCCCGCTCCGTCGCCCCGCGCCGAGATCACACCGACGGTGAGGGTGTCCCCCTTGGGGAACACCCAGCCGTAACTGCCGGGCATGGGGCCCCAGTCGATCAACACCCGACCGGCCCAGTCCTCCGCCACCGTCTGCGGAACCGGGATCTCCGCCTCCAGGCCGAGGTCCACCTGGTCGAGTTTCACCCCGACATGGGCTCCTATCCGCCCCGCACTGCCGTCCGCGCCGACGACCGCGCGGGCCAGGACCGTCTCGCCCCCGGAGAGCACCACGGCGACCGTGCGCCGGTCCGGCACCGCGGCACCGTGCTGCTCGACCCTCGTCACCGTCGCTCCGGTACGGAGTTCGGCGCCCGCCTTCTGGGCCTCCTCGACCAGCCCCGCGTCGAACTCGGGGCGGTTGATGAGCCCGAAGAGCATCCGCTTGGAGCGGCGGGTTCGCGCCAGCCTGCCGTTGAGCGAGAACGTGACCGCGTGGATCCTGTCCCGCAGGGGCAGTTCGAATCCGGGCGGCAACGAATCACGCGAAAAACCGATGATGCCGCCACCGCACGTCTTGTAGCGGGGCAGCTCCGCCTTCTCCAGGAGCAGTACCCGTCGGCCGGCCACCGCCGCCGCGTATGCCGCGGAGGCTCCGGCCGGTCCGCCGCCCACTACGACGACGTCCCACACGGACGACTCTTCGTGCTCATGCCCGGCGTCTGCGTTCTCGCTGCTCACGATGTGCTTCTGCTCCCGATCCCACCAGTGGCCCATGCTGCTCACGGCATCCTACGGCGCGCCCGGCCCGGCCCCCTCTGTGGGAGGATCGACCGTACGTTCATCCTCCATGCAACGCCGCTCACTCGGTATGCATGTGCCCGGATACGTACCCATAACGTCGCACCCACGAGGAGCGTGCCCATGACCGCCCGTCCGATCTCCGAGACCATTGCCTCGCTGATGCCCCGTGCCAAGGCGGAGCTGACCGAGCTGGTGGCCTTCCAGTCGGTGGCGGCTCCCGCGCAGTTCCCGAGGAGCGAGTGCGAGGCGGCCGCCGACTGGGTCGCCGACGCACTGCGCGCCGAGGACTTCCAGGACGTCGCCCTTCTCGACACCCCCGACGGGACCCGGTCGGTGTACGGCTTCCTGCCGGGCCCGGCAGGCGCCCCGACCGTGCTGCTCTACGCGCATTACGACGTGCAGCCGCCGCTCGACGAGTCCGCCTGGCTCTCCCCGCCGTTCGAGCTGACGGAGCGGGACGGCCGCTGGTTCGGCCGCGGCGCGGCGGACTGCAAGGGCGGCTTCATCATGCACCTCCTCGCCCTGCGTGCGCTCAAGGCGCACGGCGGTGTCCCGGTCTCCGTCAAGGTGATCGCCGAGGGTTCCGAGGAGCAGGGCACCGGGGGTCTGGAGCGGTACGCCGAGGCGCACCCCGAGCTGCTGACCGCCGACACGATCGTCATCGGCGACACCGGCAACTTCCGGGTCGGGCTGCCGACGGTCACCGCGACGCTGCGCGGTATGACGATGCTGCGGGTCACTCTCGACACCCTCGAAGGGAACCTGCACTCCGGCCAGTTCGGCGGCGCCGCCCCGGACGCGCTCGCCGCGATGATCCAGCTGCTGGCCTCGCTGCGCGCCGAGGACGGCACCACGACCGTCGACGGACTCGCCACGGACGCCGACTGGGACGGACTGCAGTACCCGGAGGCCGACTTCCGCAAGGACGCGAAGGTTCTCGACGGTGTCGGACTCATCGGAACGGGTACGGTCGCCGACCGGATCTGGGCCCGGCCCGCCGTCACCGTCATCGGCATCGACTGCCCGCCCGTGGTCGGCGCGACTCCCTCGCTCCAGGCGAGCGCACGGGCTCAGATCAGCCTGCGGGTACCGCCGGGCCAGGACGCCGCCGCGGCGACGGAGCTGCTGACCACCCACCTGAAGGCGCACGCCCCCTGGGGAGCCAGGGTGTCGGTGGAACAGGTGGGCCAGGGCCAGCCGTTCCGCGCGGACACCTCCAGCCCGGCGTACACGTCGATGGCGCAGGCGATGGAGGCCGCGTACCCCGGCGAGAAGATGCAGACGTCCGGGATGGGCGGCTCGATCCCGCTCTGCAACACGCTCGCCGCCCTCTACCCGGAGGCCGAGATCCTGCTGATCGGCCTGAGCGAGCCGGAGGCGCAGATCCACGCGGTGAACGAGAGCGTGTCGCCCGAGGAACTGGAGCGGCTGTCGCTCGCCGAGGCCCTGTTCCTGCGGAACTACGCCGAATCCAAGCGAATCTGAGCACACGCCACCCACGTCCGGCCCCGCGGACCTACGGCACACGGCCGGCCCACGGGGTGCCGGGTCGGCCGCGCGGCCGGATCTACGCGCTGAGCGAAGCTCGCCCAGCGCGTAGATCCGGTCGCCGAGCGGGCAGGGCCACGTACGTTCGACGTATGGATCTCGTCGAGGTACTTCCTCAACTGCACATGTTCCGCTTCCCGATCGGCCAGGCGTATCTGTGGCGCGACGGCGCGGACCTGACGCTGATCGACGCGGGCGACATCGATGCCGCGCCCACGATCGAGGACGCGGTGCGCGGCCTCGGCCTGGACCCGGGCCGCATCGGCCGGATCGTCGTCACCCACGGGCATCGCGACCATTACGGCGCGGCCCAGGAGCTCGCCGACCGCCACGGCGCCGAGATCCTGGCCCATCGGCTGGACGCGCCGGTGATCCGCGGCGAGGCGGAGATCGCCGACCCCGTCCTGCTGGACTGGGAACGTCCGCTGTACGAGCACGCGCTGACCGTTCCTCCGGCGCCGCCGACCCGCGTGGACCGCGAACTGGCCGACGGCGACGAGATCGCGTTCGGTTCGGGGGCCCGGGTGGTCCACGCCCCCGGTCACACCCCCGGCTCCATCGGGATCCATCTGCCGCACCACGGTGTGCTGTTCACCGGGGACTGCGTGGCCGGGGTCGGCCAGGTGATACTGGGCGTCTTCAACATCGACCGTGCGCGGGCCGTGACCTCGTTCCGGCGGCTGGCCGCGCTGGAAGCGGCCACGGTCTGTTTCGGGCACGGCGATCCGCTCACCGTCGACGCCGCCGCGGTGCTGCGTGCGTCAGCCGACCGGGACTCCGGCCTCCAGGTTGAGCACGGTTGACCGCTCCCGGGCGCGCAGCGCCCAGCGCAGCCGTTCGTACCGGGTGGGGGGCAGCATGGTGGCCGCCTCCGACTCGGTGACGAAGCGCCAGCCGCGCAGTTCGGAACCGGGCAGCAGCAGCCGTTCGGCGTCGGCACGGGGCAGCGGGCCGCCGTCGAAGAGCATGCGCAGCCCCCCGTAGCCGGGGGGTTCGGGTGCCTCCCAGTCGACGACGAGCAGTTTCGGCACCCGGTCGAGATGGATGCCGATCTCCTCGGCCACTTCACGGATTCCGGCCTGCGCCGGTGCCTCGCCGGCCTCGACCACTCCGCCGGGGAACTCCCAGCCGGGCTTGTACGTCGGGTCGACGAGCAGGACCCGGTCGTGCTCGTCGAAGAGCAGTACGCCGGCCGCGACGGTCTCCGCGGTCGGCTCGGGGGTCTGCACGATCTCGCATGCGGCGGCCGTTCCGGTGCGGACCGCCTCGGCTATGTGCTCGGCCGTCTCGTACGGGGAGAGATCGCTGGTGTCGATGGTGTGGGCGTCCCCGGTGAGCCAGCCGAGCGCCGCCCGATAGGGCTCGATGTGTTCGTGGGCCCACTGCCGGATCCGTTCGCTGTGCTCCGGGTCGTCGGCGAACTCCACCCGGCCGGCGATCCGTTTGCGCAGGATCGTTTCCTCAGGTGAGAGCAGGACATGGCGCACCGGAATGCGCCGGGAGGCGAGCCCCCCGAAGATCTCATCGCGATACTCCTGTCGCAGCAGCGTCATCGGCACCACCAGAACCCCGGGCATCTCGGCGAGCAGGGCCGCCGCGGTGTCCACCACCAGTCGCCGCCAGATCGGCAGGTCCTGGAAGTCCGTCACCTCGGCAAGTCGCTTCTGGGGCAGCAGGTACCGCAGCCCCGCGCCGATCAGCTCGGGGTCGTAGAAGGTGCTGTTCGGGATCAGATCGACAAGCTCGCGCGCGGCGCTCGTCTTGCCCGCGCCGAACGCACCGTTGATCCAGACGATCACGGTTCCCCCTCTTCCGTAGCCCCCTGTGGCTTGCCCGCAACACCCTGCCGCGAAAACCCGGCTGTCGCGATGCTGTTACCGAAAGGGACCCTCGGACGGCCTTGGACCGCGTCCCGCACAGTCCTCGGTCGGCCTCCGCACCAGGTTCCCCGTCCCGGGTCGGCGGTGTCCCTCCGTACGCGTCCGGTTGTCGGCGGACCGGGACCGCCGACAACCGGACTACCCCTTGCTCGAACCCAGCGTGAGGCCCGCGATGAAGTGGCGCTGAAGCAGAAGGAAGACCACGAGCGTCGGCAGGGCGACGATGACCGAGCCGGCGGCGAGCAGGTTGTAGTCCGTAAAGAATTGGCCGCGGAGATTGTTGAGCGCCGAGGTGATGGGGAGCTTGTCGCCGTCGGACATGAAGACCAGGGCCCACAGGAAGTCGTTGTACATCCAGGTGAACTGGAGAGTGCCGAGAGCGGCCAGGGCCGGGCGGCACAGCGGCAGGGTGATCCGCCAGTACCGGGTCCAGACGCCCGCGCCGTCGACGACCGCGGCCTCCAGGATCTCCCGTGGCAGGGTACGCATGAAGTTGGCCAGCACGAAGACGCAGAAGCCGATCTGGAAACCGACCTGGACGGTGACGACGGCCCAGTACGAATCGAACATCGTCATCGAGTCGGACATCCAGTAGGGCAACGGGATGCGGTTGAACACGACGTAGAGGGGTGTGACGATCACCTGCTGCGGCAGCAGGTTCCCGGCGGTGAAGAGCATGAGCAGGACGAGCCCGCCGCGCACCTTCAGGCGAGCCAGCGCGAAGGCCACGAAGGAGGCGAGGAAGAGGGTGACGAGTACTCCCGGAACCGCGATGATCATGGTGTTGACGAAGTACTTCGTCATCCCGGAGTCGGAGAACGCCTGGCGGTAGTAGTCCAGGGAGAGATGGCGAGGCAGCGAGAAGTAGCCGTGCGCCGAGGTCTCGTCGTACGGCCGCAGCGAGGCGTACACCGCGAGCAGCAACGGGGCGAGGAAGGCGAGGGAGACCGCCATCAGGAAGGCGTGGACGCCGATCCTGCCGGGGCGGACACGGCGCCGGACGGCCGGGGCCGATGACGCCGACGGGGCGCCGGGACGCGCGGGGGCGGTGTGTACGGTCAACGGTTCTTCTCCCCTCGGAGTTCCTGGACCAGGTACGTCACGACGAATCCCAGGGAGACGGCCAGCAGGACGACGGCGATGGCGGAGCCGAAACCGATACGGCTGGCCTCACCGATGATGTTGTCGGTGACGAGCACGGAGAGGAGTTCGAGTCCGTTGCGGCCGTGGTTCACGGCGTACACGATGTCGAAGGCGCGCAGGGACTCGATGACCGTGATGACGCCGACGATGACATTGACGGGGCGCAACGTGGGGAAGACGACGCGGAAGAAGGTCTGGGCCTCGCCCGCCCCGTCGATCGCCGCGGCCTCCTTCAGCGAGGGGTCGACGGCCTTGAGTCCGGCAAGGTAGAGAATCATCACATAGCCGGTGTGCCGCCAGGCAGCGGCCAGCAGGACCATCCAGATGTTGAGGTCCGGATCGCCGAGCCAGTCGGTCGGCGAGCTCGTGTCCCCGATGACCGCGTTGAGGGCACCCTGGTCACGGGAGAAGACCAGTTGGGCGATGAAACCGACCACGGCGAGGGACAGCACGACGGGCATGTAGAGGGTCGACTGGTAGAAACGGCTGAAACGCACGCCCCTGTCGATGAGTACGGCGAGCAGCAGTCCGAACGGCGCGGCCACCAGACCGAGGAAGCCGAGCCAGAGCAGATTGTGCCGGGCGGCTGGCCAGAACTGCGGGTAGTTGGTGAAGAGGTTCGCGTAGTTCCGCGTACCGACCCACTTGATCTCACCGATGCCGTCCCAGCTGGTGAAGGAGAGCACGACGGAGGCGAGGGTCGGCCCCCACACGACGGCGATGTCGAGCAGGACGGGTATGCCGAGCAGCACACCGAGTACGACGAGGTCGCGGTTGGTGAACCGCCGCGTGACCCGCCGTCCGGTGCGCCGCGCCGAGATGAACGACACGGTCGGTACTCCAGGTTCGGTCGGATTCCATCGGGGACGTCCTCGGTCAGTCGGCGGCGAAGATGGTCTTCTTCTGGCGCTCGATGTCGTTGACCAGACCGTCTACGTCGTTCGGGTCGCTGATGAACCTCTGGATCGCCGGGATCATGACTGTGGAGGAGAAGTCCGGCCGGGTGTCCCGGTCCAGGAACTGGGAGATCTGCTTCGCCCCGGAGACCAGTTCCACGGCCTTCTTCTGGAGCGGTGAGTACGCGGAGATGTCCGCCTGGTCGCTGACCGCGATGTTGTTCGGGTCGCTCTTCAGGTAGATGTCCTCGGCCTTCCCGGTGGCCAGCCACTTGACCAGGTCCTTGGCGCTCTCCAGGGACTTCTTGTTCTTCAGGTTCTTCGACTTCTTCGCCAGCAGGAATCCGTCGATGGGTGCCTCGACCGCCTCCTGCCCGTGTTCCGGGTTGATGACGGGGAAGGGGAAGAAGTCGATGTCGCCCTGTTCGCCCTTGGGGAACTGTGCGCCGGGGTGCGGCAGGCCGAACACGGCCATGCCGGCCTCCTTCTTCTGGAGGCCGGTGGCGGCTTCCTGCCAGGTACGGCCGTTGGCCCCCTGCTGGCAGTACGGCAGGAGCCTGCGCCAGGTGTCGAAGACCTCCTTGACCCGCTTGTCGGTCCAGGCGACCTCGCCCGCCATCAGGCTCTTGTGGAACTCATAGCCGTTGGTCCGCATGTCGATGTAGTCGAAGGTGCCCATGGCGGGCCAGCCGTCCTTGTCGCAGAAGGCGATGGGGTCGAGCTTGTCCTTCTTCATCTGCTTGGCGAGCGCCACGTACTCGTCGAGCGTCTTCGGGGCTTGATAGCCGCGGTCGGCGAACAGGCTCTTGCGGTGGAAGACGGCCCACGGATAGTAGTAGTAGGGCGTGAGGTACTGCTTGCCGTCCGCACCGGTGGACTGGGCTTTCAGCGCGTCCGAGAAGCCCTTGTAGTCCTGCCAGTTGTCGCTGATGTCGTGCAGCAGGCCTTTCTCGGCGAAGAACTCCATCCGGTTACCGGCGAACCACATGAAGACATCGTCCGGCTTGCCCTGCAGATACCGGTTGATGTTCTCCTGAAAGGTGTTGTGGTCGACGGTGTTGACCTTCACCTTCCGCCCGCCCGACTGTGCCTCGTACGCCGCGAAAGCGTCAGCGAAGGCCTTCTTCGGAATCGGGTCGGACGAATTCGAACCCAGGGTGATCGTCTTTCCGTCACCACCGGGGCCGCTCCCGCAGGCGGTGAGCAGCGAGGGAAGGGCGACGGCTCCCGCGCCCACCGCAGCACCACGCAACAGACTTCGTCGGGACATCCGATGTCCTGCGACGCTGCCCGGCACACTTGACCTGTCGTAATCAGACTGCGTCATGCCCAACTCCCCTGGGATGCAACCCAACACAACCGAACGTGCGATTGGATCTCACCCCCAAGTGATGGTGCAGTCAAGGGTTTTGACGAGATACCGAACAACCGGCACCCTCGCCCTTCCAACAGACTTCAACACGCCCTAACGTAATCGCACGTATTGGCGTGCACATGCCGTCATCCGATCATGCACGAGTATGGAGGAACGTAACGATGCGTCATCTTCCAACCCGTACAACCCGAATCAGCCATCGCAAAGTCATCGGAGCGCTGCTGGCCGGACTGCTCTGCGCTGCGGGGGCCACCGTCCCCGCCGCCGCCGACTCGTCAGCTCCCGTGCCCGCACCGGCTCCGCAGGCCGACAACGGGCTCGCGCTCACACCTCCGATGGGGTTCAACAATTGGAACTCGACGCACTGCCGCGCCGAGTTCAACGAGTCGATGGTCAAGGGCATCGCCGACATCTTTGTCGAGAAGGGCCTCAAGGACGCCGGCTATCAGTACGTCAATCTCGACGACTGCTGGGCGAAGCCGCAGCGCAATGCGGACGGCGAACTGGAGGCCGATCCGCAGCGCTTTCCGAACGGCATCAAGGCCGTCGCCGACTATGTCCACTCCAAGGGCCTGAAAATCGGCATCTACACCAGCGCCGGTACCAAGACCTGCGACAGCGTGGGGCTTCCGGGTGCGCTCGGCCATGAGTACAGCGATGCGCGGCAGTTCGCGGATTGGGGCATCGACTACCTCAAGTACGACAACTGCAACAATCAGGGAGTCGACGCGAAGAAGCGCTATACGACGATGCGTGACGCGCTGGCGGCGACCGGCCGCCCCATCGTCTACAGCATCTGCGAATGGGGCGAGAACAAGCCCTGGGAGTGGGCCGGTGAACTCGGCAACCTCTGGCGCACGACCGGCGACATCAATGACAGCTGGGGCAGCATGCTGTCGATCATGAAGCAGAACCTGCCCCTCGCCGCCGCCGCGGGCCCGGGCCACTGGAACGACCCCGACATGCTGGAGGTCGGCAACGGTGGCATGACGGACACGGAGTACCGCACCCACTTCTCCATGTGGTCCGTGATGGCGGCCCCGCTGCTCATCGGGTCCGATCTGCGCAAGGCGGGCCCGGAGACCTTCGAGATCCTCTCCAACCGCGAGGTCGTCGCAGTCGATCAGGACCCGCTGGGCAAGCAGGGCACCGTGCTCTCCTCCACCGCCGGGCGCTGGGTCGTCACCAAGGAGATGCAGGACGGCAGCCGCGTCGTGGCTCTCTTCAACGAGACCGGCGGCGCGCAGCGCATCTCGACGACGGCCGAGGCCGTGGGACTTCCGAGGGCGACCGCGTACACGATGCGCGATCTGTGGGAGCACACGACGTACAACACCGCGGGCGACGTCTCGGCGACCGTCCCGGCACACGGCACCGTGCTGCTGCGTATCGCCGCCGACCGCAAGTGGGCCGCGCACCCGCCCGCCGTGGAACTCGGCGTCGACGCCGCCCCGTTGATCGAGGCCGGCCGCACCTCCGCACTCACGACGACGGTGACGGATCTCGGCCGCACCACCGCCACGAAGGTGTCCACGGCCCTCACCGGCCCCTCGGGCTGGCAGGTGAGGGCGGTTTCGCCGACCGGTTCGCCGGCCCTGCCCACCGGCCGGTCCCTGACCACCCGCTGGCAGTTGACGGCGCCCGCGGGCACGGCCTCCGGGACGTACGACCTGACGCTCACCGCCCGATACCGCTCACCGGCCGGGACACCTGTGACGTCCGCGGTCCCGTTCCAGGCACACGTGGTGGTCGCACCACCGTCGGGTGTCAGCCATATGAGCGATCTGCCCATGCTCTCCGCCACCAACGGCTGGGGGCCGGTCGAGAGGGACACCAGCAACGGTGAGAACAAGGCCGGCGACGGGAATCCGCTCACCATCGGCGGCACGGTCTTCGCCAAGGGCCTCGGTGTGCACGCCGACAGCGTCGTCGAGTTCTACACCGGTGGGGCGTGCAGCGCCGTGACGGCGCAGGTCGGGGTCGACGACGAGAAGGGCGCCGAGGGCACGGTCGCCTTCGAGGTGTGGGCCGACGGTACGAAGGCGGCGTCGACCGGTGTGCTGACCAACGCGATGCCCGCGCAGCCGCTCTCGGCGGATGTGAGCGGCGCGCAGGTCGTACGTCTGGTGGTCACCGATGGCGGGGACGGCATCGATTCCGACCACGCGGACTGGGCGGATCTGCGGATCGCTTGCTGACGACGGAGAGGTGACCGGGGGTCGGGGGCGCGGGTCGCGCGCCCCCGATCGCCGATCGGGCATGAGGGCGTCGCCGGCGCGTCCGGTGCGGCCGAGGCACCTCGTCGGGCGCGTCCGGCGTACGAGGGTCTCCCGTCCGGATCACGCCGGGCTCGCGGGGCCCGGCACCGGGCCCCGCTCGCTGATCCTGCCTGATCCGGACGGCAGGCCCCGGACCGTCACCGCTCCACCTCTGCCCACGCGGATCGCGGCGGCCGCCGCGCCCACCAGTCCCGCGTCGGTGCCCATCACCGCCGGGGCCACCGTGAGCTGCCGGACGAAGGAGAGCGCGGCGTACCGGCTCAGGGCATGGCGCAGCGGAGTGAAGAGGATGTCGCCCGCTCCGGCCACTCCCCCGCCGATCACCGCGATATCGATCTCGACGAGCGTGGCGGTGGCGGCGATGCCGGCGGCCAGCGCCTGCGCGGCGCGCTCGAACGAGGCGAGGGCGATCCGGTCCCCGGCGCGCGCGGCGGCGGCCACGGCAGCGGCCGTGGCGTCGCCTTCCGGTCCGGGCCGCCAGCCGGCCTCCAGCGCCCGGCGCGCGATGTTCGGTCCGCTGGCGATGCGTTCGACACAGCCGCGCGAACCGCACGGGCACGGATCGCCGTCCAGATCCACGCTGACGTGACCGATGTGCCCTGCGTTGCCCGTGGGACCGGGGTGCAGCCTGCCGCCGAGGACGAGTCCGCCGCCGACGCCGGTCGACACGACCATGCACAGCGCGTTGTCGTAGCCCCGGGCCGCGCCCAGCCAGTGTTCGGCCGCCGTCATCGCGACCCCGTCGCCGACCAGTTCGACCGGCAGACCACCGACCGCCTCGCGGACCCGCGCGACCAGCGGGAAATCACGCCAGCCGGGAACGTTGACGGGGCTCACCGTGCCGGCCGAGGCGTCCACCGGGCCCGCGCTGCCGATCCCGACGGCCCTCGCCCGTCCCCACAGCGGTGATCCGGACAGCTCTGCCAGCACCTCCGCCACGGCCTCCATCACCGTCTCGGCGCTCTCCCGGGCGGGCGTCGGCCGCTGCGCCCGAACGAGGAGCGCGCCGCCGCCGTCCACCAGCGCGGCGGCGATCTTGGTGCCGCCGATGTCCAGCGCGGCGACGAGGTCGGTAAGCATCGGTGCGGCTCCGTGAGTAGGTGGCGGGGACCTGCGGCTTCGGTAAACAGTCTCCCCAGTCTCCATTCAGCTGACAACGTTGTCCAGGGCCTATGCTCGACGGCACAGTCCCCGGCCTCCCCGCGGCATCGCTCGCGGGACCGCCGGACCGCCCGCCGACGACAGGACAGCGCACCGTGGCCGAGACCGCCCGTCACCCCGAGACCCGTTACGGCAACCGGCCGACCATGAAGGATGTGGCCGCCCGTGCCGGAGTGGGCCTCAAGACGGTCTCTCGTGTGGTCAACAGCGAGCCGGGGGTCACGCCCGACACCGAACGCCGGGTCCAGGAAGCCATCGAGGCACTCGGCTTCCGCCGGAACGACAGCGCACGGGTCCTGCGCAAGGGCCGCACCGCCTCGATCGGCCTGGTCCTGGAAGATCTCGCCGACCCCTTCTACGGGCCCCTGAGCCGCGCCGTGGAGGAGGTCGCCCGTGCCCACGGCGCGCTGCTCATCAACGGTTCGAGCGCCGAGGACCCGGAGCGTGAGCAGGAGTTGGTGCTCGCCCTGTGCGCGCGCCGGGTGGACGGGCTCATCGTGATTCCTGCGGGCGACGACCACCGGTATCTGGAGCCGGAGATAAGGGCCGGCATCGCCACCGTCTTCGTGGACCGGCCGGCCGGCCGGATCGATGCCGACGTGGTCCTCTCCGACAGCTTCGGCGGCGCCCGCGAGGGCGTCGCCCATCTGATCGCGCACGGCCACCGCAGGATCGGCTTCATCGGTGACCAGCCGCGCATCCAGACCGCGACCGAGCGGCTGCGCGGCTATCACGCGGCCATGGCGGACGCCGGGACAGCGGTCGAGGACTCCTGGGTCTCCCTCGGCTCGACCGACCCCGGCCGGGTCCGCGCCGCCGTCGAGGAGATGCTCTCCGGTCCCGAACCCGTCACCGCGCTCTTCGCGGGCAACAACCGGGTCACGGTGACGGCAGTGCGTGTCCTCGCCGAGCAGGAACGCCGGATTGCCCTGGTCGGCTTCGACGACATCGAACTGGCCGACCTGCTCGGCATCACCGTCATCTCGCAGGACGCCGCCGCGGTCGGCCGCACCGCCGCCGAGCACCTCTTCCGCCGCCTGGACGGCGCGGTCCACGCCCCGGCCCGCGTCGAGATCCCCACCACGCTCATCCCCCGCGGCTCGGGCGAACTGCCGCCTGCCTGAGCGTCCGGGCAGCACCGCCGCGCGACCGGTCCGGCCGGATCCGGGCCCTCGCGTCGGGCGGCCGTCCGGTCGCCGGCGCGGCCGGTGTGCGCTCCGCCGTTACGGCGCGGTCACCGTGAGCCCGCCCCGGCGCGGCGACGCGAACGCGTCGAGGTCCGCGCGCGTCAGCCCGGTCAGACGGGCGACCTCGGCGGTGTCCAGGGCACCGCAGTCGATGCCGCGCAGGAGGTACCCGCTGAGCGCCTTGGCAGTGGCGGGTTCGTCCATGACGTCGCCACCGGCCTTGGCCACGTACGCCGCAAGGCGCGCGGCGGCCTGCTCCAGGCCCTCGCGGTAGAAGGTGTACACGGCCGCGTAACGCGGGGGCAGGTGACCCGGGTGCATGTCCCAGCCCTGGTAGTAGGCGCGGGCCAGGGCGCGGCGGGTGAGGCCGTAGTGAAGCCGCCAGGCCTCGTGGACCTGGTGGGTGGGGCCGACAGGGAGGACGTTGGTGGAGCCGTCGGAGACCCGTACGCCGGTGCCCGCGGCGGCGACCTGCATGACGGCTTTGGCATGGTCGGCGGCCGGGTGGTCGCTGGCCTGATGGGCCGCGCTGACGCCGACGCAGGCGCTGTAGTCGAAGGTGCCGTAGTGCAGACCGGTGGCGCGCCCCTGCGCGGCGTCGATCATGCGGGCGACGGCGGCGGTGCCGTCGGCGGCGAGGATGGACTGGCTGGTCTCGATCTGGATCTCGAAGCCGAGCCGGCCGGCCAGCAGCCCGTGCGCGCTCTCGAACGCTTCGAGAAGACGGACGAAGGCGGTGACCTGCTCGGGGTACGTCACCTTGGGCAGGGTCAGGACCAGACCGTCGGGCAGACCGCCCGCCTGCATCAGACCGGTGAGGAAGACGTCCGTGGTGCGGATGCCGCGGTCGCGCACGGCCGCCTCCATGCACTTCATCCGGATGCCCATGTACGGGGCCGCCGTACCGTCCCGGTACGCCTCCGAGACGAGCCGGGCGGCGCGAGCCGCGTCCTCGTCCTCCTCGGCGTCGGGGCGGGGACCGTAACCGTCCTCGAAGTCGATGCGCAGGTCCTCGACGGGCTCGCGCTCCAGCTTGGCGCGCACCCGGTCGCGGACGGGCGCGGCGAGTTCGTCCGGGATACCGAGGGCCGCGGCGAACGCTCCCGCGTCGGGGGCGTGCTCGTCGAGGGCCTGCAGCGCCTGGTCGCCCCACGAACGAATGGTGCCGGAGGTGAACGTGTCGCCGGGGACATAGACCGTGTGGACCGGCTGGCGCGTCCCCGGGTCCCCGGGATAGCGACGGGCGAGCTCGGCGTCGACCGCGGTGAGGGAGGCGCTGATCTCCTCGCTGACCGCACCGGCGAGGCTCCTTGCCACCTTCTCCTGCTGACCCATCTCCACACCCTCCACAGTCACGTCGTTTCCGCTTCCCGGAATCAACAATCCGTATAGTGAAGTTATAAGGCCGTCGGATCTGCGTCAATGGCGCTCGAAAGCGGTCCGGGGCCGTGTGGTGAGTACACACCACACGGCCCCGGACCGTCGGGACAGCGTCGGGGACGCAGGGGTCAGCCCTTGCGGGA
>NZ_JBIURS010000016.1:0-181622 GCF_044740965.1 Streptomyces sp. NPDC088252 | reverse complement strand
GGTCGAAGCGGGGCCGCTTTCCAGTTCCACGCTTTCGCGTTTCCCTTTCCGGCGAGTCCGACTCTATCAGATCCTTTCGGGCCTGATTCCCAGTCGGCGGGGCTTGTCTTCCGGGCCCTTGGACCGTTCCGACGTCCAAACTCTAGCGGATTTTCCCGGCGACTCATAATCGAGTCTTCGAAATTAATTTCGGCATGCCGAAATTGTCCCGAGTGGGAGATCGTGCTGAGTTTTGGTTGCCGCGTTCACGGCGGGATCGGTTGTCGCAGAACCGTTCCGGCTCCGTGACAACTCGAAGAACCTTACGGATCGTGGAGGGGCGTGTCAACCCAGGCAGGTCAAGTCGTTTTCCCGCGCGTCGGGCAGGGTTTCAGTCCAGGTCGGTGAGACGTCCGCCGGCGTCCGGCTGGGCGTGCTCCACACGGCGCAGGAGGCGGATCAGCATCTCTCCGAGGACTCCGCGCTCGTCGCTCGTGAGGTCCTGAAGCAGGTCCTCCTCGAAGGCGGTGGCCATGCGCATCGCCTCCAGCCACTTCGTGCGCCCCTCGTCGGTCAGCTCGACGATCACGCGCACCCGGTTGCTCTCGTCCCGGTCACGGGTGACCAGGCCCTCGCCCGCCATGCGGTCGATGCGGTGCGTCATCGCCGCAGGGGTGAGGCCGAGGCGCTTGGCCAGTTCTCCCGGACCCAGGCGGTACGGGGAGCCGGCCAGGACCAGGGTCTTGAGGACCTCCCACTCGGCGTTGCTGATGCCGAGGGCGGCGACCTGGCGGCCGTACGCCACGTTCATCCGGCGATTCAGACGGCCCAGGGCCGAGACGACCTGCTCGACCTGGGGGTCCAGGTCACGGAACTCGCGCTGATAGGCGGCGATCTGCTCGTCGAGGCTCGGCTCCTGCGGGCCGGGCTGCTCGGTGGTGTCAGACATGGCGGGCAGTATCGCACGCCCTCCAAAGCCGTCGAAGTCCTTCGGTTTGAATTGTTGAGCTTCTAACTTTAGTGCTAAAGTCTTCGGGTTCGAGTCGTTCGGGTGGCTCGGCAAACAACTTCGAGACCTTGAGGTAGGTGAGTGTGACCAGGGAGATGGGCGCAGCACTGCGGCGGATCCAGCTGGGGAGCGCGCTGAGCGCGTTCGGGCTCGGGTTCACCGTTCCGTATCTGTACGTCTACGTGGCGCAGGTACGGGATCTGGGTGCGGGTACGGCGGGGGTCGTGCTGGCGGTCTTCGCCATGGCAGCGCTCGCCGTCCTGCCGTTCACCGGGCGTGCCATCGACCGGCGCGGGCCGCTGCCCGTGCTCGTCGTCGCCTCGGCCGTCGCGTCCCTGGGCGCGGCCGCCCTCGGCCTGTCGTCGAATGTGACCGCCGCCGTGCTGTCGGCCGCGGTCCTCGGCGCGGGTACCGCGGTCATGCAGCCGGCTCTCGCCACCATGCTCGTGTGGTGCTCCAGCACCGCCACCCGTACACGTGCCTTCGCCATGCAGTTCTTCCTGCAGAACCTCGGGCTCGGCATCGGCGGGCTGGTCGGTGGGCAGATCGTCGACACGAGCCGGCCGGAGACCTTCACTCTGCTGTTCCTGATCGAGGCCGCGATGTTCGTCGTGCTCGGTGTCATCGCCTCCACGGTGCGGCTGTCCCGTACGCCTTCCTTCTCCGACGCCCGGCCCACCGACGGGTCCAAGGCGCCGGGCGGGCTGCGGGCGCTGCTCTCGCACCGGGCCATGGTGCAGCTGTGCGTGCTGGGCTTCGTGCTGTTCTTCGCCTGTTACGGACAGTTCGAGTCCGGGCTCGCGGCGTACGGCACCGAGGCCGCCGGGATCCAGCCTTCGACGCTCGGTATCGCGCTCGCCGCGAACACCGCCGTCATCGTCGTGGCCCAGTTCGTCGTGCTGCGCCTGGTGGAACGCCGCAAGCGCACCCGGGTCATTGCCTCGGTCGGTCTGATCTGGGCCTTCGCCTGGATCGTGGCGGGGTACGCGGGACTCGGGCACGGCAGCCAGACCATGGCGACGGCCGCGATGATCTCCACGTACGCGCTGTTCGGACTGGGTGAGTCGATGCTGTCGCCGACCGTGGCGCCGCTCGTCGCCGATCTGGCGCCGGAGTCGATGGTCGGGCAGTACAACTCCGCGTTCGCCCTGTGCAAGCAGCTCGCGCTGGCGGTCGGTCCCGCCGTGGGCGGGCCGATGGGGGCGACGCTGCACGGCCCGTACATCGTGACGTTCGTGCTGTTCTCGCTGGGCATCACGGTACTGGCGCTGCGGCTCGGCCGACAGCTCACTCCCGTACAGGATCAGCCCTCGGTCGAGGTCGTGCCGTCCAGGGTGGTGGCCGTGTCACTGCCGGACGCCGAGCCCGTGGCCGCCCCCGCCGTCACCCCCCGCTGACGCCGCGGGAGTGAACGGGGGGTGAGTAGGGGTCCTGTTGCGGCAGGTCCCCTACTGCGGCAGGGCGAATTCGCACCAGACCGCCTTGCCGCCGCCCGGTGTGCGGCGGCTGCCCCAGTGCGTGGCGATCGTCGCGACGATGGAGATGCCGCGGCCCGCCTCGTCCGCCGGATCGGCGCGACGCAGACGGGGCAGGTGGTCGTCGGCGTCGGTCACCTCGATGATCAGACGGCGGTCGGTGCGGCGCAGGCCCAGGCGCATCGGCGGGGTGCCGTGCTTGAGGGAGTTCGCGACGAGTTCGCCCGCGGCCAGCACGCCCAGGTCGCAGAGCTCGACCGGGAATCGCCACGATGTCAGGACGCCGGTCGCGAAGGCGCGGGCGCGCGGGGCCGCTTCGATCCCGCCGAGGAGATCGAGCGAGGCGTTGTGGAACAGCTCCGCGTTCGCCCCTGTACGGGCGGGATGCTGAACCACCAGCACCGCCACGTCGTCGTCGTGTTCCGCGGTGACGCCGAGGGAGCGGATCAGCCGGTCGCAGACCACCTGGGGTGAGCCCTTGGCACCGGAGAGGGCGCGCTCCAGGGCCGCGACGCCCTCGTCGATGTCCTCGCTGCGGCGCTCCACCAGGCCGTCCGTGTAGAGGACCGCGGTGGAGCCGGGCGGCAGCGCGATCGTGCCCGATGTGTGGATCCAGCCCCCTGTGCCGAGCGGCGGCCCGGTCGGGTCCTCGGCGCGGTGGACCGTACCGTCCTCGTGGCACACCAGGATCGGGAGATGCCCGGCGGAGGCGTAGACGAGCCGGCCCTCGTTCGGGTCGTGGACCGCGTAGGCGCAGGTGGCGATCTGACTCGCGTCGATCTCGGCGGCGAGACCGTCGAGGAGTTGGAGCACCTCGTGCGGCGGGAGGTCGAGGCGGGCGTAGGCGCGTACGGCCGTGCGGAGCTGGCCCATGACGGCGGCGGCTCGCACCCCCCGGCCCATCACGTCCCCGATGACCAGGGCGGTGCGGCCCGCGCCGAGAGTGATGACGTCGTACCAGTCACCGCCGACCGCTGCGTCCGTGCCGCCGGGCTGATAGGTGGCGGCGATCCGGAGGTCGTCGGGCTGTTCCAGCTCCTGCGGCAGCAGGGAGCGCTGGAGGGTGACGGCCGTTTCGCGGTGGCGGCGCTCGCTGGCGCGGAGCCGTTCGGCGGCCTCGGCGTGGTCGGTGACGTCGGCGGCGTACACGAGCACCCCGCTCTCGCTGCCCCTGTCCCTGTTTCTGTTTCTGTTTCTGCTGTTCTTGTCGTCCTTGATGCCCTTGTTCTGCTTCTCGGCCCTGTCACCGTCGCTGTTGTAGTTGTAGCTGTTGGTCTCGTCCTCGCCGTCCGTGTACCTGTCCCTGTACACCGGGGTGCAGGTGACGGTGTACGAATTCCCGCTGCGGACCCTGCGGGACTTGACTGTGCGAGGGGTGCCGCTGCGCAGCACCTGGTCCATGAGCGGCAGCAGGCTGAGTTCGGTGAGCTCGGGCATGGCCTCGGCCGCGGTGGCGCCGGCCGGGCGGGGTCCGAAGGCGGCGGCGTAGGCATCGTTGACGTAGGCGATCCGGTGATCGGGGCCGTACACCAGGGCCACCAGGGCGGGCAGTCGACCGAGGATGTCCCGGGCGGAGAGGTCCTCCAAGGCGGCAGGTCCGCGGTCCCCGGGCGGTTCACCGGGCGTGTCGACGCCGGTGCCGCCAGGCGTGTCGCTGCGCGTGTCGCCGTCCGGCAGGCAGGGTCCGGTCCCGGGCTGCGCGTACTCCGCGCGTGCCGGAGGCACGGAACTGCGGTCGTCCCGTGCGGCGGCGCGGCGCTGCGTTCCGGGTAGGCGGGCGCTCCAACGCGTGAAGTTCACGGAATTTCTGGCCTCGTGTGTCGGTCTGGTCCGCTCGGGCGGGCTGGTTCCTCTGCCGGTTCCACTACCGGTTCTTCCACCGGTTTTCTGTCGCCGGGGTCGGGGCCGGGTCTCATCGCCCTGCTCGTACGTCTGATGCGTCTGGAACGTCGGTGCTGTTCACTGTTGGTCACTGCCGGCCGGGTCACTCTGTGCAGATGTGGGCCCACCTATGGTCACACGTCCAGTGTGGCGGACCGTACTGACAGTGGTCGGTACGATCGCGCCCCGGTGGACGTCGGGGCGGTCCGACGGCCGGTCAGCCGCCGTTCCCCGGTGGGCCGTCGGGCCCCTGCGACTCGTCGGGCCTCTGCGGGTTCCCGGGGCCCGGTGGGCCGTCGGTGTGCGGCGGACCGCCGGGCCTGGTTCGCCTGCCACCTGCGGCGAGTTCGAATTCCGCGCGTGGGTGTTCCAGCGAACCGAGGGAGACGATCTCGCGTTTGAAGAGCCCGGCGAGAGTCCATTCGGCAAGGACACGGGCCTTGCGGTTGAACGTCGGGACACGGCTGAGGTGGTACGTACGGTGCATCAGCCAGGCCGGGTAGCCCTTGAGTTTGCGCCCGTAGACGTGGGCCACGCCCTTGTGGAGGCCGAGTGAGGCGACGGAGCCCGCGTAACTGTGCCGGTACTCCTGGAGCGGTTCGCCGCTGATCGACGCGAGGACGTTCTCGGCGAGGACCTTGGCCTGGCGCACGGCGTGCTGCGCGTTGGGGGCGGTCTCCCGGCCGGTTTCCGCAGCGGTCAGGTCGGGAACGGCCGCGGCGTCGCCCGCGGCCCAGGCGTGCTCGACCCCTTCGACGGTGAGTTCCGCCGTGCATCGGAGCCTGCCGCGCTCGTTGAGCGGCAGGTCGGTGGCGGCGAGGACCGGTGCGGGTCTGACACCCGCGGTCCACACGAGCGTGCGGGTCGGGAAGCGGGAGCCGTCGCTCAGGACCGCGATCCGGTCCTCGCAGGACTCCAGCCTGGTGTCGAGGCGTACGTCGATGTTGCGGCCGCGCAGCTCACGGATCGCGTAGCCGCCCATCGCCTCGCCGACCTCGGGAAGGATGCGTCCGGATGCCTCGACGAGGATCCATTTCAGGTCCTCGGCCTTGATGTTGTGGTAGTACCGCGAGGTGTAACGGGCCATGTCCTCCAACTCGGCGAGCGCCTCGACGCCCGCGTAGCCGCCGCCGACGAAGACGAAGGTGAGGGCGGCGTCGCGGATGGCCGGGTCGCGGGTGGCGGAGGCGATGTCCATCTGCTCGATGACGTGGTTGCGCAGCCCGATCGCCTCCTCGACGGTCTTGAAGCCGATGCCGTGATCGGCGAGGCCGGGGATCGGGAGGGTGCGCGAGACGGAACCCGGTGCGAGGACGAGTTCGTCGTAGGGGATCTCGACCGCGCCGGTACCGTCCTCCCCGGTGGCGAGGGTGGTGACGGTCGCCGTCCGCTTGGCGTGGTCGATGCGCTGGGCCTCACCGATCACGATCTTGCAGTCCGCCAGGACCCGGCGGAGCGGTACGACGACATGGCGCGGCGAGATCGAACCGGCCGCCGCTTCGGGCAGAAACGGCTGATACGTCATATAAGGCTCGGGGGTGACGACGACGATCTCGGCCTGACCGCCTCTGAGTCTCTGCTTCAGCTTCCGCTGGAGACGCAGCGCTGTGTACATCCCGACGTAGCCGCCGCCGACGACGAGAACGCGCACACCTGGCGGGGGGCCGGGGGGTGTTCCCCCGGAATCTGAAGCCATCACCACCCCATGACGCAACGTGCTCAAGGGTTTGTCCACAGCCCCGGCAAATTGTGTGACTGGAGGTTTCGGACGGGCCGTCGCCGCTGATCCGCGCGGCAACACGGAAGCTACGCAGGTCAGGGGTTGGAATGGGAGTGGTGGGCCGGGGGCGAATCAGTGACCAACCGGTCCTTGCTCCGATCGGGGGGCGCTCCGTGCGGAACTACCCCCTTCTGAATTGACCCGGGCTCAACTATGTTCGTATGTCGTCGGGGAGCCGGGTCGAGACCGTGATCCACTCTCCGGCTCAAACGGCGGGAAGTCTCCGGGGGGAGACGTCATAACCGGGGGAAATATTATGCACATTCAGGATTCTCATTGGCAGACCACTGCTGAGGTCACGTCCCATTCGTCCGACGGGATCGGGCGAAGCGGAGCTGTGGGGGCAGTGGACACGGTGGGTTCGGCCGGCGCGGTCCCGGCAGGCGGGGCGGCCGGAGTGACCGGGGCGGTCGGTGTGGTCGTGACGGCTGGAACGAACGGCCGCTCGGCTCCGCTTCGCGTGGACGCGCAGCGGAATCTGGAGCATGTGCTGCGAGCCGCGCGCGAGGTTTTCGGCGAGCTGGGATACGGGGCTCCGATGGAGGACGTGGCGCGCCGCGCCAGGGTCGGAGTCGGCACGGTGTACCGGCGGTTCCCGAGCAAGGACGTGCTGGTGCGGCGGATAGCCGAGGAGGAGACCTCCCGGCTGACCGACCAGGCGCGGGCCGCGCTGGGCCAGGAGGACGAGCCGTGGTCGGCGCTGTCGCGCTTCCTGCGGACGTCCGTGGCGTCGGGAGCGGGACGGTTGCTGCCGCCGCAGGTGCTGCGGGTCGGGGTCGATGTCGGCGCCGATGGCGGTGCGGATGTCCATACCGCCGGCGACGTCGAGGGCTCGTCCGCCGCCGGGGAATCGGGAGCCGCAGCGGCTTCCGGACCGGGCTCGGGCGGTGCGCGGGACGAGACGCGAGTACCTCAGCAGCGCCAGGGCGCGGACCAGGTCGGCCTCCGGCCGGTCGACGGGCGCTCCGGCTCCGCCGCGGAGATCGGCCCCGATGCCGACGACGCGGGAGCCGGCGAACTGCTGGAGGTCGTCGGCCGACTGGTGGACCGGGCGCGGGCAGCCGGTGAGCTGCGTCGCGATGTGACGGTGGCGGACGTGCTGCTGGTCATCGCGACAGCGGCGCCATCGCTGCCTGACCCGGCTCAGCAGGCCGCGGCTTCGAGCCGACTGCTGGACATCCTTCTGGAGGGACTGCGTTCACGGCCGGTGGCGTGAACGGGGTGTGATCGCGGCCCGATGCGTGGGCGAGAGAGGCGGTCCCCCGGAAGGCTCGGATGCGCGGACGGCACGAACGAGTCGCCCGAGTATGCGGCCGGGCGCCTCGGGTACGTAGCCGGCGCGAACGAGTCGCCGAGTGTGCGGCCGGGGTGAGTGGCTGACATGGCCCGTTTCGGAGGGTCCTGCTCAGCGGCTCGTTCCCGTTCGTCCCTTGCACGCATCGGGCTTCCGCATCCGGCTTCCACGTCCTGGGGCCGAGCCAGGTTTCCCCTTACGGACGCCGTCCGAACTGGCCTTGATCGGTGTGCGTTCCGTGCTCTCAACGCAGGGTGGGCACTCGGCAGGGCCCTCGCCGAGCAGGCTGCCCGCCCCTTTGTCCTCAGCCTCCACGTACAAAAGAAGCGCGAAGACCCTTCCCCGAATGAGTGGCTACTAGTGCTCACATTCGAGAAAACGCCCCGGATGAGTGGTTGCTGGGGCTGAGTCGTCGGCGTGATTGCGCCATGTGACAGTCTTGCCCGGTGTTCGGGTCCGACAGCGCATACGGGAGCTTCCGCGATGACTGGTGACGGGCAGCAGGAAGAGTCGTTCGACGACGTCTCCGCCGTGGGCGGTGCGACGGAGGCCGGTGGGCTGTCCTCTCCGCAGGTACCGAGCCAGGCCGGACCCGGGCGAGCCGACGGTGACACCGGGGGCCGCACCGTCCTGCCCGGTCCGTGGCCGGCGCCTGCCGAGGCCGGTGTCGAGCCCGAGGGCGCGGTGCCGATGCAGCGGGAGGGCCGCAGCAGCACCGCCGGTGCCTCCGACTCTCCGTTCTCGGACGCCGAGTTGATCACGCAGATGCGGGACGGCGACGATCTCGCGTACGAGGAACTGTTCCGGCGGCATTCGGACGCGGTGCGCCGCTACGCGCGCACCTGCTGCCGGGACGCGCACACCGCCGACGACCTGACGGCTGAGGTCTTCGCCCGCACACTGCAGGCGGTACGGAGGGGCAAGGGGCCCGAGGAGGCTGTACGGGCCTACCTCATGACCGCCGTCCGCCACGTCGGAGCCGCCTGGACCAAGACCGCGAAGCGGGAGCAATTGGTCGATGACTTCGCGGTGTTCGCCGCCCAGGCATCCCAGTCGTCCCAGGTGTCGGACGCGGACACGCTCGACCTCGGTGCCGATGTGCTGGCGATGCACGAGGCCGAACAGTCGATGGCGATGCAGGCCTTCCGCAGCCTGCCGGAGCGCTGGCAGGCGGTGCTGTGGCACACCACCGTCGAGGAGGAGTCGCCCAGCGAGATCGCCCCGTTGTTCGGGCTGACCGCCAATGCCACGGCGGTGCTGGCCAGCCGGGCCCGCGAGGGGCTCAAGCAGGCCTACCTGCAAGCGCATGTGAGCCAGGCTCTCACCTCGGACGGCGACTGCGCGCGGTACGCCGACCGCCTCGGCGCGTATGCCCGGGGCGGGCTCCGGATGCGGGCCGAGCGCGGGTTGCGCGGGCATCTGGACGAGTGCGTGAAGTGTCGGCTCGCCGCGGGCGAACTGGCCCATGTCAACGCCGGGATTCCCGCGCTGCTGCCGGTCGCGGTCATCGGCTGGTTCGCCGCCGGGTACACGCTCAAGGCCGCCGGAATCGTCGCCGGTGGCGCGGCCGGGGCCGCGGGCGCCGGAGTCGCGGCGGCGGCGACCGGCGGGAGCGCGTCCGGGGGCTCGGCAGGTGGTGCCGCGGTCTCCGAAGGACTCGGTGCCCCGGCGAAGGCCGGTATCGCGGCGGCGGTTGCCGTGGCCGTGACGGCCGGACTGGCCTGGGCTCTGGTCGGCAACGACCAGCCGAAGCCCGAGGCCGAGCACGCGGCGAAGCCGGCCGTCGTGGCGCCTGCCGCGCCGACCCCGGCGCCGCCAAGGCCGACCCCGCCGCCGAAGCCCGCACCGCCCGCTCCACCCGCGTCCTCCGCACCGAAGTCGCCTCCCCCGCCGGAGCCCGCACCCACCCCGAAGCCGACCCCGAAACCCCCCTCGAAGCCGATACCGAAGCCGATACCGAAGCCGACATCGAAGCCGGTGCCACCCGCACCACCTGTCCCGACCCCGACGCCCCCCGCGCCGAAGCCCACCCCGAAGCCGAAGCCGACGTCCACCCCGACGGCGACGCCCCCTGCGCCGCCTGCGTCGACCGTCTACCGGGTCAGTGAGCTGAGCTACTCGATGCAGGGCGACCACACCGAACCGGAGGTGGTGATCAATGAGAGCGGTTGGGTCTGGCAGCGTTCCGGTCTGTCGATCGGCGGCACGCGGTACGCCCACGGCGTGACGGTCCACGGCAAGTCCTCGGTCACGATCCAGCTGAACCGGCAGTGCACGCGTTACGAGGCCGTGGTCGGGATCGACGACATGACACTGGGGCTGGGCTCGGTGCGCTTCTCCGTATTCAACGGTGACGGGGCACGGCTGTGGCAGTCCCCCGTGATGAAGGGCAACGACCCGGCCGTGCCCGTCGGAGTGGGTATCGCCGGTCAGGAGAGGATCCGGCTCGTCGTCGAGCGGACGCGACCGGGTGGCGGCGTGGCACTCGCCGACTGGGCGGATTCGGTCATCAGCTGTCAGTGAGGCGATCGGGCACCGCCCCTGCGGACGGAGCGCCCGGGAGTTCCTCGGTGATGCGGGTCGGGTGCGGTCGGACACCTGCCGGCCGTCGCGTACCACCGACAACGACCGCCACGGCCACGGCCCCGCCCACCGCTACGGCTGCAGTGTCCGCCTCGCCGGGACGACTCCGCCCGCCACCGCGCGCTGGCGAGGTGCCGCCGTGCCCGTCCAGCAGGTGCCGCGCCGCGAGACCAGGCGGCGGAGCCAGAGTTCCGTGGACGCCAGGTGCGCCAGGCCGTCCAACGGGAGCGGCTCACCCTCCGAGGCGGCGCGCAGGGCCTTCCGTACGACGCGGGCCTCGATCAGGCCCGCGTCGGCGAGCAACGGGGCGTCGAAGAGGGCGATCAGGTCGGGCAGTGCGGCGCGCAGGCCCGTGCGGGCCGTCGCGTTCGAGGTGGCCAGGGAGGGGGTGCCCCAGCCGGACGGCAGTTCGTGAATGCCCGCGCCCGCGAGCACCCGGCGCAGAATCGCGGCGCGGGCGCCCGGCTGGACCCGGAGCGATTCGGGGAGCGCCCGGGCGGCGCGTACGACCTGGTTGTCGAGGAACGGGGCGTGGAGCCGCTGGCTGCGGTTCTCCGCGGCCTGCTCCAGGATCCGGTGGTCCGCGGCGTACCGGGCGAGGGCCGCCCTGGCACGGGCCTCGCCCGGACGCTGGACGGAGGCGGGCCGGATCGCCGCCTCCTGAAGGCGAACCGATACTTCGGCGAGCGCCTCCCCCGTCAGCCAGTGTGCGGCGGGCCCCGGCCGCGACCAGGCGAGGGCGGCGAGCGAGGCGTCGGCGGGGGTGTCGAGGTCGGGGGTGTGGCGGTTCGCGTCCGGCAGCAGGCCGGCCGCCGTCTCCAGGCCCGTGCGGTACGACGTACGGGACAGGCGGCGGGCCGCGCGATAGACGGTCAACGGCACGAAGAGGGAGTGCGCGGTAGGGCCCTCGGCCTTGGCGAGTGCGGCGACCGGGCGCAGCAGGTGGCGTCGGCGCCGGTCCATCAGCAGGTCGGCGAGGCGGGCCGGGTGGGCGTCGAGCACCTGCCGGGCGCCGCCGCCGACGAAGTGGTCGGCGCTGCCCGAGGCGAGGCGGCGACGATGGCGCTCGGCGACGACGAGGGACGGGCCGGGTTCATCGGTGAGTGGGCCGCCCCCCAGATCGGCGTAGGGCAGCGCCTCCTCCCCGGCGGCGACGACGACATGGTGCAGGCGCGGGTTGGCCGCGATGACGCGGGCGCGTTCGAGTTCGTCCTCGTGGCCGCGGGTGGTGAGGTCGTTGAAGGTGACGGCGAGCAGCCGCTCCCCCGCTCCCGTGCCGTGGCCGAGGAGGGTGCCCGGCAGGCCCGGCAGTCCGGCGGCGAGCAGGGCAAGGGTGGCGGAGGCACTGCCTCCGGAGAGGTCGGCGCCGATGCCGGGTACGGGTGCGCCGCGGGCGGCGCGTCGTTCGGCGGGACCCATGCCGGGGACCGGGCCCGGGTCGGGCGGCAGGGTTTCGGGAGCGTGGCGCGGGGCCGTGAGTCTGGCACGTACTGCTTCCACCAGTGCGTCACGCACCCCGTCGACGGCACTGACGGGGTCGATCTGGGGAGCTGCGACGGCGAGGGAGGCCACCGCCTCGTACCCGGTGATCTCGCGCGACCCCTCGCGGAGGATGAGCGCGTGCCCCGGCGGGATGCGCTTCACTCCGGCGTACGGGGTGCCGTCGCGCAGCGCCTCCGGTGTTTCGGGGCAGGCGAGCAGGGCGGCCAGGTGACCGATGTCCAGCTGGGCCTCGATGAGGTCGGCGAGCGGGAGGGCGGCAGTGGCGTACGCCGTACCGCCGGCCCAGGGGGTGTAGAAGACCGGGCGGGCCCCGGCGAGGTCCCCGATGACGGTGATCCGGCGGCCGACCTGGACGACGACCGTGTAGCTGCCGGGCCAGGAGGTGAGATGGCGCAGGGCCCCACCGCGGGCGGCGAGGAGGCCGACGCGCAGCTGTTCGTCGGTGGCGCTGCAGCAGCCGAGGACGGCCATGCGGGCGGTGGGCGCGCCCTCCGCGGTCTCGACCGTGCTGATACGGATCTCGTCGGGGCGCCAGTCGCCGACGGCCCAGAGCGGATCCGGGTCGCCCCACAGCAGTTGGGATCCGACGGGGTGCATCGTGCGCCCGTCTTCACTGGCGCCCACCGCACCGGCCGTGCCGAAGCTCGCGGCGATACTGCTCCACCCCACCAACCAACGCATCGCCGCCTCCACAGGCTGTGGACGAAATGGCGCAGCAGGAAGGCATCGGGAGAACTCCGGTGGTGCGCGGCGCCGTTGCGAACATGCTGCCACGACAAAGGCGCACAGGAGGGGCTACGGACGGCGCACGTCGGAAGGGCATGCGCCCCTGGCAAAGGCCGGACCGGGACGTGCCCCGGCCGGTGCGGACGCAGCCGCGTCCGACGACGGCTCGGCAGCGGGCTTCCGACGGGACATGCGGGACACGGCCCGCGCAAGGCGGGTCATACCCCAACGGGCTTGCGTACCGGGCGCGTTGCCTTCCCCGGACGAGCAGGATCCACCGGCCGAAATCCGGCCACGTCCCGAATCACCCACGACCCGGTGGCGGACGACCGTCGGGGGGTCGACGGGATGTCCGTGAATCGCCGGGCCCAACCTCGGAGGACCGACGACATTCGGCCATTCTTGGAGCGCATTGAACCCGGACGCCAGGGAACTCGTCGTATCAGAAGTCCACTTTCGCCCCACTTCGCTCCATGATCCCCCGAATCCCTCCCGGAATCCCCCCCGTCGCCCGCCGCCGATCACCATCGGGGCGGCCGACGGGCCCTACCCCGGCCGTGAAGCCTGGCCCCGCGCGGCCCCGCACCTGCCCCGCATCGGATTCGACGCACAGTCCGGGAGGTGTCGTTCACCTCCCGGACCGGTCCGCCGCCTGCGGGGAATGAGGCGGCAGTGTCCCCCAGCCCACTGAGTCCAATGCAGTGGGCCGACCCACGCAGCAACCATGGAAGCCCTTCCGAAACAGCCGGACGAGAGCGCACGGCCGGGCGCACGGCCACACGCCAGGAGCACGTGCGGAGCCCGGCGGACGGGGCCGTCACCACGCACGAAGGACGCCTCCAGGAGCGCACGGACGGGGCGTGGAGCAGGTACTCGCGCCGGGCCCGCGTCGAGGCCCGGGCGGGGCTCCGGGTAGCTCCGGGCGGGTTTCCGTGCCGGGGCCGGGGCCCTGTGCGCGGCGACCGGAGCCGCACGCCGGCGACGGCCCGAGCGGAGCCTCGGACCCGCTCGCCTCCGCACGGACAACAATCCCGCCATACGGACGTCTGCCCCTTAACGGTAGGGATGCGGCGAACTACGCTGGGTTTACTGAGGTCCTCGGCAGGAGGCATATTCCTCGGGGCTCGGCCATATGCGTGTGCGGTCGGAGTGCCGGGGTTCGTCCCTGGGGAGGACACGGTACGAATGCCGCGCGCCGCAACGGTGACGCGGCGGCCGTCTGTGTGTCGAGGGGTGGCGCATGTCCAGGGAGCAACGCGGACCGAACGAGAAGCTCGGAACCGTTCTCGCCCTCGCGGGAATCAGCAACGCCGGGCTCGCCCGGCGGGTCAACGACCTCGGGGCGCAGCGCGGTCTGACACTTCGGTACGACAAGACCTCGGTGGCCCGGTGGGTCTCCAAGGGCATGGTGCCGCAGGGCGCCGCGCCCCATCTCATCGCGGCGGCGATCGGGGCCAAACTCGGCCGCCCGGTCCCGCTGCACGAGATCGGTCTCGCGGACGCCGATCCGGCCCCGGAGGTCGGACTGGCCTTTCCGCGGGACGTGGCCGAAGCGGTCCGTTCGGCGACCGAGTTGTACCGGCTGGATCTGGCCGGGCGGCGGGCGGGCAGTGGCGGGATCTGGCAGTCGCTGGCGGGTTCGTTCTCGGTGAGCGCGTACGCGACGCCCGCGTCCCGCTGGCTGATATCCCCCGCCGACCCGTCGGTGGCGCGCGATGCGACGGCTGCCGAGGCAGCCATCCTCGGCACCCAGGGCGCAAGGGGCGCACGCACCGGTGCAGGGGCGCAGAGGGCACCGGGCATGACGGGGAAGAGCACGGAGCCGGAGTCCGATGCACCCGGCGCGTCCGGTACCGCGGGCTCCCGGACCGCTCGGAAACCGCTCGGCACACAGCCGGCGCCCGGAGCACCGGAGACCCAGGCAACTCAAGCGGCACAAGCGGGTCAAGCGGCCCAGAACGCGCTGAATGCGCAGGCGGCTCAGGCTGCGCTGGGAACCCTGGGGGCCATGGGCACGCAGCGGACGCCGTCCATCCCCGCCCAGCCGGGCCCGGAGGCAACACCCGGGTCCGTGCCCACTGCTGCGGCTCCGAGCACACACGCGAGCGCGCACGCGCACACGACCGCCACCACGTTCACGAGCGACATCTCCCCGCTGCGGGTCGGCCACAGCGATGTCTCCAAGCTGCGCGAGGCCGCCCAGGACGCCCGTCGCTGGGACTCCAAGTACGGCGGCGGGGACTGGCGTTCCTCCATGGTCCCCGAGTGCTTACGGGTCGACGCCGCACCGCTGCTGCTCGGTTCCTACAGCGACGAAGTCGGCCGGGCGCTCTTCGGTGCCGCGGCGGAGCTGACCAGGCTCGCCGGGTGGATGGCCTTCGACACCGGCCAGCAGGAGGCCGCGCAGCGCTACTACATCCAGGCCCTGAGACTCGCGCGGGCCGCGGCCGACGTGCCTCTCGGCGGTTATGTCCTCGCCTCGATGTCGCTGCAGGCGACCTATCGAGGTTTCGCCGACGAGGGGGTCGACCTCGCGCAGGCCGCCGTCGAACGCAACCGGGGGCTCGCCACCGCCCGCACCATGAGCTTCTTCCGCCTGGTGGAGGCCCGCGCCCACGCGAAGGCGAGCGACGCAGCCGCCGCGGGGGCCGCGCTCAAGGCCGCCGAGGGCTGGCTGGAGCGTTCCCGGGACAGCGATGCGGACCCGTCGTGGCTGGGCTTCTACTCGTACGACAGGTTCGCGGCCGATGCCGCGGAGTGCCACCTCGACCTGAAGGCGCCCCGGCAGGTGCGGCGCTTCACCGAGCAGGCCCTGTCCAGGCCGACCGAGGAATTCGTCCGCTCGCACGGATTGCGGCTCGTCGTGTCTGCGGTGGCCGAGTTGGAGTCGGGGAATCTGGACGCGGCCTGCGCGGCGGGCACCCGGGCGGTGGAGGTGGCGGGCCGCATCTCTTCGGCGCGGACCACGGAGTACGTGCGGGACCTGCTGCACCGGCTCGAACCGTACGGGCACGAGCCGCGCGTCGCCGAGCTGCGTGAGCGGGCCCGGCCACTGCTGGTGGCGCCCGCGTAGCCGCACCGCGCGGGGCGAGCGCTCGCACGCCCCGGGGCTTCCGCACGGCATCGCCCCGGCGCCCCGTCCCGGGGCCGGGCACTCCTCGGCGCCCGGCACGCGCCCCGAGGTCACTGCGTCTCCCGCGTCCCCATGTCATACGGACGACGTCCGGACGGCATACGGACGGTGTCCGGCGGGCCACCGGACGCCGCCCGCGTAAAGATCCGGCGCCACGCTGGGCTTCGCTGGTTTGAGTACGTTGTCAGTGGGTCAGTGCACTATCGGGGTGGGAGGTGGCGTGATGATGACGCGCGCGGCGTACGACTGCGATGTGCTGGTGATCGGCGGCGGAATCGTCGGCCTGTCGACGGCTTACGCGATCACGCGCACCGCTCCGGGCACCCGGGTGACGGTACTGGAGAAGGAATGGGGCCCCGCCCGTCACCAGACCGGGCACAACAGCGGAGTGATCCACAGCGGCATCTACTACCGCCCCGGCTCGCTCAAGGCCCGCTACGCGGTGCGTGGCGCCGCCGAAATGGTCGACTTCTGCGCCGAGCACGGCATCGCGCACGCGGTGACCGGCAAACTGATCGTCGCGACCGAGCGGTCCGAGCTCCCCCGGCTGCACGCGCTGGTCCAGCGCGGCCGACAGCACGGGCTGCCGGTGCGCGAGCTGGGGCCCGCCCAGATCGCGCAGTACGAGCCGCAGGTCCACGGGATCGCCGCGATCCGCGCCGGGACGACCGGGGTGTGCGACTTCGCGGCGGTCGCGGCGCGGTTCGCCGCCGAGGTGAACGCGGCGGGCGGCGTGATCCGTTACGGGGCGGAGGTCACCGCGATCGACCGGCGTCCCTGGGGTGTGGCGGTGCGTACGGCGGACGGTCCGGTGGTGCGGGCCCGGGTGCTGGTCAACTGCGCGGGGCTGCACTGCGACCGGGTGGCGCGGCTCGCGGGCGACGATCCGGGCGTACGGATCGTTCCCTTCCGCGGGGAGTACTACGAGCTGGCGCGGCCGGAGTTGGTGCGCGGCCTGGTCTACCCGGTACCCGATCCGGCGTTCCCGTTCCTCGGCGTGCATCTGACCCGCGGCCACGACGGCGGTGTCCACGTCGGGCCGAACGCGGTGCCGGCGCTGGCCCGTGAGGGATACGACTGGCCCGTCGTGCGCCCCCGTGAGCTGGCGGACACCCTGACCTGGCCCGGCACCTGGCAGATCGCGCGCAGACACTGGCGGTACGGGGCGGGCGAGGTGCGCCGTTCGCTGTCGAAGCGTGCGTTCACGACGGCCGTGCAGCGACTGCTGCCCGAGGTCACGGCGGCCGATCTGCGGCCCGCCCCGGCCGGGGTCAGGGCGCAGGCCGTACTGCGGGACGGCACCCTGGTCGACGACTTCCTGATCCGCGAGGCCCCGCACACCGTTCACGTGCTGAACGCCCCGTCGCCCGCCGCGACGGCCTCCCTGCCCATCGGGCGGGAGGTGGCACGCAGGGCGCTGCTCCGGGCGCAGGGGACGGGATGGAGGCCGCCCGCCGTAGAATCGGGGCATTGTGTCTGAGTCCTTGAATCCCTCCGCGAACCACTCGGCGAGCCTCTCCGCGAGCCCGTCCGCGCATCCTTCCGCCCCGAAGCCCGGCGAGGCCGCGGCCGGAGCGAGCAGCGCCTCGGCCGAGCCGGGCACCGCTTCCCCGGTTCAGCCCGCCGCCTCCCCCGCGGCAGGGATTCCGGACGGTCTGCGCGCCGCCTCCTTCGAGCGGCAGCGCAGGCTGCGCCAGGAACCGCGCTTCCCCGGCGGACCGGCCATCGACCCCGCCGGATCGCACCACGAGCGCCGGATCCGCAGCTTCCAGCCACGCCGCAGCCGCGTCACGCCCGGCCAGGAGGACGCCCTGCTGCGGCTCTGGCCGAAGTGGGGCCTGGACATCGACGGGCAGCGCGTCCTCGATCTGCCCGAGCTGTTCGACGGACTCCCGGCCGTGCTGGAGATCGGTTTCGGGATGGGTGAGGCCACTGCACAAATGGCGGCCGACGACCCGGGCACGGGCATTCTCGCCGTCGACGTGCACACCCCCGGCCAGGGCAATCTGCTCGGCCTCGCGGACCGGAACGGCCTGACCAACATCCGGGTCGCGAACGGTGACGCGATCATCCTGCTGCGCGAGATGCTGAAGCCCGACTCGTTGGACGGGCTGCGGGTGTATTTCCCCGACCCGTGGCCCAAGAAGCGCCATCACAAACGACGGCTGATCCAGCCGGAGTTCCTCGACCTGGCGGCCCAGCGGCTGAAGACCGGCGCCGTGATCCACTGTGCGACCGACTGGGAGCCGTACGCCGAGCAGATGCTGGAGGTGCTGACCGCGCACCCCCTCTTCGAGAACACCCAGGCGGACGGCGGCTACGCGCCGCGACCGGCGTTCCGGCCGCTGACCCGGTTCGAGGGGCAGGGCCTCGACAAGGGCCATGTCGTGCACGACCTGCTCTTCGCCCGCCGCTGACGTCCACCGCTGTCGTTCACCGGCGTCGTTCACCGGTGGTGGCACCGGCGTCCGGTGGCGTCCACAGGTGGTGGCACCGGCCTCCGGGCGGGGGCCGATCGACACGGCGCCCCATGGCCAGGTGTCAGTGCTGCTCGTTAGGGTCATCAGGTGGTGTCCGACGGGTCTGTCCAGCAGCGGCAGTCACAGCCGGCCGTCCCTCTGCTCGAGGAGCAGCGCGTCGGCGAGATCCTGGCTGCCGTGCCGGAGCGCAGGCACTGGCGTTACCGGCCCCGCCGCGTCGGCATGGTGTGGCGCAGCAGGACCTTCCGCATCGTGGCCGTGTTCACGGT
Organism: Streptomyces sp. NPDC088252; assembly: GCF_044740965.1. Lineage (NCBI taxonomy): Bacteria > Bacillati > Actinomycetota > Actinomycetes > Kitasatosporales > Streptomycetaceae > Streptomyces > Streptomyces sp. NPDC088252. Next base: position 163,510 of record NZ_JBIURS010000016.1, on the reverse strand, counting down.
GCTGGCGCTGTGCGGCCTGGCGATCCTGGCCCTGGTCCGTGACCAGACAGGCACGGAGGGGTTTCTCGTCGGTCTGGGCCTCGCCGTGCTGCCCGTCCCGCTCCTGATGGCGGCGTTCCGCTGGCTGGACCGGGTCGAGCCGGCACCCTGGCGGAATCTCTTGTTCGCCTTCGCCTGGGGTGCGTTCGCGGCCGCCCTGGTCGCGATCCTCGCGAATTCGTTCGCGACCCACTGGATAGCCACGGCCACCGCCGACCCGTCGCACGCCGACACCCTCGGTGCCACGGTCATAGCGCCGGTCGTCGAGGAGAGCGCCAAGGCCGCGGCCGTGCTGCTGATCTTCCTGTTCCGGAAGCGGGAGTTCAACGGGATCGTCGACGGCGTGGTCGTCGCCGGCTTCACCGCGAGCGGCTTCGCCTTCACCGAGAACATCCTCTACCTGGGCAACGCCTTCGGCGAGGACCAGCAGATCGGCACCTCGGGCGTCGTCTCGGTGACGGCCGCGACGTTCTTCGTACGGGCCGTGATGTCGCCGTTCGCGCATCCGCTCTTCACGGTGCTGACCGGAATAGGCTTCGGGCTCGCCGCGGCCAGTGCGCGGCGGCGTCGGATCCGCCGCATCGCTCTGCCGCTGTCGGGCCTCGTTCTCGCCATGGGCATGCATGCCTTGTGGAACGGATCGGCGACCGTCGGACCGTACGGCTTCTATGCCGTGTACGGCGTGTTCATGGTCCCGGCCTTCGGCCTGGTGACCTGGCTGGCGATCTGGTCGCGCCAACGGGAGCTCCGTACGCTCTCCGCCGAGCTGCCGGCCTATGCGGCGGCCGGCTGGCTGACGCCCGCCGAGCCGCTCGCCCTCTCCTCGATGCGGGCCCGAGGCATGGCACGCGACGCGGCACGCCGACGACACTCCCTCGCGGCCCGGGGAAACTGGACGAGCCCGTACGGACCGGCACACGCGCCGCCATCGCCGACGTCGCCGGCCTACGGACCGGGCCCGGGGCACGGACCGGGGCCGGGACACCCGCAGGCACACACGTCGGTGTACGGAGCGGGATACGCACCGGGACACGGGCAGGGGTACGCGCCGGGGTTCGGGACGGGACCCGGGTACGGGTACGGGTACGGGACGGGGCGTGCTCCGGCGAGCGGATCGTCGGCCCAGGCCGGGGCTCGTACCAAGGCGCAGGCCAAGGCCCACGGCAAGGCTGCCGCCCGCACCGTCGCCGAGTACGAGTCGTTCGCGACGTCACTGGCCTCACTGCGCAGGCAGGCCCGCCGCGGGACCGCGGGTGCGGACTTCGCCGAACGCGAGCTGGAGCTGCTGCACCATCTCTGGCAGCGCAGGGACGTGGCCGCCCCCGCCCTGACGTACGCGGCGCAGGCGACGGGCCGCCTGCGCCTCCCCCGGCCGGCACCGGGCCCGTACGCTCACTCGTTCCCGCCGCCGCACACGCCGTACGGCGGCCCCGGCTACAACCCCTATCTGGCCCCGCACCAGCCGCCGCGGCGGAGCCAGTAGGGCCACGCTCGGCTCCGAAGCGTTCGTCCGCCGGGCGAGGAGGGCGGTGGACGGGGCCGACCGCGGCCGGGCGCTGAACCGTCCCGCACGCGCGAACGCCCCGGCAGCGCTGTGCTCCCGGGGCGTGAGCGGGCGACCATGCCCCTGGACGACCGTGTCAGGCGGATGCCTCGGTGAGTTCCGCCAGGTCCTGTTCGGTCAGCCGGAGGTCGGCGACGGCCACCAGGGCGGGCAGCTGTTCGACGGTGCGGGCCGAGGCGATCGGCGCGACGACGGTCGGCCGGGACGCGAGCCACGCCAGCGCGACGGTCGCGATCTCCGCGTCGTGCTCCTGGGCGACCTTGTCGAGCGCGGCCAGGACCTTCTGTCCTCGCTCCGACTCCAGGTACTGCCCCGCCTTCTCGGCCCGAGCGCTCTCCACCGAGGCACCCGGACGGTACTTGCCGGTGAGGAACCCGGAGGCCAGGGCGAAGTACGGGACGGCGGCGAGCCCGGCCCGAGCGGCCGTCTCCTGGAGTTCGCCCTCGTACGTGTCGCGGGAGACCAGGTTGTAGTGCGGCTGCAGGGCCACGTAACGGGCCAGCCCCTCGCGCTCCGAGAAGTCCAGGGACGCCTGGAGCCGCTCGGGGCTGATGTTGGAGGCGGCGATCTCCCGGACCTTGCCCTCCTTCACCAGCTCGTCGAGGGCGCTGATGATCTCCTCGACCGGGACGGTCTCGTCGTCGAAGTGCGTGTAGTAGAGGTCGATGTGGTCGGTGCCGAGCCGACGGAGCGACTCCTCCGCCGCGGCCTTGATGTTCGTGGCGGCGAGCCCCTTGTACGAGGGATGGGCGCCGACCTTCGTCGCGACGACGATCTCCGACCGGTTGGCGCGTGCCGCGAGCCACTTCCCGATGACGGTCTCCGACTCGCCGCCCTCATTGCCCGGGATCCAGGCCGAGTATGCGTCGGCGGTGTCGATGAAGTTGCCGCCCGCCGCGGCGTAGGCGTCCAGCACGGCGAACGACTGCGCCTCGTCGGCCGTCCAGCCGAAGACGTTGCCGCCGAGGGCGAGCGGGAAGACCTGAAGATCGGAAGGGCCCAGCTTACGAAGAGAAGTCATGTGTGGATCAACGGATACCGGCGGGTCCGCTATTCCGGCAGCCGGCCCTTCGGGCAGGCCCGTATCCGACCGGCAGCCCTGACGTCGGGGGGAGCGTCAGGGCTGCCGGGGTTCAGCGGCCGGCGAACCGGCTCGGGTCATGTGGGCCGCGAGGCGGCCGGCCGATCAGGGGTTGAGGCCCTTGCCGCGCAGCCAGGCCATCGGGTCGATGCCCGTACCGGCCGGGGTGTGGACCTCCAGATGGAGGTGCGGGCCCGTGACGTTGCCGGTCGCGCCGACCCGGCCGATGGTGTCACCGGTCGTGACCTTCTGGCCGACACTGACACCGATCGAGGACTGGTGGCAGAACCACAGCTCCGTACCGTCTTCGAGCTCCAGCACCGTGCGGTAGCCGTATGAACCGGACCAGCCGGCCGACTTGATCGTGCCGCTGTGTATGGCCTTGATCGGGGTACCCGTCGGCGCCGCGAAGTCGAGGCCGGTGTGGTAGCCGGAGGACCACATCGAGCCGGCCTCGCCGAAGGTCGAGGTGATCGTGTACGAGGTGGTCGGGATGGCGTAGCTCGCGGCGAGCTTGGCGAGCCGCAGGGCCTCCGCCTTCTTCTTGGCCTCTTCCGCCGCCTTCTTCTTCTCGGCGGCGACCTTGGCCTCGGCCGCGTCCTGCTGCTTCTTGGCCTCGGCGGCGGCCTTCTCCGCAGCCGCCTTCTCCTCGGCGGCCCTGGCCTCGGCGTCGGCGGCGTCCTGCTGCTGCTCGGCCTGCTGGAGGATACGGGCACGGAGCGCCTCGCCCGCGTCCGTCGTGCCCCGCTGGGCCTCGGCGGTGGTGATGCCGGCGGTGGTGAGCGGAGCGGACGCGGCGACGGCCTCGGCCTTGTCGGCTTCGGACTCGCCGGAGAACAGGGAACCCACGCCGGGAAGGGACTTGGCGTCGGGCAGGTTGTCCGCGATGGAATCGGGAAGCGAGATGGAGACCGCCGGCTTGCTCTGCGCGGTGGCCATGCCGCCCGCGCCGACCGCCGCGATGACGCCGACCCCGAGCACGGTGGAGCTACGGGCAAGTCCGTTGCGCTGCTTGGCGACGCGGTGCTTGCCGCGCACGGGGCGGACGGACTCCTCGGTGGGGTTCCACTCCTCCCGGCTTCGTTCGGGCTCACCGCCGCCGTCGGCGCGAAATCCCCTGCGGAGCTCTGCCGAGTCGCCGGGCCCGTGCAACTCACCGGACCCGAACTCACCGGTGAAGTCGCTGCCCGGCTCGGTGCCGTAGCCGGTGCCGAACGCCGTTCCCGGCTCGGTGCCGTAGCTGGCGCCGAACGCCGTTCCCGTCCCGGCGGTTGCGTAACCGGCGTCGGAAGCGAAACCGGGGCCGTACCCGAGGCCGTAGTCAGAACCGGAGCCGAAGTCGGCACCCGGGGCGAAGTCGGAGGTGAACCGCGCGGGGGCCTCGGGGGCAGGCTTGTTGGACGCCACTTGGGCGCACTCCTTTCCTTCCTTCTCGCCTACCGGGTTAGCTGACGGGTTCGGAGCAGGAAGGTCTCCTACGGGCGCCTCTGCCTCTCACGAGACACAGGTGTCCGATTCACCCCATGTAGGTGGTTCCCCGGTTCCCTTGCGGAATTCGGCGCTCGCGCACGGTGCCGCCACTGACGACGGCTGGGACGACCGCGCTGCGTTATCGAACGTTAATAGACACCCGGGCCCGATTCCAAGCTGTTCCCACTGATCGTTCCGGTCTTGGCCTGGACTTTACGTGACATAACCGGGTGGAATCGGATGAGTTGAGCGCCCCTCAGCCATTACCCGGATTCTGACGTTGCGTCAAATGTTATGCGGAGCGGTGCGCTTCGGTTACGGACGGTGGCATGCCGCGCCCCGGGCTCCGCCCGGTCCGCACCACGCACCCGCCCCACCCGTCACATCGTGTCCAGTCCCACGATCTTCACCGTCCTGCGCCGGTGCGGCTGCCCCTCCGCGGGACGTACGACCGCGAGCAGTGCCATGTCGTCGGTCGTCTCGCCGCCCGTGTGCCGCCGCACGTCGTCGGTCAGGGCGGACAGCAGTTCCTCGGGTCCCGGAAAGATCCGCCCGCGCAGCCGCGCCGCCGGATCGTAGAAGACCCCGTCGACGTTCCGCGCTTCGGAGAGGCCATCGGTGTAGAGGAGCAGGGTCGTCCCCGCCGGCAGATCCCATTCGTCCGCCCGGTCGGGCCACACCCCCAGATCCATCCCGAGCGGCAGCGCGGGCACCGATGGCCCCAGAACGTCCAGCGCCCCGTCCGGATGCAGCAGGATCGGCTCGGGATGGCCGCGGTTGACGATCCGCACCCGCGACAGCCCGGACGGGATCTCGGCCAGTACGGCGGTGGTGAAGCCCTCGACCGCGTCCAGCCCGCCCCGCCCCGTCCCCTCTCGCGCCAGCGCCCGCTCCAGCCGCTGCGCCACGCCCTCCAGCGAACGCTCCTGCTCGGCCGCCTCCCGGAACGCGCCGATGATCACCGCCACCGACTCCACGGCGTCGAGCCCCTTCCCCCGTACGTCCCCGACCACCAGCCGCACCCCGTGCGGGGTGTCCGCCACGGCGAACAGGTCGCCGCCGACGAACTCGTCCGCCTGCGCCGCCACGTACCGCGCCGCCACATGCAGCCCGCCGATCCGGTCGGACGGTTTGGGCAGCACGGCCCGCATGGCGGTCTCCGCGATCACCCGCGCGGAGGCCAATTGCTCGTTGCTGCGCCGCACGACCCCGTTGATGACGACCGCGAGGACCGACACGGTGACCAGGGTGAGCAGCTCGATCAACGGCACGGCTCGCGGCAACGTGTTGCTGTGCAGCCGCAGCGTGATGATGGCCAGGATCGAGGCGACGGCCGTGAGGATGGTGCTGGACAGCGAGAAGAACGGCGCGGCGATCAGCGGCGCGGCCACGAACAGCGGAATGGCGGTGAAGGTCGGCGGGGTGAGGAAGTCGAACACCAGCCCACCGATGATCATCAGGGCGGGCAGCGCGCGGACGAACCGCCTGGTACGGACACCGTCCCTGGCATGTCTGCCGCGCCGCTTCAGCCGCTTCCACACCTGTGGTCTCCTGCCCGGTACGCGCTCGGCTGCGGACGGTGCCGCGCCCCACCCCCAGGCTCACCGGACCAAGGGCGCGCGGCGACTCCTCATCGGCCAATGGGGGTACGCACGTGGCCCGGCTCACACACAGCCCGTCCTGCCCCTTCACAGGGCCGAAGGGCCGACGACCGGTCACCGGTACCCAGGGACCGGCGGCAACAGGGGGAAATGATTCGGACCCGGCACGCATGCAGCGTGCCGGGCCCGAATCATCAGTAGCGGGGACAGGATTTGAACCTGCGACCTCTGGGTTATGAGCCCAGCGAGCTACCGAGCTGCTCCACCCCGCGTCGGTGAATACAACTCTACGGCATGTCCGGCGCGCTCATGACCACTCGGCGAATCTCCCGCGTCCCGCCCCTTCGGCGCGGCCCCAAGGATCAGTTCGTCTCGGTGATACGGGGAGTGGCCTTCCCGTCGACCGCCGGTGACTTCATCGGACTCGCGCCGCGCTGCAGCGCATGGAGGATCGCCAGTCCCTGGCCGACCACGCCCGCGGCCATCTCATTGACACCGCTGGTGCCGTTGAGGACGGTGAGGTCGGCCCCCGACATGCCGCGCGCCGCCGCGTCGGCCAGCGCCGGCAGGTTCTCCACGATGCGGTTGGCCGCGATGAGCTCCTGGTTGCCGTCGCGCAGCGAGGTGGCGCGCACACTGTTGGCGTCGGCCTGGGCCTGGGCGATGGTCCGTTCGGTGTACGCGTTGCCGTCGGCCTCGAACTTCACCCGGTCCCGGGCCGCCTCGGCGAGGGTGCGCTGACGGTACGCCTCGGCGTCCGCCGGACGTCGGACCTCCGCTTCGAGCCGTTGCGCGGCGAGCGCGGCCTGCCGCTCGGCCAGCGCGGTCTGCTCCTCGATGACCTCGTGCGAGGCCTGGGCCTGGGCGAGCGGTCCGGCCTGCGCGGCGCGGGCGTTGTACTGCTCGGTCTCGGCGTGGAAGCCCGCCCGCTTGATCGCGGTGTCACGTTCGTACTCCGCCTTGAGCGCGGCGGCCTGCTGCTCGCGCTGACTGGCTTCCTGGTCGGCCTTGGCCTCGGCGATCCGGGCCTGGCTGGCGACCGCGGCGGCGTGCGGGGCGGCGAGATTGTTGATGTAGCCGGTGGCGTCGTCGATCTCCTGGATCTGGAGCGCGTCCACCACGATGCCGAGCTTCTCCATCTCGCCGTGACTGCCCGCGATGACCTCCTGCGAGACCCGGTTGCGCTCGCGGATGATCTGTTCCACGGTCAGTCCGCCGACGATGGAGCGCAGGTGTCCGGCGAAGATCCGGCCGACGAGCTCCTCCATCTGCTCCTGCTCCGTCAGGAATCGGCGTGCCGCGTTGGCGATGGACACGGCGTCGTCGCCGACCTTGAAGACCGCGACGGCCCGGACGTTGAGGCGGATGCCCTGCTGGGTCACGCAGTCCTCGGTGATCTCCGCCTCGCGCAGCGCCAGGGAGAGCATGCGCGCCTTCTGTTTGACCGGGAGCACGAAACTGCCGTGGCCGGTGACGATCCGGAACTGGGTGTCCAGGGTCTGCCCCTTGGAACCGGATATGAGCATCGCCTCGTTGGGGGCGGGAACATGCCAGAAGAACATCGGAAGACTCCTGCCGTATGTGACTGCTCGACGTGGGTGCGCCCTTGCTCCGGCTCAGGGCGGCAGGCGTTCCACGATCACCCCGCGCGCCGAGACCGAGTCGACGACAACGACGCGCACGTCCCTGTCGATCGACGTCGTCGACCATGCGGTGTAGGCCTCCGACCCGCCCCGTACGGCCACCAGCACTTCGCCCGGACCGTCGGGCGGGATCGGCACGGTGACGCGGCCGATCGCCCCGACCGGGCTCAAGGCGGACTCATCCGCCCTGTGCATGCGCCCTCGCGAGCGTCCCTGCGTGCGCCTGCCCGCGCCGCCGCTCGCGCCGCTCTCCGCGTCGCTGCTCACGCCGTTCACGCCGCTTCATGACCACGAGGCGACCCCGCCTCCTGGAGGCCGGAGCCTCCCTCGACGTTTCCACGGTACTCCGCGCCTGCCGCCCGAGGAGGGTCTCGAACACCAACGAGCGAGGGTGAATATGGGGTGATATGACTGATTTATCTTTCAGTCAGTCGACGCGATGACTCGCGGTGATAGGGGAGCCGACCGTGGACAACTACCCCCTGCTCAACCTCTTCTGGACCATGCTCTGGTTCTTCCTCTGGATCATGTGGCTGTTCCTGCTCTTCAAGGTCATCGCCGACATCTTCCGCAGCGACGACCTCGGCGGCTGGGGCAAGGCGGGCTGGCTGGTCGTGGCCCTGCTGCTGCCGTATCTGGGCGTCCTGGTGTACGTGATCGTGCGCGGCAAATCCATGGGGAAGCGGGACGTCAAGGAGGCGCAGGACCGGGAGGCGGCCTTCAAGGCGTACGTACGGGAGGCCGCCGGCGCCACCGAGGCGCACGCCCCCAAGGAGAGCAGGCACGTCGACGACCTGGCGAGACTCGCCGAGCTCAAGGACCGGGGCGCCATCACGGACGAGGAATACCAGCGGGCGAAGACGAAGCTCCTCGTCTGAGAGCCTGCCGCCCCGTCCCTGACGCACATGTCTCGCTCCTCCCGGTCCGGCGAACTGGCACGGCCCCCGGACCGCGGGGAGGCTTGAGGCATCAGCCCACGGCGGCCGCTCCCGCCCCGGTCCCGGGGTGCCGGGGCACCCGGTGCACGTGCGGCGCGCACCTCGACGGCCCGACGGGGATCGGGCGGGGCAGCGGTCCGCATCCAGGTGAGCAGGGAGATGGCCGGACCATGAACGGCACCGCGCTCGACACCCTGGACGCGATGCGGGCCGCGCTGCGCGGACCCGTCATCGCTCCGCGGGACCCGGAGTACCGGACGGCCCGCACGATCTACAACGCGATGATCGACAGACGTCCGGCGGCCGTGGTGCGATGCGGCGACGCGGCGGACGTCATGGCCGCGGTCGATTTCGTCCGGGACGAGGGTCTCGTGGTCGCGGTCCGCGGCGGCGGACACAGCGGCGCCGGCCTGTGCCTGGTGGACGACGGGGTCACCATCGACCTGTCACCCATGCGCTGGGCGCACATCGACCCCGGCACGCGCAGGGCCATGGTCGGCGGCGGCGCCACGCTCGGCGACCTCGACCACGCCGCCCACGCCTTCGGCCTGGCCACCCCCACCGGAATCCTGTCGACGACCGGAATCGCCGGTCTCACGCTGGGCGGTGGCCACGGCCATCTCACCCGCAGATACGGGCTGACGGCCGACAACCTGCTGACCGCGGACGTGGTCCTGGCCGACGGCACCGCGGTGACGGCGAGCCCCACCTCCCATCCCGACCTGTTCTGGGCGCTGCGCGGCGGGGGCGGGAACTTCGGCATCGTCACCTCCTTCACGTTCCGGATGCACCCGGTGGACACCGTGGGCGTCGCCATCACTCTCTGGCCGGTCGACCGGACCCCCGACGTACTGCGCTGGTACCGCGACTTCCTGCCCGGGGCCACCGAGGAGCTGAGCGGCTTCTTCGCCGCGCTCACCGTGCCGCCCGGTCCGCCCTTCCCCGAGGAGATCCACGGCCAGAAGATGTGCGGTGTCGTGTGGTGCTGGACGGGCGCCCCCGACCTCCTCGAAGCCACCCTGAGGCCCGTGGCCGACCCCGGACCGCCCGCATTCCACTTCATGACGCCGATGCCCTACCCCGCCCTGCAGTCCATGTTCGACGAGCTGCTCCCCCCAGGCCTGCAGTGGTACTGGCGCGGCAACTTCTTCGACCGCATCACCGACGACGCCATCGCCGTCCACGCCAAGTACACCGAGAACCTCCCCACCGGCCTGTCGACCACGCACCTCTACCCGGTGGACGGCGCCGCGCACCGGCCGGGACCCGACGACACGGCCTGGGCCTACCGCGACGCGGTCTGGTCCGGCGTCATCGCGGGCATCGACCCGGACCCGGACAACGCCGAGACGCTCAGGCAGTGGTGCGTGGACTACTGGGAGGAGCTCCACCCCCACTCGATGGGCGGTACGTACGTGAACTTCATCGGCGCGGGCGAGGCCCCGGACCGGGTGCGCGCCACCTACCGCGACCACTACGACCGCCTGGCGGCCGTCAAGCGCACCTACGACCCGTACAACTTCTTCCACGCCAACCAGAACATCGCGCCGGCGACCTGACGCGCCCGCCTTCCCCGGCCCGCGTACCGGGTACCGGGGGCCGCCCATCGGGCACAGCCGTCAGCCTCGCGTGGCCGCCGCAGCCCCGCTCATCCTCTCCGCGACGCGGACAGCCGGTCGCGCACCATCGGCCCCGTCGACCCGGTCGGCGGAATCTCCGACATGAACGGCGAACGCGACCAGCCTTCCCTGCCCCGAGCGGGCGTACGAAATGAACCAGGCGCTCGATACGTCCCCGTACGAACGCGCGGGCGGAACCCATCCGGTCCTGCCGCCGATCATCGCGCCCGGCGCACCACCACGCTCGTCCACCGGACCGGATGCCGATGTCTTCAGGGCCGACTGCAACTGCTCGGCCGTCCTCCGCCCGATGACCCGGTCGGCATGTGCGCCGGCGGCACGCCGCGGCTTCTCCACACGCCCGTCGGCATGGACCACCTTCGAGACCAGTTGGGGATCGACGCGCTTCCCGCCGTTGGCGATCACGGCCATGACCCTGGCCATCTGGACCGGCGTGGCGGTCACACCCCCTCGCCCGGTGCCGATGAGCGCCGCATCCCTCGCGCTCACGTCCCCCTCGGGACAGTCGCTCCTCCCCACCCGTACGGGGACGAGCAGCGCGTCGTCGTTGAAGCCGAAGGCCTTCGCCGTCGACACGAGACGGGGCTGCCCCACCTCGACGGCCATGGCCATGAAGACATTGCGGCACGAGTACCGCAGAGCATTCCGGATGGAGGCATTCCGGCAACGGGCGGGGTCGCTCGGCAACTCCGTGCCGCTCCCGGGCAGGGCGTACGGGAGCGGGCTGCGGGTGCTCTCGTCCACCGACGTGTACACGCCCCGCTCAAGGGCGGCGGCCGCCACGACGACCTCGAACGTCTCGTCCGGTGCCACGGCCTCGCGAAGTGCCCGGTTGAGCAACGGCTTGCCCTGATCACCCGTCAGCCGCTGCCACGCCTCGGCGTCCGCCGTGGTGTTGCCTGCGAACGACGACGGATCGTACGAGGGCGTACTCACCAGAGCCAGAAGGTGCCCGTTCTCGGCGTCCATGGCGACAGCGGCACCCTTGTGGCCGCGCAGCCCGTCACCGGCCGCCCTCTGCACATCCGGATCGATCGTGGTCATCACATCGCCGACGCCTGACTTCCCGCCACCCGGACGGCCCGTCAGCACACCGTCGTACACCCCCTCCAGGCCCATGTGCGAGAACGCCATGGACCGGTACCCCGTGACGGCCGAGTACAGCTCACCGTCCACGTATGTGCGCCGATACGGGACCTTCGCGTTCCCGGACGGCCTCGACCCGGTGACGGCCCGTCCGCCGACGAAGATGTCGCCCAGCCCTTCGCGCCCCGCACCCGTCGTCGACGACGGCGAGGGCTTCTCTCCGCCGGATCCCCCCGGAGGACCGGGTTCCGTCCCGGCCGAGCAGCCCCAGACAGGAACGACGAGCAGGGCGAGAAGGGCGGCGCGGGCGGCAAGGCGGCTGCTTGGCGAGGACATGATAATCACTGCCTCAGCCTAGAGAGAGCACCGGTCGACCGGGCCGAAACGCCCGCCCCCGTGAGCGGCGTGGCACCCACAGGGGGTGTCGTTCAGGGGGTGTCGTTCCGTCTACGTCGGTGTAGACCGTCTACGTTACGTGGACGCGGAGGCGCGAAGGCGCGAACGCACGTCGAGATGGCGACGCACAGGTGCGTCCGGAGTGCGAGCAGAGCACCCGAGGCCGCTCACCGCCGCCATACAACAACCGGCCGCCCACCGCCCGAGCGGTGCAGTGCCGGACGGTCGACCAGGAGTGCGCTTTGGGACAGCCGGAATTCCTCACCGCGGTGGATGCCACCCGTGAGCGCCCGCATGTGATGAAGAAACTCCCCGAGGTCACCCTGGCCTTCTGGATCATGAAGATCGCCGCCACCACCCTCGGCGAGACGGCCGGCGATCTCTTCTCCCAGACGCTGCGACTGGGCTACTTCCTCACCACGATCGCGTTGTTCCTGGTCTTCGTGGTGACGCTGGTGGTGCAGCTGCGGTCCAAGCGCTACAACCCGTTCTTCTACTGGACCGTCATCCTGTCCACGAGCATGGCCGGCACCACCATGTCGGACTTCATGAACCGCGACGCGGGCGCCGAATACCTCACGGCGGGCACGACCTCGCTGGGACGGGGCCCCCAGGGCCTGGGCCTGGGATACCCCGCGGGCGCCGCGATTCTCGTCTCCCTGCTGATCGCCGTCTTCATCGCCTGGAAACTCACCGGGCAGACCTTCGCCATCCGCGACATCGTCACCTTCCGCGGCGAGGCCCTCTTCTGGTCCGCCATCCTGGTGTCGAACACCCTGGGCACCTCCATGGGCGACTTCCTCTCCGACAGCTCCGGCCTCGGCTACGCCGGCGGCGCCCTGCTCGTCACAGCGCTCCTGGCCGTACTCGCCGTCCTGACGCGGGTGCCGGCCGTCCCCGATGTCGCCCTGTTCTGGATCGCCTTCGTCCTCACCCGCCCCCTGGGGGCCACAGCCGGCGACTTCCTCACCAAGCCGACCGCCAGGGGCGGCCTGGACCTCGGCACTCCGGGTTCCTCGGCGGTACTCCTGGTGACCCTCCTCGGCCTCATGGCCCACGCCCATCTGCGGGAGCGCAGGAGGGCCGCCCCACCCGGCGAGCACCACGCCCAGCTGTCGTAGGGACACCGCGCTCACCGCCCGGCCCTCCCCAAATCCCCCGAGGGCGCGGCCTCACCGCTGCGCCCAACCTTCCCCTGACCGATTCAACCCCTGCCGCCAGCAAGGGACTTGGCGGTTCAATGGCTGCACAGGTCGTGGACTGTCACAGGGGGGCGCTGTGCTGGCGGAAGAGTTCGGATACCAGGTGACGTCACGCCTCGCCGTCGATCTGACAGCGACTTTGCGACCAGAGATGGAGAAACAACGCGAGGCAGCCGAGCTGAGATCACGCAACTCCCCGTCAACTGAAAACGTCGTCGGCTTCACCATTGCCGCTTCATTCATTGTCTGCTTTATCGCACAGTCATGGGAACCATTCTTCTTCGGCATGTTCATAACCCTTCTCGCAGGAAGCCTCAACGGGATCATCGTCGGGTCGAAAAGAAATGCAGCAGCCGACCTGAACCAAACGGTGTCGGGCGTCCTGGCAAGCCCTTGGCAGGCATGGCCATGCCGCGTGGAAGCCATCGCCGGGGGGGAGGCCAAGCGGCTGCTGCTGCTCGACCCTCAAGGAGGTGCGGCCCGGCAACTCCTCGCCCCGGCCATGCCGGACGAAGTATGGATCGGCCTGACGGACGGACGAGGGCTGATCTGGTTTGCCGGGGACCTGCGATTCGGTGGAATTGCCTCGCTGCCAGGAGGCAGCCCCATCTTCTGGGTGAAGCTCATCCCCACCGCAGCACCCCTACCCGCACCGAGCGATACCCGGCAGCGACTGATCGAAGAAGAGCTCGCCAGGCAGGCCATCGCGTACGTGTTTGACGAGTGGCTCTGAGGCGCGCCCGTCGGCCACCACCAGCCGGACCACCAAACCCAAGGGCTGTCCCGTAATCCGTGCCCAGATCATTCATGCTGACCACACGTCCGGCATGCCCGATGAAGAATGGCCCACCCCATGTGGCCGACCCTCGCGTTTCCCCGCACGCGCCGGGCCCGTACGGCACGAACCCCGGACATCACGACCCTGCGGGACAGCATGCCCGGCTACCGCGACGGCGGCCTCCCCCGGCCCGTCCGGTGCTGCCGGCCGTGACGGTGCCGACTCCACCGTGCCCGGCCCGGCCGGACCGGCGCTTTCGTACGTCCGGGGTCAGTCGAGCGGCGTGGACCGGTGCGCCGCGGCAATGGCGTCGATCCGGGCTGCGAGATCGAAGTCGGCCTCCGTCAGCTTGTAGCCGATGTCGTGAGTCGTGACGGCGATGCGCAAGTGGTCGATCCTGAGGTCGATGTCCGCGTGGTGGCCGATGCGGCGTTCCCGGTCGGCGATATGCACGATCATCGCCGCCCCTGCGTGATACGAGGCATCCTGCCACGGCCGCATCGCCCGCTCCGGGGTGACCAGCTCCCGCCGCATCCTGCCTGAGCGGGTCTCTACCGCGATCGTCGCCGCGGTCCGGGCGATCTCCACCGCCTGGTCCGGCTCTCGCGCTGCAGCGGCGGCCCTCGCCTGCCGAGCCATGTGCACCCCGCGGTCGCGACGAGCAGTCGTCGGGACGATGGCGAGGACCTGCGACCACAGCGCGCCGGCCTCTTCCCCGAGACCGAGCCGTCCGTAGCAGGTGGCGCGCTGCACCTCTAGGTATCCGGGCGTCCGTCGGCAGGCGTTGCCCCAGGGCAGGTCGTCGTCGACGCGAGGCAGCAGCCGGTCGGCCTGGTCGATGAGCTGGTCGATGAGCTGGTCGACCATATGCCGTTCCCCGGTGAGGCTGGCGCCGTGTGTCTGCTGCTGCATAGCCATGATTCGCACTTTCGGGACGAGTTGGTCGACATCGTCGAGCGCGGCTTCGCACAGGTCGATGACCGCGTGTCCGTCGCCCGGGTCAGTGCGCAACTGAGCCTGATTGACCAGGCTGTAGCCAATGAGATGCGGGTCGCGGGACCGCATCGCGATCTCCTGTGTCACCCCGCGCCAGAATGCCGCGCCGTCCATATCTCCGGCGTCCTGGTACAGCCAGCCAACCAAGGCAGCGTATGCAGCCCCGACGCGGAGAAGGCCGCGGCGGGTCTCACCCTTGGCGGACCGCACGAGATCGTCGATCAGCTGGTACTGCGCGGACACGGTACCGATCAGGTCATGCGGCCCGAGGAACACCCCGCGCGCCGAGCGGTCGTTCATTCGTCAGCGACACTCACCGAACGGAGACTCATGGCAGGCATTGAGTACGAGGCGAAGGCCCTGGACATCGACCCCGCGAAGACTGCCCGGCTCATCATCGACGCCGGCGGCACCCAGCAGGGCGAGCCCCGGCTCATGCGCCGATACGTGTACGACACCGTCCCGGCTGTTCCCGGGCGGTGGGTCCGGCTGCGCGACACCGGCGCCGGCATCACTTTGTGCGTCAAGCAGATCTCAACGGACGCGGTTGACGGTACCCATGAGACCGAGGTCGCCGTCGACTCGTTCGAAGAGACAAACGAGCTCCTCAGTCTGGTCGGCCTGACGCCACGCGGCTACCAGGAGAACCGCCGCACCTCGTACCTCCTCGGCGCCGCCCGGCTGGAGGTCGACGAGTGGCCGCTCATCCCGCCGTATCTGGAGATCGAGGCCGACGACGAACCGCAGGTATGGGAGGCCGCCGCCGCGCTGGGGATCGGCCGCGACCGGCTCACATCCGTCAACACCACGAAGGTCTATGGCCTGTACGGCATCGCACTGGACTCCATCGCCGACCTGCGTTTCGAGTAGGCCGACGCTCGTTGCTCCCGGCCGGGGCACACGGCCCCGGCCGGCACGGAGAGGCGGCACCATGCACGATCCGAAAGACGTCCCGGTCGAGGCCGGACCGGACCGCACTTTGCGCGTGGAGATCATCGACGCGTGCGGCCTCACCTGCTCGTTCTGCCACAACGAGGGAACGCCTGTCGCGTCCGACAACACCGACCGGTCCGCCGACCAGTTCACCGGCAGCACCCCGGGCCGCTCCGGTCGCGTCTCCATCTACCTCCGCACCAACGGCGCCGACTTCCTACCGGCCCGCATCCCCGCCGACGCCGATTTCGCCCTCGCCCTCGCCGCGATGCGCGGCAGCCTGCCGACGAGCGAAGTGCACTTCACCGGTGGGGAACCGACGCTTCACCCGGACTTGCCTGGCCTGATCAGAGTTGCTCGGCGTCTGGGGCTCACGGTCGGACTCACCTCGAATGGGGAGAACGGCGCCGCAGTCCTGCCCTCCGCCGCCGCGGCCGGCCTCGACCGCATCAACCTGTCCGTGTTCGGCACCACGCCCGACGAACTGGCCGCAGTGCAGGCCCCGCGCCTCGCTTCTCCGAAGCTCGCCGAGCGCAAGCTCGCCACCCTCGATGCCACGATCGAGGCCGCGACCGCCCATGGGGTCAAGGTGTCCGCGAACATCGTGATCCCCTCACGTGACCACATTGAGCGCGTACTGCGGATCACCGAGCGGCATGGCCGCTCCGTCGTGGTGCGGATGCTCGTGTCTCTGGAGGACGGCGGCGTGTCGCTCGCCGCCATGCAGGAAGTCGTCGACCACCTCGGCGCAACACCCGTCCGGCGCATCGTCACGGCAGGAGCCTCGGATCAGCGGGTGCGGTGCCGCCTGCCGGACGCACGCTGTACGCAAAGAACATCCGCCCCGTGCGCCTGCCGGAGACGTGCGCCGACTGCCGGTTCAACAACCCCGACGACTGCCAAGAGGGGTACTACGGGGTCCGCATGTACCGCGCCACCGACGGACCATTCATGGTCGGCGTGTGCATCCAACGCATGGACCTGTGCGTCACGCCCGGCGAGTTCGTCACGAGCCAGGGGTGCCGGGAGATTGCGGCCTTCCGCGACGACGAGGCCGCACGGCTCGCGCGCCCGTATGCGGTGCGGGCGCCATCGGTGCAGCCCGGAACATAGCGTCTCCCCCGAGCTGGCCCCGGCAGCGGGCAGCCCGCCGCGTGGCGCGATTACCGGAGCCCCGGCCACACTCGCGGCCGGGGCTCCGGTACGTCTTGATCGTTTACTCTCGGCTGAGCACAGGCTGAGCTAACGATCTCGAACGTCTCGGAAACGGGACCAGCCCCAGATCAGACGCACTCCGACCTGGGGCTGAGACGTAGGCCGTGTGGGACTCGAACCCACAACCAACGGATTAGAAGTCCCGGCAGGGTCCTGCCGGGACTTCCGCCAGCTTCCACGCTGGTCCAGAAATGCCTAGTCAGAGGCATGTCGCATGCTGGCCGGTCCAAGGTTGTGTGCGCCATGTCAGCACGTCCGCTCACGCATCGCTCACGCATCCAGGCCCCGTTGAAGACGACCGAGCCAACACACCTTCCAAATGTTCATCAGGGATCCGAGGTGGGTGGTGGGCGTGCCGGCCTGGAGCGGAGAGGTCGGCAGGCGGGTTCCTCAACGATCCCGGACACCGGTGGATGGGACCAGAACTGAGACCGCGGCGCGGCCGGAGCCTTGCCGGTCAAGAGCAGACAGCAGTCAGCCGTGGCGGGTTCGAGTTTGAACCAGCGGCCCCTTTGTCCCAAATGAGGTTCGGCGAAGATCGTGACCTGCGAGGAAATCCCGGGCGCTCCGGCGCGCGCTGGCAATGCATGCCGTGGAGAGGGCAGTTGCCACGTTGACGCTCATTGTGTTCATCAGGCCACCCTGGTCTCTGGATCGTCACGCAGGTCCTATCTGGCGGCGCTTGTGCCCGGCCTGCGGTGTGTCAACCGCACGAGCCCGCGCGTGTCCTGAGCGATCATCCGCATGGCCAGACGTGGCGACTGCGGTGTTCGCGGCGTCGAGGCTGCGCGTAACGGCGCTGGTCGGAGCGGGCGAGCCTGGCTGGAGCGGGGCCGCCGCACACCCGTTCCGTGACCGAGGCCGACTATCTCTCCGCCCGGGTAACGGAAATCTATGTCGGCCAGAGTAGACATTGGGTGGTGGTGTGGTTATGGTTTCTCTCGTAGCCCAGAGAGACAGCAGGGCCCGGCAGAGACGAACTGCCGGGCAGCAGTAACCGCAGTTGCAGTTCGCAGGACGGTGCGGTGGTGGAGTTCCGAAGCCAGGGTTGTTGCAGGACGGCGACGGGACTGGCGACCGGACCGGGTGGCCCGCAGTGATCAGGGGCCGCCGTGAGCAGTACCCGCAAGTGCAGTACGCAGCAGTGAAGTCAGTGAGCAGCACCTCGGTGAAGGCGTCGGCTGCGGACGCGCGCACCGGGAGGTTCGGCAGTGGGGTTCTAAGCCAGAGCAGATGCAGGACGGGCGACGGGGCTGGCTGTCGAAAAGTGGCGCTGGCGCAGGCCACAGAGCAGTACGCAGGAGAGCAGTACAGCAGTAGGTAAGTGATGATCCCAGAGGGAAGAACGGAGGAGCCAGGCGCCATCAGGATCGCCCGGGTGGAAGTTTTGAGCCCGGGTACCGCAGGACATCGATAGCGAGGTGGTCTCCGGTCAAGCAACCGCGATCCCCGCACCCCCGACAACTTCCAGGTCGGGTCAGCGGAAATAGAAGGCCGGCGCAGTATCAGGGTCGGCAGATGGTGTAGCAGTTCCTTCGGGGCTCGGGTGCCGTACGGCACCCGAGCCCCTCCACGCGTTCCACAGAGAGGTGCAAATGACAGCAGACGACTCGTTCGGCCGTCTCAACGACGACGACTACCCCGCCTACACGATGGGCCGGGCCGCCGAGATGCTCGGTACCACACAAGGTTTCCTCCGCGCCATCGGAGAAGCCCGCCTGATCACCCCGCTGCGTTCCGAGGGCGGCCACCGGCGCTACTCCCGCTACCAGCTGCGCATCGCCGCACGCGCCCGCGAACTCGTCGACCAGGGCACCCCCATCGAGGCCGCCTGCCGCATCATCATCCTCGAGGACCAGCTCGAAGAAGCCCAGCGCATCAACGCCGAATACCGCCACGCCGCCGAATCAGAGAACCCGACGACCGCGGGCTGACGCGTGGCTTCTGAGTCAACTGCCTTGACCAGGATGTTCCCTTCGCCCACATCTTCGTCGTGGGCGTTCTGCTGCGGCGGAGGAGCCAGGGTGACCGCCTCCGTCTGCCGCATGTCGTAGGACGCTTCATCGGCAGGAAGGTGTGAGGCAAGGGCCGCGGGAACTGTGAAGTGGTTTGACGCGCAGAACGGCTGCGGCTTCACCGCCCGGACAGTGGCGGCTCGGACGTGTTCGCCCACCGTACGGCGATCAGCCCGCGCGCGGAGCGTACTGCCGCCCCGGGCAGGTCCTGCTGTCCGACTGGTTCGCACGAACGGTGGGCGTCGGCCGCCTTCAGTCTCGGTCCATGGTGGTGGGAGCTGGGGCACTCGTGAGAGCGCCGCGCAGCAGCGCTGCGCTGAGCTGCGTCGGGACCCGTATACGGGCTGATGGGCCGCCGTAAACGACGACCGCTCTTCCTGGAATGCTGTGTTCCGGGTGGATCAATATCTATGACCGCGAGACGAGAGTTTAATGTGCCGCGCGGACAGTGTGTTTACTGCAACGGGCAGAGCGGAATTATTGACCTTACGCAGGCCGCTACCGCATGCTACTGTCGATCTCAGTTGCAGTCGTGGTTCCCAAAAACCTCAACGCCTTTCGTCGGCATTTTTAGCCGCGGGGAGCGTTTTGCATTTCCGGTCATCTCCGGGCGGGGCATCATCGCGGCGACCCGGCATCCGTGGATTGCGGGTTCCGGCGTACTGCCCCACAAGGAGATATGACATGGCGTCTGGCACTGTGAAGTGGTTCAACGCGGCCAAGGGTTTCGGCTTCATCGAGCAGGACGGTGGCGGCGCTGACGTGTTCGCCCACTTCTCGAACATCGCCGCTCAGGGCTTCCGTGAGCTGCTCGAAGGTCAGAAGGTCACCTTCGACATCGCGCAGGGCCGGAAGGGCCCGACGGCTGAGAACATCGTTCCTGCCTGACGCTGACGCGCACTTCGTAGCTGGGGCCCGCATCCCTCGGGGTGCGGGCCCCAGCTACGGGCATTCCCCGGGGCTTCCCTGTGGGGCAACGACGCCCGCAGATCCCTCTCCAGGAATGCGGACCTCTTTGAAGATGCACCCGTAGACGTCCGGGATCTCACGTCCGCATGACGTCACCCATTTCATCGCCTGCACTTGCACCGGATTCACCGCGGGCCAGATCTGCTTTCGCATTTCGTTCGGCTCGTTCTTGTGATTCCCCGCGCTGTTCTTCTGCTGCGAGAATTCCTTGATACGTGCCGTATCAAGGAAGGTTCTGAATGAACCCCTCACGTACGAACAACCGCTCCTCCCGCAGCCGTACCGGCGGTCCCGCCTTCGGCTCCGGCGCCGGTTCGCACCGGGGCAACCGCTTCGGTACGCCCGCCCCGAGCCGTTCCGGAGGGCCGAGCCGCCCAGGCGGCCGCGGCCGGCGGCCCGCGGCGGCCTCGGGCGAGTTCGCCCTGCCCAAGACGATCACTCCCGCGCTGCCCGCCGTCGAGGCGTTCGCCGACCTCGACATGCCCGAGCAGTTGCTGGCCTCGCTCACCGCGCAAGGCATGAGCATCCCGTTCCCGATCCAGGGCGCGACCCTGCCCAATACCCTCGCGGGCCGCGACGTCCTCGGTCGCGGGCGCACCGGCTCCGGCAAGACCCTCGCCTTCGGCCTGGCCCTGCTGGCCCGCACCGCCGGGCAGCGCGCCGAGCCCGGCCAGCCGCTGGCCCTGATCCTCGTGCCGACGCGTGAACTGGCACAGCAGGTGACCGACGCTCTTACCCCCCACGCACGCTCGGTGAGGCTGCGCCTGGCCACTGTCGTCGGCGGAATGCCGCTCGGCAGGCAGGTCAGCGCGCTGCGCCGTGGTGCCGAAGTCGTGGTCGCGACGCCGGGCCGCCTCAAGGACCTCATCGACCGGGGTGGCTGCCGGCTGAACCAGGTCGCGATCACCGTCCTGGACGAGGCCGACCAGATGGCCGACATGGGCTTCATGCCACAGGTCACCGCGCTCCTGGACCAGGTCCGCCCCGAGGGCCAGCGGATGCTGTTCTCCGCCACACTCGACCGCAACGTCGACCTCCTGGTCCGCCGCTACCTCACCGACCCGGTCGTCCACTCCGTCGACCCGACCGCAGGGGCGGTCACCACGATGGAGCACCACGTACTGCATGTCCACGGCGCCGACAAGCACCGGATGACGACGGAGATCGCGGCGCGCGAGGGCCGGGTGATCATGTTCCTGGACACCAAGCACGCTGTCGACCGGCTGACGCAGAATCTGCTGAGCAGCGGGGTGCGGGCCGCCGCCCTGCACGGCGGGAAGTCGCAGCCGCAGCGCACCCGGACCCTGGCCCAGTTCAAGACCGGGCATGTCACTGTGCTCGTCGCGACGAACGTCGCGGCGCGCGGTATTCACGTCGACAATCTCGACCTCGTTGTCAACGTCGACCCGCCGACCGACCACAAGGACTACCTCCACCGCGGCGGCCGTACCGCGCGGGCCGGCGAGTCCGGCAGCGTCGTCACTCTGGTCACCCCCAACCAGCGCCGCGACATGAGCCGCCTCATGGCAGCCGCCGGCATCGTGCCGCAGACCACTCAGGTCCGCTCGGGCGAGGAGGCACTCAGCCGGATCACCGGCGCCCAGACCCCCTCCGGCATTCCCGTGACGATCACCACGCCGGTGGCCGAGCGACGTCAGCGCAGCCGCAGCGCGGCCTCCCGCGGTCGACGCAGCCCCGCTTCGACTGCCCGGCGCACGATCGTGCGGCAGTCCTCCTTCGACGCGGCGGCCTAGAACCCTTGATCAGGAAACTGGCCCATCTCTGCAGGAGGCACATCTTGGCACTGGTTCAGATGCAACCCCGCCCGGCGAGCGCCACCCCCGCGCACAGGACAGTGGCCGACACCATGGACACGGCCGGACCGCAGGTCTGCGACGACATGACCATCGAAGTCGCCCTGGCCGTCATGACCAGTGCCCGCACCGAGCACCTGCTCGTCTGCGACAACGACGGCCTGTGCACCCAACTGGTCACCCAGGCCCAGCTCGCCGCGGTCCGTGACAGCCCCGCGTACACGGACCGGGTCCAGCTACGCGACATTCTCGACAACCGCGGGCCGTTCACCTCACCCGCTACCACGATCACCGAAGCCCAGCACGCGATGCGCGGCCGCCGGCCCGGTGCCCTGCCGGTCGTCGACGAGCAGGGCAGCGCTCCGGGCGTCCTCGCCCTTGCCCACTGAACCGCCTCACCGCGGCGAAACCATCCCCCTTCATTCTTCTCCCTGTGAGGCATCATGCGCTGTGTCATCGCCCGCTTCCCGTTCGACCTCACCAAGAGCGGCGTCCTGGAATCCATGAAGGGCATCAAGCCCGAACAGGTCATCGGCGAGTCCGTGATCATCGGCCGCCGCACCTACCCCGTCAAGCAGGTCGGGCAGGTCATCACACGCCAGGACCGCCGCGATTTCAGCGCCGGCGAAATCCTCCGGGCCATGACCCAACTCGGCTTCACCTGCCCCGGCCTTCCCCACACCGCCGCGCCCACGCGCGTCCTCAACCCGTTCCAACAGGCTTCCGCGATGCTCGGCGCCCCTGCCGCCGTCTGACCGACGCGCAGGCGCAAGCCGCCACCAAAACAACAGTGAGGGCCCTCAGCGCGCAGCAGTGGATTCAGTGGTCGGAGTAGCTGAAGTCGCCCATGGTCCAAGCGCTGACGTCATCGATCGCCACCAAGACCTCCGACACCCGCTGCCTCCAGACTGCTTCGGGAGTCAGCCGCCTCGAACGGCGACGGGCCGCGAACGCGGTGAGCGGCGAGGAAGCCGTCGAGGCTTCGACGCTCCTTCGGTGAGGGGGAGATCCAGCCTGTCGGTTGGGGTCGTCCGGTCAGCGTCTCGCCTCTCGGCGGACAACCGTTCGCCCCCGACGAGGCCGCAGGAGAGCGGCCCCCTGGCCGACTGGGCCGCTTGGGTTACCATGTGCGGCGCGTCGCCCTCGGGGCCGCTCTGAAAAGCACGGCGAGCGCTACCTCGCGGCACTCAACGCCGGTGAATCAGCAGACGCACACGAAGCCGCTGTCGCGGTTAATCAAGTGCTGGAAGAGCAGGGCGCCGGCGGAAACGAGACGGGTCCGTAACTGGAAGCCTGACCGCCCTGCCGGCCAGATCCTGCTTGCCTGACCCGCGCGCCGCCCAGACGGGGAGGGCGGTGCGGCGCCCGACTCATCGCCCTCTCCAGGGTCACTACCCCTTCAGCGTCGCGACCTGGCGAGCGCGTTCGCCGAGTTCTCTCAGGGCCCGGACCTTCCGGTGGGGAGCGAGCCGCTTCCGCATCGTCTCGAAGTGCTCGTCGCCGCGAGCGGTTGACAAGCCCACGTAGTCGTCGAGGAACGTATTCCAGGTGCTGCACGCCTCCTCGATGTGTCCCAGTTCGTACTGGCGTTGGGCCATCACGCCGTTGGCGTGGAGTCGGCCCTGCCGTTCCTGTTTGGGTTGTGCCCGGACCGAGCTCTTCAGAGCCGCGATCGAGCCCGCCAGGTCTTTCGTCTCGTAGAGGACGTGGGCGACGTGGAACTGGTAGGCCGCTTGGTCGTATCCGCCGACAGCATCTCGGCGTGAGTCAGCCTTCGAGAGCGCTGCTTCGGCTTCACGCAGGCGAGTGAATGCCTGCTTCCGGTCGCCGACCATGGCTGCCGAGTGTGCCTGCTGACCTCGAAGGAACGCCACCAGCCGCGGGCCGGCCTTGGGTGCAGCTTCGGCAGCTGAGTCCGCGAGCTTCAAGGCCATCTGCCCATGGCGCAGATGTGATGCCTGAAGACTCATGCCGCGCAGAATACGGCAGTAGGTGACGTGGTCAGCAGCAGCCTTGGCGAGGTTCAACGCCTTTACGTAGTACTGCTGTCCGAGGCCGTGCTCTCGTTCGTACATCGCCATCCACCCGGTCAGGTAGGTCAGGTCGGAGGCGGCGGAGAGCATGTCGTTTCTGACCGGCTCGGTTGCTTGGGCTCGCAGGTAGGGCGCGACGGTGTTGACGAGGAATGCCGCGGCCATTGGGCGGGCGTGGCCGCCGCCCAGCTCGTCGAGGATGTCTGCGATGCGGTCGGTCATGGTCCGTACGGTCGCGACTTCGCCCGGCCCGATACGGCCTGTGGGTTTCGTGGCGCGTTCGCGTTCCTCTGCGTGCGCCTCGCCTGCGAAGAGGGGCACGACGAGAGCAGCCGAGTACAAGCCGGCGGCGAGCACGCCGCGTCGCGAGGGGTCCATATCAGCCCTGCCCAGATCCAAGAGGGACTCGACAGTGTCTCCGCTGCCGGAGTCCTCTCCGCCCTTCGGAGGCTGCAGACCCGCTTCCGCATAGGTCACGGGGCGGCCGATCTTGCGTTCGAGTACCTCGATGATGACCGGCCTGACCTGCTCCCTTGGCTGCGTCCCGCTCAGCCAGTGCGAAACGGCGGAGTGGTCGTACTTCAGGGTCATACCGACCTGGACACCGGTGCGGTTCACCGCATTGGCGAGCTGGGTACGCGACCATTGCGCCTGCTCAAGCAGGGTTTCGAGTCCCGTATTGCGGTCGTCCTGGGGTGCTTTGGCCATTGCCAACTCCCGTAGGTTTCACGGCTTTCACTGGCTGACGGAAGCCTGATCGATCGCTACTTCCAGCACCGGGACGCGGACGAGCCCGTACGGTTCCGGCCCAGCCTGCCCTTCGTGGACGCAGTACCGGCCGACCCTGGCGTCAGGGCGCGGATGCTCACCGCACGCCACGCGCTCAGCACGACGGACGACGGCAACGTCGTTCTGACGGCAGGCGGCGAGTCCTGGACCTTCACAGCGCCCGCACTGCCCTTGCTGAAGCGTCTCGCCGACCGATCGGAACACCGGCTCGCCGACCCCGTCAGCGACACCGAACTCACTCTGGGGCAGGCGGCTGCCGTGATCAGTGAACTCCTGAACGGCCAGGTCGCCTCGGTCAGGGGCACGCAGTGAGGGGCGCCGAACTCAACCTGGGCACCTATCGCACGGCCGGCGTTGCGGCCGCCGCCCAGGCCGCGATCGACCAAGACGTTTCCTGGATCGATACGGCCCCGAACTACCAGCGCGGCACAGCCGAGGAGCAGCTGGCCCCCGTGCTGGGCGCCTTCCCGTCCGTACGTGTGTCGACGAAGGTGGGTTTCCTGGACGCTGCCCGCCAGGTGCGGGCGACGAAGGAGGGCGTGCTCACCCCTTCGCGGACCGGGAAGGGGTACTGCCTCGAACCGTCATATGTGAGGTGGCAGGCAGCACAGAGCAAGGCCGCCCTCGGCCGGATCCCCGACATCACGTTCGTCCACAACCCCGAACACGGTGGACCAGAGCCACACGAGCTCGACGCCCGCCTCCTCAAAGCGTTCCGGACGCTGGAGGAGTGCTGCCGGCAAGGACTGATCAAGGCGTACGGCGTGGCCACGTGGTTGGCGCTGCACGACGGGTCGCTGACGGTCGACCGCCTCATGGAACTGGCCCACAAGGCCGGAGGCCCGACCCACAAGTTCGCAGCGATCCAGCTCCCTTTGAGCCTCGTGCAGCTGGGGCCCATCGCCGACGCGCTGGACGGCCGGGGCGTTCTCTTCGACGCCCACGCCCTCGGCCTGGAAGTCTTCGCCTCGGCACCACTCCATGGCGGAGAGCTGCCAGAGATGGTCACTCCCACCGTCGCGCAGGAAGTGCTTCCGGGAACCACGCCCATACAACTGCTGCTCGGGACAGTCGCCTCCACACCCGGTGTGACGCGGATTCTGCTGTCAGCCAGCACCACAAGCCACTGGACGGCAGCCGAGCAGGCCACCCGCCCATCCCTGCCGCGTCCCTTCGACAGCACCGAACTGAGAAAGATCGTCGATGCCTTCCGCGCCTGACCACGCCACAGCAGAACGAATGCGACGAGCATTCGAGTACGCCGCCACAGTCTTCTCTCTCAATGCTGCAGGCAGTGAGGAGACCTGGGGGTGGGACGGTAAGACTCTGAGCGGCCCGGCCAGCGGCCACCTCTGGCTGCGGGTGGCCGAGACCAAGGCAGAGAAAGCAGCCAGCGCATCCTGGAAGGGACCGGAAGAAGCACACGAAGCGATGCCGGACCGCGTTCCGCGTCCTCGCTTCCGGGGGGCTTTCGAATGGTCGACCGACGCGTACGCCTACCGTGCCGAGGTCCACAACCGCGCCGATGGCCAGCCGCTCAGTCGGTCGCCCTTGGCGCCACCGGGCCTGGACCTCTCCGCCGTGTGGTGGGCCCAGCTATGCGATGCGCTGGACACGATCTCCCTCGTGTCCACGAGCCGTGTAGCTGTTCGCCAAGAACGGCTCCGCTGGGCCTTGCCCCGCTTCCTCGGGACGGACGTGGACACCGAAGTCTTGGAATGGAGTGCCGCACACGCCGACATCCAGTGGTCGAATCTGACCGGTCCCGAACTCTGCATCCTGGACTGGGAGCGGTGGGGACTGGCTCCAGCCGGCTACGACGAGGCCACCCTCTACATCTCCAGCCTCGCTGTCCCTTCGGTTGCAGACCGTGTCCTCCGCGAGTTCAAGCCCATCCTGCGGTCTGCCTCCGGCTGCTTCGCCCAGTTGGTCGTGGCCAGCGAGTACCTCCAGGGGATCGAACGCGGAAACAACCTGGACCTTGAGGCGCCCTTGCGAAAGCACCTGACCCACCTGCTCGGTTGACCCACCCTGTGCACCTGCTTGAGGGCAGGCGGACAGGGTACCGATGGGCGTCACGCCCAAGACGTCGGTTCCGTTCTCAACGCCGACGAGGGTGCGCAGCCGCCGTACCTGGGCTGGTGGCGGGCGGAGCAACACCGGCGCAGTTCGGCACGTTCCTGGACGCGGCCGAATCCGATCGGCTCTACGCCCTCTTCCACCTCGTCGGCACCCGTGGCCTTCGCGGGGGCGAGGCCGTTGGCCAGAGCTGGACCGATGTCGACCTGAACGCCGGCCTCATCACCCCGGCCAAGGAAATCGTCGTCGACGGCTGGGACACCTACGAGTCAGCCCCCAAGACCGACGGCAGCGCCAGCACGATCGCGTTGGACAGCGTCAACGTCGCTCTTCTGCGCGAGCACCACAAGGCGATGCTGAGCGCCCGGGAGAAGTGGGGCGACGCCTGGAACGAGACCGGCAAGGTCTTCACCCGTGAGGACGGCTCCTGGCTGCACCCGGAGACGGTTTCCGAGACGTTCCGCCGCATCCTCGCCACCACCGACCTGCCGCCGATCACTCTGCGCGACCTGCTCACGTCGCGGCCACTCTCACCCACGGCGGGGGTGGTGACCTCCACACGATCAAGGAGACGCTGCGCCACTCCACGATCACGCTCACGTCGGACACGTACACGAGCCTGCTGCCCGAGGTCGACAAAGCCGCGGCAGAAGCCGCCGCCGCACTGGTGCCACGTGCCCGTAAGGGCCCCTCCGTAGCCCCTGCTGTCGGACCGTCCGCTCACGCATCGCTCACGCACGAGGTCGGGGAAGACGAAGCGCCCCGACCGAATGAAACCGATCGAGGCGCTAAGTAGCAGGTCAGAGGGTTGCCCCTCCCCTGCTGTCGGTAGGCCGTGTGGGACTCGAACCCACAACCAACGGATTAAAAGTCCGCTGCTCTGCCAATTGAGCTAACGGCCCTCGGCACATCACCCCTGAGCATAGCCCGCCGGGGCCCGGCCGCCGATCGGGTATCGGTTGTCGGGCCCCGTCGCGAGGGGAATCAGCGTGGAACGAGCGGTGGCGGGAACGGGGATCGGCGCCGGGATCACGGGGTGCGGGTGGGGATCTCCGGTGTGGTCGCGCGGTGGTGATCCGGGTTGAGGAACCAGTGGCGGGCCGAGGCCAGCCACCATGTCGCGGCGAAGCCGAGAACCACCAGGACGGCCATCGGGGCGTAGTTGAACGTCTCCCAGGTGACCGGCGAGACCTGCGGCAGCATGAAGAGCACCGTGATGATCACGACCCAGGTCACCGCGACGACACCGATCGGGCGGGACCAGCGGCCCAGGTGCCAGGGCCCCGGGGTGAAGTCGTCGCCCCGGAGCAGGCGGAGCAGGGTCGGGACCACATAGGCGATGTACAGGCCGATCACGGCGATCGAGGTCACCGCCGCGTACGCCGTGACGTTGATCAGATACGGGAGACCCAGGGCCAGGGCACCGAGGGCGGCGAGCCAGACCGCGGCGACGGGGGTGCGGGTACGGGGGCTGACCGTGTGCCAGACGCGGGAGAAGGGCAGGGCCCCGTCCCGGGAGAAGGCGTAGATCATGCGGCTGTTCGCGGTGACGGACGCCATGCCGCAGAAGAGCTGGGCGCCTATCACGATGAGCAGCAGGAGCTTGCCGGTGGTGGCGCCGAGGACGTCCAGGAGGATCTGGGCCGGCGGGGCGCCGGTCGGGGAGTTCAACGCCCCGTCGTACGACTGGATGGCGAACGTGAAGCCGAGGAGCAGGGCGAAGCCGGCGATCCAGGAGGTCCAGATCGACCGGACGATGCCGCGCGGGCCCGCCGTGGCCGCGTCGCGGGTCTCCTCCGTCATGTGCGCGGACGCGTCGTAGCCGGTGAACGTGTACTGGGCCATCAGCAGACCGATCATCACGACGTAGAAGCCGCTGCCCCATCCGGTGTTGTTCACGAACTCGGTGAACACGAACGACGCCGACTGGTGCGAGTCCGGTACGAACGTCAGGGCGCCGACGATGACCGCGACGCCGACGACGTGCCACCACACGCTCACGCTGTTCAGGATCGCGACGATCCCCACGCCGAAGGTGTTGAGCAGGCCGTGCAGCAGCAGGATCGCGGCGAAGAGCAGGATCGTACGGGTGGGAGTGACCACGAAGCCGAACTGGAGGTTCAGGTACGCGCCCAGGAAGGACGCCGCCCCGAAGTCGATCCCGGCCGTGACGGCCACCTGGCCGAGGACGTTGAACCAGCCCGTGAACCAGGCCCAGGCCGCCGCCGAGCGCGGCGGGGCCAGCCGATGGGCCCAGAAGTAGAGACCGGCGGAGGTCGGGTACGCCGAACAGATCTCGGCCATCGCCAGGCCGACGAAGAGCGTCATCAGGCCGACGCCCACCCAGCCCCAGGTGATGACGGCCGGGCCGCCCGTGTTCATGCCGAAGAGATACAGCGTGAGGCAGCCGGAGAGCACCGAGATGATCGTGAACGAGACGGCGTAGTTGGAGAACGCCGACATGCGCCGGGCCAGCGTCTGCGTGTACCCGAGCTGCGCGAGACGCTCCTCGTCGGAGACGCCCGTGGGCGGCCTGTCCTCGCCGGTGTCTGTTGTCATGCCCCCAGCGATGCCCCCGCTGCGGAGAACACATGCGGTCGCCGTGGTCACGACTGGGAAAACACCACCGGGGAGACCTGCCCCGCGACACACCGCACCGCAACAGGAAGGGCGCGGCCCGCAGGCCGCGCACTTCCCGAACTTTCCCGAACTGACCCGAACTGACCCGAGCTTTCCTGAACCGACCGGAGCCTCGGCCGATCCCCGCGTCCCGAGCCTCGGCCGATCCCCGTGCCGTGCCCTGGACCTCAGCTGATCCGCGTGTACTTCTTCCAGCGCGTGTCGGCCAGCTTCTTCGGCGCCGAGAAGCCCCCCGTGTGGTTCGCGTTGTAGAGGTACACCGCGCCCGCGGGCGTCCGCGCGAGGATGTCCTGACGCCCGTCGTGGTCCATGTCGCCGCTGCCGACGATCGCGTTGTACTTGCCCCAGCCCGATCCGATCTTCGTACGTGGGGAGAAGCCGCCCTTGCCGTTGCCGCGGTAGAGCCAGAGCACCCCGGCGCCGTCCCGCGTCACGATGTCCGCGCGGCCGTCGCCCGAGAGGTCCCCGCGTCCCGCGATGGCGGTGCAGCTCTTCCAGGTGGTGACCTTCGTACGGCCGGCCAGAAAGCCGTCGCTCCTGCCGCGGTAGAGCCAGACCACACCCGCGGTGTCACGGGCGAGGATGTCGGGAAGGCCGTCGCCGCTGAGGTCGCGGGCGGCGACGATCTTGTTGTACTTGGACCAGCCGGTGCCCAGTTTCACCTTCGGGGCGTCGCCGACCTCGCCGTACGCGAGCGGGTTGGGAATGCGGTAGAGCGTGCCGCCCGGTGTACGGGCGAGCAGGTCGCCCTTGCCGTCGCCGCTCGGATCGCCCAGTTGCGTCAGGAAGTCGAAATCGTCGTCCCAGTCGAGCATCGAGCCCGTTCTGTCGACGTAGCAACCGTCCAGCTTGCCCTGCTGGTTCGTGGTGCAGAGGTCGATGAGGTCGCTGGGTTCCCGCGCCAGGACCGAGCCGCTGATCCGTTCGTCGAGGTCGACGTCACGGGCCCAGTCGGTGATCGTGGACCGGTAGGAGGAGATCCGTGTGTAGAGGCGTACCCCGCCCGCGACACAGCCGGTGGCCCTGGTGGCCGACATGGCGATGAGCTTGCCACCGCCGACGAGCGCTCCGCCCGCGTCGCCGAAGCACTGGTCCTCGTCCGCGACGGGGGGAGCGCCGGGCGCCGGTACGGTGCAGAGCGTGCCGCCCGGCAGCGTGCGGCCGAGCAGGCTGGCGCAGGTCGCGGCCGACTTGAGCACGACCTGCTCGGTGTGACGGACCCGCGGGGCGTCGTCCAGGTCCAGGCCGGACCATGAGTAGAACGTCGCCTTGGCGCCCGAGGCGTACAACGCCGTGTCGCCCGACGCGGCCATCACCGGCTTGCCGTATGAGGCCGGCGTCGCCCGGATCGCCACCGAGACCGCGCCCCGCCGCGTCGCGGCGTCGTACGTCGGATGGCTCCGGTAGCGCGGATCGCTGCTACCGCCCCGCAGCAGGCCGCTCTTCAGGTCGTGGTCCCACTCCATGTCCGTGTGGCTGCGGCCGGTGAAACAGTCGGGCGTGGCCAGCGTCCGGGTCTTGGACAGGGTGATGCCCGTGCAGGCCCGGTGGGTGACGTCCGCGTCGTCGGAGTAGTGGAGCGGTATGAGCCACGAGGGAACCGTCGCCGCCTGGGCCTGTGGCGCGGAGCCCAGCAGCCCGGCGAGCACGGCACCGGCCGCCGTCACGGTGGTGAGCGCCCGGCCCATCGCAGGGCCCGTCCGGGGTCGCGGAGCCGTCCGGAACGCCGTGAGAAGTCTGTTTCCCATCAGAAAATCCCCTTGCAGCCCTGCCACCCGGTGGCGATCTTCGTACGCGAGCCGAACGACCCCTTGCCGTTGCCGTTGTTGCGGAAGAGGTTGCCGGAGCTGTCCCGTTCGACGAGGTCGGCCTTCCCGTCACCGGTGATGTCCCCCACCCCGACGACGGCGTTGTACGAGGCGCCCCACGCGGAGAAGACCTTGACCCGTTCCTTCAGCTTCCCGCCGGCGGTTCCGTCGTAGCGGTAGAGGGTGCCGTCCCTGTGACGGGCCAGCACATCGCCGTAACCGTCGCCGTCGAGGTCTCCCGCGCCCACGATCTTCGTGTAGACGGTCCAGGACGAACGGATCTTGACCCCGGGCTTCAGTTTGCCGTGGCCGTCGTCGGCGAAGAGATGGATGTCGCTGGTCGACGCCTTGCGCGCGAGCAGGTCCGTGCGGCCGTCGCCGGTCAGATCGCCCGGCGCGGTCAGGACGTCGTAGGCGTTCCAGCCCGTGCCCAGCGAGGTGTGGCTGCTGTTCGGTGTGTACGGGGCGCCGCACCTGCCGGCGTACCGGCGCAGTTCCCCGCTCGGCATCCGTACGAGCATCTCGGCGCACCGGTCGCTGCCCATGTCCCCGAACGGGACGGCCACGGCGCCCTTGGGCCAGCCGGACCCGGAGCGCTTCGACCCGAAGGTGCCCCTGCCGTCGGTGGAGTGGCGCGCCCGCGTCCGTCCTGCCGTCCCAGGCGACGTCGACCTCGGTTCCCGGCCCCCCGGACAAGGTGCGGACCGTACGTCCGTGAGCGTCCTTCACGACGAAGGTCCAGGTCACGGGCCTGTTCAACTGCCAGGTGCTCTCCCAGCCCTGGCCGCCGCTGGTGTCCTTGAGGTCGATGTACCCGCCATTGACATCCGACTCGACCTCCGCCAGTGGCTGCGTGGGCACACCGCTCGGCACGATTCGGATCGCCTTGTCCGGGCCGACGTACGCGATGTCGCCACCGAACTTGTCCACGGCCCAGGTCAGCCTGCGCTGGTCGGCGGTGCTGCCCGCCGGCAGGTCCGCGATCTCCCGGGGCGCCGCGGGCTCACCGGTGTGGAAGTCGGTGAGCACCAGCTTCCCGGCCGTCCGGTCGTGCCGGACGAGATAGCCGTCGCCGACGAGTGCGGCGCCGGACGGAACAGGGACGCTCTTGCGCGCCGTCCGGTCGTACACCCCGGCCGCGCCACTCGTACCGCAGTTCCAGTAGATCCAGCGGCCGACGGTCTGAAGCTCCTTGATCACACAGGGCGCACCGGTGGCGACCGTCTCGACGACCTTCTTCTGTTCGAGGTCGGTCGCGGTGACGGCTCCGGCGGTGGAACTCGCCGTCCACAGCATCGATCCCCATACCGAGGCGGCGGTGATGGACCGGGTCATCCGCACATTCTTCCCGCGGTATTCGGAGACGGCGTCGATGTACTGCTTGCCGGTCGCTGCCGCGTTGTAGACGAAGTAACGTCCGGTGGCGTTGACGAACTGGCTCCCCGTCACACCGGGCTCGTCGAACGAGTGGTAGCTGTTCGCCGTCAGCCAGATCTGGGCGCGTTCCTGGCCGTTGTCGACGAAGAAACGGCCCACATGGCCGTTGCCGGTGGCGCGCAGCGGTACGCAGGAACCGGCGTCGCACGGCACACGCTTCACATGCGCACCGGTCGCGTAGGTGTCGGCGTATCCCATCGAGGTGGGAGCGCCCGCCGTCGACCCGTCTGCGGCGGCCTGACGGGCGAAGACGAACTGCGGCCCGCTCGGGGCGATTTCCACCGTGTTCTGCGTTCCGCCGGAGAAGTCGATGCCCCAGACCCCGCCGGTCTGCACCGGCGTCGGCGTGTCCGCCGCGACGGCGCTCGGCATCGTGCCGAGGCCGGCCGCGACCACGGTGAGCACGGCCAGGACGGCGCGACGGCGCCCGACGGCAGGGGTGGGTGAAGAAGCAAGGCGCACCAAGAGGGTCGGTCCTCCCCGAAATACCCGAAAGGCATGGCGGCACAGGTGATCAACGGCGGTCCGCCGCAATGGAATTGTGCAGCCCCCGGCCGCGCCCCTGTGCAAGTCGCCGGATATCAACAGCGGTTGCTCATGTGAGGAAAGCGAAAAGAAAAGCGGGCCCACTCGTGAAGAGCGGGCCCGCTTTCCGCAGACCTTTCAGCGGACCTTCAGCAGGTCCTCACCGCGTTCAGCCGTTGCGCTTCCAGCGCGGCTTGTCGTCGCGGCGGCCGAAGGAACCGGTGCTGGTGCCGGAGCCCCGGTGGTCGTCGCGGCGGCCGGTCGGCCGGTCGCCGCCACCGGAGCGGAAGCCGCCGGAGGGACGGTCGTCACGACGGTCGCGGTTGAACGGCCGGTCGCTGCCGCCTGAGCGGAAGCCGCCGGAGGGACGGTCGTCGCGACGGTCGCGGTTGAACGACGGACGGTCGTTGTCACGGCGGTCGAAGGAGCGGCCACCACGGTCGTCACGACGGTCGTTTGAGCGGAAGCCGCCCGACGGACGGTCGTCACGACGGTCGCGGCTGAACGACGGACGGTCGTTGTCGCGGCGGAAACCACCGGACGAACGGTCGTCACGACGCTGGAAACCACCACGGTCACCACCACGGTCACCACCGCGGTCGTCACGGCGGTCGCGGCTGAACGACGGACGGTCGTTGTCACGGCGGTCGCGGTTGAAGGACGGACGGTCGTCACGGCGCTGGAAACCACCGCGGTCGCCACCGCGGTCGTCACGGCGGTCGTTGGAGCGGTAGCCACCGCGGTCGCCGCCACGGCTGTCCCGGCGGTCGAAGTTACCCCGGTCGTCGCGACGGTCGTCACGGGCGGCGGGCTGCTCCGGCACGGAGACGGCGGCCTCGATCGCGGCCTCCGCCTCGGCGGCGGCCTCGGCCACCGCGGCCTCGGGGTCGTCGCCCCGCTCACGCGCGGCACGGGCGACGAGGCGGTCGGCCTCCTCGCGCAGCTCACCGGCGCGGCGCTGGACGCGCTCCAACTGCTTGGTCAGGTCGGCGACCTCGCGCTCGGCCTGCTTGGCGGCGTTGTTCGCGGAGTCGGCCTGGACCTCGGTCAGCGAACGGGCGCCGGTGATCTCGGCGACCTCCGGGTCGAACGCGCCGGCGCCGCCCACGATGTGCCGCGAGGCGTCGACGCCCGCGTCCTCCATGAGGCGGAAGATCTGACGGCGCTGGTGCGGCAGCGCCAGCGAGACGACGACACCGGACTTTCCGGCACGGGCGGTACGGCCCGAGCGGTGCAGGTAGTCCTTGTGGTCGCCGGCCGGGTCCACGTTCAGCACCAGGTCGATGCCGTCGACGTGGATACCGCGGGCGGCGACGTCGGTCGCGACGAGCGCGTTGACGTAACCGTCCTTGAAGTCCGCGAGCACCCGGGTACGGGCGCCCTGCGTCATGCCGCCGTGCAGCGCGTCCGCCTTGACGCCCGCCTCGACGAGCTGCTCGGCGATGCGGTCGGCGCCCAGCTGGGTGCGGACGAAGATGATGGTGCGGCCCTTGCGGGCGGCGATCGCGGAGGTGACCGGCGCCTTGTCCTTCGGCTTCACGACGAGGACGTGGTGCGTCATGGTCGTGACATTGCCCTGGGCGCTGTCGACCTCGTGGCTCACCGGGTTGTTCAGGTAGCGCTTGACCAGCGTGCCGATCTCGTTCTCCATCGTGGCGGAGAAGAGCATGCGCTGGCCGCCGACCGGAACCTGGTCGAGCAGCTCGGTGACCTCGGGCAGGAAGCCCAGGTCGGACATCTGGTCGGCCTCGTCGAGGACCGCGACCTGGACGTTCTCCAGGGAGCAGGCGCCCCGGTTGATGATGTCGCGCAGCCGGCCCGGGGTGGCGACGAGGATGTCGACACCGCGCTCCAGCGCGTAGATCTGGTTGCCCATCGACGTACCGCCGCAGACGACCTTCATCTTCAGGCCGAGCACGTCGCCGTACGGCTGCAGCGCGTCCGCGACCTGCATCGCGAGCTCACGGGTCGGGGTGAGGATGACCGCGCGGGGCTTCTTCTTCTCGGTGTGCCCACCGGCCAGCGAGGCCAGGGTCGGCAGACCGAAGGAGAGGGTCTTGCCGGAGCCGGTACGGCCGCGGCCCAGGATGTCCTTGCCGGCCAGGGCGTCCGGAATGGTCGCCGCCTGGATCGGGAAGGGCTCGGTCACCCCGTTCTGCGCGAGCTTGCGGACGATGCCCTCGGGCAGGCCCAGATCGGCGAAGGTGACGGTCGGCTCGGCGTCCGCGTCGGCCAGGGGGGCGTCGGCCTCGACGGCGTCGGCGGCGTCGGCGGCGTCGAGGGACTCGGCGACGACGGCCTGCGCGGCCTCGATGAGCTCGTCGTTCTCGACGCTCTCGGGCATGACGGTGTGGTCAGAACTGGAAATTGACATGCGAAATGCGAAACCTTCCGGAGTCTCGGCACGCGCCCGTAACTCCGTGATTCGCAATTTCGACCGCCTCAATGCGGTCCAGCCACGGCAAGGGAGAGTACGCGCCACACGGCGCGCTTCTGTTTCGGCGCCGGGCAATGGGATCAAACGATCTACCACCATACGCACTCCCCCCCACATCGCGCAAACCGCCCCCCGCCGACCCCCGGCTACACCGGGCTGACCTGCGGCGACACATCGGGCGTCCGCAGCGGCCACGGCTCCCCCGACGCACTCATCGCGTCGGTGCGGAGCTGAGCCGCCGAAGAGGCCGACGGCTGCGGCGCCGGCTCCGAGGGCTCCGGTTCGGGCTCCGGGGAGGCGGGCGGCTCGGGCGTGGCCGACGGCGAGGGCGGCGGGGACTCGGGCTGCTGCGGCGCTCCGGGCCCCGGCCGCGAGACCGAGGGCGCCGGCAGCCCGCCGCCCGCCGCCGGTCCCGGATCACCGCGGTCACCCGGCTCCGCGCCGGGCCGGACGCCGCCGGGCGAACCCGAGGGGCCGGCGGAGCCGCGCGGTTCCGGTGATTCGGCCGCCTCCCGTTCGGAGTGCGCCTCCGCACGGCCACCACCGGTGCGGGCGCGACCCGTGCCCGCCACGGTGCCGCCGTCCGGCCCGGCCACGCTCCCCTTCGGCTCGGACGTCGGCGACGGCGCCGGTTTCCCGTCGTCGTCGCCGACGCTCATGCAGCCTGTGGACGCGGCGACCGTCACGGCGACGACGGCCGCCCATCGGACGGGAGCGGAGAACTGGCGCACGGGAGGCACCTCCGGGGTACGAAGAGCGAACGGACGGTACGGGGAGCGGGGGGGCGTCCTGCCCAACTCCCGCCGCCCCGCCGGGGACACGCCCCGCGCCCGGCCCGCACACCTCCCGCACGCCTTCCGCGCCCCACCCGTACGGCGCTCGCACGCTCATCCGTAGCCGAGCGCGTGCAGCCTCTCGTCATCGATGCCGAAGTGATGGGCGATCTCATGGACGACCGTGATCTCGGTCTCGGCGACGACGTCCTCGCGCGACTCGCACATCCGCAGTGTCGGCCCGCGGTAGATGGTGATCCGGTCCGGCAGCACCCCCGCGTACCACTCACCGCGGTCGGTCAGCGGTGTGCCCTCGTACAGCCCGAGCAGTTCCGGATCACCCGGATCCGGCTCGTCCTCGACGAATACCGCGACGTTGTCCATCAGCCGTGTCAGCTCCGGCGGAATCCGGTCCAGCGCCTCGGCGACCAGTTCTTCGAACTCTTCGCGCGTCATCTCCAGCACCCCGCCATTGTCCCGTACGGCCGCTCGACACGCCCCGGGCCGGACCGCGGCGCGGGGCGTACGGGGCCGCCGGTGAGCCGGACGGGGGGTCCCGGCCGGCCGTCTCCCCGACCCCTCCCGCTGCCTCGCCGTAAACCGTTTTGGCGATAGCCGCTGCCATCCCATATGCTTCTCACGTCCCCGACGCGCTGGAAAGCGCGCAGGTGGGCCCTTAGCCCTCATCGTCTAGTGGCCCAGGACGCCGCCCTTTCAAGGCGGTAGCACGGGTTCGAATCCCGTTGGGGGCACGCTTTAACGTGTGCGAGACTTGTCTCGCACATCGCTTGGTCCTGTGGAGCAGTTTGGAGTGCTCGCCACCCTGTCAAGGTGGAGGCCGCGGGTTCAAATCCCGTCAGGACCGCTGCAGCCATTATGAGCTGCGTGGCTGGGTAGCTCAGTTGGTACGAGCGATCGCCTGAAAAGCGATAGGTCGCCGGTTCGATCCCGGCCCCAGCCACCACCCGAAGGCCCCGTCCACCGGACGGGGCCTTCGTCGTGTCAGGCCTCTTCCCGGTCCGCCGAGTTCACACCCCGGCCACGCCACGCCCGTACCGCCAGAACCAGCAGCACCACCGCGACCACGGCCAGCAGCGCCATGGCGTCCGGCACGTGCTCACCGATGCGCTGGGCCCACTGCTCGACGGCGAACGAATCGTCGACGTCCAGCAGCCCGGGGAGCGCGGTCGTCCCGTCGTACGCGAGGAACAGCACGCCGAGGCCGATGAAGAACAGCCCCGACAGCAGCGTCGTGGTGTGCAGCTCGAAACGGCCGATCCGGAAGGTGCGACCGCGCAGCCAGGCCCGGCGGCCCAGGTCGAAGCGTTCCCAGAGCAGGGCGAGCAGAAAGAGCGGTACCGCCATGCCCAGGGCGTAGACGGCGAGCAGCAGTCCGCCGTAGACCGGGCTGCCGCTGACCGCCGCCACGGTGAGGACGCTGCCCAGGATCGGCCCCGCGCAGAAACCGGCCAGTCCGTATACGGCGCCCAGCGCGTAGACCGACAGGGCGGTGGTCGGACGGATCCGACCGCTGAGGGCGGCGATCCGGCGCGAGGCGAAGCCCAGACCCACGATCTGTGCGATGCCGAGCGCGATGATCAGCCACCCGGCGCCGAGCACGAGCGCGTCGCGGTGGCTGTAGAAGAGCCGTCCGGCGTACGAGCCCGCGGCGCCGAGCGGCACCAGGGTGGTGGCGAGACCCGCGTAGAAGATTCCGGTACGGGCCAGCAGCCGCGAGGTGGAGTCGATGGAGTAGGCGAAGAAGGCGGGCAGCAACAGCGCACTGCACGGGCTGACCAGGGCGAGCAGCCCGCCGAGGAAGGCCGCGAAGTAGCCGATGTCGGCCGTCATTTCGCGCCGCCCTCGGCGCCCCGGCCGTTCTTTCCGCTCTTGGCGTTCTCGGTGTCGTGGGCCTTCTCGGCCGCCGCGTCGATGACCTGGGTGAAGGTCTCCATCGACTGGGCTCCGGCGATCGGGCGGCCGTTGATCAGGAACGACGGGGTGGAGGTCGCGCCGATGCCGTACCCCTGTTCCTGGTCCTTGCCCACCGCGGCGGCGGCGGCGGAGCTGTCCGCGTCGCGCGCGAACCGGTCCAGGTCCGCGACCCCGGCCTGCTGGGCGAGCGCCTTCAGCCGGTCCTTTCCGAACCCCTTCTCCTTGACCCCCTCGGCGTACGCGGCACGGTGGAACTGCCAGAAGCGGCCCTGCTGCCCGGCGGCCCAGGCGGCGCGGGCGGCTGCCTCGGACTCGGCGCCGAAGATCGGGAAGTTGCGCCATTCGATGCGCAGGGTGCCGTTCTCGACGTACTTCTTCACCAGGGCGGGTTCGGTGTCGCGGGCGAATTTGCCGCAGTAGCCGCACTTGAAGTCGGCGTACTCGATGAGGACGACGGGCGCGTCCACCCGTCCCTGCGCGAGCTTGTCACCGGCGTCGCGCCGGGCGAGCTTCGCCAGCTCCGGATAGACGCCGGCGTCCGGTTCCGAGGTGACATCGGCGACCGAGGAGGAGGAAGAGGAGGAGGAACCCGGATGGTCGGGGGCGGTGGCCCGGTAGGAGACGAAGCCGAGCGCCGCGGCGGCGAGGACGACTCCGGCACCGTAGATCAGCGGCTTCTTGGGCGCCGGCTTGCGTGAGGACTTGGGCTTGGGCATGCGGGACTCCGTGCTGGTGATACGGGAGAGAAGAGGTACGGCCGGGGGAAACGGCCTTCTACACCCTCAGTACGGAGAGCTCGACGGGAGTGGGCGCGGCGGGAGCGGGACCGCGCAGCCTTATCCGGGCGGGCGGGCCGACCGGTCCCTCCCCGGTGGCGGCGGGCAGGCCCCACTCCGCCAGTCCGGGCGCCTGGTCGTGCGCCGCGCGGGCGCGGCCGGGCAGGGCGGGCTCGCCGTCCTCGCGCTTCCTGCTCTTGCCGCACCCCGGCATCTGGTGCCCGTCCATGGCCGACACGACGGCCGTACCGGCGAACGCGGCGTCCGCGCCGGGGTCCGCCGAAGCGGCGTGCGGACCGGGGCGCGCCCAGGAGGCCGCCCTTCCGGTGTCGGCCCCGGCAGCCGCGACCACCGGGGCGAAGGCGCGTCCTGCGTCGCCCGGCGCAGCCTTCCCCGGTCCGCAGAACAGCCCCAGCGCGACCGCGAGCACCGCCATCAGGCAGTACCACTGCGTACGGGACACGGCGACCGGCCTTTCCGGACTGGGGCATCGGGCAACGGGTGGTCAGCTGCCCGAAATGGTACGTGCTGTGATCCCACGCCTCCGCGCAGTGCCGAGGTGGTGACCGGGGCCGCACGAAATACGTTCGCCGTTCTTCGGGCCCGGGTGAGATCCTGGGACCCGTATGTCTACTTCCTTCGCTGATCTCCAGAACCGGTTCGAACAGCTCTCGCTCCGCGATGCGCACCGGCTCGGCCGCCGTCTCGAAGGGGCGCGCCGCAT
Organism: Streptomyces sp. NPDC088252; assembly: GCF_044740965.1. Classification (NCBI taxonomy): domain Bacteria; kingdom Bacillati; phylum Actinomycetota; class Actinomycetes; order Kitasatosporales; family Streptomycetaceae; genus Streptomyces; species Streptomyces sp. NPDC088252. Next base: position 124,174 of record NZ_JBIURS010000016.1, on the reverse strand, counting down.
CCGCAAGCCCGAGGCCCGTCAGTCCGTGCTGGACGAGATCGCCGCCGAGGCCGGAAAGGCAGCCGAGCGGCTCGCGCTGCGTGCCGGGCGGCTGCCCGCCGTCTCCTACCCGGAACAGCTCCCGGTCAGTCAGAAGAAGGACGAGATCCTGGAGGCGATACGCGACCACCAGGTCGTGATCGTCGCCGGGGAGACCGGCTCCGGCAAGACCACGCAGATCCCGAAGATCTGCATGGAGCTGGGGCGCGGTGTCCGGGGCATGATCGGGCACACCCAGCCGCGCCGGATCGCGGCCCGTACGGTCGCCGAGCGCGTCGCGGACGAGCTGAAGACCCCGCTGGGCGAGGCGGTCGGCTGGAAGGTCCGCTTCACCGACCAGGTGAATCCCGACGCGACGTTCGTCAAGCTGATGACGGACGGCATCCTGCTCGCCGAGATCCAGACGGACCGCGAGCTGCGCGCGTACGACACGATCATCATCGACGAGGCCCACGAGCGGTCGCTGAACATCGACTTCCTGCTCGGCTACCTGGCCAGGCTGCTGCCCAGGCGCCCGGATCTGAAGGTCGTCATCACGTCGGCGACGATCGACCCCGAGCGGTTCGCACGCCACTTCGGCGAGGCGCCGATCGTCGAGGTCAGCGGGCGTACGTACCCGGTGGAGGTGCGGTACCGCCCCCTCCTGGAGGAGGAGGGCGACGACGCCGACCGGGACCAGATCACCGCGATCTGCGACGCCGTCGACGAGCTCCGGTCGGAGGGGCCGGGCGATGTCCTGGTCTTCCTCTCCGGCGAGCGCGAGATCCGTGACACCGCGGACGCGCTGAACAAGAAGAACCTCCGCCACACCGAGGTGCTCCCGCTCTACGCCCGTCTCTCGCACGCCGAGCAGCACCGTGTCTTCCAGCGCCATACGGGGCGCAGGATCGTGCTGGCGACCAACGTCGCCGAGACCTCGCTGACCGTCCCCGGCATCAAGTACGTGATCGACCCGGGCAACGCCCGGATCTCCCGCTACAGCCACCGCACCAAGGTCCAGCGGCTGCCGATCGAGCGGATCTCACAGGCCAGCGCCAACCAGCGCAAGGGCCGCTGCGGCCGTACGTCGGACGGCATCTGCATCCGGCTGTACTCCGAGGACGACTTCCTGACCCGTCCGGAGTTCACCGACCCCGAGATCCTGCGCACGAACCTGGCCTCCGTCATCCTCCAGATGACCGCGGCCGGCCTCGGCGACATCGAGAAGTTCCCCTTCATCGACCCGCCGGACCACCGCAACATCCGCGACGGCATCCAGCTCCTCCAGGAGCTCGGCGCACTGGATCCGGACGAGAAGGATCCGAAGAAGAGGCTCACCCAGCTCGGCCGGAAGCTCTCCCAGCTGCCCGTCGACCCGCGTCTGGCCCGGATGGTCATCGAGGCCGAGCGCAACGGCTGTGTCCGCGAGGTCATGGTGATCGCCGCGGCACTCTCCATCCAGGACCCGCGCGAGCGGCCCTCGGACAAGCAGACGCAGGCCGATCAGCAGCACGCCCGCTTCAAGGACGAGACCTCCGACTTCCTGGCGTTCCTGAATCTGTGGCGGTACATCCGTGAGCAGCAGAAGGAGCGCGGCTCGTCCAGCTTCCGCCGGATGTGCAAGCAGGAGTACCTGAATTTCCTGCGCATCCGCGAATGGCAGGACATCTACGCGCAGCTGCGTACCGTCGCCAAGCAGATGGACATCCACCTGAACGAGGAGGCCGCGCCCGAGCAGTCGGTGCACGTCTCGCTGTTGGCCGGGCTGCTCTCGCACATCGGTCTGAAGGACACCGAGAAGAACGAGTACCTGGGTGCCCGCAGCGCCAAGTTCGCGATCTTCCCCGGATCGGCGCTCTTCAAGAAGCAGCCGCGGTTCGTGATGTCGGCGGAGCTGGTCGAGACGTCCCGGCTGTGGGCGCGGGTCAACGCCAAGGTCGAGCCGGAGTGGATCGAGCCGCTGGCCCAGCATCTGCTGAAGCGCACCTACAGCGAGCCGCACTGGGAGAAGGACCAGGCCGCGGTGATGGCCTATGAGCGGGTCACGCTGTACGGGGTACCGATCGTCGCCCAGCGCAAGATCAATTTCGGCCGTATCGACGCGGAGACGTCCCGGGACCTGTTCATCCGCAACGCCCTGGTCGAGGGCGACTGGCGGACGCACCACCAGTTCTTCCACGACAACCGCAAACTCCTCGGCGAAGTCGAGGAACTGGAGCACCGCGCCCGGCGCCGCGACATCCTCGTGGACGACGAGACGCTCTTCGACTTCTACGACCGGCGCATCCCCGAGCACGTGGTCTCCGGCGCCCACTTCGACTCCTGGTGGAAGCACAAGCGCCGGGACGAGCCGGACGCGCTGGACTTCGAGCGCTCGATGCTCATCAACGAGAAGGCCGGGGCCGTCACCAAGGACGACTACCCCGACTCCTGGCGGCAGGGGAAGCTCAAGTTCCGGGTGACGTACCAGTTCGAGCCCGGCGCGGACGCCGACGGTGTGACCGTCCACGTCCCGCTCCAGGTGCTCAACCAGGTCACCCCCGAGGGCTTCGACTGGCAGATCCCGGGGCTGCGCGAGGAAGTGGTCACCGAGCTGATCCGCTCGCTGCCCAAACCGATCCGCCGGCACTACGTGCCCGCGCCGAACTACGCGGACAAGTTCCTCGACCGGGCCGTACCGCTCCAGGAGCCGCTGCCGGTCACGCTGGCGCGGGAGCTCCAGCGGATGGTCGGCGTCCCGGTCACGGCCGACGACTTCGACCTGAGCCGGGTCCCCGACCACCTGAAGATCACTTTCCGGATCGTCGACGAGCGGCGCCGCAAGGTGGCCGAGGACAAGGATCTGGAGGCACTGAAGCTCCAGCTGCGTCCCAAGGCCCGTCAGGCCCTCTCCAAGGCCGCCGCGGCCACCGCGGGGCCCTCGGGCGAGTCCATCGAGCGCTCGGGCCTCACGGACTGGACGATCGGGACGCTGAACCGGGTCTTCGAGACCCGTCGGGCCGGCCAGCCGGTCAAGGCGTACCCGGCCCTCGTCGACCAGGGCGCCACAGTCGCCGTCCGGCTCTTCGACACCGAGGCCGAGCAGCAGCAGGCGATGTGGCTCGGCACCCGGAAGCTGATCCTGCTGAACATCCCGGTGAACCCGGCGAAGTTCGCCTCGGACAAGCTGACGAACCAGCAGAAGCTGGCCCTGTCCCGCAATCCGCACGGGTCCATCCAGGCGCTCTTCGAGGACTGCGCGACGGCGGCCGCCGACCGGCTGATCGGCGCGCACGGGGGCCCCGCCTGGGACGAGGAGTCGTTCCGCAAGCTGTTCGACAAGGTGCGCGCCGATCTCGTCGCGCTGACCGAGCACACGGTCAAGCAGGTGCAGCAGGTGCTGGCCGCCTGGCAGGCCTGCGAGCGCCGCCTGAAGGCCACCAACAGCCTCGTCCTGGTCAACAACGTCACCGACGCACGGGACCAGCTCGCGGCCCTGGTGCCGCCGGGCTTCGTCACCTCGACCGGGCTGCGCAGGCTGCCCGACCTGATGCGCTACCTGGTCGCCGTGGACCGCCGGCTCCAGCAGATGCCGACGGCCGTCCAGCGCGACACCACGCGCATGGAGAAGGTCCATGAGATGCAGGACGAGTACGCCTGGCTGCTCGAACAGATGCCACGGGGCAGGCCCGTTCCGCAGGAGGTCCTGGACATCCGCTGGATGATCGAGGAGCTCCGGGTCAGCTATTTCGCGCACGCCCTGGGGACGGCCTATCCCGTCTCCGACAAGCGGATCGTGAAGGCGATCGACGCGGCGGCACCGTGAGACGGACGGGATCGGCACCGTGACGGAACCACCACCTTGGGTGAGGTCGACCGGACCCTCTGACCTGCTGTACAGTCTGTCTTCGCAGCCAGCCGCAAGGCAGCAGCGAAAACCTGGTCCTGTGGAGCAGTTTGGAGTGCTCGCCACCCTGTCAAGGTGGAGGCCGCGGGTTCAAATCCCGTCAGGACCGCAGTGACGAAAGCCCGGATCCCCTGGATCCGGGCTTTCGCGCGTCTTGACTCCGGCAACCGCCGACGAGTAGTCAGACAGCAGGAGCCGCTCCTGTTCCTCGGCACGGGGCGGCGGTCCGCCGGGAGGTGGCACGCATGACGACGGCCCACCGGAAGGTGGCGCGCACGGCGGCACTCGTCGGACGCGGAACCGACACGCTCCCACACGTCCTTCCGGCCGCCGCATCCGACTTCCGCCGACCCACTCACCACCCACCCGCCGGCCACCGGCCCCCAGGACCCGTCATCGAGCCCGTGACGGCCTCCGGAGCCGCTCCCCCGCCCGAAACCGCCGACCGTGCCCACGGGGCGCCGGAGGGGCCCCTGTGGGACCCGGGACGAAAGTCCCCCGCCCGGGTGACCAATGGCGAGCCGTCCCGCTCCACGAAGGTGGCAGGCTCGTACCTGGCAAGACTCATGCGATGTGACGGGAGTCACTGAACGAGTTTTGAGAAGGGGTGACTTTACACCCTTCCTACAACTGGCGAATTTAATATGTGCAATTGCACCACCCGGACGGGAGCCGCACGGGACCTTCCGAACCGTCACGGCCCGGCTTCCCCGGGGCGGTCGGGAACAGTCCCGCACAGACCCGCGCAAGCCCGCACGCCACTGCGCCCGGAGCCAACCGGACGCCCGGTTTCCCGAGGCGTCGGAGCCGTCACGGGCGGCACGCGCGGGAAGCCTTCCCGGGGGCGCGAGAGCACAAAAAGATCGCGCTGGACCCGGCGGAGTCCAGCGCGATCGAATGACGTGCCCGTATGACACAGGTATGGCGCCCGTTGGGGCGGACGCCCGTCATGTGGAGCTATGGGTGGGCCTGTACGGGTAGGGGGACCCGGAAGCCCTGTTGTGGCGCGGCGACAGGGGTGTGTCAGGCCTCGCTGCGCTGCTGCGGAATACCCGCAAGCAGTGCGCGGACCTCTGCCTCGCGGTACCGGCGGTGTCCACCGAGCGTGCGGATGGACGTGAGCTTGCCGGCCTTGGCCCAGCGGGTAACCGTCTTCGGGTCCACGCGGAACATCGTGGCGACCTCAGCCGGGGTCAGCAGCGGCTCGGCATCAGGGGTGCGAGCGGTCATGAGCGGCCTCCTCGGGAGAACCGAACCATCTCGGTTCTTTCCTCTAAATTCTGCACCTTGACCCGCGTTGCCCGAAATGGCGGACGCGGGCCGAGTCGGTTATAGGACGAACGGCTTGTCCTCGGCACTACAACTACACCATCCGTCCAGCCACGTCGGCCAAACCGATGGAATTGCCCTCCCAGGTGTTCATCAGCGACGGAAGCCGATGGACCATGCCATAGCGGACAGTCACACCACCGTGACGATCAGTCACAGAGCGATCAGGAGTCACCAGACCCCCCATAGCGTGCAATGCTGAGCAATCCGCCCCTAGTTGGACGGATGGAGCCCTCCCCGGACTCCTTGTCCTATTTTGGCACGAGGAGTAGGGAAGGACGCAAGGGCCCAGTTAGTGCTATCCATCACGCTTGAGGCAAAGGCCCGGTTCGGGACGTAGGTCCTAAGACCTCTGCGGTACGCTTCCGCCTCTTCATCCTCACGCGTCACACAGGACACCGGAGTGGACTCGGACGGGAGCCCCTCAGTTGGCGAACTGACGGTCCCTCACCGCCCGCCAGCGCTCCGCCAGCCGTCCGTACGCCTCACTCGCCCCTTCGGTGTCGCCGGCCCGCAGCGCCGCGACGCCCTCGGCCACATCGGCGGCCGAGCGGTCCGCAGCGAGCTGCTCCGCCGGCAGCGCGTGCACCAGCCCCGCGTAGTCCAGCTCGACCAGTGCCCGCGGATGGAACTCCTCCAGCCAGCGCCCCACGTCCACGAGCCCCTCGGTCAGCGGCCCCTCGTCCACGGTCTCGCGCAGCGTCTTCAGCGTCCGGGCCAGCCGGCGCCGGGCCTCGACCATCGGCGTCCGGTAGCGCAGCACGGGCGGCTCACCGTCCCCGCCCGCCTTCGCGTACTCCCTCTCCTCGTCCGCGAAGAGCACGAACCAGCGCACCGGGACCTGCCACACCGAGCTGAGGATCCAGGGCCTCGCGTCCGGATTGCGCTCCGCCCACCGCTCGTGGTCCGCGACCGCCTGCCCCCGCACCACCGGCGGCAGCACCGCGTCGAGCACCGGCCCGGGGAACATCTCCGTCAGCTCGGCCAGCGCCAGCCAGCCGCGCAGCCTGGTCCGCCACGGGCAGATGCACACCACGCCGTCCACCTCGGCGACGAACGCGTCCGCGCTCTCGTGCACCGGCACGCCGACCGGCGGTGTGGCCACCAGGGCGGCCAGCGAACGACGCAGTTCGTCCTGGGCCGTGGGGATGCGGGAGCGGCCCGCGTAGCGGGCCCAGTGGGAGCGTTCGGGCTCCGGGAAGGCTGCCAGCGGCTCGTACACCCGGAGGTAGGACGCGTAGGGGACGAGCACTGAAGACACCACCGACATGCAGCAAATCGTGTCATGCCCGTACTCCGCCGGGGGGTGATCCTCGGCACTGCAACAGATCTACCTCCGCGTAGGACTTACGCTCTTGCCCTAGTCGGACCGGCCGTGCCGGCCGGTCCACGGCCCTCCCCACCTTCAGGAGGGTCTCCCGCCGCTTCGTACTTGGGAGTCACCACAGTGACCGATGTGACCGGCGCGCCTGGCGATGTACTGCACACCCTGTTCCGCTCGGATCAGGGGGGCCACGAGCAGGTCGTGCTCTGCCAGGACCGTGCCAGCGGCCTCAAGGCCGTCATCGCCATCCACTCCACCGCCCTGGGCCCGGCCCTCGGCGGCACCCGCTTCTATCCGTACGCCTCCGAGGAGGAGGCCGTCGCGGACGCGCTGAACCTGTCGCGCGGTATGTCGTACAAGAACGCCATGGCCGGTCTCGACCACGGCGGCGGCAAGGCCGTGATCATCGGGGACTCCGCGCAGATCGAGGGCCCCCGGCGGACGGCGCTGCTCCTGGCCTACGGCCGGTTCGTGGCCTCGCTCGGCGGCCGCTACGTGACGGCGTGCGACGTCGGCACCTATGTCGCCGACATGGACGTGGTCGCCCGCGAGTGCCGCTGGACCACCGGCCGTTCCCCCGAGAACGGCGGCGCCGGCGACTCCTCGGTCCTCACCGCGTTCGGCGTCTTCCAGGGCATGCGGGCCTCCGCCCAGCACCTCTGGGGCGACCCGACGCTACGTGGCCGAAAAGTGGCGGTCGCCGGCGTCGGCAAGGTGGGCCATCACCTGGTCGAGCACCTTCTCTCGGACGGCGCGGAGGTCGTGATCACGGATGTGCGCGAGGAATCCGTCCGCCGCATCACCGAGAAGCACCCCCAGATCGCCGTCGCGGCGGACACCGGGTCGCTGATCCGCACCGAGGGCCTCGACATCTACGCCCCGTGCGCGCTCGGCGGTGCGCTGAACGACGACACCGTTCCGGCGCTCACCGCCAAGGTGGTGTGCGGCGCGGCCAACAACCAGCTCGCGCACCCCGGCGTCGAGAAGGACCTCGCGGACCGGGCGATCCTCTACGCACCCGACTACGTGGTGAACGCGGGCGGTGTCATCCAGGTCGCCGACGAGCTGCACGGGTTCGACTTCGACCGGTGCAAGGCGAAGGCCTCGAAGATCTTCGACACCACGCTGGCCATATTCGCACGTGCGAAGGACGACGGCATTCCGCCGGCCGCCGCGGCCGACCGGATCGCCGAGCAGCGGATGGCCGAAGCCCGCCGCGGCTGACGGTCGCGGGGCGTCACCGGACGCCTTCACCGAGCATGGCCCACCGACCCGCCGACCGGCGAGACAAGACTCACGCCGGTCGGCGGGTCGCATGCCAGGAAGAGGTTAAAATCGCAGTTGACCAGCGAGGACGGGGCGTCTCGCCGGTCCTCTTCCGGGGCGTGTGACGCGGGCGGCGTACCGTATGGCCGCGGAAGCAGGTACCGTTAAAGCCCTACGGGCACGGTCTCTCTGCCGAGAGTCCGTCCTGAAACATGAACGCGTGTCAAGACTCTGGGGCCGTCGAGCCCCGTCACCGAGGGGGTCGAGCCATGGGGCGCGGCCGGGCAAAGGCCAAGCAGACAAAGGTCGCCCGCCAGCTGAAGTACAGCAGCGGCGGGACTGACCTGTCGCGTCTGGCCAATGAGCTGGGCGCATCGCCTTCGAGTCAGCCACCGAACGCAGAGCCGTTCGAGGACGACGACGAGGAAGATGACCCGTACGCACAGTACGCGGATCTGTACAACGACGATGAGGACGAGGACGAGGACGGCAAGTCCGGTCCGTCGTCACAGCGCCGCGGCGCTTGACCTCGCGCTGACACATCAACCCGGTCCGGGCCTGCCCCGGACCGGGTTCTGTGCTACCCCGATACGGTCTGTTCGCCGTGCGGACCCCGTCGTCCTCAACGGCGTCCTCGACTTCCGGGCGGACTGGATTACGTCGCGCACCGAGCGACGGGCCCCGGCCCGACCGGCGAACGAGGGCGAAGCGGCCACCGGGCGTCCCCGGTGCACCCGCCTCCGCGCCTATCGCGCGTACCCGCCGACGAGCTCCGCACCCGAGGCGTGCTCGCCGCGTTCCGTGATCTCGCCCGCGACCCAGGAATCGACCCCGCGGTCGGCCAGCGTCGTCAGGGCGGCGTCCACGGACTCGGCCGGGACGATCGCGATCATGCCGACGCCCATGTTCAGCGTCTTCTCCAGCTCCAGCTGCTCGACCTGACCGGCCTTGCCGACCAGGTCGAAGACCGCGCCGGGCGTCCAGGTGGAACGGTCGACCCTGGCGTGCAGCGCGTCCGGGATGACCCGGGCCAGGTTGTTGGCGAGGCCGCCTCCGGTGACATGGCTGAAGCCGTGCACCTCGGTCGTACGGGTGAGCGCCAGGCAGTCCAGCGAGTAGATCCTGGTGGGCTCCAGGAGCTCCTCGCCGAGCGTCCGGCCGAACTCCTCGACCCGGCGGTCCAGCTCCCAGCCGGCCCGGTCGAAGACCACGTGCCGGACGAGCGAGTACCCGTTGGAGTGAAGACCGGAGGACGCCATGGCGATCACCGCGTCACCCTTACGGATACGATCCGGGCCGAGCAGGTGGTCGGCCTCGACCACGCCCGTACCGGCGCCCGCGACATCGAAGTCGTCCGGACCGAGGAGGCCCGGATGCTCGGCGGTCTCGCCGCCGACCAGGGCGCAGCCCGCGAGGACGCAGCCCTCGGCGATGCCCTTGACGATGGCCGCGACACGCTCGGGGTGCACCTTGCCGACGCAGATGTAGTCGGTCATGAAGAGCGGCTCGGCGCCACAGACGACCAGGTCGTCGACGACCATGCCGACGAGGTCGTGGCCGATGGTGTCGTAGACGCCCATCTTGCGGGCGAGGTCGACCTTCGTGCCGACACCGTCGGTGGCGGAGGCGAGCAGCGGACGCTCGTAACGCTTGAGGGCCGAGGCGTCGAAGAGGCCGGCGAAACCGCCGAGGCCGCCGAGGCCCGCGACCTCGGGGCGCTGCGTCTTCTTCACCCACTCCTTCATCAGCTCGACGGCGCGGTCGCCGGCCTCGATGTCGACGCCCGCTGCCGCGTAGGAAGCACCTGTTGTCTCAGACATTGCCTGGGATCTTTCGTGTGGAAATACGGGGCTGGTGGCCAGAGGGATACGGCGGGACCGTCACGGACGACGCAGCGCGTCGGACGCGGCGGTGGCCGCGGGGCCTGCCGCCAGCTCGGTCTCCAGCAGCTGCTTGCCGAGCAGCTCCGGATCCGGCAGCTCCATCGGGTACTCACCGTCGAAGCAGGCGCGGCACAAATTCGGCTTGGCGATCGTCGTCGCCTCGACCATCGCGTCGAGCGAGATGTACGCGAGCGAGTCGGCGCCCATCGACGTGCAGATCTCGTCGACCGTCATGCCGTTGGCGATGAGCTCGGCGCGGGTCGCGAAGTCGATGCCGAAGAAACAGGGCCACTTCACCGGCGGGGACGAGATCCGGATGTGGATCTCGGCGGCGCCTGCCTCACGGAGCATCCTGACCAGTGCGCGCTGGGTGTTGCCGCGGACGATCGAGTCGTCGACGACCACCAGGCGCTTGCCCTTGATGACTTCCTTGAGCGGGTTCAGCTTGAGGCGGATACCCAGCTGGCGAATGGTCTGGGACGGCTGGATGAAGGTCCGGCCGACGTAGGCGTTCTTCACCAGTCCGGCGCCGAACGGAATGCCGCTGGCCTCCGCGTAACCGATGGCGGCGGGGGTGCCGGACTCCGGGGTCGCTATGACCAGATCGGCCTCGACGGGGGCCTCGGCGGCCAGCTTGCGTCCCATCTCCACCCGGGAGAGGTAGACGTTGCGCCCGGCGATGTCGGTGTCGGGCCGGGCCAGGTACACGTACTCGAAGACACAGCCCTTGGGCTTCGCTTCCGCGAAGCGCGAGGTGCGCAGGCCGTTCTCGTCGATGGCGACGAGCTCGCCCGGCTCGATCTCGCGGACGAAGCTGGCACCGCAGATGTCCAGGGCGGCGGACTCGGAGGCCACCACCCAGCCGCGCTCGAGACGGCCGAGAACCAGCGGGCGGATGCCCTGCGGGTCACGGGCGGCGTAGAGGGTGTGCTCGTCCATGAAGACGAGGGAGAAGGCGCCCTTCACATCGGGGAGCACCTTCGCGGCGGCCTCCTCGATGGTGAGCGGCTTGCCGTCCTCATCGGTCTGGCCGGCGAGCAGCGCGGTCACCAGATCGGTGTCGTTCGTCGCGGCGACCTGGGTGGCGCGGCCGTCCTTGCGGGGAAGGTCGGCGACCATCTCGGCGAGCTGGGCCGTATTGACCAGGTTGCCGTTGTGACCCAGGGCGATCGAGCCGTGCGCGGTCGCACGGAACGTCGGCTGCGCGTTCTCCCACACCGAGGCACCGGTGGTCGAGTAGCGGGCATGACCGACCGCGATATGGCCCTGGAGAGATCCCAGAGACGTTTCGTCGAAGACCTGCGAGACCAGTCCCATGTCCTTGAAGACCAGGATCTGGGACCCGTTGCTCACTGCGATGCCCGCGGACTCCTGTCCACGGTGCTGCAGGGCATACAGTCCGAAATAGGTGAGCTTGGCGACCTCTTCACCCGGAGCCCAGACACCGAAGACGCCGCAAGCGTCCTGGGGGCCTTTCTCTCCGGGGAGCAGGTCGTGGTTGAGTCGTCCATCACCACGGGGCACGCCACCGAGTGTAGGCGAGATCGACCACTGGTCCGAATTCGGGATACCGGGCCGGAGCACCGGGGAAGCGCTCCCAGAGGCTGTTCGGAGGCCGGTCCGGGCAGTCACGCGGAGTGATCATTTCCGGGATGCGGTGAGGTTCGGGACGGGGTACGGGACGCCCTCGGGGCGGCGGTCGCCCGGACCAGCGGCCGGTCGGGGGCTGAATCCAGCCACTCGGGGCGCGTAGGCCCGCATGGCCGGATGGTGGCACTCGGTGAACCGGCCGACGTTCCGGCGCGGAGTCCGGCCGAACGCCCGTTTCGTGGTGAGCCTCACATCGACGAGCCCGGTATGCGGCATCTCGGAAGTGTGGACGATGCGGTGCCGGGCCGTGGACGCGGCGCGGAAGCCCGGCGAGTTGCAGGGCGCTGGCCGTTGGCGCCCGATTCGGCCGCCACGCTCTCGGCCGCCGTCGCTTCCCGGCTTCCCGCACGGCCTGGACCGGTTCGGGCGGCAGGGTCTCCTGGGAGCGGGCGGACGCCGAGCTGCTGCCGTGCCCGACGCGTTCCCGAGTCAGCCCGCCGACCCCACCGTCCCCCCGGTGGGAGTCCTCTCCATGGCCGACGCGCCGATTCCCTCGCCGTTCTCCGCGGTGAGGGACAGGCTGCGGTGGTCGATCCTGTACGTCGTCCTCCCGTCCAGGACCGCGAGCACGGCCCGCTCCAGCTTCATCCGGGGGTCCGGGCACATCATCTTGGTGCTGTCGACGCTGTCGAACGTGATGGTGGAGCCGGAGACCGTCGCCCGGCCGCGGAAGCCGTTGCAGCCGAAACTGCCGTGCACGGAGCCGTCCTTGCCGAAGACGATCCGTGCCTTGCCCTCCGTGCCCGCGGGCAGGGAGGAGGCGACGGAGCCGGAGACCAGTGAGGTGACCGTCCAGGTGGTGCCGGTGAGCGGCGCGGGAGGCTGCGAGGTGAGCGCGATCGAGTCGCCGTCGGCGGAGGTCAGGGTCAGTTTCCGGTCCGCCACGGCGGCGGTGAGTTCACCGCTGAACGCGCGGGACATGACCGTCTCGAACCGCTGGACATCCTTCTCGCAGCCCCTTTCGGTACTCGTGGCCGGGCCGACGGTCAATGTCTCTCCGTCGACGCGGACATCGGCGGTGAAGAGGTTGCAGCCGTAGTTCCCGGATGCCCGGCCCTTGGCGTCGATCTCGACGTGGGCGTCGGCCGGGGCGGCGGTCCGTTTCCCGTCGACCGTCACCGAGTCGACGCCCCAGCGGATGCCGGTGACGGGCAGTTCGGTCCGCACGGCGCCGCCGGAACCGGCCCCGGACCGGGAACCGTCCCCCGTCTCCGTACCGCAGGAGGTGAGGGCGAGAAGGGACACCAGGACACCGAGGGCCATACATTGCCTCCGCATGGCCCTGGGACGGCCCCGGACCCCGTCCGGTTCCCGCTCACCCCATCAGCGGGAGCAGGGCGGCGAGGTCGGCCCGCTCCCCGCTGGCGCTGACCTTCGCCGCGTCGAGCGCCTGCGCCCACTGCGTACGCCCGGTGGCGAGCCGGATCCAGGTGAGCGGATCGGTCTCGACGACATTGGGCGGTGTGCCGCGGGTGTGTTTGGGGCCCTGGACGCACTGCACGACGGCGAACGGCGGAACCCGCACCTCGACCGAACCGCCCGGCGCCCTCTCCGCGAGGGCGTCGGCGAGCAGCCGGGTGCAGGCGGCGAGGGCCTGCCGGTCGTACGGGACGGCCAGGCCGGCCGCCTCGTTCAGGTCGTCGGTGTGCACGACGAGCTCGACGGTACGGGTGACCAGGAAGTCGGCCAGCCGCATCGCACCGACCCGGGTCGGCAGCAGCCGCTCCCCGGGATCGCCGGGCACCAGCGCCTCGAACCGCCCGGCGACCTCCCCGTACAGCGCGTCCAGGTCCGGATGGTCCGCGGCCGCGGCCGTGGTGTCCTCGGCGATGCGGGCAGCCCGGTCAGCGGTCGAGAACGGCCATTCGAGGAGCGTCAGGTCGGGCTTGGGCGACGCCGGTTCGGGCAGCTCGAGACCATGGGTGACGCGCGAGAGCGCCATGGTCAGGTGGACGGCCAGTTCGCGCACGGTCCAGTCCCCGAGCCGGGTCGGCAGCGCGAGTTGTTCGGGCGTCAGGGCGCGGACGGCTTCCCGGACATGGGCGAACTGGGCCAGGACGGCGGCGCGGGTCCTGACCGGGTCGTAGCGGCGGGCTCGTTTCTGGGACGGCGGCATGGTCCAGGAGCCTAACGACCTCGCCCGCGACGGGCAGTGGGTTGTCGGAGCGGTGACCTCAGGACCGGGTCGCGAAGTCGCCCAGCCCCTTGTCGAGCAGATCGAAGCCGCGCTCGGCGAGCGCGACGGCGTCCGGCGCGACCGCGTCCGCCGGCTCCCCCGCCAGCAGCCGCAACTGGTTCGCGGTGATGAGGGCGTTGCGGGTGCCGATCAGCTGGGCGGCCGCGATCCGGGCGAGGGAGGGCTCCTCCCCCTCCTCGGCCAGGGCTTCGGCGAGCAGGGCGTAGGACCGCATGGAGAACGCGTGCGCCCGGATCAGCAGCGCCGGTGTCTCCTGGATCAGCCGGCGCACCCCGAGCACCACGGGTGAGTCGCTCATCCCGACCGAGGGGTCACGGGCCTCGACGGCGGCCAGGAACTGACGCCGGACTGCGGCCAGCGCGGACTCTCCGGGGGCCCGTTCCCGTACCTCCCGCGCGACATCGCCGATGTGCTCCTCCATGGGAGCGAGGACCAAGTCCTCCTTGCCGGCGAAGTAGTTGAAGACCGTCATCTTCGAGACGTCGGCCGCCTCGGCGATCTCGGCGACCGAGACCTTGTCGAAGCCACGTGCGGCGAAGAGCTCGGTGGCCACCGCCAGCAGACGGCGCCGAGTCTGGAGCTTCTTGCGCTCGCGAAGGCTCATCCCCTCAGTCATGACATCATTGTACCAGGATAAAGATTGATCCTGGATTAAATATTGACCGAGTATATTTTCATGGTGCGGTGAATGCCGCAGCGACACCGTGCCCGGCGGCTCGGGAACGGCCGCCCGCACCTCCGGTGGCCCCGGCGCCTTCGTTCTGCTCGCACCGCCGGAAGCGAATGCCCGCCATCCGCCGGAACACCGCCGCCCGGTGGGTCGGTCGCAATTCCACGGCCGCTCGCATCCGCGCCTCGATCGGGACGTCAGCCGGAATTACGCATACCGCCCGCCGGAATTCCCGAAACGCCGGGTCCGCAAGCCGGCGCGAACCGGATTCACGGCCGGAACGAACCGTATCCACCGCTCGGACGAACCGAGTTCGCGGCCCGGACGAACCGTATCCACCCCCCGGGCGATACGACGACACGGGAACGGCCCCGCCCGGAATCCGAGACCCGGGCGGGGCCGTCCTCCACAGCGACAGTCGCGTCAGGCGAGCAGACCCGGGATGGTCTCCTCGTGCGCCGTGCGCAGCTCGCTCAGCGGGATGCCGAACTCGCCCTGGACCTCGATCTCCTCGCCGTCCACGACACCGATCCGTGTGGCGGGCAGGCCCCGCGCCCCGCACATGTCGTTGAAGCGGAGCTCCTCGCTGCGCGGAACGGAGACGACCGCGCGCCCCGCCGACTCGGAGAAGAGGAAGGTGAACGCGTCCAGCCCGTCCGGCACGACCAGCCGGGCACCCTTCCCGCCGCGCAGGCAGGACTCGGTGACCGCCTGGATCAGACCGCCGTCGGAGAGGTCGTGCGCCGCGTCGATCATGCCGTCGCGGGAGGCCGAGATCAGGATCTCGCCCAGCAGCTTCTCCCGGCCCAGGTCCACCTTGGGCGGCATGCCGCCGAGGTGGTTGTGGACGACCTCGGACCAGGCCGAACCGCCGAACTCCTCGTGCGTGTCGCCCAGCAGGTAGAGGAGCTGGCCCTCTTCCGCGAAGGCGACCGGCGTACGCCGGGTGACATCGTCGATCACGCCGAGCACGGCCACGACCGGCGTCGGGTGGATCGCCGTCTCACCGGTCTGGTTGTACAGCGACACGTTGCCGCCGGTGACCGGGGTGCCCAGCTCCAGGCAGCCGTCCGCGAGACCACGGGTGGCCTCGGCGAACTGCCACATGACGTCCGGGTCCTCGGGCGAACCGAAGTTCAGGCAGTCCGAGATGGCCAGCGGCTTGGCGCCGGAGGCGGCGACATTGCGGTACGACTCCGCCAGCGCGAGCTGCGCACCGGTGTACGGGTCGAGCTTGGCGTACCGGCCGTTGCCGTCGGTCGCCATGGCCACGCCCAGGTTCGACTTCTCGTCGATCCTGACCATGCCGGCGTCCTCGGGCATCGCGAGCACGGTGTTGCCCTGCACGAACCGGTCGTACTGGTCCGTGATCCAGGACTTCGACGCCTGGTTCGGCGACGCGACCAGCTTGAGGACCTGCTCGCGCAGCTCGGCGCCGTTCGCCGGGCGGGCCAGCTTGCCCGCGTCGTCGGCCTGCAGCGCGTCCTGCCAGGACGGGCGGGCGAACGGGCGGTGGTAGGTCGGGCCCTCGTGGGCGACGGACCGCGGCGGTACGTCCACGATCTGCTCGCCGTGCCAGAAGATCTCCAGCTGGGAACCCTCGGTCACCTCACCGATGACGGTGGCGATGACGTCCCACTTCTCACAGATCTCCAGGAAGCGCCCGACGTGCTGCGGCTCGACGATCGCGCACATGCGCTCCTGCGACTCGCTCATGAGGATTTCCTCGGGCGAGAGGGAGGAGTCGCGCAGCGGCACGGTGTCCAGCTCGACGCGCATGCCGCCGGATCCGGCGGAGGCCAGCTCGCTCGTGGCGCAGGACAGGCCCGCACCGCCGAGGTCCTGGATGCCCGCGACCAGCTTCTCCTTGAAGATCTCCAGGGTGCACTCGATGAGGAGCTTCTCCTGGAACGGGTCGCCGACCTGGACGGCCGGGCGCTTCGCCGGGCCGGTCGACTCGAAGGTCTCCGAGGCCAGTACCGAGACGCCGCCGATGCCGTCGCCGCCGGTGCGGGCGCCGTACAGGATCACCTTGTTGCCGGGGCCGGAGGCCTTGGCGAGGTGGATGTCCTCGTGCTTCATCACGCCGATGCAGCCGGCGTTGACCAGCGGGTTGCCCTGGTAGCAGGCGTCGAAGACGACCTCGCCGCCGATGTTCGGCAGCCCCAGGCAGTTCCCGTAGCCGCCGATGCCCGCTACGACGCCCGGCAGGACGCGCTTGGTGTCGGGGTGGTCGGCCGCGCCGAAGCGCAGCGGGTCCACGACCGCGACCGGACGGGCACCCATGGCGAGGATGTCGCGGACGATGCCGCCGACGCCGGTCGCCGCGCCCTGGTAGGGCTCGATGTACGAGGGGTGGTTGTGCGACTCGACCTTGAAGGTGACCGCGTACCCCTGACCGACGTCGACCACACCGGCGTTCTCGCCGATGCCGACGAGCATCGCGTCGTTGGCGGGGACCTTCTCGCCGAACTGCTTGAGGTGGACCTTGCTGCTCTTGTACGAGCAGTGCTCGGACCACATCACGGAGTACATGGCGAGTTCGGCACCGGTGGGACGGCGGCCCAGGATCTCGCGGATCCGGGCGTACTCGTCCTCCTTGAGGCCGAGCTCCTTCCAGGGCTGCTCGACGTCCGGGGTCTCGGCCGCGTGCTTGACCGTATCCAGGCTCATGCGTTGACCAGCTTCTTGATGATCGAGGTGAAGAAACCGAGGCCGTCGGTGCGACCGGTTCCGATCAGCGGCTCGACGGCGTGCTCCGGGTGCGGCATCAGGCCGACGACGTTGCCCGCGGGGTTGGTGATGCCGGCGATGTCGCGCAGCGAGCCGTTGGGGTTCCTGTCCAGGTAACGGAAGGCGACCCGGCCCTCCGCCTCCAGCTCGTCGAGCACGCGCTCGTCGGCGACGTACCGCCCGTCCATGTTCTTGAGCGGTACGGAGATCTCCTGGCCCGCGGAGTAGTCCGAGGTCCAGGCGGTGTCCGTGTTCTCGACGCGCAGCTTCTGATCGCGGCAGATGAAGTGCAGGTGGTTGTTGCGCAGCATCGCGCCGGGCAGCAGATGCGCCTCGGTCAGGATCTGGAAGCCGTTGCAGATGCCGAGGACCGGCATCCCCGCCCGCGCGTTCTCGATGATCGTCTCCATGACCGGCGAGAAGCGGGAGATGGCTCCGGCCCGCAGATAGTCGCCGTAGGAGAAGCCGCCCGCCAGGATGACCGCGTCGACCTGGTGCAGGTCCTTGTCGCGGTGCCACAGCGATACGGGTTCGGCACCCGCGACCCGTACGGCCCGCAGGCTGTCCTTGTCGTCGAGCGTGCCGGGAAAGGTGACGACTCCGATACGAGAAGTCACTTCGACTCCTCGGCCTTCTCCACCCTCACGGTGAAGTCCTCGATGACGGTGTTGGCGAGGAAAGTCTCGGCCATCTCGTGAATGCGGCCGAGGGCGGCGTCGTCGACCGGCCCCTCGACCTCCAGCTCGAAACGCTTTCCCTGACGTACGTCCGCGATTCCCTCGAAGCCGAGACGGGGCAGTGCGCGCTGCACCGCCTGTCCCTGCGGGTCGAGGATCTCGGGCTTGAGCATGACGTCGACTACGACGCGTGCCACTGGCACTCCCGGTGGTGGTGTGGTGCGGCTGTTTCTCCGGGGGGCTCCCCAGACCCCCGCAGGTTCCCTCAGCCTACCTGGCCAGAAATTCTACGCGGGTAGATATCGAACCCCCTTGATCACGCCCGGATATCGGCCGCGACAACACATGGGGAAAGTCCTGCGAAAAAAATCCTCACCGGCAACACACAAGAAGGCTGACACGCGGAGGTAATTGGGCGGGCTTCACAATGCGGCACCCATCGCTGTACAAATGATTACCGGGGAATGCAGCATTGCCCCTAAACGGTCGACACCGGTCGACCCGCATCCGCCTAACAGCCGGAAGGCCGGCATCAGCGCTTGTCAGACGCGCCGACGCCGTAGGAAAGGACCGATATCCGTGGCTCAGCGCGTAGTGGTCACGCTCTTCGACGACATCGACGGGGGAGCAGCGGCGGAAACGGTCACCTTCGCCCTGGACGGGAAGTCGTACGAGATCGACCTCAATCCATCCAATGCAAAGAAACTGCGCAAGGCCCTGGCGCCGTACGTGGCGGCCGGCCGAAAGCAGACAAATACCGGCAAGCGCGGCAAGGCCCCGGTGCCGTACCGGCACACCTCGCTGGCACCCGACCCGGCGGCCGTGCGCGCCTGGGCCCGCTCCCACCGGATGGAGGTGCCGGCCCGCGGCCGGATCCCCAAGAAGGTCTACGAGGCGTTCCGCGAAGCCAGTTGAGATTCCGGTCCGCCCCAGGACCCCCGGGGGCCCTCGCCGGGACGCGCCGCGAACGCTCCGGCGACACCCCGCGGCCACCGACTTGCGCTACACCCCCGCTGGTCGGCTAAAGTCTGGAGCACGCCGAGGGGCAAGGCCGCAAAGCCGAACCTCACGCAGCGTGCGGGTGTAGTTCAGTAGTAGAACATCCCCCTTCCAGGGGGAAGGCGCAGTGTGCAATTCCTGTCACCCGCTCTGCATCGCTCTTACCGTCCACTCCATTGGATCGGGTAGGGTAGTGCTCGCACCGCCCGATGAAACTCCTCACAAGGAGTACAATGAGCGGCAGCAATGCGGACGTGGCTCAGTTGGTAGAGCATCACCTTGCCAAGGTGAGGGTCGCGAGTTCGAATCTCGTCGTCCGCTCTTGATCGAACGCAAGGCCCTGGTCGATATCGACCAGGGCCTTCGTCGTATTCCCATCCGTTTCCGCCCGGGGCTCCTTGGCCCATGACGTTTGTCATGAGCAGTCGTGACAGCTCGCACTGCTCGCGGCGCCGATCCGGCGGAAATCTGTAGGCATGACCAGCGACGACATTCCCAAGGACCACGTGAACAGCGCTGTGGCATGCGCCACAGCCGCCTCCGCGTCCGGCTCCGTCGCCGACCCGGTGATCGAGGCGAGCGGTGTGCGGCGCCGCTATGACGGCGGCTTCGAGGCGGTGACCGGCGTCTCCTTCACGGTGGCGCGCGGTGAGCTCTTCGCCCTGCTCGGTACGAACGGTGCCGGCAAGACCTCCACCGTCGAGCTGCTGGAGGGCCTGGCCCGGCCCGACGGCGGGTCCGTGCGGGTGCTCGGCCACGACCCGTGTCGCGAACGCGCCGCCGTCCGGCCGCGGATCGGGGTGATGCTCCAGGAGGGCGGCTTCCCGTCCGAGCTGACGGTCACCGAGACCGTACGGATGTGGGCGGGCTGCACCAGCGGCGCCCGCCCGACGGGGGAGGTGCTGGACCTGGTCGGGCTCACCCATCGTTCGCGGGTGCGCGTCAAGCAGCTCTCCGGCGGCGAGCGGCGCCGGCTCGACCTGGCGCTGGCCCTGCTCGGCCGGCCCGAAGTGCTGTTCCTGGACGAGCCGACCACCGGGCTCGACGCCGAGGGACGGCGCGACACCTGGGAGTTGGTCCGGATACTGCGCGACGACGGCACCACCGTCCTGCTCACCACGCACTACCTGGAGGAGGCCGAGATGCTCGCCGACCGGCTGGCGATCATGCACAGGGGGCGGATCGTGACGGCGGGCACCCCCGCCGAGGTGACGGCGGCCCGCCCCGCCCGCATCCGGTTCGAGCTGCCCGAAGGGGTGCCGGCGGCGAGGCTTCCGCTGCCGCTGAGGGCGGCGGCCGAAGGGCGCAAGGTCGAGATCCGTACCCACCGGCTGCAGGAGTCGCTGGGTGAACTGCTGCTCTGGGCGGAGCAGTCGGACGTACGGCTGCTCGGGCTCGATGCCCGGTCGGCCTCGCTCGAAGAGGCATTTCTCGATATCGCGCAGCGCGCATCGGATTCGCAGGCCCGGAAGGCGGCCGCCGCATGACCGGTACAACGATGTCCGGTCGGCTGAACGCGCTGGGGCGCGCCGAGCTGACCCTGCTCGCCCGCAACAGGACGGCGGTCCTCGTCGCACTGCTGGTACCTGTGGCGATGGTCGTGGCGATGAAGTCGACACTGGATCAGATCGATCTGGGCGGAACCGGGCTGACCGTGGCCGGGGCGGCGCTCAGCGGTGGCGTCGGCATGGTGCTGATGCAGGTCGTGTACATGAACCTGGTCGCCGCGTACGTGGCGCGGCGCGAGGAACTGGTCCTGAAGCGGCTGCGCACGGGCGAGGTCACCGACCGGGAGATCCTCGTCGGAACCGCGCTGCCGTCCATCGCGCTGGCCCTGGGGCAGGCGGTGCTGGTGGTCCTGGCCGGTGCGGCCTTCTTCGGTGTCGGTGCGCCGAAGCGGCCCGAACTGCTCGTCGCGGGCCTGCTGTCGGGTGTGGTGCTGCTGGCGGCACTGGCCGCCGCCACCTCCGCATCGACCAGGACCGTACAGACGGCGCAGATCACCACGCTGCCGCTGTTCCTCGTCTCGATGACGGGCTCGGGGCTCTTCGTGCCGCTGGAGGTCCTGCCGGACCGGGTGGCATCCGTGTGCGAGCTGCTGCCGGTGACCGGGGTGATGACACTCGTGCGGGCGGGCTGGCTCGGCGGGGTCGACGGGCACGACCTGCTCGGGGCCGGGCTGACCGCGCTGGCCTGGACGGTGCTCGCCGTGTTTGCTGTACAGCGGTGGTTCCGCTGGGAACCCCGACGCTGAGGAGGGGTGCGCCGTGCGGGTGCGGTGGCGAACGTGGGGCTGGCGCGGCCGCACCGGGTTCGACAAGGTCGACCTGTATACGCGCGGCATGCTGTACAGCCTGGTGTGGATCGCGGTGCTGGTCCAGGTCCTGATGTCCGTGACCCGGCCCGTGCGCGGCGCGGCGCCCGCCGCGTTGATCGCCCTGGCGATCGTGCTCGCGGTCGCCCACGGGATCTGCGGGACGGCACTGACCGCCAGGGGGCTGGCGACGTATCTGGGCCGGGGGACCACGGACCGGCGGCTGGTCGCCGTCGCGGCCGTGTCGCTGGTGGCGAACACGGCGGCGGTGCTGGCCCTCGCCGACTGCACGGGCATGCGCGAGTTCCCCGATCCGGGATACGTGTTCAGCGCCTGTGTGGTGCCGTTCTCCTGCGCGTTCGTGCTCATCGTGCCGGGCTGGGTGTCGATGCTGGAGCAGGCCGTCGTCTCGGCCGCGATGTCCACCGCGGTGGGACTGCTCGACGGCGGCAGTGCGCTGGTGGCCGCCACATTTCTCGCGACGGCGTTCGGCGGCGGGATGATGGCGGTCGCCACGCGCACGTCGGCCTGGACGCTGAGTGTGATGTGGAAGCTCCGTGAAGCGAAGGACATGGAGGCGCGGCTGGCCGTCGCCGAGGAGCGGCTGAGGTTCGGCCGGGACATGCATGACGTCCTGGGCCGGAATCTGGCCGTGATCGCGCTGAAGGGCGAGCTGGCGGTGGAACTGGCCCAGCGCGGGAATCCGGCGGCCGTGGACCAGATGGTCGAGGTGATGCGCATCGCCCGTGCCTCGCAGCAGGAGGTGCGCGACGTCGTACGCGGATACCGGGAGGCCGACCTGAGCACGGAACTGGCCGGCGCGCAGGGGGTGTTGCGGGCGGCCGGGATCGCGTGCGCGGTGGAGGGCGACGAGGGTCGTCCGCTGCCCGCGCCGGTGCAGTCGGCGCTCGGCTGGGTGGTGCGGGAGGCGGCAACCAATGTGCTGCGGCACGGCGATCCGCGGTACTGCACGATCCGGCTCCGCGCCTCGGCGGGCGCGGTGGTGCTGGAGGTGGAGAACGACGGGGCGCCGCGGGCCGGCTCGGAACCGGGCGGCTGCGGACCGGGCGGCTCCGGGCTGGCCGGACTGCGCGAGCGGCTGCGGGCGCTGGACGGTTCGCTGGACGCGGGCCCGGCGGGGAACGGACTGTTCCGCCTGACGGCCGAGATCCCGCTGCCGCGCACGGCTGCCGCACTGGTGGAGGAACGACGATGACGGCTGTACGGGTGCTGCTCGCCGACGACGAGCACCTGATCCGGGGCGCGCTGGCCGCGCTGCTCGCCCTGGAGGACGATCTCGTGGTGGTCGCGGAGGCGGCGACCGGCCCGGAGGCACTGGCCATGGCGCGGGCCCACCGCCCCGATGTGGCGGTCCTCGATCTGGAGATGCCGGGTGCCGACGGTGTGAGTGTGGCCACATCCCTGCGGGCCGAACTTCCCGGCTGCCGGACGATGATCGTGACGAGTCACGGTCGGCCGGGACATCTGAAGCGGGCACTGGCGGCGGGCGTGCGGGCCTTCGTGCCGAAGACGGTCAGCGCCCGCCAGCTGGCCGGGATCATCCGTACCGTGTACGCCGGAAACCGTTATGTGGACCCGGAGTTGGCGGCCGACGCGATCTCCGCCGGGGACTCGCCGCTGACCGCGCGCGAGGCCGAGGTGCTGGAACTGGCGGCGGACGGGGCGCCGGTCGCGGAGATCGCGGAACGCGCATCGCTGTCGCAGGGAACCGTACGGAACTACCTCTCCGCGGCCGTATCGAAGCTCGGGGCGGAGAACCGCCACGCGGCGGCGCGTCTCGCCCGGGAGCGCGGATGGGTATAGTGGTCCTCGCGCTTCGGCGCTTGCGGACGTAGCTCAGTTGGTAGAGCGCAACCTTGCCAAGGTTGAGGTCGCCAGTTCGAACCTGGTCGTCCGCTCGGTTCAGCAAGAAGCCCCCGGTCTTTCGGCCGGGGGCTTCTTCGTGTTCCGGGAACCGCGTGCTGCTTCGCGTCCGGAAAACCGCCTACTGCCAGGGCGTGCCGGTGAGGAGTTCGTACGCCTCCAGGTACTTCGCCCGGGTCGCGTCCACGATCTCCTGGGGCAGCGCCGGGGGCGGCTGCTCGCTCCTGCGGTCCCAGCCCGAGGCAGGCGAGGTCAGCCAGTCGCGCACGAACTGCTTGTCGTACGAGGGCTGGGCCCTGCCCGGCTCCCACTCGGCCGCGGGCCAGAAGCGCGAGGAGTCCGGGGTCAGCACCTCGTCGGCGATGATCAGTTCCTCGCCGCCGCCGTCCTTGGGAGCGAAACCGAACTCGAACTTCGTGTCGGCGAGGATGATCCCACGCTCGCGCGCGATGTCACGCGCCCTGCCGTACACGTCGAGCGTGGTGCGGCGCAGCTGGGCGGCGGTCTCCGCGCCGACCTGGCGGGCCACCTCCTCGTAGCTCACGTTCTCGTCGTGGTCCCCGACGGCCGCCTTGGTGGCGGGGGTGAAGATCGGCGCCGGCAGTTCGGAGCCGTCGACGAGGCCCTCGGGCAGCGCGAGGCCGCAGACCGTGCGGGACTCGTCGTACTCGACGAGCCCGGAGCCGGTGAGGTAGCCGCGGGCGACGCACTCGACCGGGACCATCCGCAGCGACCTGCAGATCAGCGTGCGGCCCTCCCAGTCCGCCGGGGCTCCGGCGGGGAGCTCCGTGGACAGCACGTGGTTCGGCACGAGATCGCTGAGCCGGTCGAACCACCACAGCGAGAGCCGGGTGAGCACCCGGCCCTTGTCCGGGATCTCGGTCGGCAGCACCCAGTCGTACGCGGACATCCGGTCGCTGGCGACCATGACGAGGTCGCCCGCCTCGTTCCGGTACAGGTCGCGCACCTTGCCGGTGTGAAGGTGGGTGAGCCCCGGGACCTGCACTGGCTCGGGCTTTTCTACAAATCCGGACACGCTGCCTCCGCGTAGGTTGATCCAGGAGTCGTTCCGATTCTCCCGTATCGGGGTGCGGTGGGGCGGAGCGGGGGCGTCCGTGGCGCCGGGCGCGGTCTCCTCAGTCGCGTTTGCAGATGCGGTCGAGGAGATTGGCGGTGGCGCGCTGGATGCGCGGGTCCACATGGCCGGGGCGGTCCAGGGCCGGGGACCAGGCGAAGGTGCCGGAGGCGAAGACGAGCGCGCCGGACGGGGCCCGGTACAGGGAGGTCTCCTGGTGGCGCTTGGCCCCGTCGTTGTCCCGGTACGGGGAGTGGGCGAGCAGGATGCGGTTCTCGTGCTCGGGAAGCGCGGTGCGCGGGAAGTAGCGGTCGGCCTCGCCCGCGACCAGGCCGTCGATCTCGTCGCCCTCGCCGGCGCCCGTCGCGTCCCACAGCCAGTGCTCGGCATTCCGTACGACCAGGGGGTGCGGATCGGGGACCCGGCCCGCGTACTGGATGCCGAGGAGCTGCTGCTCCGGGCGGTCGATCTCGCGCCAGAGCGCGGGCCTCCCCGGGCCGCGGCGTTTGCGGCAGGTGAGCAGGCGGTCCGGGACACCGGAGGGCGACGGGGAGAGGCTGACCTGCCAGTACATGGTGTTGGCGGAGAGGAAGACGAGCGAGGTTCCGCCGTCGCGGGCGCGTTCGGCGGTACGGCGCATGGGTACCGACCAGTACTCGTCGTGGCCGGGGAAGACCAGGCCCCGGTAGCGGCCCGGGTCGATCCGGCCCGCGTGCAGATCACGGGTGTCGGCGTACGCGATGTCGTAGCCGTACCGCTCGGCCCAGCGGATGAAGTCGTAGGCATGGCCGACGTGGAGCGGCAGCCCGGCACCCGCGTACGGACGGTCGAAGGAGACGGTGACCGCGGCGTCCTCCTCGCCCAGGAGGCGGCCCCGCTCGTCCCACGCGTGGTAGAGGCTGGCACCTGTGTGGCCGTCCTCCGGGTAGAGGTTGTACGCCTGCCAGGTGACGTCCGGCAGGACCAGCAGCAGATCGGCCGGGTGCTCGTCGCGGACCGTGAACGGGATGTGGGAGCGGTACCCGTCGACCGTGGTCAGCACGGCCACGTACGCGCCGATCGACCAGTAGGAGGGGATCTGCAGCCGCCAGGACTGCCACCAGTGGTGGCAGGAGACCGTGCGGTCGGCGGTGAGCGGGGCGGGCTGGACGATGCCGGAGAGCCGGGGGCTCG
This sequence comes from Streptomyces sp. NPDC088252, assembly GCF_044740965.1. NCBI lineage: Bacteria > Bacillati > Actinomycetota > Actinomycetes > Kitasatosporales > Streptomycetaceae > Streptomyces > Streptomyces sp. NPDC088252. Next base: position 99,096 of record NZ_JBIURS010000016.1, on the reverse strand, counting down.
TGGTGATCTTGGCGGCCCCGTCGCCCCCGTAGTGACCGATGCGGTAGATGTCCACGGAGAACTGCTGGGGCGGGTCCACGGTGATGTGGAAGTCGATCGCCTCGCCCGGGGCGGCGGCACCCGTGGAGATGAAGCCCTTGATCTGGCGGTGCACGTCGTCGGCCGTACGCGTGCCGCCGTCGGCGCCCCGGGCCAGGGTGGGGTCGGCGTACCAGGGAACGACGTGCCCGGTGTCGTCGAAGTAGTTGTCACTGCCGCGCAGCCAGGGCAGGGGGCCCTGGCCGAAGGGGTCGGAGACGGCGTGCGCGAGGGCACCCGACTCCCATCGACGAATCTGCTCCGCCCCCATACCGCTTCCCTCCCACAGGCCCCGAGTACAGCTGATCAACGTCACGGACGCCGGTCACGGGACGCCGGACGCGGGTGCCGGGCACCGGCACCGAACGCCGACGCCGATCACGGACGCCGATCGCCGACGGCGGTCCTGCCCGTCGGCCGTTGCCGCTGACCGCATCCGGCCGTGCGTCATCGGTGCGCCAACAGTGATGCTCCGACTGTCAGCGTTGATCCCCAGCACATCACATAACGCATGCGGCCCGTCACCCTTCGTCGCTAATTGACGTGAACGGAACGTTCTCTTCCGGGTATTGGGGGGCGACAGCCCCGGCAACGTTGCCGGTGAGGAGCTTGAGACGGGTGGGTCTGCCGTGGTGCGCGCCGTCGCCGGGCGCCGCTGGTTCAGACGAGACGGACGGGCTTGTCGGTGCGCACGCCGACCGAGGCGAGCCATGACCGCAGCGGTGCCGCGTCCCCGTCCTCGACGAGACTGAGGACCGGACTGCCCAGATCCGCCCGGCGCTCGCCGTCGACCAGCAGCGCGGGGCCGTCGAGCCAATCGAGGCCGGGGGCCGCGCCAGCCGTGTCGACGGCGGCACAGCAGACCATGGCCGCGACGTGGTCGGCGAGCAGCTCCGTACCCGTACGGGGCGGCTGGAGCGAAAAGATCGGGAGGGAGTCGGGGCCCCAGAGGTCCAGGATGTTCCCGCCCGCGCCGACGGCACCCGGGGTGCCCGCCGGGCTCGACGCGCCGTCGGCCGGTGGCCGGCGCTGGGCCGCCGCCTCCTCGCGGGCCACCGCGGCGCTGATCCCGGCCGCGAGCTCCTCGCCGCTTCCGCCCCCGCCGGCCAGATGGTCGACGACACGGGCCAGCGTGGGCACCCCGGCATCGACGGAGAATGCGGGACGGCCCGGTCCCGAGGCGTCGGCGGCCGGTCCGGGCGCCACCCCCATCGAGTCCAGGACACGATGCAGCCGGGCGGCCTCGGTACGCCACTTCCGGTCGACGACCTCATCCGGGTACTGCTGCCAGTCGACCGGCGACCAGTCGGGACCGGACTCCGCCGGACCGCCGTGGAAGAGCCGGGCAGCCAGCAGGGATGCCGCCTCGTCGGCCGCGCCCGGTTCCTCCAGGAGGTCACAGGCGGGGCGTTCGCCGAGCCGGGAGGTGAACCCGTCGGCGAGCCGGTCGCGCCGGGAGAGCTCGGTGAGCGCGGACACGACACCCGCGTCCAGCCGGGACGGCCAGCGGCCCATCTGCCAGGCGGGCAGCGCGACCCGGGTGAGCAACCGGTCCCAACCCGCGTAGGCGAGACCGACCTGCTCCTGCGCGACGATCCGAAGACCGTGGTCCACACCCTGTGCACGAACCGACGCGGCGGCGGCGACGCCCCGCTCCATCTCCGCGGCATGGCTGCGACAACTGCGCAGCAGCAACCGGGCGATCCAGCCGACGAAGAGGCGTGGCACTCTGCGCACCCCGGACAGCGGCCCCGGAACGGGCACGGCCGCGTCGGCGACCGCTCCGTCCAGCCCTCGTACGAAACGACGCGCCGCCGCCATGTCGGGATGCGCGGAGGGCCCCGTGCCCGCCACGACCGGGGCGAGCACCGCCCGTAGCTCCGCGACCCGCATCCACCACAGGAACGGCGAACCGATGACCAGCACGGGAGCCGCCTTCACCCGGCGGCGGACCCGGCCCGCGGAACGCGCTGCCCGATCGGCTCCGAGGCCCGTCGTGAACTGCTGCACGGCGGGGTGGGTGCGGTCCTCCAGCCAGCTGTCGCAGTCGGGCGTGAGCGCTATCGCCGACGGCGCGGGAACCCCGAGCCGTTCGGCGAGGTCCCTGACCAGACGGTAGAGATCCGGGGCGGCTTCCTCCGCGAGCGGGACGGTCGGACTGATCGCCGGCCTCGCTCGTACGATCGCGACGGCGACCGCCGTGGCGAGCAGGAGCACGACGACCGCGCAGGCCGTCACGGCCCAGCGCGCCGCGTCCCAGCCGGTGCCGACGGCATGGCCCTGGGCACCCGCGACGAGCAGCACGACGGCGACCGCCGCCGGCAGGATGGCCGCGGCGGTCGCCCTGCTGCGGATGCGCAGCAGGGCGAGAGCTCGGGCACGCGCACTCTGCGCACCGAGCTCCTCAGTTGTACCGGTACCGGACACGGCCGGACGTCACCCCCTCTGCCCCCGCGGCGGTGTTGTTCACTCCCCCACTGTGGCACCCGTCACTGACATCGCAATGCCAGTGAGCCATGTGCCGGAATGCTTGCGCCGCACCCTAGTTGGGGCCTCGACGGACGTCATCCGGATGGCTCAGTCGTCACTCGATGGAATGGCTTTGGGCAAAGGTGCTGACGCGCCGCCGTCCTTGGGGCAGCGGCGCGTCGGTGGGTGTCCGCGGGGTCCGGCGAGTGGTCCACGGGTCCCGTCCCGGTCTCAGGCTCCCGCAGCCTTCTTGGCGATGTCCGTGCGGAACTGCGAGCCGTCGAGCCGGATCCGGGCAACCGCCGTGTAAGCACGCTCACGGGCGGCCGCGAGGTCCTTTCCGGTCGCGGTCACGGACAGCACGCGGCCGCCCGCGCTGACGATCGTGTCGCCGTCCCGCCTGGTCCCGGCGTGCAGGACGTACGCGTCCGGGGCATCCTGCGCCGCCACGTCGTCGAGCCCTTCGATCGGGTCACCCGTCCGCGGCGTGGCCGGGTAGTCGTGCGAGGCGATGACCACGGTGACAGCGGCCTCGTCACGCCATTTCAGCGGGGGCAGTTCGTCGAGGGTGCCGTTGGCGGAGCCCAGCAGGACACCTGCCAGTGGAGTCTTCAGACGGGCCAGGACCACCTGGGTCTCGGGGTCACCGAAACGGGCGTTGAACTCGATCACCCGCACGCCGCGCGAGGTGATCGCGAGGCCCGCGTACAGCAGCCCGGAGAACGGGGTGCCGCGGCGACGGAGCTCGTCGACGGTCGGCTGCAGCACCGACTGCATGACCTCGTCGACCAGCTTCGGGTCGGCCCACGGGAGCGGGGAGTAAGCGCCCATGCCACCGGTGTTCGGTCCCTCGTCGTCGTCCAGGGCGCGCTTGAAGTCCTGCGCGGGCTGGAGAGGCAGCACGGTGGTGCCGTCCGTGATCGCGAAGAGGCTGACCTCGGGGCCGTCGAGGAACTCCTCGATGACCACCCGGTCGCAGCCCAGGGCATGGGCGCGGGCCGTCTCGACGTCGTCGGTGACGACGACGCCCTTTCCGGCGGCGAGCCCGTCGTCCTTGACGACGTAGGGAGCGCCGAAGGCGTCGAGTGCGGCGTCGATCTCGGCGGGCGTGGTGCAGACGTAGCTGCGGGCGGTCGGGACGCCCGCCCCGGCCATCACGTCCTTGGCGAACGCCTTGGAGCCCTCCAGCTGAGCCGCCTCACCCGAGGGGCCGAAGCAGGGAATGCCCACGGCACGCACGGCGTCGGCGACCCCGGCGACGAGCGGCGCCTCCGGGCCGACGACCACCAGTTCGGCGCCCAGGTCGGCGGCGAGGCGCGCGACGGCGTCACCGTCGAGAGCGTCGACCGGGTGCAGTTCGGCCACCTCCGCGATGCCGGCGTTGCCGGGAGCGCAGTACAGAGCGGTGACGTCGGGGTCGAGGGAGAGAGAGCGGCACAGGGCGTGTTCGCGGGCGCCGCCGCCGATGACGAGGACCTTCACGGGGTGCAGCCTAACCGCCGGGGCACGACGGCCTTGACGGACGCCGCTCTGTGGACACCCGGGGTGCGCGACCGCGGCCTCGCGACCACGCGCCCCGCGCGACCGGGAACCGCGTCCGGGGGCGGGTGCGGCGTCCGGGAACCGCGACCAGGTGCCGCGCCCGGGAACCGCGTCCGGGGGCGGTGCCCGGCTGCCCCGGTTATTCGTTGGTGAACTCTTCCACGACCGTGGCGCCCAGCTCCCGGACGATCAGGTCGTGCCCGGAGAGGGCCGAGTCGACGAGGTCCGGGTCGTCCGCCTCGGGGATGTCGTCCTCGGGAGCGACCGGGCGCGGGGGCTCGGGCGCGGAGTACGACGGCGGGGCGGGCTCCGCGGCGGGAGCGGAGCTCGGCTGCTGGGCCGGGGCGGGGGCGGTCCGGGGTTCGTACTGCTGCTGAGGCGCGGGGGCCGGGCGCTGCGCGACGGGCGGCGCGGCGGCGGGGCGACCGCCACCGGTCTGCGGGGGTGCTCCGGCGCCGCCCGACGGGTCGACGATCGCCTCGATCTTCCACTGCGCGTTGAACCGCTCGGCGAGGGCCTGCTTCAGCACGTCCTCGCTGCCACTGCTCGCGAAGTTGTCGCGGGCGCCCGCGTTCAGGAAGCCGATCTGCAGGGTGGTGCCGTCGAAACCGGTGACCTGGGCGTTCTGGCTGAGCAGGATCCAGGTGAACCTGCGGCGGTTCTTCACGGCCTCCAGGATGTCGGGCCACATGTTGCGTACCTGGCCGGCGCCCTGCGTCATTCCCGGGTTCGGCTCGGCGGCGGGCGCCGGAGCGGCGCTCGGCTGCTGGGCCTGAGCGGGGGCGGCCTGCGGGGCCGGCGAGCGGCCGGGGGCGGAGGCGGCCGGCCAGCCACCGGGACGGCGGCCGGACTCCGGCGCGGCGGCGGTGGGCCAGGCACCGGGACGCTGACCGCCCGCGGGAGCCGGGGCCCCGGCCGGCGGCTGAGGCGCTGCGGCAGCGGCTGCGGCGGGGGCCGTGGGTTGCGCGGGTGCCGGGGGCGCTGCGGCAGGTGCGGGCGGCGCTGCGGGGGCGGGGGCCTCGCCCCGTACCGCCGCACGCGCGGCAGCGGGTCCGGCGCCGGGCTGCACGGCCGGCGCGACGGGGGCGGGGGCATGGGCCGGTGCCTCCGGCCCCGGCGCATACCCCATGGCGGGGCCCGTACCGGCGGTCGCGAAGGACGCGCCGCGCTCCAGCCGGTCCAGCCGCGCCTGCAGCGAACGCTCGTCGTCGAAGGCCGCGGGCAGCAGCACCCGGGCGCAGATCAGCTCGACCTGGAGACGCGGCGAGGTCGCCCCGCGCATCTCCGTCAGTCCCTCGTTGACCAGGTCGGCGGCGCGGCTCAGCTCGGCGGCGCCGAAGACGGACGCCTGAGCCTGCATCCGCTCGACGACGTCGGCGGGTGCGTCGATCAGCCCCTTCTCCCCGGCGTCCGGCACGGCGGCCAGGATCACCAGGTCACGCAGGCGCTCCAGGAGGTCGGCGACGAAGCGGCGCGGGTCGTTGCCGCCCTCGATCACCCGGTCCACGACCTCGAACGCCGCGGCCCCGTCGCCCGCCGCGAAGGCGTCCACGATCGAGTCCAGCAGCGAGCCGTCCGTATAACCGAGCAGCGCGGTCGCCATGGCATATGTCACACCGTCGTCGCCCGCGCCGGCCAGCAGCTGGTCCATCACCGACATCGAGTCACGCACGGAACCGGCCCCGGCGCGCACGACGAGCGGCAGCACACCGTCCTCGACCGGGCTGTTCTCCTTGCCGCAGACCTCCGCGAGGTACTCGCGCAGCGTGCCCGGCGGGACGAGACGGAACGGGTAGTGGTGCGTACGCGACCGGATGGTGCCGATGACCTTCTCGGGCTCGGTGGTCGCGAAGATGAACTTGAGATGCTCGGGCGGCTCCTCGACCACCTTCAGCAGGGCGTTGAACCCCGCTGACGTGACCATGTGCGCCTCGTCGATGATGTAGATCTTGTAACGACTCGACGCGGGACCGAAGAACGCCTTCTCCCGCAGATCACGGGCGTCGTCCACGCCACCGTGCGATGCGGCGTCGATCTCGATCACATCGATCGATCCCGGCCCGTTGCGCGCGAGGTCCCGGCAGGACTGGCACTCCCCGCACGGCGTGGGTGTCGGGCCCTGCTCGCAGTTCAGGCAACGGGCGAGGATGCGCGCGCTGGTCGTCTTGCCGCAACCGCGCGGACCGCTGAACAGGTACGCGTGATTGACCCGGTTGTTCCGCAGGGCCTGCTGCAGCGGGTCAGTGACATGCTCCTGCCCGATGACCTCGGCGAACGACTCGGGGCGATAGCGGCGGTACAGCGCAAGGGACGACACACATACGAGGTTATCCGGGCCGACCGACAAGCGGCCCCGGACGGGACGAAGCCCCACCCCGTACCCTCCCAGGAAACACAAGGGCCCCCCACGCACCCGCCAGAGCCGACCTACCCTTGCTGCCTTCCGGCCCTGGGGGAGTTCAGTCAGATAGCGCCACGTGAGGGGCTGACGCCCACCTTAGCCGATCCCCACCCCCGTCGGTCCACTGCCCCACCCTCCCGAACCGCCCCGGACGAGCCCGAGCGGATCTTGAGGGGAACGGGTTCGCGAGCACTCCTCAACGTCTTGTATTGTTTGCCGCGGAGGATTCGCCTAGTGGCCTAGGGCGCACGCTTGGAAAGCGTGTTGGGGGCAACCCCTCACGAGTTCGAATCTCGTATCCTCCGCCATTGCTCTCACCGGGCAATACGTCGAAGGGCCCCACCGCTTGCGGTGGGGCCCTTCGCGTCTCCCCGTCTCAGTTTCCGTCTCAGTTGGGGTCTGCGGCCCGCTATGCGGGGTCCGAGCCGGTGTCGGGGCCTGCCTCCTCGGTTGCGTCACCGACCTGCTTGGCGACGTTCTTCAGCATGGGACCGGTGACGTGCAGGTACCCGGCGCGCATCCGCGCCGAGCCGCCGGGCTCCCAGCCCGTGATCGCGTCGACCACCACATCGGGGACTCCCAGCAGCAGGAGCATGGTCCCGGCGATGTGGCGTGCGTCATGAAGACGGCCGTCCCGCACGCCGGCGTCGTCCAGAGCTTCTTCCAGTGCTGGTAGACGGTATTCGGAATGAGCGGGCCCCAGTCGGCTGCGCGAAGACGCACCCCTTGTCCTCCCACTCGTCCCCGGCTTGCTTCCGCTCCCACGCCTGGGCGTCCTGGTGCTCCCGGAGGAGCTTGATGATCGGGTCCCGAAGCCCGATGGTGCGGCGGCCGGCACGCGACTTGGTGTTCTTGAACTCGCGGCGTCGGTCGTTCTGCTTCACGGAACGCCCTCGGCGGGGTTCAGCGGCACAAGGCGGTGTCCACGGCGCGTTCGAGATTCCTCCGGCCCGCCTCGTCGGTGAGCTGCATGGTGACCGCGACGTTGATGGCGCGGCCGTCGTCGGTGGCGCCGCCCCGGGTCTCGTACCCCGGGAAGCTGCCGCCGTGGCCCCAGGAGAGGCCGCCGCACGGCAACGGCCTGCTGACAAGTCCAAGTCCGTAGCGGGCACCGGGGCCGAAGGTCGCTTCGGCGGGGACGGTGGAGCGCATCTGGGCGAGCTGGGCCGAGGGCAGGAGGCGACCGGCCAGGAGTGCGCTGAAGAAGCGGTTGAGGTCGGAGCCGGTGGAGACCATCTGGCCTGCCGCCCAGCCCCAGGAGGGGTCGATCTCCGTGATGTCGCGCAGCGGCGCGTCCGCCGATTCCCGGTAGTAGCCGTGGGGGTGGGGCTCCCGGATACTCGCGTCACCGGGGGCGGGGAAGTAGGTGTGGCGCAGCCCGGCGCGTCGGACGACGCGCCGGTCGATCTCCTCGGCCAGGGGGCGGCCGGTGACCTTCTGGACGATCAGGCCGGCGAGCACGTAGTTGGTGTTGCTGTACTTCCAACTCGTCCCGGGGGCGAAGTCGGCCGGGTGCTGGAGGGCTGTGGCGAGCAGTTCGCGGGGGGCGTAGTACCGGACGTCGTCCCCGAGGTGATTGCTGTAGTTGGGGAGTCCGCTGGTCTGCTGGAGGAGCTGGCGGACGGTGATGCGCCGTCCGTCGATCCCCTCCCCGCGGACGAGGCCGGGCAGGTAGGCGTCGACGGAGGCGTCCAGGTCCACCCTCCGCTCCGCGACGAGCTGGAGGACGACGACCGCGACGAAGGTCTTGGTGTTGCTGCCGATCCGCACCTGCCCGTCGACGGGTACCGGTGCGCCGGTGGCCAGGTCGCCGAGCCCTGCGGTGTAGGTCCGGGTGCGGCCGTCACGGTCCTGGACGCTCGCCAGCGCGGCGGGCATCCCGTCGTCGCGCACCAGCGCGTTCAGGCTCTGCTGGACGGCGTCCGGCCTGACGGCGGAGGCGGCGGGCGGGGCGAGGGCGCCCAGTGTCATGACGCCGACGGCCACCGCCGCCGCGGCGGGCAGGGCCCGTCGCCGCGTGCCCTGCTGCCGGCCCGGCGAGCGAAGCCCTTGCCGTGTCTGTCCACGCATGAGTCAACTCCTGAGGAATCGTTGGATCGTCATTCGGGTTGCCGGGTTGCCGGGTTGCCGGGTGCGTGATTCAGCCGCACAGGGCCCTGTCCACGGCGTCCTTCACGTGCTGCGTGGCCGCCTCGTCCGTCGGGATGCTGGTGACCGCGACGTTGGCGGCGCGGCCGTCGTCGGTGATACCGCCCCGGGTCTCGTATCCCGCGATGTCGCCGCCGTGGCCCCAGTAGACGCCGCCGCACGACAGCGGCCTGCTCGCGAGCCCCAGCCCGTAGCGGAGGCCGGAGGTCCCGGCGGGGACGGTCGTGCGCATCTCGGCAAGCTGGGCCGCCGGGAGGAGCCGACCGGCGAGGAGCGTGGTGAAGAAGCGGTTGAGGTCGGAGTTGGTGGAGATCAACTGGCCTGCGGCCCAGCCTGCGGAGGGGTCCATCTCCGTAAAGTCGCGCAGCGGTCCGTCCGCCGCGTTGCGGTGGAACCCCTGGGGGTGCGGCTCTCGGATGGTCATCTCGCCGGGGGCGGGGAAGTAGGTGTGGCGCAGCCCGATGCGCTTGATGATGCGCCGGTCCATCTCCTCGGCGAGGGGGCGGCCGGTGACCTTCTGGACGATCAGGCCGGCCAGGACATAGTTGGTGTTGCTGTACCCCCACGTCGTCCCTGGAGCCGCGTCGGCCTTGTACCGGAGGGCGATGTCGAGCAGCTCGCGGGGCTCGAAGTACCGGTTCCTGATCTCGTCGTCGTCGACGTGGATGCCGTACTCGGGGAGTCCGCTGGTGTGCTGAAGGAGCTGGCGGACGGTGATGCGGCGCCCGTCGATTCCCTCTCCGCGGACGAGGCCGGGCAGGTAGGTGTCGACGGTGGCGTCGAGGCCGATCTTCCCTTCGCCGACCAACTGCAGGACCACGACCGCCGTGAACGCCTTGGTGTTGCTGCCGATCCGTACCTGGCCGTCCCTGGGCACCTTCGAGCCGGTGGTCAGGTCGCCGACTCCTGCGGTGTAGGTGCGGGTGCGGCCGTTCCGGTCCTGGACGCTCGCCAGCGCGGCGGGCATCCCGTCGTCGCGCACCAGCGCGTTCAGGCTCTGCTGGACGGCGTCCGGCCTGGCGGCGGCAGCAGCGGAGGCGGCGGGCGGGGCGAGGGCACCCAGCGTCATGACGCCGATGGCCACCGCGGCCGCGGCCGACACGGCTCGTCGCCGCCTGCCCTGCTGCCGGGTCGAGGAACGAAGGCCCTGTCGGGTCTGAGCACGCATAAGTCAACTCCTGGAGAATCGTTTGGTCGGGGCACGATCCTGGTTCCCAGGGCCCTCTGACCGCATCGCGGGAAGGCGGGAGAAATCGCTCCCCCGATCGGGGGAGGCTGCTGGTAGGTTGCCCGGCAATACTGGCGGCCATGATCAGGGGAATTCGGCCGCTGCTGCGCGGCTCCACGTATTCGGGTGTGCTGTTCGCCTATTGCGGCGCGCTGGCGAGCCTTCCGCTGCTGCCTTTCGCCCTGTTGCCGGCGCTGTCGTGGCGATCCGCTCCCAAGAGCGTGCAGTTGGTCCTGGTCCTGCTGTTCTGGGCGGTACTGGTCGGCGTGGTCGGACTGGCGCGCCCCGTACGGCGGGCGCTGGTCGTGTCCGCCCGCCGACTGCTGCGGGTGTCGCTGCCGGATCCGGTGGCCGGTCGCCGGGCCTCCGGTTCACTCGGCCTCGACCGCTGGCGGACCCCGCTCTGGCTGGTCCTGCACGTGGCCGTCGGGTGGACGGGGGCGCTGGCGAGCGGGGTGCTGTTCATCATGGGCCTCTCCCTGCCGGGGAACTGGCTCGGCGGCGAGGCACGGGCGAGTCTGTTCGGCACGTCGGTCCGGGTGTCGGGCGGGTGGAGCTGGGTGGTGGCGGCCGTGTGCATCCTGCTGGCGGTGGCCGTCTGCGTACTGGTGACGAAGGCTCTGCGGTGGTCGGCGCCAAGGCTGCTGGGGCCGTCGGCGGCCGAACGGCTCGCGCTGGCTGCCGCGCGGGAACTGCTGCTGGCCGAACGCAACCGGATTGCCCACGAGTTGCACGACTCGATCGGGCACACGCTGACGACGGCCACCATCCAGGCGGCGGTGGCGGACGAGGTGCTCTCCGCCGACCCGGCGGCGGCGCGGGCCGCCATGCGCAGCATCGAGGAGTCGACGCGGGCCGCGCTGGAGGACTTGGACTACGTGCTCGGAGTGCTGCGCGAGGAACAGTCGGGGACGGCGCCGACCCGGACCCTGGCCGACCTCCCCGAGCTGCTGGACCGCCTGCGGCACGCGGGGGCGGTGGTGGAACCGGAGCTGTCGGGCGAGCTGGCGCAGGTGCAGGGGACGCTCTCCCGGGCGGCGTACCGGATTCTCCAGGAGGGGTTGACGAACGCGCTGCGCCACGGGGCGGGCGGCCCGATCGAGGTCCGAGTGGCGGCCGGGCCGGACGGACTGGATCTCACGGTGGTCAACCGGACCGGGGCACGGATGGGCCCGGGCCCGGGGGTCTTCCCGACCTCAGGTCACGGTCTGCCCGGACTGTCCGAGCGCGTCCGGCTGCTGCATGGTGAGTTCCAGGCCGGCCCGGACGGGACGCAGCACTGGCGACTGGCCGTCCGGCTGCCGGTACGGGTGCCGGCGTGAGTGGAGCCGACGCGAGCGAAGGCATGGCCCTCCCCGCCGTCACCAGCCCCGCCGTCACCCTCCTGATCGCTGACGACGACGAGGTGACCCGCAGCGGCCTGCGCATGCTGCTCGCCGCACAGCCGAGGATCACGGTGGTCGGCGAGGCCGCCGACGGCGTCGAGGCGGTCGAACGGGCGCGGAGCCTACGGCCGGACGTGGTCCTGATGGACGTCCGGATGCCGCGTCGCAACGGGATCGAGGCCACCCGCCAACTGCTGGCCGAAGCGGCCGACCCGCCGAAGGTCGTGGTGATCACCACCTTCGAGAACGACGGCTACGTCACCGCCGCCCTCAGCGCGGGCGCCAGCGGCTTCGTCCTCAAGCGCCTCCCGGTCCGCCAGATCGCCGAGGCGGTCCGGGTGGTGGCGGCGGGCGAAGCAGTCCTCTTCCCGGCCGCACTGGGCCGCATGGTCGCCGCCCGCCCGCTGGGCTCCGCCGAGGTCCTGCCGCAGGCCGCCCTGACCGGCCGGGAAGAGGAGGTGCTGCGCCTGATGGCCACCGGGCTCTCCAATCCGGAGATCGCGGAGTCCCTCACGGTGAGCCTGGAGACGGTCAAGACCCACGTCGGAAACGTGCTGACCAAGCTCGGTGCGCAGAACCGGACCCATGCGGTCGTGATCGCGTACGAATCCGGCCTGGTGGTACCGGGCTTCGCCGGCTGACCGGCTTCAGCTCCTCTTCGCGGTCGCCCGCAGGCTCAGTACCGGCCGCGACGTAGCGCCGCCTTGAAGTCCACGGTGTCAGCGATCCTGGCCTCGATAACGCGGCCGTGGAACCGGGATCGGTGCAGTTCAGCCTGAGTGAGTGGTGTTGTCAGGCTGCGAGGCTGAGTTTGCCCTGGTAGCGGGACTGGCGGACGGGGTGGTGCTCCTGCTTGAGGTGCCAGGCGAAGTAGACGTCTAAGTCGCTGTTGCTGGTCAGGGCCCGCAGTTTGAGGACGGCTCCGGCCCGCGACCACCGGGCCCCGGTGATGCCGAGACGGTCTTTGACCGGGTGGCGGAACGGTGGAAGCACCAGACGGCCTTCCACAGGTATTCAAGGACGTGGACGAAGTCCACGACGATGTGCACGGTGACGGCGCGGACGGCGGCCTCGGTCTAGAACTGCTCGATCTGCGCCTTCGCGCCCTCGATCAGGACGATCCAGGTGCGGGCGTGGATCGGGTCGCGCTGCTCGGCCTGGTCGAACACCTGCGAGATCACGGTCTGGATGTTGTCGGTGACGCTGCCGGTCAGCCACTTGTTGAACGCAGCCGCGGCGGGCAGGGCCCGTCGCCGCTGTCGTCGCCGTGGTCGGGGGTAATGACATCGTCGACGCGGCGGGAACGCGGCTCGGCGTCGTAGACGGGTGCGCATCTTGTTGCCGCCCTTGGCCTCGGCGGCCCTGCGAGTGGACTCGGTCAGCGCCGCCGGCGTCGCCCCATGCGAAGCACAGGGTGCGCCGGAGGTGCTGCCATCCTGGGTTCGGGTGAGTCGGGACACGACAAACTGACCCAGACCGGCCGTGTGACGCTTGCCGACGCGCGAGCACTGGTGGAGGTTCTGGACACCGGCGACCGGATGGACCCGGTGATCGGGGACCGTACGTTCAAGACGAAATCCAGCGAGGAGCTGCTGGTCGAGTGGGGGAAGGCAGCACGACTGCTGCGGACCTCGGGCGGGCGCCTGCTGCCGGTGAAGGGGCGCCCTTGCTGATGAGGCAGTGACTCTCGCTGCTCAGTACGCATCCGGACTTCGAGGTGCCGGCATCCCCCGCGGATCACCATCTCTTTGCCGTTGAAGGCATCCGAGACGCTGCGCCGGTTGGCCGCGGGCACCTCGGCCTCGGCGCCTGGGCCGCACCTCGTAGCGGTCTCAACCACACTCAGATGCGAGTCGCGCTCAAAGACGCGGGCGGTGATCTCGCGGGACAGACCGGGACGGTTCGGGTGCAGTCCGGGGCGCGCTCTATCCCTCGGCGTAGCGCAGGAACTGCCAGCCCAGCACGGCCAGAGCAAGCATCTGCGCGATGGAGACGATCAAGAGCAAAGGCTGGACAGCACGAGAACACCAGAATGCGATCACGCAGGTCATCGGCAATGCCAAGTACGTGAACAGATCGACAGCGGATTGCAGACGCTTGCGCGTTGCGCGGTTTGCGTCACCACGGTGGTAGACCTCCCAACCGAACACGGCACCGCGGGCACCTCACCCCGTTCCACAAGCAGGACACACAGCCGGCCCTTACGCAGCGTCAAGATCACGAGATCAACCGTGAGCAGCACGGGAGGCGGTCCGCCGCAGGTCAGAACGTTCCTAATCACCTCCGGACCGACGGACGAACATTTGGAAAGCGTGTTGGGGGCAACCCCTCACGAGTTCGAATCTCGTATCCTCCGCCGTTGCTCTCACCGGGCAATACGTCGAAGGGCCCCCGGATGGCGTCCGCGAGCTTCTGCGCCCCGTCCTTCAGCATGGCGTCGGGCACATGCAGGTACCGCGCGCACATCCGGGCCGACGTGCCTGCCTCCCAGCCCATGATCTGGTCGATCACACGGTCCGGGACGCCGAGCAGCATGAGGACGGTGGCGGCGGTGTGCCGTGCGTCGTGCAGGCGCCCGTCACGTACGCCCGCGTCATCGAGCAGCTTCTTCCAGTCGTGGCAATCCGTGTTCGGGCTGAGCGGCCCACCGAGCGGCTTCGTGAACACGTAGTCCGAATCGGTCCACAGGTTGCCGGCGGTTTTGCGCCCCCGGGCTTGGGCTTCCCTGCGCTTTCGCAGCATCACGACCAGGGGGCCCGGCAGGGGCACCGCACGACGGCCGGCGCGCGACTTGGTGTTCTTCGTCTCGCGCCGCACCTGCTTGCGCTCCGGGCAGTACCCGGCCTTCCGGCCGCACGGGTCTGCCCCCTTGCACCCGTGCTCGTACTTCGGGCGCAGTCGATTCCGGCGCAGCTTCAGGTACTCGTGATGCAAGTCAACGTCGGACCAACGCAGCCCCAGCGTCTCTCCCTGTCGCAGTCCGAGCGATAGCCCCACTATCCGGGACCTCTTGCGTTTCAGGGGCGTGTCGGATGATGGGGGGCAACGGTTGGCGTTCGCAGGCCGTTTCAGGGGTACGCCCGTCGGCTGGGCGTAGGGGGGAGCAGGTGGTGTCGCAGGGGCGGGATCGGTCCTTTCTCGACAGCAACGGCTGGACGGTGATGCGGCTCGTCGCGGCTGTGTGGGGAGCTGCCAGTAGCAGCAGTGCGGCGTGGGTGCGTGTGGTGTGGCTGGTGATCAGCGCTGGTGCCGCCTGGGACCTGGTGCGGGATCTGGTCAGGCGACGTCGGCATCTCGGGGCCGGGGTCGCCGACGTCCGTGACTGACATCGCGGACAACCGCAGGAAGGGAGAGGGCTGCAACACCACCGCACCGGACGGGAAGTAGCGCCATCCCTCGGACACTCGTTGTCCTGGTCATTGTCCAGTGCACTAACGATCACCGTCGTACGCGAACCCCGTCCGACCTGCCCAGTGAACGCGCACGTACCTCTCCGTACGGTCGCGCGCACAGTTGAAAAGCGTGTTGGAGGCAACCCCTCACGAGTTCGAATCTCGTATCCTCCGCCATTGCTGTCACCGGGCGCGGACCAGGCCGCCACGGCAGGGCTCATCGCAACCTGTCCGATCACCGAGCTGGAGTTCTTCTACAGCGCCCGCTCCGCCGCAGGCCGTACACGCGGCATCGACGACATGCGGCTGTTGTTCGGCTGGCCGCCCGTCGATGACCGCGCTTACGACCGCGCCTGGCAGGTTCAGGAGCTGCTCACCCGGCGCGGTCAGCACCGCAGTGCGGGAGCTGTGGACCTCGTCGTTGCCGCCACCGCAGAACTCCAGGGTCTGACCCTCCTGCACCGCGACCACGACTTCGAATGCATCGCCGCCGTCACCGGTCAAGCCATGCAGTGGTACGGCCCGGAGGCCGGTAAGTGAAAGAGCGCCCGGTCTCGATTCCGGTCTCATTCGCAGGCGTGCAACACAGTTCACCGAGCCTGTAGCCACTGGCTCCGCCGCAGGTCCGCCACCGCCGTGGTCGGGTCGCCCGGGTTGAGATTCCCCGGGCGACCCGGCCTTTGAGCTCGAGTTTTCGTGACGGTCCGCCGCTGCGGCGTCGGTGGACCGTTTCCCGGGCGTCCTACGCGTCGGAGAGCAGCGGGTCGTAAGGGGTCGAGCGCCGACGGCCCGACATGAAGGACAGGAAGTCGTTCACGAAAGCGCTGCGGGAGTAACTCGCGTCGGCGTCGGCCACCGTGCGTTTGAATCCGGTCCGGAACAGGGCCCGGTACTCGTCCGCGTCGATGAACCGGTTGCCGTCCGCGTCGGTGACTTCGAAGAGCACCTCGGCGACCCTGATCAGCGCGGGCCCGGCGAGTGAGGGGACAGCGGCGGTGTACTCCTCCTTGCTGATGCGGCCGTCGCCGTCGATGTCGAGGGCCGCCTGGAGCTCCCTCCACCACTCGGCGTACGCGTTGTAGAGCCTGGTCTCTTCCGGTTCGTCCAGATCGAGACGGGTGGACAACTCCCTTGCCATGGCGGCGAGATCGGGCCAGTCCAGGTAGCCGTCGCCGGTCTGGTCCAGCACCGCGGTGAAGAATTCGTCGGCGCTCCGCTGTCCCCCGGTTCCCTCGTCGGGACCGTGCTGCGCGGGAAAGGGCGTGACCAGCCGGAACAAGGCGCCGGCCTGCTTCATCCGGCCACGCAGCGCGGCGAGCGTCGCGGCCTGGGGGGTGTCGCTGTCCGGGGACGAGTAGAGGAAGCCCGTGAGGGTCTCGGTCCGGCGCCAGTCGGCCGGCAGCAGGCGTGCCAGTCCGGCGGCCAGGTAGAGGCTTTGCATGAGCGTCCGGGCGCCGGGAACCTCCGGCAGTCCCGCCCGTCGACGGAAGGGCTCGGGGAGGGACGCCACGGTGATCGTTCCCAGGACCGGGCCCGCGATCGCGCGGCCCGCCGCCCATACGGTGGGCAGGCCGTCCAGCAGGGGCGGCGCGGGAAGATGGTCGAAGAGCTTGTAGAGGATGATGCGCAGCGCCTCCGTGTTCTCCAGTTCCTCCTCGACCATGTGGTCGTAGTACGGCCAGAACTCCTGCAACGTGGACGGCAGATGGCCGGCCACGTCCCCCAGGGCCGCGAGGAATGCCTGGTACTCGGCGTAGAGTTGTTCCATGGTGATCCGGTCGAGCGGTTGCCCGCTCAGCCGGCACATGGTGACGGAGCTCTCGAAGAGCGTCGCGACCACCCAGGCGCGGACCTGCGGGTCCATCGCGTCGTAGGGCCGGTCCTGTGCGTCGGTGCCGCTCAGCCGCGTGTGCATGCGGTTGAGCCGTGCCGCCTCCTTCTGCCGCTGGTGGTCGTCGGCGCCGAACATGCGCTGCAGGCTGACGAGGGTGTTGCGCAGCCGTCGCCACGGGTGCGCCACGAACGTCGAGTTGTCGATCAGGGCCGCGCCGATCTGCGGGTGGGCGGCCTCCAGCACCGTGGCCCTGACCACGGCCAGTGCCCAGCGCGGGTCGTCGAAGAACCGGTGGAACTGCGAGTGGGGACCGAACATGGATCCGAGCTGTGCGTCGGGGGTCGGAGGTGCGGGATCGCCGTGGTGGTCGGTGGCTCCTGGACGAGGGTGGCCGGGGTGGCCGCTGCCGGTGTCCTTCACGGGTGAGGTTCTCCGTTCGCGTGCGGCGTCACGCCGCCGAAGCGGCGATCGCGTTGCTGGTAGGCGTGCAGACACTCCAAGAAGTGCGGTGCGCGGAAGTCGGGCCAGAGCACCGGTGGGAAGGTCCACTCGGCATAGGCGACCTGCCAGAGCATGAAATTGGAGATCCGCTGTTCACCGGACGTCCGGATGACGAGGTCCACATCGGGTGTGTCGGAGAAGGGCAGGTGAGCGGCGAAGTGCCGCTCGTCGACGGCATCGGCCGGCACTCCGCTGCGGATGAGGGAACGTGCCGCTTCGACGATGTCCCTGCGTCCGCCGTGATCGAACGCCACGGTCAGCGTCATGCCTCGGTTCGGGGCGGTCAGCGTCATGAGGTCGTCGAAGTCCCGGGCGAGCGGGGCGGGGATCCTCGGGTCCGCCACCCCGAGGAACCGGCAGCGGATGCCGCGCGCGTGCAGCAGTGGGGCGTGTTTGCGCACCACGCGGCGCACCAGTCGCATGAGGAAGTCGACCTCGCTGCTCGGGCGCCGCCAGTTCTCGGTGGAGAACGCGTACAGGCTCAGCCACTCCACCCCGGCCGCCCGCGCCGTCTCGATGATGTCGATCACCGTTGTCTCCGCTGCCCGGTGACCCGACGTGCGCGGCAGGGACCGCCGTGCCGCCCACCGGCCGTTCCCGTCCATCACGCACGCGACGTGGCGCGGAACGCCCCTGTGCCGGTCCTCACCGGCCGGGCGGCGCGGATCGGCACGGGCCGACGACGAGGGAGGAGTGCCGCCGAATCCTTCAACTGCCATACGTATCCACCGGCTGCCGCACCGCAGTCCCCCTCCGCCTCGCACCCGTCCGCGGGTGCCGCACCCCCTGGCCCCACGTGACCGCCGCGGCGCCACTCAGCAGAGTGCCGGTACCCGGCCCCGCACACCTCACAATCTCCGCATATTCACCTGTAGTACGTCAGTCCGCTTTAACGACCTCATGGCCGGCGCCCCGACCGGGTCGCCAGGGCGGCCCACCCCGAGGCCGCCGGTCCGGCCGCCTGGGCGTCGGGTCCTGATACCCGGCCGACACAATTCCGCGCGGTACCGGATGCACGGCCCTGATCGGCCGGATGCGGTCCTCTCACAGGCTGGGCCGCGTACACGGTTCCTCGTGTGTGCCGGGTTGTGAGAGGTGGTCGTCGGTGGAGGTTCGTTGGACACGCGCTGCTGCGCCGGAGGGGAAGGAGCACGCAGGCCGGGGCCGTCGGGGCGCGGTGTGGGCCTCGGCCGCGGTGCTCGGGGTGGTCGGCGCCGGCGGCTGGCTGGGGTTCACCGGCGGCGACCGGGACAACGGCTCCGCGTCGGCCCCACAGGCGGCGGCCGTGGCGGCGCGGATGGATCTGCCGTGGCCGCGGGAGGGGCAGACGAGCATCGAGGTGGAGGGCGTCGGCAGCCTGGGCAGCAGGGGCGGGTGGGAACCGGTGCCGATCGCGAGCGTCACCAAGGTGATGACCGCGTACGTGATCCTCAAGGAGCACCCGCTCAAGGGCGGGGCGAAGGGGCCGGGTATCACGGTCGACGCGGCAGCCGCGCAGGAGGCCCACTCGCTCAGCGAGTCCAGCGCCCCGGTCCGCGAGGGGCAGCGGCTCACCCAGCGCGAACTCCTGGAGCTGTTGCTGCTTCCGTCCGGCAACAACGTGGCACGGCTGCTGGCCCGTTGGGACGCGGGAAGTCAGGACGCCTTCGTCGTGAAGATGAACCGCGCCGCCGCCGGACTGGGGATGACCCGGACCACGTACACCGGGGCCAGCGGTCTTGAGACCACCACCAGGAGCACCGCCGACGACCAGCTCAAGCTCGCCCGCCGGGCCATGCGGGAGCCGGTGCTGCGTGCGATCGTCGCGATGCGGGAGACGACCGTTCCCGGAGTGCCCGGCACGATCACGAACTCCAACCGGCTGCTCGACAGACCCGGGGTGATCGGGCTCAAGACCGGGTCGGGCACCGCCGCGGGCGGCAATCTCATGTGGGCCGCCGAGGTGCGGTCCGGCACGGCACGGCGTCTCGTGCTCGGTGTCGTGCTGGGGCAGCGCGCCGACACCACGCCCGCCGAGGGCCTCCGGGCCGCGCTGGAGAACAGCGGCCGGCTGATCGACGCCCTTCAGAAGGACCTCCCGGCCGCGCTCGCCGGTCGCGACGGCAAGCCGGTGCGGGCATGACCGCGCTGGTCGAGCGCCCGGCTCGCGGGACAGGGGCCGGACCGGGAACCGCTCCGGGCGCCAGGGGCCCCTGGCGGCGCGGCCGGCTGCTCGCCGCAGCCGCCGTACTGTCCACGCTGGTCATGGCCGGGCACACCTGGTTGCCGAACGGGTTCGGCAACCTCGGCAGCCTCCTGGAGACGTTCCTGCCCTGGATCGGGGTGAGTGTGCCCGTGCTGCTGGCGTCGGCGGCGGTACGGCGGTCGGCGACCGCCGGTGTCGCGGCGCTGCTTCCGGCCGTCGTCTGGTGTTCCCTGTTCGGCGGCCTGCTCATCGACAAGCGGTCCGACGGCCAGGATCTGACCGTGGTCAGCCACAACGTCAACGACGAGAACCCCGACCCGGTCCGGACCGCGCGCGAACTGGCCTCCTCCGGTGCCGGGTTGCTCGCCCTGGAGGAGCTGAGCGCGCGCACGGCACCCGTGTACGAGCGCGCCCTGGCCGACACGTATCCGTACCACTCGGTGCAGGGCACGGTCGGGCTGTGGAGCACGTATCCGCTGCGGGATGCGGAGCCGGTCGCGATCATGCCGTGGACCCGTGCCCTGCGGGCGACGGCCGAGACGCCCAAGGGGCCCGTCGCCGTCTATGCCGCCCACCTCGCTTCGGTACGGGTGCTCCCGGGCGCGGGCTTCACCACGGCGGGACGCGACGAGGCGGCCGCGCGGCTCGCCGACGCCGTACGTGCCGAACGGCTGCCCCGGGTGGTGGTCGTGGGCGACTTCAACGGCACGACCGACGACCGCGCGCTGCAAACGGTGACCTCTCGGCTACGGTCGGCCCAGGAGGAGGCCGGTGACGGCTTCGGCTTCAGCTGGCCCGCTTCGTTCCCGGTGGCCCGGATCGACCAGATCCTGGTGAAGGGCGTCACCCCGGTCTCGTCCGGGACCCTGCCGTCCACCGGGAGCGACCACCTGCCGGTCACGGCCGGTCTGCGCCTGTGAGAAGCGCGGGCGACGGCGGCCTCCTCGCCCAGCAGGACGCTCTTTGGGTGTCCGGTACCGGTCTACCCTCGGGTGACGTGATGCAACAGCACGACCGTGACGCGGCAGGACCGTACGACGGCGGCCCCACCGGTCCCGCCCCGGCCTCCGCGCCCTTCTCCGCGCCCGGGTCCACCCCGGCCTCCGCGCCCGACTCCGTCCACGTACTGCTGGTCGAGGACGACGAAGCGATCCGCAGGTCCGTCGGGATGGTGCTGGAGCGCTACGGCTATCGGGTCTCGGTGGCGTCCGACGGCCTGACGGGCCTTGAGATGTTCCGGGAGGAACAGCACGACCTGCTGCTCCTCGACATCATGCTGCCGCACCTCGACGGCATCGGACTGTGCCGCCGGATCCGTGAGACGAGTCAGGCACCGATCCTGATGATGTCCGCCCGTGGCGCCTCGCCCGACGTGGTGGCGGGCCTGGAGGCGGGCGCCGACGACTACATCGTCAAACCGGTCGACACCACCGTGCTGCTGGCGCGGATCCGCACCCTGCTGCGCCGGGCCACCTTCACCCGGCCCCCCACGACGGGCAACCGCCCGGCCGACGACGGCCTGCTCGCCTTCCGCGACCTCAGCGTCGACACCCGGGGCCTGGAGGTGCGCGTCGACGGCCGGCCGCTCGCGCTCACCCCGACCGAGCTGCGCCTGCTCCTGGAATTCGTGGCCGCGCCGGGCATCGCCCTGCAACGGCAGACGCTCCTGCGCAAGGTGTGGGACTACGGCTGGGACGGAGACAGCCGGGTGGTGGACCTGGCCGTGCAGCGTCTGCGCAAGAAGATCGGCGCCGGTCACATCGAGACCGTCCGCGGTTTCGGCTACAAGTTCCGGCGCTGAGATGCGACAGACGATCGGCCCCGGCGCCCGGACCGACCGCGCAGCCCCCGAGGACGGTCCCGGCCACGGGCTGCGGCGCCTCATCGACCCCAGATCCCTCCGCTGGAAGATCGCCTTCGGGGTCGCGGCAGCGGCCTGTGCCATGGCGCTGGGCATCGGGATCCTCGTTCACCGGACCACCGAAGCCCGCGACATGCACGTCGGCCGCGGCGACGCGATGCGCGCGCTGGAGTCGGCCGAAGCCGAGTTCCGGGGCACGCAGCCCGCGCGGCCGTCCCCGTCGGGGGTTCCCGGCTATCTGGTCGGCGACAACGTACCGGATGAATTGCGGGACCGGCTCCGCTCCGAGCCCGCGCCCGTGACCTGGTACGACAACCGGAAGCCGGCTCAGGGGCCGCGGATGTGGGCGGCGGGCCACGTCGACGGCACCGTGCTGGCCATCTGGGTGGACATGGGCAGCGAGCTGCGCAGCCTCCAGGCCCTGGACCGGCACATGAGATACGCGGCCCTCGCCACGCTCGCCGTCGTCGTCCCCCTCACCCTCCTCGCCGTCGAACTGGTGCTCCGCCGTCTGCGGCGCGTCGCCCGGACCGCCCGCCGCATCAAACGCGGTGATCTGGACGCCAGGACCCGGAGCCGCGGCCACGACGAGATCGGCGAAATCTCCTCCGCCGTCGACCTCATGGCGGACGCCCTGCAGGACCGGCTGCGCGACGAACAGCGCTTCACCGCCGATGTCGCCCACGAACTGCGCACCCCGCTGACCGGCCTCGTCACCTCCGCTTCCCTCCTCCCGGAGAGCGAGGCCACCGAACTGGTCCGCGACCGTGTCCAGGTGCTGCGCGCCCTCGTGGACGACCTCCTGGAGATCTCCCGCCTGGACGCGGGGGCGGAGGAGGCCGACGCCCAGCCGGTGCCGCTCGGTGAGCTGGTGGCGGAATCCGTACGACGCACGGGACTGGAGACCCGGGTCACGGTGAGCGGCAGCCCGGTCGCCGAGACCGATCCGCGCCGCCTCGACCGCATCGTCACCAACCTGGTCCTCAACGCCCACCGCCACGGGGCGACACCGGTCGAGGTGACCGTCGGCGAAACGACCGTCGTCGTACGCGACCACGGCCCCGGCTTCCCCCCGGACGTCCTCGCCCACGGACCCCAGCGCTTTCGCACCGGAGCCGCCGAGCGGGGCCACGGTCACGGCCTCGGCCTCACCATCGCCCTCGGCCAGGCCCACGTCATCGGCGCCCGCCTCACTCTGGCCAACGCCGCGGCCGGCGGAGCCGTGGCCACGCTGGAACTGCCCGGCCGCGGCCCGCGTTCCGGCGCCCGCGTCTGATCAGGAGCGACCGCGCGGGGCGGGGGTCCGCGGGGTCCGCGGGGTCCGCGGGGGTCCCTCCCCGCCCTCCCACTACAACCTTCCGACGCCGTCAGAAGTCTGTTCGGTCGTTCAGTTCTGCCCTCTGGCCTGCACGAACGGCCTGCACCAACGGCCTGCACCAACGGCTTGCACAAAGGGCCTGTGCGGGGTCGGCCGGGCAGAGCTCCCTCCGACCGCAAAGGAACGCTCACCCATGCATGCACGGCACCTCCTGCGCACCGCGGCCGCCTCATTGACCCTCGCCGTCACCATGCTCGCCGCCGGTGGCGCCGAAGCGGTCGGCGCGGACGGCACCCCGTCCGGCTGGGAGGTCTCCCTCTCCGGGGACAGCCCCGCCGGATCGCTGATGTCGGTCTCCTCCGTCGGCGACGATCTGGCCTGGGCCGTCGGCAGGAAGGAACAGCACGGCGTCATCATGCGCTGGGACGGGCAGAAGTGGAGCAAGGACACTGCCCCCGGGCTTCCCGACGTCTGGCAGTGGTCGTCGGTCAGCGCCGTGTCCGCCGATGACGTCTGGGCCTACGGCACGATCAACAGGGATCAGGCACTGGTGCACTACGACGGCGAACGCTGGACCAGCGTTCCCACCGCCGGTCCCGCCGACGACTCCTGGCCCGAGGTCCCGATCGAGGCCGTCCCCGGACGGCTGTTCAAGGGCGGCAACGCCCTGTACACGTACGCCGACGGCGCATGGCAGACCTTCACGCTGCCGCGCCTGGTCGACATCCGGGACATCGACGCCCTGTCGGCGGACAACGCCTACGCGACCGGGATGCAGTACCCCGTCGACGGCGGCCACCCGGTGACCTACCACTGGGACGGGACGACCTGGACCCTGATGGACGAGCCTCCCGTGCGTACCGGCACGGACACCGCCGAGATCACCGCCGACGCCCCCGACAGCGTCTACGTGGCCGGCTGGGCCGACGGCATCCACGGCGGCCCGCCCGTCCCGAGCGTCGCGCACTGGGACGGCACCACCTGGAAGGACGTCACCGGATCGCTCGCCGACCTCTACGTCCACGCGATCGCCTCCGACGGCCGCGGCGGTCTGTGGGTCACCGGGAACGACCAGACCGAACCGGCCTCCGCCGGGCCGGTCTTCTGGCACTACGACGGCACCGCCTGGACCAAGGAATCCGGAGCCGACGCACCCGACGGCGACACCCGGTGGCCGTCCTACACCTTCTACGACCTGGCACCGGTCGGCAGCTCCGGCGCCTTCTGGGCCGTCGGCGACTACTCCACGCCCATGGACAAGAACGGCGACCAGACGGTCAACGGCCTGATCGAGAAGTCCAGGACGCTCCCCCTGCCGACGGCCCGGGGCTGAAGCGCCGCCGGAGGGTCCGAGAAACACACTCCTCGTATGTCACTGCCATGCCATACGCTGCCCGACAGCAGCCGCGCCCCGCAGGTCGCCGCACATCCGCGGTCACGTCCGGATGCTGCGCGGCGCTCTCAACTCCCGGTCATCCACCGGGTTTCCTCGTGGGGGTAACAACACTGTGCGCACGCGCAGCACTTCGACCGCGACAGCGCTCGCGGTCCTCTTCAGCTCGGCGGTACTGAGCGTCACCGCGGCCGGATCCGCCTCGGCCGCCTCCGCCACCGTCGTCTCGCCCGGCGGCATCGTCGTGGACGGGGCCCTCAAGCGGGTCTTCGTCGGCGACCGGTCGGCCGGAAAGATCCTGGCCGCCGACTACAGCGGCGCCCTCGTCGGCTCGGTGAGCGGCGTCGGCGCGGTCTCCGACCTGGCGGTGTCCGACGACGGCGCCACCCTGTACGCGGCCGCGGAGAACAGCCACGAGATCGTGGCCCTCGACGCGGCCACCCTCGGCGTCAAGACCCGCTACGCCGTCGCCACCGACACGGGCCCGCGTCACATCGCCTTCGCGGGCGGCAGGGTCTGGTTCACGTACGGCGACCAGTGGGCCGGCGACCTGGGCTCGGTCGACCCCGCGGTCGATCCGGCGAGCGGAGCCGACGCGGTGACGCTCGGGCAGTTCTCGTCCAAGGTCTGGGGGCCGGCGCTCCTCGACACCGACCCGTCCTCGCCCGGTCTGCTGGCCGTCGGCGAGACCGGCCTGTCCACGGACTCGATGGCCGTCCTCGACGTCTCCGGCGACGCACCGCAGCAACTCGCCTGGCACCACGGCGACTACACGCTGAACAGCGGCATCGGGGACATCGACCTCGTGCCCGGCACCTCGCGGGTGCTGGTCGACGGCGCTCAGCGGAACGCGTACGCGGACGGGAGGTTCACCGCCGCCGGTGCCTACCCCTCCGGTCAGCGCGCCGACATCGCGGCGAACGGGCTGGTCGCCCAGATCGACGGCACCAAGGTGGCCGTCTACCGGCCCGACGCCACCAAGCCGCTCCGTACGTACACCGCCGGCACGTTCGGCACGGCCGACCTGGCCTGGGCCCCGGACTCCTCGCGGGTCTTCGCCCTCGTGGGAACGAGCGGCGGCTACACCCTCAAGGCGCTCACCAACCCGACGCTGAACGTCCCGAGCCTGACGGTGAACGCCCCGTCGACCGCCACCCGCGGCAAGAAGCTCACCGTGACGGGGAAGCTGTCGGCGACGGTGGCCCTGCCGAGCGGCGTCTCGCTCCAGGTCACCCGTACCGATGTGGAGAGCCCCAAGGGCAAGGCGCTGCCCTCCGTCAAGGTGAGGGCGGACGGCTCGTACTCCTTCACCGACACCCCGCCGGCCGGCGGCACGGTCACGTACAAGGTCGCCTACGCGGGCGACGCCCAGCACACGGCGGTCAGCGCGTCCGACAAGGTGTCGGTCCCCCGGACGAAGCCGACGCTGACCCTGAACAAGAACCGCAACATCTACAACTACGGCACCGACGTCTCCTTCACGGCGCACCTCGGCTCGACCTACAAGAACCGCACGGTCGAGATATGGGCGAACCCCTTCGGCAGCGACAAGCCCAACAAGCTGCTGAAGACCGGGAAGGTCAACTCCAGCGGCAACATCTCCGCGACCGTGCGCATGACGCGCGACACGGACGTCACCGCGGTCTTCAAGGGGGACGCCCGCACCGCTCCGAAGACGGTGAAGTCCACGGCGTACGCCAGGGTCAAGATCTCCACCGCCGTCTCCAAGCACTACAGGACGGGCAAGATCGGTTCGACGCCGTACTACTGGTTCCACAAGAGCACCGACCCGGTGCTCACGACGACCATGACCTCCTACAAGGGCCGTAAGCAGCGCTTCGACCTGCAGGTCCACTCGGGCGGAAAGTGGTACTCGGCCGACTCCGAGTACTTCCCCCTGGGCACGGACGGGAAGTGCGCGGTACGCCTGGAGGCGCCGGGACAGTCCGGGATCAAGGCACGCATGCGGTCGACGTACGTGAACGGGTCGTCCGGCGACACCGTCAACTCGACGACGTACGGGCCCTGGAAGTACCTGTACTTCTCCAAGTAGGCCGTGCAGGGCGTGGGAGGGGTGGCGGTCCGGTCGCAGAGGCGGCCGAGCCGCGCCGCCGAGCCGCGCCGCCGGGCAGTTCTGCCGAGCGTCGCGTCTGTCGAGCGTCGTGCCGGCCCGGGAGACATACAGGAGCCCCCGGGGGGAAGCACCGGGGGCCGCACATGCAGTCCCCGGTAGTCCTTCTCGGTTTCACGAGTTCCAACCGTCGCTGAAGACTCGGAGATCGAGCGGATCCGCCGGGGGCCTGGCCAGAGCCGACGAGTTCGTCACGTCATCGGTGAACGTCTTCGCCGATGGTGCGGCTCGCTCTGGTTTTCTGGTGTATTAGTGATTTTCCTCCCCGTTTGTCGTGAGTCAAGGGGTTTCCGGAGTTCTTTCTGACCAATTCCGTGATCGAACGCGATACGCGTACGCGTGATCACACAGGGCGTCCGACGACCCCGCCCGTGCGGGAGGTGCAGACGACTGCACCCCAGAGAGGGGAGCGGGCTTCCTTCTCTCCCTCTCCGAGCGCTTCTAGCGTCGTTGGAATGACGACTGCAGCACTGCGGGCCGTACCGCAGGAAGCCCGATTCCGTGGACTGTTCACCTATTTGACGATCGCCTGCCTGGGCATGTGGGTGGCGATGTCCCCCCTGCTGCTCGGGGGGTTCCGACGTACCGACGGCAGGACCGAGCCCGGCATTCAGGAACAGCTGTGCATAGCGGGGGCCATGATGGCTCCGGCCCTCGCCGCGATCGTGGTGGTGCGCTGGGTGGAGCGCCGTGACGGCCGGTTGCTCGACGCGCTCGCCCTGCGCATGCCGAGGCCGTGGTCCCATGCGGTGCGCTGGATGCTGGCGGCCGTGGCGGTCCCCGCGGGCCTCACCGCCGTCGCGCTGGCCATCGGAACGGCAGCGGGCGTCTATCCCTTCGGTGGCGTGAACTGGGGCGACACGACTGCCTGGGCGGGAACGGCGCTGGTGCAGATGCTGGTGTCCCTCCCGCTGTTCTTCGGTGAGGAACTGGGCTGGCAGGGCTATCTGCTCCCCCGGCTCGCGTACGGAAAGGGCCGCGCGCGTCCGGTGCGGGCCTACCTGGGCACGGGGGCCGCCTTCGCGCTGTGGCACCTGCCGACCCTGCTGATGGGCGGGCAGTATCCGGGGCGGCCCTGGTACGTCTCCGTGCCCGCCATGGTGATCAGCTGCAGCCTCGCTCTGCCGGTCTTCAGCTGGCTGCGGCTGGCCTCGGGATCGGTGATCCCGGCGGTCATCGGCCACGCCTTCGTCAGCACGGCCAGTGTGAGCATGGTCAAGCACTTCGCGGAGCCGGACGCCCCGTTGAACCCGCTGCAGATGAGTCTCGCGGGGTGGCCGGGCTGGATCGCCATGGGCGCCCTGGTGGCCTTCCTCGCCCTTACGGGAAGGCTCGCCCTTCCCGCGCCCCGATCCGCGGAGGGCGAGAAGGCCGGGACGACGGAGCCGGGGAGCCCGGACCGGACTCCTGACCGTACGCCCTGACCGGAACGTTCTGACCCGCCCGGCCGGCCCCCGCCGATGACCCCTTCGGTCCGTCATTGCTCGCGGAACCGGAGCAGCGCTCACAGGCTGGGGCGGGGGTGCACAGTGCGGGTCCAGCTCGCCCTCACCGCGCTCGCCCTCACCGCGCTCGCCCGCAGGCTGGACAACCCCCGGCTGGTGAAGGACCCGCCCCCGTACCGCCGCAACGCCGTACTGCGCGGCCCCCGCCACCTGGACATCGTCTTCGACTGACTCCGTGCCCGACCGGTTCCACGGACTCCGTGCCCGACCGGTTCGGTGCGCTTCCCGCCCGACGAGGTGCCGGCTGTGGCCCGCTCCGGGGGCGGCCGACCATCATGGGCTGATGCCGACGCATGAACCGGACCGGCGCGACACCGGACCCTCGCTGGAGCAGATCCTCGGGCTGACGGCCCCCGGGATGCTCGATGTCGTCGTGGCACCGCTCGGCACCGGTGTTCCGGTGGCCGATGTGGTGCTGCACGACTCCGGTGAGGAGCGGGACGGAACCTGGACGGCGTCCGGGCTGATCCTGCTCGCGGTCGGTGTGGAGGTCGCCTCGCCCGAGGCGGTCGACGTGCTGCGCGAGGCCGACCGGGCCGGGGCCGCGGCCGTGGTGATGCGGAGCGGCTCCCGCGGGCCGCGGGGAGTGCTGCTGGAGGCGGCCGGCCGGGGACGCACGGCGTTGCTGACCCGGCGGCCGGGGCAGGGGTGGACCGAGGTGCTCGGCCGGTTGCGGACCGCTCTGGTGCACAGCGCCCCGGCCCGGTACGCCGCCCTGTCGGGCGGCGCGGACGGGGTGGAGGGACTGCGGCTCGGCGATCTGCCGGGGCTGGCCAACACGGTGGCCGACCTGGTCGGCGGTGCCATCACGATCGAGGATCCGCAGTCGCGGGTACTCGCGTACTCGCGGATGGACCACGAACCCGATCCGATGCGTCGGCTGACGATCCTCGGGCAGGAGGTCCCCCGCTGGCGGGTCGTCGAGCTCCGTGAGAGCGGCTTCTTCCAGGCGCTGTGGAGCACCGACGACGTGGTGCGCCGGCCCGCCGACGACCGGTTCGCCGAGCGGCTGGCCATCGCGGTGCGCCACGGGTCGGAGGTTCTCGGGTCGATCTGGGCCGCCGCCGACGGCCGGCCGCTCGCCGAAGGCGCGGCGGCGGCGCTGCGCACGGCGGCGCGGGCCGCCGTACCGCATCTGTCCCACCATCGGACGTGGGGCCGGGCGGCGGCGATGGCGCGGGAGGAGGCGGTCCACGCGCTACTGGACGGGGCCGCG
The DNA here is from genome assembly GCF_044740965.1 of Streptomyces sp. NPDC088252. Classification (NCBI taxonomy): domain Bacteria; kingdom Bacillati; phylum Actinomycetota; class Actinomycetes; order Kitasatosporales; family Streptomycetaceae; genus Streptomyces; species Streptomyces sp. NPDC088252. Next base: position 70,509 of record NZ_JBIURS010000016.1, on the reverse strand, counting down.
CAACCGGTACGGACCGCGCACGACGCCGGGATCGCGCCGCACCGGCCGTACACGGTACTGGTCGCGGAGGCGTACGACAGCCGGGCCCTCGGCACCGCTGCCGGGCCGGGCGCCGGGGGCGACGCCGAGCAGCGGGTGCTGGATGTGCTCGCACTGCAGGCCTCCGCGTACCGGCCGGGGTGCGTGACAGCGCGGTCCGGACGACGGCTGTACGTCCTGGTCCCGGCACGCGACGGTGAGCCCCATCCGGGCCGCACCCTGCTGGCGACGGCACGCTCGGTGCCGCACACCGCGGTGTTCGCGGGCGTCGGGCCGGTGGCGGCGGACCTGTCGGGGCTGCCCGCGTCGCGGGAGGCCGCCGAGCTGGTGGTGCGGGTGCTGCGGGAGCGGGCCGCGGCGCTGCCGCTCGCGGAGGCGGTGTCGGCGGTGGCGGTGTTCGGCGAGGTGGAGACCGACGCGTCGGTGCTCCGGGTGCTCGACCGGGTCGAGCCGATGTGGGAGTCCCTGTCGGGGCCCGTGCACGCGATGGCGGAGCACGACCGCGCACACGGTTCTGAGTACGGCGCGTCGGTCGCCGCGTACCTCGACGCGTTCGGCGACACGGGCACGGCCGCGCGGCGCCTGAACGTGCACCCCAACACCCTGCGCTACCGGCTGCGCCGGGCCCGGGAGCTGTTCGGCGTCGATCTGGCCGACCCCTCCGTGCGGCTCCTGGCGGACCTCGGGCTACGGCTCGCGGCGCGCGGCACCGGGGACCCGAACAGCCTCTGACCGAGCAGCCTTTGACCGGGCGCCCGTTGACCGTCGGGCCGATCAACCGGCCGACCATTCGACTGACCGTGGGCCGGTCATTCGGCTGATCGTTCGGCTGTCCGGTGTCACAAAGAAATCGGGCAGGCGTCGTCGTGTCGGTCGAAGACGCGCCTCCCCCTGTGCGCCGAAGCTGTCCGTACGGCCGACAGCCGCACACCCGCACAGGCCGACGGCCGTCCGGCCGACGCGACAGATGGAGGGTTGTTGTTGTGGTTCCCATGACTTCCGGCTCGGCAGCCCAACGGCGCAGCACCAGAAGGACGGCGGCGCTGGCGCGCGCCGTCGAGGAGGGACTGATCGGTCCGTCCTCGCCCGTGGTCGGGCTCCTCGACGTGGACGGTGTGCTCGCCGCCGTCGACGCGCTCGACGAGGCGTTCCGGGGGCCCGCCCCGGTACAGCACACGTTCGCGGCCAAGGCGTGCGGCCTGGTGCCCGTGCTGCGGCTGCTCGCCGAGGCGGGCATGGGCTGCGAGGTGGCCTCGCCCGGTGAACTGGAACAGGCGCTGGCGGCCGGGTTCACCTACGACCGGCTGGTCTTCGACAGCCCCGCGAAGACGGTCGGGGAGCTGGAGTTCGCCCTCGCCCATGGCATCGCGTTCAACCTGGACAACTTCCAGGAGATGGCCCGCGTCGACCGTCTGCTGGCCGGGCGGGCCGCCGCCGGGCCGATCGGGCTGCGGGTCAACCCCCAGGTGGGGGCGGGCGCCATCGGCGCGATGAGCACCGCGACCGCGACCTCGAAGTTCGGCGTCGCGCTGCGCGATCCGGGAGCCGTCGACGCGGTGATCGACGCCTTCGCGCGCCGGCCGTGGCTCAACCGGCTGCACGCGCACGTCGGTTCCCAGGGCTGCCCGCTGCCGCTCATCGCCCAGGGCATCCGCGCCGCGTACGAACTTGCCGAGCGCATCAACGAGCGGCTGGGCCACCCCCGGATCACCGGGATCGACATCGGCGGCGGGCTGCCCGTCAACTTCGACGACGAGGACGACCGGCCGACGTACGCCGACCACGTCGCCGGACTCCGTGACGCCGTGCCCGGCCTCTTCGACGGGCGCTACACCCTGATCACGGAGTTCGGCCGCTCCCTGCTGGCCAAGAGCGGAACGATCGCGACGGTCGTCGAGTACACCAAGTCGGCCGGTGGGCGGCGGATCGCGGTCACGCACGCGGGTGCCCAGGTGGCCACCCGTACGGTCTTCATGCCCGATGCCTGGCCGCTGCGCGTCGGGGTGTTCGACGCCTCGGGCCGCCCCAAGGAGGGCCCGACCGAGACCGTCGACATCGCGGGCCCGTGCTGTTTCGCCGGGGACCTGACCGCGACCGGGCGCGAGCTCCCGGTCGTCGAGCCCGGCGATGTGGTGGCGCTCCACGACACCGGCGCGTACTACTTCTCGTCGCACTTCTCGTACAACTCACTGCCCCGGCCCGCCGTGTACGGCTACCGGACGGGAGCGGACGGGCGGGTGCGCTTCGCGCTCGTGCGCGAGGCACAGAGCGTGCGCGAGGTCGTCGAGGAGAGCGGCCTCGCACAGGCGGACGCGCTGGTGGCCCTGCGCGCGACCTGAGCCCGGCTCCCGGGGCACCCCGCGCGTCAGGCTCGGCGGGAGAGCTCGGCGAGGCCGGCGTCGCCCATCTCGGTCCGAACACGTTGCGGCTGTCCGAGGACATGCTCACCGACTTCGAGGAAGCGGGCTTCTCGCTGGAGCAGGCGGACCGGGCCGTCAACACGGTCATGTCGTACGTCATCGGCGTGTCCACCGCCGAGGCCGCCCGGCTGACGATGCTCGCCCGCAGCGGCCGGAGCGAGCAGGAGTGGACGGAGCACCTGTGGCCCGCGGCCGAGCGTGCCGTACAGCCGCCGTACCCGCGGCTGCGGCGGCTGTACGCGTCACGACACGGCGAGGTGGTGGACGGCGCCCGCAACGACAACTTCCGCGACGGGCTCGCCTGCGTGCCCGACGGCCTGGAGGCCCGCCTCCCCGATCCGAGGTCACCCGACAGGCTCTGAGGCGCTCTCAGGTCCTCCGCCCGAAGAACTCGACCTCCGCAACGGCCAGGCGGCGGCCGGGTCCCGCCCCGTAGGTGCTGTCCGTCGTGAGACGGGCCCGGACGATCTGCGAGCCGCGCAGGTCGAAGGTCTGCTGACCGGGCTGGTCCTTGACCCTGATCTCCTTGCTGACCCGGCTTCCGTCCACGGAGGTGAGCAGGACGGTGATCCTGGCCGGGCGGGCCTGGGTGAGAAACTCGTCCAGCTTGGCCGACGTACCGGAGAAGACGACGAGCTTCAGCACCCGTACCGGCTGCTCGAAGTCGCACTCCAGGTACTGGCTCACCCCGGTGTCGGGACCTACGGCCGCGGGCGCCCAGTAATGGTTGGTGTAGCCGTCGAACGCCGCGCCGGCCGGGTGGCCCGGTACCGTGCTGGAGGCCCGGAACCGGGTCGGCGGCACCGCCTCCGGCGTTCCGGTCTCGTCCTTGGCGAAGCCGAACCAGCCGGACACGTGCGGAAGGGCGAACCACACACCGCACGCCACCACGATCAGCGCGATCGGAAGCGCCAGGCCGGGGCGGCGCCACAGCCGACGCCGCGGCCGGGTGCCTGCGGTGGGCGCCTGACGCGGCCGGCGCCGGAGGATCCGGCGCCACCAGGGAGGCCGGACCCCGGGCGGCGGGCCCGGGTCCAGAAGCAGTGCGCAACGGATGCACAGGGTGCGGTCCGGGGCGTTCTCCGTACGGCAGTTGGGGCAGCGGACCGGGGCGGCGGGGGGCGGACCCGGCGGCGCGTGCGTGGGATCCGGCGGCACATCGGGCAACGCCTCGGGCCCCGGCACCGACACGTCCGGGGCGTCACCGGGGCGACGTGGGGCGGCCGCCGCGGCAGCACCGGGGGGCACGGGGCGCGGCCGGGGCTCGGGTTGCGGTTGCGGTTGCGGTTGCCGCTGAGGTTGGAGTGATGGTTGGGGATGGGATGACGGCTGCGGCTGAGGTGCCAGTCGGGGCTCGGGTTGCGGCTGCGGTTGGGGCTGACGCTGAGGCTGGAGTGACGGTTGGGGCTGGAGTGACGGTTGGGGCTGGGGCGACGGTTGGGACTGGGGCGACGGCTGGGACTGGGGCGACGGCTGGGGCTCGGGCGATGGCTGGGGCTCGGGCGGCGGCTGGGGTGCCGGGGCCGGTGCCGGGGAAGCCGAGGAGCCGCCGGCGGGCCCCTCCCACTCCAGGAACGCCCGGCACGAGCTGCAGAACTGCGTCCCCGGCGCATTGCTCTGCCCGCACGCCTCACAGATCACGAGACCTCCAGGTCGAAGCCCACATGCGCCGGTATCTCCGTACGGATCAGCTCCTCCAGCCGCACCCGGTCGACCTGGTACGGCTGCGAGGCCCGGACCCGGACCGTCACCCACGGCCGCGGGCCGCCCGGGAACTGCGTGTGCGGTGTCGACGACCATGCCGTGCCGCCGCTCTCGACGATGTCCGGCTCGATCCCGGTCTCCAGGAACACCGCCTCCGAGAGGCCGCGCCGGGTGCCGCGCCTGCTGTGCCGTTCGACCGCGCCGCGCACCGTCGCGCGCCGCTGCTCGACCGGGTGGTCCTCGTGCGGCTCGACGGCCACCCACCGGGCCAGCCAGGCCAGGAAGTCCTCCGGCGCGCTGCGCGGGTCGAGGTGGGCGGGCAGATTGTCGATGGAGAGCAGGACCGGGGCGAGTACGTCGTCGAGCGCGGCGAGGAACCGACGCAGGAAGTCCTGCTCCAGATAGACCGCCGGGAGCTGTTCGATCAGTGGGTGCGGTGTCGGCAGGCCGGTCACGGCTGTACGCATGGCGGTCAGGCCTCCCGTACCCGGAGCTGGTGCTCATAGCTGAAGACCAGTGCGTGCCGGTCCAGCTCGATCTTGGCGGCGGGTTCGCCGCGCTCCCCGGTCACGGGGTCCGCGGGGAAGAGACGGACGTCCTCCACGAGGTCCACGCCCGGCACCTGTTGCAGTACGGCGAACGCCTCGCCCGACTGGACCGGCCGCCCGAACGGCCAGCCCTCGCCGCCCGGCCCGCCGCTCAGCGGGTTGAAGTAGCCGTACAGGGCCGCCAGCGCCTCCTCCCGTACCCGTTCCGGCACGACGCCCCTGCGGGCCTGCACCGAGGCGACCACCGTCACCCCCTGGTAGAAGGGCGGTTCGACCACCAACCGGGCGCCGATCGGGCGCCGTTCGTCCAGGTGGCCCGCGATCAGGGCGAGCGTGTGCTGCGGCGGGACGAGCTCGTCGAACCGGATCCGGCCCTGCCCGTCGCTGCGCCCGGCCGGTACGACGAGCAGCCGCACCCCGCCCGCCTCCACGTCCGAGTCCCCGCCGGCCGGGATGCACTGCACCCTGGACGCGTCGGGGGCCACCTCGCGGGCCAGCAGTTCGTAGTCGTGCGGGACGACGGCCCGGTGCAGCGTCCGCAGCGTCATCGGCCCGCGCACCCGCGCGCTGTCCACCGTCTCGCCGTCGACTCCGCCGAGCGCGGGCCGCCGGTTCTCCACCCGGGCCACGTAAGGGATGGCACTGCGCAGCACCCGGAGCGTGGAGCGGGCGACATTGCCGCGCAGACCACCGCCGGTACGGTACGCGCGTACGCGGACGGCGGCGCCCTTCGGCGGTACCGCACCGTAGTAGCGGATGGACCCGTCCCGCTCCCGCACCGCCGGACCGAATTCGACCCGCCCCGAGTTGGGGTCGAGCGTGATGTGCCGGTCGTCGGGTCCGGAGTGCGCGAAGTCGTCGACGCGGGTCCACTCCGTGCCCTGCGGACCGCCGGCCGGATCCGCGACCTCGACGACGAAGTCGCCGGGGACGACGGGCGGGCGGCTCACCGTGAAGGTCTGTCCGGGCACCCCCTCGGCCGGGCCGAGCACCTCGTCGGTCACGGTCTCGGCGTGTACGGCCCCCACGGTCGCGCCGATCGTGAACGCCGTGATCCGGCGCACCACCGGAGGCGCCATGTACGTGGGCTGCCCGGGTTCGGCCTCCATCAGTCGGCAGCGCAGCCAGCCGCCGGTCCGGCGCACGACGACAGCAGGAGTGTGCCCCTGCGGCAGGTGCAGGATCAGTTCCCCGGACCGGTTGAAGCCGCCGGTGTCGTCCTTCTCGACCTCGCAGACCGTCCAGGCGCTGCCGTCCCAGGCCTCCCAGAGCAGGGGCGGCCGCAACGGGTCCACACCGACGCCCTCGACCGCGCAGTCCAGCCGCAGCACGACGACCCCCGCCGGAACGGCGGCCGACAGCCCCACATAGAGCGCGTCGCCGGGCGTCGGCGTGGTGTCGAAGCAGGGGACGGCCCGGCCCAGTGCGAGTTCCTCGGTCCGGTCGACGGCGTCGCCGGACGTCGGCCAGGTCGCGAGATGGGCGAACTCGCACGGGACGACGGACAGTTCACGGACCGTCGTGAACACGACCGCCTCCTCCGTCTCCGTACGGACGGTCGCCACCTCCGTACCGGCCCTCACCCGCACCGGTTCGGGCTGCGGCGCGGAGAGCCGGAACGTCACATCGGTGTGGGCGGCCGTGGGCGGATGGAGCCGGACCCCGATCAGGTCGAGGAAGGTCAGATAGCTCTTCTCCGGAACCCGGTTCACGCGGTAGACGAGCTGGTCGACCATGGTCGCGAAGGCCTCGATGAGGGTCACGCCGGGGTCGGACACATTGTGGTCGGTCCACTCGGGGCAGCGCTGCTGGACGAGCCGTTTCGCCTCGTCGACCAGGCCCTGGAAGCGGCGGTCGTCCAGATGCGGACTGGGCAGCGTCACGCGCCGTCCACCTCCTCGTGCTGCGGAATCACATAGAACGGAAAGACCAGGTTCCGGGGGTCGTTGGCGCCCCGGACGGTGTAGCCGATGTCGATGTACAGGACCCCGTTGTCCACCTCGTCGAAGCGGACGACGACCTCGGCGACCTCGATCCGGGGCTCCCACCGGTCCAGCGCCAGACGTACCTCGTACGCCAGCTGTCCGGCGGTGCCCGCGTCCGCCGGGGCGAACACGTAGTCGTTGATCGCGCAGCCGAACTCCGGCCGCATCGGCCGCTCGCCCGGTGACGTCGCGAGGATCAGCCGGATCGACTCCTCCAGCTCGTGCTCGCCGCGCACGAGGGCGATCGAGCCGGTGGCATCGGTGCGCGGCGGAAACGCCCAGCCCGCGCCGATGAACTGCTGTCCCATGGACGCTCAGCCTCCGATCAGCACCGTCGGGCACCCGGACACGACGGGTGAGCCGCAGGCGGCGAGGTCCCCGACGCGTGCGGCGGGCTGCCCGCCGATCAGCACCGTGGCGCTGCCGGGCGGCGCGAGCGCGGACGGCGGATGCACCGCGGGCGGCGGCGAGGCGCACAGGTGCGGGGTGCCGACCGTGGCGGCGGGGAGGCCGCCGATGAGCACGGACGGGACGCCGGGCGGCCCGACCGTGCCGGGGTGTCCGGTGGGGTCGCCGACCCGAGCGGCTGCCGCTGCGGCTGCTGACATGGAAGTCCGGTCCTCTCGTTCGCGTCGCTCGGTTCATTCGGATCGATCAGGTGTCGAGTGGTGCGCCCCGATTCGACGGGTCGGGTGGGGCGCCCGGGTTCGGTGGGCCGCCCCGATTCGGCGGGGCGCCCGGGTCGGGTGAGTGCCAGGGTCGAGTGGGTCGCGCCGTGCCTCCGAGGCGTCAATTGATCTTCACCAGCGGCGCGTTGATGGCCAGGGAGCCGCCGCCCCTGATGTCCGTCCGCTGCGTTCCGTCGACCGCGACCCGGGCACCCCGGACATCCACCGTGCCTCCGGTGGAGAGCTTGACCTCGCCGTTCCCTCCGTCGACCCGCACTCCGCTGCGGGACGTCAACGTGACGCTGTCACCGCTCAGTTCGAGGGTTCCCTGGCCGCCGTCCAGCGCGATCCCGCGCGCCGCCCTGATGGACACCTGCTGCTTGGCCTCGATGTTCACGCTGCCGTCGCTGTTGATCACGATCACGGTGCCCCTGCGGTCGAGATCGATCTTCAGCTTTCCGTCACCGGTGAGCAGGCGTACGCCCTGTGGTCCGTCCGCGCCGTCCAGAAGTTCCAGCTGGTTCCCGCTCTTGGATGCGACCGAACGGCGGTTGACGGCCCCGCTGGTCGGGTCGACCAGCGGGGCACCACCCGCGGAGCCGGGGACGGAGCCGGATGCGGCCGGGGCGCCGGTCACCGCGTCGGCCGCCGCACCGGCCGCACCCGCCGCCCCGCCACCGCCCGGTCCTCCGCCTGCACCACCACCACCGCCACCGCTGCCCTGCGACGGCCGGTCCTTCCCGTTGTACAGACCGGCGAGAACGTACGGACGGTCCAGGTGCCCGTGCTCGAATCCCACCAGCACCTCGTCCCCCACCTCGGGGATGAACGCCTCGCCGCCGCTCGTCCCGCCCGACTGCGCCGTACGCGCCCAGTCGCTCGCGTACTCGTCCGACAGCCAGGGAAACCGCACCTTGACCCGGCCGGATCCTTCCGGATCGTGGGTGTCCGTGACCGTCCCGTTGACCAGGCCCGCGCATCGCGACCCGCCGCCGGACGCCGCTCCGGACCCGCCGGATCCCGGCCCTCCGCCGGTCAGCCCGAACAGCGAACGCTCCTGCTGTCCGGAGACCGTGAGCCAGGTCTCGTATCCGCGCACCGGGTCGAAGACGTGCCGCGAGGACGTGACCGTGTACCGCCCCTCGAACGGCGCACCCACCGCGTTGAGTGCCACCGCGCTGCCCGCCCGCACCTCCGGATTCCCCCGGATCACCGCCTCCAGCTCCGCGAACGATCCGGCGATCCGTTCGGCCAGGGCCTTCGCCGCCTGGTCCACCTGCGTCTGCGCCCCGTACGCCGCGTCCGTGACCACGAAACGCGCCTCGCCGAACGGCGCGGACACCTCGGACGCGCTCACCCCGAGCTCCAGCGTCGCCGACCTGCCCGCGGGTGCCCGCCCGACCAGTGGCTGCTTCGTCCTGACGTCCCAGCCGCGCACCTCGACCTCGGAGACCTGCTCCGCGGAGGACACCCCGGCCCGGCAGCGCAGCAGATTGCTGCCCATCTCCAGGACCAGCGGGTCGCGGTCGGCGCGCGCCGAGCCGTCGGGGGCTCCGCTCGCCTCCGCGGGCCGGGTGATGTGCAACTGCCCGTCGAGCACGTACGCCTGGGCGCCCGCCTCCTCCGCGAGACCGCGCACGAACTCCCAGTCGGTGACGTTGGGCTGGGCGATGTGTTCGAGTACGGGCCCGGCGACGTCCACCGTCCCCGGCTTCAGCCCGGCGCGCTGGGCCACCTGGGCACACACATCTGCGAGCGTCATGTTCTGGTAGCTGGCCACCCGGCGCCCCCGGAACAGCCGGTGCGACTCGTCGAGCCCGCGTACGACGGTGAACGTGCCGGTCTCGTCGAGCTCCACCTCCAGGGCGGTGACCACCCCTTTCAGCAATGGCTTCGGCGCCGTGTCGCCGCCCGCGCGGGCCAGCAGCCGGGCCTCGCTGCCGATCTTCAGCCCGGTCTGCTCCAGCAGGACCCGGTCGGGGTCCCGGAAGCGCAGAAGAAACAGGTCGGGGAGCGTGCGGCTGTCGTCGACGTACCCCTCGACCAGCGTGTTCACGAACCTGGGCGGCAACGGCCGGCCGCCGAACTCCACCACCAGCGCCGACGCGACGCCCGGCTGCGCCATCAGGACCGCCCCCTGTCCCGGGTCTCTTCGAGCCGTTTCAGCTCGTCCAGCGCGGGAAGGAGCAGTTGCCGTCCGGGGGCCAGCCGCAGCGGGTCGTCGATCCCGTTCGCCTCCGCGATCACCCGCCAGGCGGCCGGATCGCCGTACTCGCGCTGGGCGAGCGACGGCAGCGAGTCCCCGGCGTCCAGCCGGTGGACCCGTCGGGCCGCGAGGGCGCCCGAGGTCGGGTTCTGCCCCGGAGTGTCCCCGCTGATCTCCTCCATGGTCACCTGGCAGACGGCCCGGATCGGCACGCCCGAGGTGGTGAAGAGGGTGTACTTCGCCTGTACCTGGCTCACATAGCCCGGGAACCCGGTCAGCCCGCCCCAGTGGAAGACCACCCACGGCGGCGACGAACGCTGTTGCTGACGGGTCTCGTTCGTCGGCACGCAGCACGCGAAGAGCTGCTCGACCGAGGTCACCACGCGGGTGTCCTGGGTGTCGCTGGCGTCGAAGAACATCTCCACGGTGAGCTTGCTGGGCTGCGAACCCTGGTACTCCGGCGGACCCGAACTCTTGGCGCCCTTGGCCGGACTCCGCTTCCAGGAGGCGGCCTTGGTGAGGCTCAGCTCCTTGGGGTTGAACTGGAAGTCGATCCGTCCGCACGGGCCACCGGGCGTGAGACCGCCCCCGGTCGGCGGCGTCCGCAGTTCCAGATACGCGTGCTCCAGCTTGGGCCGGGCCGAACCTCCCCTGCCCGCCTTCGCCGCCGCACCGGCCCCGGACGTACCGGCGGCACTGAACGCGATGGGACCCGCACCACTCACGAGGTCAGCCCTCCATCACATAGCCGTGATGGGCGATCTCGATCGTCTCCATCGCGACCTTGGGCGATTCCGGGGTGAAGGAGGGGCCGGTCCACCGGACGGGCACGACCTCCAGCAGCCCCCACTGGGCCACCTTCCGCCCGTCCCCGGTCCGCGCCTCGATGTGCGCCGTCTTGCGGCTGAACCCGGTCGTCATGGTGGCGAACCAGCGGGCGACCTTCTCGGTCTCCTTGGTCAGCGGCCTGGACAGCTTCACGTTCGAGTACTTCAGCCGGGTCGGCAGCTGCCACAGATGCCCGTTGTTGCCGCCCTCCTCCCGTGTTTCGAGCACCACCTCACAACCCAGCCCGTCGCATGTGTTGAACGACCCGAGCTCGATGTCGTCGATCGTGACGACGAAGCAGACGCTGACGGCGGGATCCTCGTCCTGGGCGGTGGCCATGGCACGTACCTCTCAATTCCCTTTGTTGTCGCTGCCGTTCGTCAGTGCCGGGTGTTGATGAGAAATCCCGCTCGTTCGCGTTCCAGCCGCAGGTCCGCCTTGAAGAGCCGGCTGAGCGGTGTGTACAGGGCGCGTACCAGCTCGTCGGTGACGACGGGTGCCCCGGCGGGGGCGGAGGCGACAGCGCCCGGTGCGGTGTGCTCCCCGGCCCCGGGCCCGGATTCCGCTTCAGGTCCGGATTCCGCTTCCGGTCCGGGGTCCGGGGCCGGCTCCGGTCCGGGTTCCTGGGGCGGCTCCGGAGGCGGTGGTTCCGAGGTCTCCGTCTCGCGCTGGATCACGGGTGGCGCGTACGGCGGGGGCGGCGAACCGAACACGACGCTGCCGTCGGCCGCCCGCTGAGCCACCCCGGCGGCCACGGCGACCGAACCGGCCGAGGTGAAGGAGGGCGCGGAGGACACGGAGGGCGTATGGGGGGTGGATGGTGCGGCACGGCCACCGGAACCCGGCAATGAGCGAGGCACCGGCGGCCCCCCGGCTGCCTGACGCTGCAGGGCGGGAAGCGGCGGGGCAGGCGCGCCCGTCGCCTGCCCCGGAACTGTGACGGTACGTTGCAGCGCCGCCGGTACGGACGGTGTCACCGCCGCGATCGACGGCGCACCTGCCCCGCCGGGCGTCCAGCGCACCGGAACGGCATCGGCCGGGGACGCCGACCCGACCCCCGGTCCGGGCCCCGGCCCCGGTCCCGCACCGGCCGGCGCAGACGGTGCCGCCCCGGCCACCGTGGAACGCTGTACGGCGTCCGTCCCACCACTGCGCCCGTTCTGGAGCGTCAGAGGCCGGTCGGCGAGCAGCGGCGCGACCGGAGCGGTGGCCGGGGGCGGCGCCAGGGGGACCTGCGGCACGGCGGGAGTCAGTTGCACTGCCGACGTGGGGGCTGGCGGTGTGGGGACCGGCGATGTGGCGTCCGACGCGGCAGGAAGCAAGGGGGAGTCGCCGAGCAGCGGCGCGGTGGGTCCGTCGGAGCCGGGGGCCGGCTCCGGGACTGCGGGCACCTGAGCGGCCTCGGGGACCTCACCGACCCCACCGCCCTCACCGTCCGCCGTGCTCCGGGCCACCGGAATAGCCCCGGAACCCGGACCCGGACCATCAACGGCAGCCTGTCGCTGCGCCGTCGGTGGCAGCGCGGACAGGGGAGCACCGAGCCCCGGCGCGCGCCGGGGCGAGCCGGAGGCGGGCGGCATCACCGACCGCTGAACGGGCGGGGCCGGGGGCGGGGCCGAGGAGCGGGACGGGGACGGGGTCGCGGGCGCGGGCGCAGCCGATCCGGATGCCGCCACAAGAGGCTGCTCACCCACCAGTTGGCGCACCGGCAACTCCGCCACGGCCGATTCCCCGGCCGACGTCATCGCGGGCGCATCACCCGGAACAACGCGCTGCACAGGCACGGACAGAGGGACGGACTGGCGAACGGACCTGGTCCCGACCGGCAGCTCCACCGAACGCTCCGCGGACCGCTGCACGGGCGACGGACGGTCCACGGTGACCGGGGAGACCGGGGCCGTGACCCCGTGCACCAGCCCGGTGGGCGCGTCCGGGCTGACCAGATGCCCGAGCGGTGTCCCGAGCGAGGCGTCCTGCCGAGTGGAGAGCGATCCCTGGAACCCGGAAGGGTCGATGACCAGATCCTGGGCACCCACCGTCCGCTGCATGGGGGGCAGTTCGGCCGGATCGACCCGTTCGCGCGGCACGGCCGGCGGAGTGGCGCCCGCGCTTCCGGTCTCCGCAGCCGTATCCGTACCCGTGCGCCCGCCACCGCGCAGCCAGGACATCAGGCCCATGGATTCTCCCGCCCTCCCTGCGCTCTTCGCTACTGCCCGTTGAGGCGAGCGATCTGTGCGACGAACCTCAGACGTTCCGGGTGCTCCAGGTCCAGCAGCTCATCGAGCGGCCAGTGGAAGTGGTAGGCGAGGTACGCGACCTCCTCGTAGAGCAGGTCGGCCGCGTACGTCACGATTCCCCCAGGCGGCCACCGGCGAGATCCACCGCGAACTCCTCGTCGCAGGACGGACAGGTGACGGCCGCGCGGGTGTGGCCCTCGGCGTTGATCCGCCGGTAGAAGTCCTGCAGAAACGCCAGGTCGGAGGCGAAGAGGTCCTCGATGACGCCCGGGTGGATGTCGTCGATCGTGCCGATCCGGGTGACGACCCGGGCGATGAGGACGACCGACAGATACGCGGTGTTCTCGCGCACCCGGTCGTCCCGCAAGGGCACGAGTTCATCGCGCGCGGTGGCGAGCCGCATGACTCCGGTACGGTGAACCGCTCCCGTCTCGTCGACGTACCCGCGCGGCAGTTCGAAGGCGAACTCGGTTCGCAGGGTGTCCCGTCGACCGGACCGTCCACCCCCGGCGACCGGCGACCGTCCGTCCGGTCCTTCGAGGGCCGCGGCCGGCGCCGGAGGCGGCGGGGCCTGTGCCGTACGCCGCATCAGTCGAGTTCCATGCTCTCGTAGGTGATGGCGAGCTTCTCCGTCAGGACCGAGGTGTCACCGGCCTTGAGGGTGCCGATCTCCAGCGACTTCGGCCAGGCGTTGATGAGCTTGTAGCGCTTGATGGCGATGCCCTCGTGGTCGTACACGATCACCGCACCGTTGCGGCGGGCCGCGGTCATCCGGCCGAACCGGGAATCCTTGATCCACCGTTCGAAACTGTTGTCCTCGGTGAGACCCCGGGTCACAGTCACCTCGCCCGCCTTCGGCCGGCCCGGCAGTTTCTTGATGGCGTAGCGGCCGTCGGCGGTGTTCTGCTTCAGCTCGATGACGTCCTGCTCCATCTTCAGACCACTGACCTCGGTGATCTGCTTGATGACGACGCTGTCGAATTCGAGGCCGAAGGAGGCCCCGACGGTGCTGTCGAGATCGGGAAGTGGCACAACAGGCTCCTTTACCGCTCTTGCCGCTTGGAGGACCTCAGAGACGTCCGCGCTGCTCGGCCCGGCTCCCGCCGGTCATTCCCGCCGGTCATTCGTCCTCGCCGCCGGTCATTCGTCCACACCGCCGGTGCCTCCGGTCAGCTGGGAGAGCCGGAAGACGACGAACTCGGCCGGCCGGACCGGTGCCACCCCGATCTCGCAGATGACCTGACCTGCTTCGATGCTTTCGGGCGGGTTGGTCTCACGGTCGCACTTGACGTAGAACGCCTCTTCCGGCGTGAGCCCGAAGAGGGCGCCCTTGCGCCACTCGTTGACCAGGAACGCCGAGACCGTGCGCCGGATACGGGCCCACAGGGCGTCGTCGTTGGGCTCGAAGACCACCCACTGCGTGCCCGCCAGGATCGACTCCTCCAGGTAATTGAAGAGGCGCCGGACATTCAGATAGCGCCAGGCCTGATCCGACGCCAGCGTGCGTGCGCCCCAGACCCGGATGCCGCGTCCGGGGAAGGACCGGATGCAGTTCAGCCCGATCGGGTTGAGCAGATCGTGTTCGCCCTTGGTCAGCTGGGTCTGCAGGGCGACCGCTCCCCGTACGACCTCGTTGGCCGGGGCCTTGTGCACACCGCGCGACTCGTCGTTGCGGGCCCAGACCCCGGCGATGTGGCCGCTCGGCGGGACCAGCCGCGCGCGCCCCGACGAGGGGTCGGCCACACGGATCCAGGGGTAGTAGAGCGTGGCGTACTTCGAGTCGAAGTTGGCGCGGTCGGTGCGCCAGGCGCGGATCTGCTGCGGGCTGAGACCCGGCGGCGGGTCGAGTACGGCGACGCGGTCGCCCATCAGCTCGCAGTGGCTGATCAGTCCCTGCTGCACGGCGACGACCGACTCCAGGTCCAGCAGCCCGCGTTCGTACGCGCTCATCAGGTCCGGCACGGCGATCGTGGTGACCTCCTCAACGGCCTCCAGGCCGCCCAGCCCGGTCCGGCGGTCGGGATCGCCGACGTAGACCTCCGGGGTCAGCGCCCCGGCACCGGGTGACGCGGGCGCCGCCGGGGCCAGGGTCACGGTCTGCGGTTCGGGCCTGGCGGGTGCGGCACCCCGCCCGGACTCCCGTATCTCGATGAGCTCCGACGTGGCGTTGACCCGGGTGGCGACGTTCTCCTTGCTGCGTTTGGTCGTGACGCCCGGGTACGTCTCCGCGACCTGCCCGTCCCGCTTCACGACCAGCCGGAAGACGTCGGAGGGCGGATCGTCTCCCTCCGCCTCGGCCACTTCGACGGTGAGCTCACCGGCCGCACCGGGTCGGGGTTTCACCGCGTACGGACCGAGCTGTGTCTCCGATCCGGCGGGCGGCTGTCCGGCCGGGGCGTCGTTCCCGTCCTCGGCCGGGGGCTCCGTACCGTCACCGATGCGCACCACGTAACAGACACCGCCGCCGTTGGTGAAGAAGCCGTGGACGGCGGCGGCGAGATACGTACCGTCGACGAAGTCACCGAACGTGCCGGCGAACTGGCTCCAGTTCGTGATCAGCGTCGGCTCGTCGAACGGGCCCTTCTGCGCGAAGCCGACGAAGGCGGCGACCGAGGTGCCCACCCCTTCGATCGGCCGGGATCCGGACTCGATCTCTTCGACGTAGACGCCCGGGGACAGGTACGACGGCATGTGAGTCTCTCCTTGGCCGGGGAACGCCCGCAATTCTTGCGACAGCCGCGATCACCGGGAACGGACGCACGGCCGCCCGCCCGTGCACGGGCCGCTGCCCGATCAGGCAACGCGCACGCGCTGTACGGCCCAGCGGGCGCTGCCCCCGGCCGCGTCCCCGCGCACTGCGCACGCGATCCACCGCCCCCGCACCCTGGGACGGCGGTCGGGCCTGGCGGCGCCGAGTGCCGACTGTCCGGGGACGTGGTGGGCCGGGAGGGCGGATGAAGGAGGTTCCGGAGAAGGATCCCGCCTCCGTGTCCGGCCGTGGCGGTACCCCCCGGCGCGACGACGTGACACTCACGCCCGAAGTGTCACGTTCGCAGACGCCCCCACCGCACCGCCCCGTCGACAGCCGCCCACCCGGGGACCGCCCCGCCCCCGACCCCCGCAGCCTGCAGCGCCTGCAACGCGCGGCCGGCAACGGCGCGGTCTCCCGTCTGGTGGCCCAGCGCTACACCGCCCCCGTGAAACCGCCCCCCGCCCAGGCCCCCGGCTTCCGCAGGGTCAAGGCCGACGTCGCGGCGAAACGGACCAGGGTCGCCGTCCACGCCCCCGCCGTCACCGAGTCGAAATCGGCACAGGACGCGGCGGTCGCGCCTCCTGACGACAAGGAGGCACAGGGCAAGGCGGCGAACGCGGAGAAGATGAACGCGGCCAAGCCGGGCGAGTTCAACAAACAGGCGTTCATCGACGCGGTGAACAAGGCGATCGACGCGCAGGCACCCAAGAACCTGGACCAGGCGGACAAGTTCTCCAAGTCCGGCAAGGCCGACAAGATCAAGGACGAGGTCGACGGCAAGGTCACCGACGGCAAGGAGGCCTCCGCCAAGGACATCGACACGGCGACGAAGGCCCCGCCGGACACCTCGGCGGCGAAGGACAAACCCGTCACGCCCCTGTCCCCCGACCAGCCCCCGTCCAACCCCGGCGCCCCGTCCGCGACCGATGCGATCCCCCCGAAACAACCGGCCTCGGTCACGGACTTCTCCCAGGGCCCCGCCGAGAACGACAAGGCCATGGCGGACGCCGAGGTCACCGAGGACCAGCTCGCCAAGGGCAACGAGCCCGAGTTCGACCAGGCCCTGTCCGCGAAGAAGACGGCCGAGGCCGACTCCGCGAAGGCCCCGGCCAAGGGCAGGACGGCCGAAGCCCAACAACTCTCCACTGCGAAGGCAGGCGCCGCGGCCTCCGGCGCCCAGGCCATGACCGCCCTGACCGCGACCCGCACCGCGGCGGGCAAGCAGGTCGACGGCGGCAAGGGCGAGACGAAGTCGAAGGACGAGAAGAGGCGGGCCGAGGTCACCGCGAAGCTGCAGAAGGTCTACGACGGCACGAAGAAGGACGTCGAAACCACCCTCTCGGACCTGGACAAGAAGGTCGACACGGCGTTCACGGCCGGTGAGAAGGCGGCCCGGGACGCGTTCACCGCCGACCACAAGCGCCGGATGAAGGCGTACAAGGACAAGCGCTACTCAGGCATGTTCGGCCCGGCGAAATGGGCCAAGGACAAGCTCATGGGCATGCCGAAGGAGGCCAACGACCTCTTCCAGGAAGCCCGCAAGCTCTACGTGGCGAAGATGCAGACGGTCATCTCGTCGGTGGCCGACATCATCGGCGCCGAGCTCGGCAGGGCCAAGGCGCGCATCGCCAAGGGCCGTGCGGAGCTGAAGGCCGAGGTCGACAAACTCCCCGCCGACCTGCGTCAGTTCGGCGAGGAAGCGGCGAAGGACTTCGCGGGGAAGTTCGACGACCTCGAAGCCACCGTCAACGAGAAGTCCGAACAACTCGTCCAAGACCTCGCCAACAAATACACCGCCGCCCTGAACAAGATCGACGAGGAGATCAAGAAACTCCAGGAGGCCAACAAGGGCCTCGTCCAGAAGGCGAAGGACGCGATCGTCGGCGCCCTCAAGACGATCAACGAACTCAAGAACCTCCTGCTCGGCATCCTCGCCAAGGCCGCCTCGGCCATCATGAAGATCATCAAGGACCCGATCGGCTTCCTGGGCAACCTCGTACGAGCCGTCGGCGCTGGCCTCAACCTCTTCATCACCAACGTCGCCGAACACCTCAAAACAGGCGTCGTCTCCTGGCTCCTGGGCACCGCGGTCAAGGCCGGCCTCGAACTCCCCCAGAAGTTCGACCTCAAGGGCATCATCCAGCTCATCGCTTCCCTCTTGGGGCTGACCTGGGCGAATATCCGCGCCCGCATCACCCGCAAGGGCATCCCCGATCAGGCCATGAGCGCGGTCGAACAATCCGTCCCGGTCGCCCAGACCCTCGCCCGCGAGGGCCCCGCAGGCGCGGTCAAGGAGATCGAGGCCGAAGCGGGCGACCTCAAGGCCACCATTCTCGAAAAGCTCACCAGTTATCTGATTCCCACGGTCATCATCGCGGGCATCACCTGGATCATCTCCCTCCTCAACCCCGCCTCCGCGTTCGTCCGCGCGGTCAAGGGAATCATCGACATCGTCACGTTCATCGTGAACCAGGGCGCCCAGATCGTCGAATTCGTCAACGCCGTCCTGGACGCGGTGATCGCCATTGCCAACGGGGGTTCGGCAGGCGTCCCCAAGATGGTCGAGGCCGCCCTGGCGGCCAGCGTCCCCCTCCTCATCGGCTTCCTCGCCTCCCTCCTGGGCATCGGCGGCCTGGCCAACAAGGTAAAGAGCGTCTTCCACGCCGTCGCCCGCCCGGTGAACAGGGCCATCGACAAGATCGTGGGCTTCATCGTGAAGGCGGGAAAAAAGCTCTGGGCAAAGCTCAAGAGCAAGAACGAGAAGAAAGACAAGGGCGCCCCCAAGAGCGATCCATCCGGGCAGAGTCAACAAAAAAAGCAGCAACGTCTCGACCTAGCCATCAACGCTCTGCGGCCAAAGGTTTACGCCCTCATTGGGCGCAAAATATCCGAGTCGCGCCTTCGCGCTCAACTCCTTGTCTGGCGCGGAAGATACCGACTCTCCAGCCTTGCCATCAAGCACAATGGTGGTGACGTCGAGGTCATTGCCAAGGTAAATCCGGAAGGAAAGGTGGCCGAGAAGGTCGTCAGCAAACTCGGACCAGATCTACACTCGATGCTATCCAGAATTGGAAATGACCTGATAACTCGGCCGGATATCGTACAGGATGCAAAGAAGATCCAACAGGATCGACTCAAAGCCAAGCAACAGCGCGAAAAGGAGCGCGCTGAGACACAGGAACAACGACAAGAAAAGGCGGCAGCCGAGGCAGCCGCCACCGGAAAAGAAGCCAAGGTCGAGGACGTACCCCTCCCGTCACGCCCCGGACAGTCACAGGCGGCCGAGGCCCTCGCCATCCACGATCAGAACCTGCGCCGCAACCCGCACACCGACGATCTCATCGAAGTCGCCCCGGGGCTTGAGGTGAAGGAACGGCAGACTTATTCATCGGGGCCAGGCCACATAAAAACCTATGGACTTGGCGTGGGGCACTACGATCCGGCGGTCATCAAAATCCTGAATGAATTATCCAGAAAAGGATACACCACTCCACAGATTCAGCAAGCCGTCGCAGAAATAGCCCAAGGGTTGCGACCCTCAAACGCGAGAATTTCAAGCGATCCCGAGGCAGCCGCACGACTCGCCGCCTTGGTTCGACTGATGTTTGCCGTAGAAGGCGGCCGCAACCCGATCGCGTTGGCGACCAGCACGATGACATGGGAATCGGCGCATCTGCCGAACACAACATGGAAAGATGTGGTCATAAATTATAATCCGATGGCCCCGAAGGGGATTAACGCAACGGTAAGGGCATCACTCGTACCGGAGAGTGAACGATCGGCCGCGGTCCAGCTGAATGTGGACCGGATGCTCAAGAATGAGATGGATTCCACCATCCGCTGGGTACAGAGTCTCATGACCGGCGACAATCCGTTGTTTGAGAGCGAACACGAATGCAAGATCTTCGTGGAATCAAAGATGGAAAGTCACTTGAAGTCGCGCATTGCGACCTATGTCCTACCTGGAGGGACTCTGTGAGCATTTCCACCATTCGGCTCGTTCCCACACCTCCGGCAG
The DNA here is from genome assembly GCF_044740965.1 of Streptomyces sp. NPDC088252. Classification (NCBI taxonomy): domain Bacteria; kingdom Bacillati; phylum Actinomycetota; class Actinomycetes; order Kitasatosporales; family Streptomycetaceae; genus Streptomyces; species Streptomyces sp. NPDC088252. Next base: position 51,104 of record NZ_JBIURS010000016.1, on the reverse strand, counting down.
ATAGTGAATCGGTGGCGGCAGCGTTCATTTCGTTGAGGCTCACCAGGCACGCCTCTCACAGCACCGAGACCAACCAGCCATCGGGAGAGGAGGTCTGGCTGACCGACGACGCCGAAACAGCAGCACACTGGATCAAAGACGAACTGCTCGATATTAGCTACATTGCTGTGCGCGGAATCAATGCCGCTGCATTGGCCGAGAGCATCCGGTCCGAACTTCCGATGGACGACATTCCACAACTACAGGCCAGAGCAATTACAGACCGAGACGCAGATGTTCTGATCGACACTCTCTATCGCACCGCAATCGTCGCATATTCAGGTTACGACCCTCAGGCATTCGCCCTGCTGCGCTGGGGACTGAATGATCCGGACCCGCTGATTCGAAGGGTTTCGCTTCTAGCTGTCTCAATTACCGGCTGGGAAGCCTTTTCCTCGGTTCTGGATGAGATCAGCAAACAGGACCCTGTAGAAGAGGTGCGCGATCAGGCTGCACGTGTCCGCGAAGCTTTGAAACCCGGGGCCGGAAACCCGCCGATGTAGTCAGTCCGCCACCGATCTGCACGAACGCGGTCGGCAGGAGCATTCTTCCGGAAAGCACCGTCCGACCGTCACTTGGCCCTGCTGTTGCGAACGACACGATTTCGCTGCCCAATGAAGACAACCCGGTTCTCAAACGTCGGTCACCCGCACCGGCAGCGACTTCACCCCGTTGATGAAGTTCGACACCAGGCGGCGCGGCGGGGCCGCGAGTCGGAGTGAGCCGGATGGCAGAGCTCGACACGCTTCCGCGTACAGAGCGCGCAACTGCAAGCGCGCGAAATGGGCGCCCAGGCAGACATGCGGGCCGTCGCCGAAGGAGATGTGGGGGTTGGGAGTTCGGGCGAGGTCCAGGGTGAACGGGTCGGGGTAGACGCGTTCGTCGTGGTTGGCGGAGGCATGGAAGACGACCACCTTGTCGCCGGTGCGGATGCGCGTGCCCGCCAGTTCCGTGTCCCGGGTCGCTGTGCGCCGGAACGTCAGGACCGGGGGGTGGCGGCGGAGGAGTTCGTCGACGGCGGTGGTCAATTCCACCTCGCCGTCGCGCAGGCGGCGGTACGCGTCGGGGTGTTCGGCCAAGAGGTGCAGGCCGCCGGGGGCCGCGCTGCGTACCGTGTCGTTGCCCGCCACCACCAGCAGGAAGAAGAACATCTCCAGTTCCGGCGCGGTCAGTTCGGGGTCGGTGGCGAGCGCCGTCATCACGTCGTCGGCGGGGTGTCGGCGCTTGTGGGCCGCCAACGCGTGCGCGTAGTCGAACATGTCGCGCAGCAAGGCCGGGGAGCGGGGGTTGATCGGCTTGCCGTCCGGACCCAGCGTCGGTGTTCCGGCCTCATCGGGGTCCTGGTAGCCGATGACGCGTTGCGTCCAGTGGAGAAGAAGCGCGCGGTCTGTGTCCGGTACACCCAGCAGGTCGGTGAGGTTGAGCAGGGCGTAGTCGTCGGTGACCTGGGCGACGAGGTCGCAGGTGCCGTCGCCGGCCCGTGCCTCGGCCACCGCCCGGGTGAACAGGGAACGGGCGCGTTCACGCACGGCCGTCTCGAAGCGGTCGACGCGCTTCGGGGTGAAGGCGCGGCTGACGAGGGTGCGCAGTCGCCGGTGGTGCGGCGGATCCTGATTGAGCATCATGCGGCGGATGAACGGCAGGTCGGCCGGGTCCGGGTCGCGGATCTGGGTGGCGCCCAGGTACGAGGAGTACGTCGAGGAGTCCTTGAGCACGCGGACGGCGTCCTGATGCCGGGTGACCGCCCAGAAGCCGGGGCCCGCCGGCCAGCCGAGCACCTCAGGCTCCTCCTGCCACGCCACGGGGTGGTGGTCGCGCAGGTGGCGGTAGTGGTCGTGGGGGATGCCCTGCGCGTACTGCCTGGGGTCGAAGACATCCGGCACGGACCCGGGCCCGGTCATGCCTCCGCGCCCTCGACATCCTCCGCGTCCGCCCGCAGGAAGTCCTCCACCACGCGGATCAGGTCGAGCGGGGTCTCGTCCATCGCGTAGTGGCCGCACGACGGCAGCTCCACCAGTTCGGCCCGCGGGAACCACCGCATCCACGTCGCGCGCTGCACCTCGGCCGACAACGCCGGATCCAGCGCGCCCACCACGGTCAGGGCCGGCACGGGCGAACCGTCGATCCGGTCGTGGAAGTCCTCGCCCACCCAGGAGTCCAGCCAGGCACGGAACGCCTTCGCGTCGCTGCGTTCGAGCGAGCGGCGCACCATGCGGTCCAGCCAGGCGGCCGGGCGTCGGCTTCCGGTGGTGATGTCGAGGATGGTTCGACGGTTGTGCGGAGTGTGTGCCGCCCCGGAGAAGAGTGCCCACTGGTCGGGCGGGAGCGGCAGGCCGGACGCGGGCACGGGCGACACCCCGACGATTCTGCGCACCCGCTGCGGTGCGACGGCCAATGTCCGCTGAGCGACGGAGCCGCCCATCGAGTGACCGATCAGCGAGAACCGCTCCCAGCCGAGCCGGTCGGCCAGCGCGAGCACGTCCGCGGCGCCCTCGGCCGTCGTGTACGTGCCGTCCGCGTCCCTGGCCTCGCCGTATCCCCGTAGATCCACCACGGCGTACTGGAACGAACCTCGGTCGAGATCCGGCAGCACCGGGTCGTACGCGGACCGGTCGGCCAGCCAGCCGTGCACCGCGATCACCTTGTGCGGGCCGTCGCCGTGCAGTTCGTGGGGCAGAACAGGCAATACGGTCACGCTGACTCCCGTCGCCGTACGGAGAGGAACCGGCCGGTCACCGACCGGCCCCCGCCCACGGTGGCGCCAACTCCGGGTCGGCGCAAGGGCACCCGCACGGGACCGGGCGAGGTGTCGCACCTCAGGCCAGCAGCTCCAGATACGGCCCGAACTCCGACGCCAGTGTCAGGCGGCCCAGTTTCTGGTACTCGCGCTGGATCGCGTGGATCAGTGTCGGCATCGTGACCGGTTCGCCCGTGTCCGCCGCCAGGTACGCGGCCGTCACCGCGATCGAGCGGATGTTGCCGCCCGCCAGCTCGAAGTTCTCCGCGCAGAAGGCGAGGTCGAGGTCCTTGCCCCGGGGGAGTCCGGAGCCCAAGCAGCGTTCCCACAGCTGGAGGCGCTGTTCGGGGTCCGGGACCGGAAAGTCGATGACCAGGTCCAGGCGGCGGGTGAAGGCGTCGTCCAGGTTGGCCCGGAGATTCGTGGCGAGGATGGCCAGGCCGTCGAAGGACTCCATGCGCTGGAGCAGATACGCGCTCTCGACGTTCGCGTAGCGGTCATGGGCGTCCTTCACGTCCGAGCGTTTGCCGAAGATCGCGTCCGCCTCGTCGAAGAGGAGGACCCCGTTCACTCCTGCCGCTTCGGAGAAGATCCGCTCCAGGTTCTTCTCCGTCTCACCCACGTATTTGTCGATCACGGTCGCCAGGTCGACGGTGTAGAGGTCCAGGCCCAAGTCTGCGGCTATGACCTCGGCGGACATCGTCTTTCCGGTGCCGGAGTCGCCCGCGAAGAGGGCCGATACGCCTCGGCCCCTGCCGCCACCGGGGCGCATGCCCCACTCCCCCAGGACCCGGTCGCGATGCCTCGCTCGGGCCGTGAGTTCGCGGAGCTGGGCATGGGTGTCCGGCGGGAGGACCAGGTCGTTCCAGGTGACGGTGGGTTCGATGCGGCGGGCCAGGCGGTCCAGTCCTGCCGCGTTCTGGGCGCGGGCGCCCTGGCGGACGTGGTCGGGGGTGAGGGCGCCGCCGTCCAGGTAGGTGGTCTGGGCGGCGCCCCGGGCCGCGCGGGTGATCTGTTCCGGGGTGAGGAGGAACGGCGAGAGCAGGCGGTCCACGTCGAGGGTTTCGGGGACGGGTGCGTCGTACGCGTCGGTCCAGAGGGCGGCCCGGGTCGAGGGTTCCACGCGCGGGGCGTGCAGGAGCAGCGGCGGGGCGGCGGACCAGGCCGCGTCCCAGGGGGCCCGGCCCACCAGGATCGTGGGGACCGGGGTGCCGGTGAGGAGCCGGAGGAGCTCCGGGTGTTCGCGGCAGACCGCGTCGAGCGGTGCGCAGACCAGGCCGGCGCCGGTCAGCCGGGCCTCGCGGACCAGGGAGCGGACGGCCTCGGCCGGGGCCGGGTCCTCGGCCAGTCGCGCCAGGTCCAGGCCCAGGACCCGGTGGCCCGCGAGCGTCAGCGCGGAGGCCGCGAGGGCCGTGCCCGCGCCGCCCTGGTCCTCGCGGAGGTAGGCGAGCGAAACGCCTCGGACAAGGGCCGCAGCCAGCGGAGCCGGGTCGCCGACGCCCGGTACCGCGTGCCAGGGGGCGAGGAGATCGGCCAGACGCGGGTCGGGGGTGTCGTCGCCCAGAAGGTGCGCGGTGACCCGGTCGGGGACACGGAGCGCACGACTCAGGAACGGGCGGTCCAGGTCCTCGACCAGAAGGAGGCGGCCTTCACGCAGTGGGGCAAGGGCCGACAGCCGACCGCGCGCCACCTGGTCGGCGGGGGACAGGCCGCAGAGACCCAGGGCCAGACCGATGGACGGGCGGCGGCGGGTGACATCGTCGTTCAGGTAGCCGTAGAACGCCTCGAAGCGGTCGTCGAGATCCGGTACGAGCGTGATAAGGAGGATCTCGACATCGAGGTCGGTGAGCCCGAACTCGCCCGCCAGGGACGTCAGTCCGGACTGCTCCGTCGGCACCTCACCGGAGTCCGGAGCGGAAGGCGGCACGGGGTAGGGGAAGGCACGGGCCTCGTTCTCGTTCAGCAGGCGGACGATGTTCTCGTCCGTGAGGTAGAGGCCGCGGAAGGCGTCGTCCGGGTCCGGATCGGTGAGCTGCCGGGCCTCGACCGCCCGCCGGATGCGCTGCTCCACCGCCACCGCGCGGGCGAGGAGATGGCGCAGGTTCGGATCACCCGCAGTGGTCATTCGGCACTGTCCTCCGTGCGTGCCTTCCCCGCCTCCGTGCGGGCCTTCCGGGTCTCCGTGATCCGGAGGGACAGACCGCGCCGCCGTTCCGTATCGGGACTGCGTGAGGCCGCGCCTCTGCCCGGCCGGCCCGGACGATCTCCGTACACCGGAAGTCCTCCGCGCCCCGGCATCGGTTCCGACAACGGCTCAGCCCTCTCCGGTACGTCCCCGAAACGGGTCTGCAGCCCCTCGTCCCCTACCGGTGGGCCGACCACATAGCTCGGCGACGCCGTCACGGGCACGCTGATCACCAGGTCCAGCGAGGGCTTCAACTCACCGCCCAGCGCGCTCCACACATCGGCGAACGAGCGGTCCTCGGGCGGCGGAAGCGCAATCGACATGGGTACGGATGCCCCTATCTCGCCCAATGTGCCGGTGAGCCGCTCCGGAGGCAGCGCCTCGTACCGCAGCAGGCAGCCGAGCAGCGACGAGAGCAGCCGGTGCTCGTCCTCCGGGCGCTTCGTCCATGCCGTGATCAGGTACGAGAGCTTGAAGAAACGGGGCGGACGGCGGCGCGCGACGATCGTGCCGCGTTCGTCGTACTCGTTGTGCAGACCCCGCTCGCGCCTGCGCATGTCCTCGCGGATGTCGTAGAGGTAGAGATTGACCATGGGTGCGTTGACCTTCGCCGCCCACTCCCGGGTCGGAGCGTCGAAGACCACCGCGATCTGGCCGCCTTCGAGCACCTCCGCCCTGATCAGCCCACGGAGTACGTCGTCGACCTCGTGGATCACCCGATCACTCCCGTACGGTCGTCGGCGCTCATGCGCGGCCCGCGAAGTCCGGTGGCTGGAGATTCCGCTGGACCACCAGGACCGGTTTCTGCAGTCGGTCGAGGTCCCGCGAGTCCGCCCGCAGCTTGCGCGGGCCGAGCTTGTCCTTGCGCAGGACCAGGACCTGCACCTCGAAGGTGCCGTCACGGCGCACCGTGGCAGCAGCCCCCTCGGGGGTGATGCCGATGTTCCACGTGAAACGTACGGTCGCGCCCGGCGGGTAGTCCTTGCCCCGGGCCAGTACCGGCTGCCCCGGCTTGGCCACCTGCGGTGTGACGGTCAGCGAGGGCTTCAGGACGCGCAGCCGGTCGGTGTCCTCGTTGTTGGCCGTCCGCCGGTCCGGCAGCGTGCCGCGCACGGTGGCCCGTACGTCTCCGGTGACCGCCGCGCGGTACGTCGCCGTCTGGGCCACCTCGATGCGGCCACCGGCCGGAATGGTGCACGGCTTGGCAGCCGTGCAGCGGGTGGGCGCGGGCAGGCTGCGGTCCTTCGCTCTGGACGGTTTCGGCCAGGTCGAGCCGATGACCACGCCCGTCGCCGCGTCCGGGCCCGCGTTGGTGACGATGAAGCGGGCACGGGCCGGGCGGCCCGTGTACGTACGGTCGGGGCTGACATCGACCTTCATCGCCACATCCGCCGAGGGCGGCACGGGAGCCTCCAGGACCTCGATCTCCGCCGTGTCCGTCCCCGTATTGCCCGCCGAGTCGGTCGCCGAGCAGGTCACCGTGGTGCGGCCGACCGGGAAGAGCGAACCGGAGGCGGGGGTGCAGGTCACCGGAAGCGTGCCGTCGGTGGTGTCCTGGGCGGTGGCGGTGTACGTCACGCGCGCGCCGTTCTTGTCCTTGGCCCGGACGGTCAGATCGTCCACGGTGACGACGGGCGCATCGATGTCGTTCACATCGATGTCGATCTGCTCCTGGAAGTCCGGGTCGGCCGCCGCGGCCGGCCCGATCGTCTCCGCACCGGGGACCTGGGTGCCCATCAGGAACTGGACGGTGCAGCTCAGCCGGGTGCCCTGGGGGGCGTCCGCGGCGACGTCGATGTTCTCCGCGAAGTGCGCGGTGTCCCCGCTGGTGACCTGCTGGGTGGGCGGGTCGAGGCTGACGGACAGATGCGGATCGCAGTTGTCCAGGCGGTAGCTCACGTTGGTGGGGAGGTTGCGGAACCCCTCGATGATGGCGTCCACGACGTCATTGCCCTCGATGCCTTCGATCATCCGGCCGTTGGTGGCGGCCGCCAGACGCAGGGCCTGGTCCGGCTCATGCTTTTTGTCATCGGGGTACTTGGGTATCTGGCCGTTGCCGTTGAGTCCGTCGCCCTTCTCACTGGTCAGACCGACCGCGATCAGCCGCACCCCCGCGTCCTGGAGGGCGAACTCGGCGTCGCTGAGGTAGTACTTGTAGTTGCTGGGTTCATGGCTGGATGCGTCGCCGACCAGCACGATGACCGGGCTGGAGTCAGGACGGAACACGGTCTTCCCGTCACCGCCGTTGGCCAGCTTCCACAGGGCGTAGATCCAGTCCTCGGGCGGGCCGATGCTGTAGCTGCCCATGTCGGCCTTGAGCTGGTCGACACCCGTCTGCACCTCGCCCAGGTCGTAGGTCAGCCCTTGCAGCACCTTGAAGCCCGCGTCGGGGTCCACCTGCTGGTCGCCGAAGGTGGCCACGGCGAAGCGCGAGTCCTGCTGCTCGTCGCGGATCGCCTTCGTGATCTCGGGGATCCGCTCCCTCACCCGCTGAATGGGGACATCCATACTGCCCGTGCCGTCCACCAGCAGGATCACGTCCGGTCTCGGCGGGATCGCCGGCGTACGGACCTGCTTGGCCACGCCCGTGGAGCCGCCGGGATCGACCGCGTCGGTGAACTCGGCGGGAGTGACCCAGGGCTCGGGTACGGCCACCGCCGGCGTACCGGAGGTGACGGCCGAACCGGGCGCGATGCCGGTGGCCACAAGAAGCAGCGCGAGGGCCGGGACGCGGAACGCGGTGAGTGTGCGGCGCGCGGCGGACGGCCGCGGCCCTCCCGGCCTCGACCACGGAGCCCGCGGCGCCCGCAGCGACCGCAACGCCCGCCGCGGCGGCTGGAACCAGCGCACGGAAGTCCTCCCCACCCTCGGCCCGTCGGCGTACCGGACCACACGGTCCCGTACGCACGGCCGACCCGCAGCGGTGCGGAAGTCACATCCCCGGGAAGCCGCCACTGCCCTTTCGGGCATCCGCCGCGTCCGGCGGCTCCACCACCGACGCGCACACCGGGAGGCTCAGATCAGCCCTTGCCGCATCGCGTACGCCACCGCGTGCGACCGGTTCCGCAGCTGCAGTCGAGTCATCACCGAGTGCAGCACGTTCTTGATGGTGCGCTCGGAATAGGCCAGCTTCGTCGCGATGTCCGCGGTGTCGTACCCCTCGGCGACCAGGCGCAGTACATCCACTTCGCGCGCCGCGAGACCGGTGAAGTGCAGCCCGCGCGGGCCGAGTACCTGTCCCTGGAGACGGCCCACCTCCTCCAGCAGCCTGCCCAACAGGTCGGAGGGCAGATGGCCTTCGCCCCGCGCGACCGTCCTGATGACCTGTACCAGATGTTCCGGCGTCGACTCGGAGCGCCTGACCACGCCGGCGACACCGCACTCCGCCGCGCTCACCAGCTTCTGCTCGTCGATGTCCGTGGTGACGAGAACGGCGCGCGAGGTGCTGGTGCGCTGAATGTGGCGCAGCATCGTCAGTACCTCCTCGTCGACCGTGTCCACGACGACGACCACGATCTGGGGTGAGGCGTCGCCTTCCACCCACTCCGTGACGCTGACCTCGGGCCGGGCCCGTAACTGACTGGCCACACCCGCTTGAGAGATCGGATCCTGGGCCCGTAATGCGACAGTCGTGCGCTCCATGGCAATGCTCCCCCTGAGCAACAGCCGATGGCCTCGCAGCGAACACAACCATCACGGCTGTTTCGTATGCCTCATTCGTCTGAGGCGGTCAAAAGATTCCCTCGTTTACCTGGAGGGAAACAAAAAAGCCGATCCGGGCACGGATTCTGCCCGGAAGTGTTCCTTCACGACCCATGTCGGCGCGGGACGCCGACCCTACGGTGCGGCGTATGAGTCTCACGGCAAGCCTCGACGAGTCGTCCGTCACTGCCGCACCGGGCGAGGAGACGGCCCTCCCTCTGCGGATCCTCAACTCCGGCAGCACCGTCGAGGAATACCGGTTCGAGGTGATCGGTGCGTGTGCCGCCTGGTCGACGGTGGAACCGGCGACGCTGTCCCTGTACCCGGGTGACTCCCGGACGGTCTCCCTCGTACTGCGTCCGCCCCGCGACTCGACCGTTCTCGCGGGGGAGACACCCTTCGGGATACGGGTGGTGCCCACCAGCGAGCAGGACGACACGGTGGTGCCCGAAGGGCGGGTGACCGTACTTCCCTTCACCGAGACGACCGCCGAGCTGGTGCCGCGCAGTTCGCACGGCGCCTGGCGCGGGAGGCATCAGCTCGCCGTCGACAACCGGGGGAACACACCGGCCACCGTACGGCTGGGCGCCCGGTCCGGTACGGAGCGGGCCCGGGTCGCGTTCGCCGCGGATGCGCTGGAGATCGCTCCCGGGCGGGCGGAGTTCGGGAAGCTGAGGATCCGGCCGGCGAAGCGCGTGTGGCGCGGAACGCCGGTCACGCACGCCTTCCAGGTCGTCGTCACAACGGATCTGGTGGAGGGGCAGGCACCGGCCGAACCGGCCGCACCGGTGACCCTGGACGGCTCGTACCAGCAGGAGCCGATCCTGCCACGCTGGCTTCCGCGGGCGCTCATCACCGCGGCCGTGCTGCTGATCGCGCTGGTCGGGCTCTGGTACGCGCTGCTGCGGCCGGCCGTGAAGTCGGCGGCACGGGAGGCGATCACGCCGGACGCGGTACGGTCGGCCGCCGCGGCCGACAAGAGCAAGGCCCCGGACCAGGGCTCCACAGCCGGCCCGGGATCGGGCGGCGGTGACTCCTCCGGGGCGAACGGTGGTTCACCGAGCCCCCGTCCCTCACCGGGTTCCGGCACGTCCGACGGCGGGACCGGCAACGGGTCCGGCGGTGCGTCCGAGGCCGCTCCGACCAGTGCGCAGGTGCAGGTCAGGGACTCGGTGGGCGGTGGGTCGAATACCTCGACGGCCCTGCAGGTACCCCGCGGGCACACCTTCCAGCTGACGGACATCGTGGTCCAGAACCCGCAGGGCGACGCGGGAACGCTCCTCGTCTCCACCGGTCGAAACACGCCGGTGCTCCGGCTGGCGCTGGAGAACTTCCGGGACTCCGACTACCACTTCGTGACACCGATCCTGGTGCCCGCGGGCGGCAAGGTCACGATGACCGTCGACTGCCGGAAGGTGGGCAAGCCGGTGAACGCGCCGACGCCCTCCCGGTGTGCGGAGTCGCTGTTCCTGGGCGGCACGATGCGGACGGATGCCGCGGACTGACGGCGCGCACCGCCGACGCAAACCGACGCCGGACTGGCTCCGCGGACCGCCGACGCAAACCGACGCCGGACTGGCTCCGCGGACCGACGGCGCGGACTGACGAAGAACCCGCCACGCTCAGGCGGGCGGAGCCTCTTCTTCCTCCTCGGCTCCTTCCTCCGCCCGCTGCACGAAGGAACCCTGCACATCGGCGGGTTGCTCGTCCTCGTCCTCCGTCGCCGCCCTTTGCACGGCGGGCACCGAGGCGGGGGCCGAGCCATGACCGGCCGCCCCGGTCCCGATCCCCGGAGCCGAGTCCGAAGCCGGGACGGGCGCCGGTTCCGACAGCACCCGGTCGGCGTTCGCGACGGCCTCCCGCTCGAACCGGTCGGACGGATCGCTCACCCTGATGCCGCCCGGCGCCTCCGTACCCTCCACCGGCCCGTTGCGCTGCTGGATCACATGGGTGAGCTCATGGGCCAGCGTGGTGCGGCCCTGCGGCGTGGACGGATCGTACGCGTCCCGCTGGAAGACGACGTTGTTGCCGACCGTGTACGCGTGGGCGCCCACGCCCTTCGCCGACTCGTGCGCGGCGGAGCCGGTGTGGATGCGGACGTCGGAGAAGTCCGCGCCCATCCGCCCCTCCAGATCGGTGCGGGTCTCGGTGTCCAGGGGCTGCCCACCTCCGGACGAGACCACCTCGTGCACGGGGGAGCGTTCTCCCTCCTCCTGCCGCTGGAGCATCGAGCCCACGGCGCTGTTGCCGACCGCCCGCTGGAGCGCGCTCATGCCGCCGGCGCCGACCACATCGGCCCGTCCGGCCGCCGCCGCACGGTAGAGGTGCGGGATGCCCGCGGCCTCGCGGCCCCCGGCCGTCCTCGACGCGTGCGCGGCATCGTCCTGCTCCTGCCCGTGCCCGTGGTCCCGTTCGTGGTCGTGTTCCTGGTCCCATTCCTGTGCGTGCATCGTCATCTCCCCTGACCGCGCCCCGGGTCGAAGGCGCGTCGTGATGGCCCCACCACTCCACCTTCACCACGTCTCCCTGTCCCGTCCAGCCCGGACCCTGCCGGCCAGGGGCAGCCGTCGCTGCCCCTTCGGGCATCCCCACCATTTCGCCCGGCCTCGCGAAGCCCGCCGCCCGGCCCCGACCGCCTCAACACGTCAACGCACGCTTCCTCGAAGCGTGTTCGGCGGGGATCCGACGGAGATCCGGGGGATCAGCGAAGTCGACGGCGTCTCTCCTCCGCCCGAGAGGCATCAATGCCCCGTGTACGCAGGACCGCGAAGGCCTGGATGGTGGTGCGTCCCTCCCCCGCCGCCGGCGGCCCGATCCACGACTTCGCCGCCGCTGCGTGCAACCGACCGCTCCGCAGGGCGAATCGGGGCATCGAGACCCCGTGCGCCGCAGCGATGGCGTCGAGCGCGGGCCCACCGAACGGAAGCGCACCGAGCGGTGCGGGCAGCATTCCTCTCGTCGCACGCGCATCACCACCGGTCGTGTATCCGTACACCTCCTGACCGTCCTCGGCATACGAGAAGCGAATGGTCTGCGCGGGGGCGGCGGTACCCGGACCGGCGGGAACACGGGTCCCCGCGCACCAGACCGATATCGCCCTGGTGCCGAGCGACGCCCGCGCGTCCAGGCCGGTCAGCCGGTCGCTGCCGGAAACCCCAGCGATCCGGCGACCACCGCATCGCCGTCGGCCTCCTCCTCGGCCTCCTCGGGATCGAGCAGGTCCCGGGCGGCGAACCAGTGCCTGCTCCAACTCTCCAGAAGCAACTTCCAGTTGTCGATGTCCACATCCTCCAGCCTGCCGGACGCCACTGACAGTCACCCCCGGCGGCCGCCGACCCTCGCGCCGCGGCCTCTCGCGCCCTCTCCCCCACGTCGCCTCCGCGAACGAAATCAGCGGCGAACGGCTGCATCGACGGGCCGCGGAGTGGCCGGGCCCCGCCGCCGTCGGGATGATCGACGGCATGACCAAGAGCAACAAGGACCAGGACATCACCCTGCGGATCGCCCAGGACCCCGCGGCGGACGAGCTCCTCGCACGCAGCCCGCTCGCCGCTCTGGTCGGCATGCTGCTCGACCAGCAGGTGCCGATGGAATGGGCCTTCTCCGGCCCGTACACCCTGGCCGTACGGATGGGCGGGGACGATCTGGACGCCCATGAGATCGCGGCCTACGCCCCGGAGGCCTTCACCGAACTCTTCACCGCCAAACCCGCGCTGCACCGCCATCCGGGCTCCATGGCCAAGCGGGTCCAGCAGTTGTGCCAGTACCTGGTGGCGGAGTACGACGGCGACGCGAGCGCGGTGTGGAGCGATGTCTCCACCGGGGCCGAGCTGCGCAAGCGGCTGAACGCGCTGCCGGGGTTCGGCGCGCAGAAGGCGCAGATCTTCCTGGCACTGCTGGGCAAGCAGTTCGGAGTCCGGCCGACGGGCTGGCGGGAGGCGGCCGGGCCGTACGGTGAGGCGGGCTCGCACCGGTCGGTCGCCGACATCACCGGCCCGGAATCACTCGCCGAGGTCCGCGCGTACAAGCAGCAGGCCAAGCAGGCGGCCAGGGCGGCCAAACGCGCGGACACGTAGCGGCAGCGCCCGCACCACAGGCCCTCATCGCGTGCCCGCAGCACCCCCGTCCCTCCACTTCCCCCTCCGGCGCACTCGTCACGCGCCCCTCCGCACGCCCTGCGCGCTCCGACGCACCCCAATGCACCCACTGCAGCGGCACCGTCACACCGCCGGCGCGTCCTGGACCTGCCGGGACCGGTGGCCCCGCGACGGGTTCGTGCCGGTTCAGCGTCGCCGGTGGGATCCGGACCTGCGCATCCGGCAGGCACACAACCGCCCCGGAGCAGTGCGCCCGGATCGAGAGCGGTTCCGGAGACGGCGTACCCGTCGGCGATCTCCCGTGCCTGCGGCGGCAGGACCCCGGCCCCGCCGCCGAAAGCCTCACCGGTACCCGACGCCACACCCGCACCCGACACCACACCTTCATCGGAGGCCGCACCCGCGCCCGAAGCCACACCTCCACGGGACGCCACGCCCACACCCGTACTCGCACCGTCGCTGGTGTCCGAACCAGTGCCTTCGCCCGTGCCGTCGCTGTCACTCACCAAGGCCGCCGTTCCGAAATGCCCGCTTTCATGGCGTTCTCGCGGTATCGCAGTCCCGCCCCATGGCTGCGCCCGGAGGCTCTTGCCCGGTAGGCTTTCCGTGTGATCTTCAAGCGCATCGGAAATGGGCGGCCTTATCCCGACCACGGCCGGGAAAGCACCCGGCAGTGGGCGGATGTCGCGCCGCGCCCGGTCCGCCTCGATCAGCTGGTGACCACCAAGGGCAACCTGGACCTCGAAACCCTCCTCGCCGAGGATTCGACGTTCTACGGGGACCTGTTCGCGCACGTCGTGAAGTGGCAGGGCGACCTCTATCTGGAGGACGGACTGCACCGCGCGGTCCGCGCCGCGCTTCAGCAGCGCCAGGTACTGCACGCCCGGGTGCTCGAACTCGGCTGACGGGGCGTCGTGGCAGTCTCGTCGCACGAACGGCAAGCCCTGCGGGCCCACTCCGGGTTCGTTCGGGTGCTTTCGCACTCGGACGGGTGCGATCCATTGATCATTTAGTAGGCATCATCACCGGGCCGCACTACGCTGCGCCCATGAGCATGCTCACTCCCCCCGGCATGGGCGGAAAGTACCGCATCACGGGCGACAAGTACCCGCGCATGCGCCGCCCCCGGCGTCGCGGCAAACTGATCCTCGCTGCCACCGCTTCCGTGGTTGCCCTCGGGCTGGCCGGGTGGGGCACGCTGCAGCTCATCGACGTCTTCACGGGCGGCGACCGGCAGGCCAGCGCCGCCGACCACGAGACGGACTGCCCGTCGGCCAAGCCGTCAGCACCGGCGAAGGCGCTGCCGAAGCCCGCGAAGATCACCGTCAACGTCTACAACGCGACCCCGCGCAGCGGGCTCGCCAAGAAGGCCGCGGACGAGCTCAAGAAGCGCGGCTTCACCATCGGCGAGGTGGGGAACGCCCCGGCCGCGTACGACAAGAAGGTCGCCGGTACGGGGGTGCTGCTGGGCGCTCCGTCGGCCGTGAACGGCCCGTTCCCGGTCCTCGGTACGCAGTTGCAGGGGACCGTGTCGAAGACCGACGCCCGCAGGACCGCGGACGTCGATCTGATTCTGGGTACGAAGTTCAAGGCGCTCAGCACGCCGCAGTCCGCCGCCGCGGCCCTCGCCGCCCTGGCGAAGCCTGCCCCCGCACCGTCCTGCTGACGGCGGCCGGAACGGACCCGGCGGCCGTCAGCGCGTCCCGCCCGGCCCCTGGGGCCTGTGCAGGGGGCAGGACCTGCGGTCCTTCGTCCGGACCACGGGATTACGGGGCAGCCCTCAGTCGACGGTGCCGTACATCCGGTCGCCCGCGTCACCGAGGCCCGGGACGATGTAGCCGTTCTCGTTGAGCCGCTCGTCGACCGAGGCGGTCACGACGGTCACCGGCGTACCCGCCAGCTCGCGCTCCATCACCTCGACGCCTTCGGGCGCCGCGAGCAGCACGACCGCGGTGACGTCGTCCGCACCGCGCTCGATGAGTTCCTGAATGGCCGCCACCAGCGTGCCGCCGGTGGCCAGCATCGGGTCCAGGACGTACACCTGGCGGCCCGAGAGGTCCTCCGGCATCCGCGTCGCGTACGTGGACGCCTGGAGCGTCTCCTCGTCGCGGATCATGCCCAGGAAGCCCACCTCGGCGGTCGGCAGCAGCCGCACCATGCCGTCGAGCATGCCGAGACCGGCCCGGAGGATCGGCACGACCAGGGGCCGGGGGTGCGACAGCTTCACCCCGGTCGTCGGTGTGACCGGGGTCTCGATGTCGACCTGTTCGGTGCGCACATCCCGGGTGGCCTCGTAGGCGAGCAGGGTGACCAGCTCGTCGGCGAGCCGCCGGAAGGTAGGGGAGTCGGTGCGCCTGTCGCGCAGGGTGGTGAGTTTGTGCGCGACCAGTGGGTGGTCGACGACGTGGATCCGCATGGGTTCAACAGTAACCGGGCCGCTCGCACCTCTGCGCTGGCATCAACCACACGTTCGGAGGGAAGGTGGTGGCATACGGACCCAGCCTTGGGGTGATGAGCCGATGCCGGACGGGGAAGAGCGCAAGCGGGACCAGCCGGACACGCCGGTCCCGCAGGACGCGGGGGGCCCGCAGGACCCGCAGGAGGCCGAAACGGCGCGCCGCAGGCGGCGCGCCCAATTCCTGCGCGAGCTTCATGAGGCGAAGGCGCTCCGCGACCGGGTCCAGCCACGCCGGGCCAGGGCGGCCCGGATGCGCCAGGCCATGCGGATGAGGACCTTCCGCTGGTAGGTCGGACGGCGGTCCCGTGTCCCCCTGGTGGCGGCGTCCGGGAGAACTGATGGCCGACGCAACGGCCGAACTCCTCTCGCAAAGCCCTTGTTTCTGCCACGATTCCGATGGGCGGGACGCAGGGCAGCCGGACCACCGACTGCCCTCCCGCCGGACCGACACCCCTATGACCAGTGGGAGAGTCACGGTGTACTTCGCCGCACTGCTCGCGCGCACCGAAGACGGGTGGGAAGCGAGCGACACGGAACTCGACGATGTGGAGACCCTGTCCGACCTGACGGATCTGGCCCGCGAGGCCTCGGTGGACGAGGACACGGTGCTCGTCTTCATCGAGCAGGAGGACGCCTGGTTCGGCGTCGTCCGGGTGGACGGTGAGGAGGACCCCCGAATTTTCGTCTCGGACGCCACCGCCGCCGCCCGCTCCTCGTACGGGGAGATCCTGCTCACCGATGAACTGCTCGGCCGCGAACCCGGAGCCGAGGACACCATTGCCGCCCTCGAAGAGCTCGTCGGCCTCGACGGTACGGAGGACGGCGAGCCGGACATCACCCCCGACAACGACGATGACGACGAACTCGACGCCGACGCCGTACCGGCGGGCCCGATCGGTGACACCGGGATCCTGGCCGACCTCGGGCTCCCCGAGGCCGAGCTGCTGATGCTGCGCACGGACGCACTGGTGGAGATCGCGGACGCGCTGGGCGCGGCCGAGGTCCTGGAGACCGTCCGTTAGGGTCCGCGGGTGAGCGAACCACCACACCCGCAAGGACTGCCGGAACCGCACGATCCTGTAAGAGACCCCTGGCGGGCGCACATGCGCCGCGCCCTGGCCGAGGCCGACGTGGCGGCGCGGGCCGGCGATGTGCCGGTCGGCGCCGTCGTCCTCGGCCCGGACGGCGCCCTGCTCGCCACGGGCCACAACGAACGCGAGGCGACCGGCGACCCGACCGCGCACGCCGAGATCCTCGCCCTCCGCCGGGCCGCAGCGGCGCTCGGCCGATGGCGGCTGTCCGGCTGCACCCTGGTGGTCACCCTGGAGCCCTGCACGATGTGCGCGGGCGCACTGGTGCAGTCCCGCGTGGACCGGGTGGTCTACGGGGCGCTCGACGAGAAGGCGGGCGCGGCGGGCTCGCTCTGGGACGTCGTACGCGACCGTCGGCTCAACCACCGTCCCGAGGTGATCCACGGAGTGCTGGAGGACGTCTGCGCCGCCCGGCTGACGGCGTTCTTCCGCAAGCTCTGACATTGGATTTCTGTCCACGCCCCGGGATGGTCTAAGCTCTCTCTCGGTAGCGTGTCCGAGCGGCCGAAGGAGCTCGCCTCGAAAGCGAGTGTGGGGAAACTCACCGAGGGTTCAAATCCCTCCGCTACCGCTCTTGTGAAGGGCCCGGCGCATCGCGTCGGGCCCTTCGAGTTTTCCGCGTCCGCGGATGCCGGCCGAGTCCCGGGCCCAACTGCGGGCTCCGCGGGTGCGGCTGCGGGCCCCATGGACCCGACGGCGCTCCCGCGGACATGGCTGTGGCCCCGGGCGTCGACGTCCGTCGTACCCGGGGCCACGGCCCGAAGCGTTGGTCGGGGGAAGCGGCATCGGGGGGACAAGCCGCTTCCCCCGATGAGAACAGGCCGCTCAAGCCCTCGCCGCGGTCAGGGGGAAGCTCGCAGCGAGGACCCCACAGTGAGGTCCTGTTCCTCGCCCCGTCGGTTCCTGCCCGGTCCGCGGGGCTCGCCACCCATCCTGCGGCCTCGCGGAAGCCCTGTGGGCGGACGAAGGGCCCCGATCAACAGGTCGTTGGTCCTTAAAGACGGTGTGAGTGGTCGGATACATCAGAGGGATACGGCCATGCGTGCGGATAGAATCGCCCGACTGCACGGGGATCCAAGGGGAGGCAGGGGCTGATGGTGCAAGCGAAGAAGATAGCTCTCTACGTGATAGTCGTCTTCGTGCTGTACACGATCATCACGTCCCCGGAACGGGCGGCAGATCTCGTCCAGATAGGGTTCGAGGGCGTTTCGAGTGCCGCGCAGGGCGTCGGCGACTTCATGTCCGAGCTCGTGAAGTAGGAGTTACCCCCATGATCCGCCATCTGGTCCTGTTCAAGCTGAACGACGGCGTCGAGCGGGACGACCCGCGGGTCGTCGCCGGGGCGAGGGCCTTCCAGGAGCTGGAGGGGCAGGTCCCCGAGCTGGAGTTCTGGGAGTGCGCCTGGAACATCACCGACCGGCCGATCGCGTACGACTTCGCCATCAACTCCGCGGTCTCCGACGAGGACGCCCTGAAGCGCTACATCGAGCATCCGGCCCATCAGGCCGCCGCCGGTCAGTGGCGCGAGTTCGCCACCTGGGTGATCGCCGACTATCCGTTCTGATCCGCCCGACCGTCCTGATCCGACCGGTCACCCGAGCCCCTCACCATTGCAGTGAGGGGCTTTTTTTAGTGTTTAAACCAAGTTGACCCCAACACGACGCTATACGGTGCTTGCGCACAGTGGACATGTCTTGTGATGCTATGACCGCTTTTGACGGATGAGTTGACCGAAGTTGACCGCAGAGGGGTGGCGTCACCGTGCCGGCCAGTACAGCGCCTCAAGTGCCTCCCCAGACCGCCCCGGCCGCCCCGGCCGCCCCGGCCGCCCCGGTCGCCGAAGACATCGAGACGGTCCCGGCCGAGACGCCCGACGGCACCACCGCGCCCGCCAGGACCAGGGGCGCGGACACCAGGGCGCTCACCCAGGTCCTGTTCGGACAGCTCAAGAACCTGGAGCCGGGAACCCCGGAGCACGGCCGTGTGCGGGCGGCGCTGATCGAGGCGAATCTCCCCCTGGTGCGGTACGCGGCGGCGCGCTTCCGCAGCCGCAACGAGCCGATGGAGGACGTCGTCCAGGTCGGCACGATCGGTCTGATCAACGCCATCGACCGGTTCGACCCGGAACGCGGTGTCCAGTTCCCGACCTTCGCGATGCCCACCGTCGTCGGCGAGATCAAGCGGTACTTCCGGGACAACGTACGGACCGTCCACGTCCCGCGCCGACTGCACGAGCTCTGGGTCCAGGTCACCGGCGCCACCGAGGACCTGACGACCGCTCACGGCCGCTCGCCCACCACCGCGGAGATCGCCGAACGGCTGAAGATCTCCGAGGACGAGGTACTGGCCTGCATCGAGGCCGGTCGTTCCTACCACGCGACCTCGCTGGAGGCCGCCCAGGAGGGCGACGGGCTGCCCGGACTGCTGGACCGCCTCGGCTACGAGGACCCCGCCCTCGCCGGGGTCGAGCACCGCGATCTGGTCCGGCATCTGCTCGTACAACTGCCCGAGCGCGAGCAGCGCATCCTGCTGCTGCGCTACTACAGCAACCTGACGCAGTCACAGATCAGTGCGGAACTGGGTGTCTCCCAGATGCATGTGTCAAGGCTGCTGGCCCGTAGCTTCGCCCGACTTCGATCCGCAAACAGGATCGAGGCCTAACCGGATCGAGTGCTGCGCCCGAAGTTCGTTCCGAGCGGGCGCAATTGCCCCGCACCCCCCGTTAACTGCACGGACGCCACAAAGACTTGTCGACATGTCACTACAGCGTGTTGCCGACATGTGACATTCTGCGGGAACCGCGTTTGCCGTGGCCTCGCCTCCGGTATTCAGGTGGAGGCTGCGTTCCTCCGATGGTCGCGGCTCAACGCGACCGTCCGCGACCTCAAGGGGGTGGCATGTCCGCAGAACAGGGCAGCTCGAAGGTGCTCACGCTCACGAAGAGCGCGCCCGCACCCGTTGCGCTCACCAGCTCGCCGGAAGCCATCGACACCCGCACTCTGTCCCGCTCCCTGTTCCTGCGGCTCGCCGCGCTGGGACCCGCACCGGGCCCCGACGGAACGGACAGCCCGGAGCGTGCCTACGTACGGGACACACTCATCGAGCTCAACCTCCCGCTGGTGCGCTACGCCGCGGCGCGCTTCCGCAGCCGCAACGAGCCGATGGAGGACATCGTCCAGGTCGGCACGATCGGCCTGATCAAGGCGATCGACCGGTTCGACTGCGAACGGGGCGTCGAGTTCCCCACCTTCGCGATGCCGACCGTCGTCGGGGAGATCAAGCGCTTCTTCCGCGACACCTCGTGGTCGGTGCGTGTTCCGCGCCGCCTCCAGGAGCTGCGGCTCGCGCTGACCAAGACCAGCGACGAGCTCGCCCAGAAGCTCGACCGCTCGCCGACCGTGCCCGAGCTGGCCAAGGCGCTCGGCGTCTCCGAGGAGGACGTGGTCGACGGTCTGGCCGTCGGCAACGCGTACACCGCCTCCTCGCTGGACTCCCCCTCGCCCGAGGACGACGGCGGCGAGGGCTCCCTCGCGGACCGGCTGGGTTACGAGGACTCGGCGCTGGAGGGCGTGGAGTACCGCGAGTCGCTCAAGCCGCTGCTGGCCAAGCTTCCGCCGCGCGAGCGCCAGATCATCATGCTGCGGTTCTTCGCCAACATGACCCAGTCGCAGATCGGCGAGGAGGTCGGCATCTCGCAGATGCACGTCTCGCGCCTGTTGACCCGTACGCTCGCCCAGCTCAGGGAGGGGCTCATCGCCGACTGACCGCCGTGGACCACCGCACTGCGACGCCGACGCATGGGTTCCGATTTGACGGACCGTCAGCCACACTGGCGCGATGCGACGTCAGATGCGCGACTCGACCGGCCGCCGGGGCACCCTGATCGCCGCCTCGGCGGCCGTGCTGTGTCTGGGCGGCGCACTGGCCGCCTGTGGCGGGACGGCCGACGACGGCGGCTACGCGGCGGTCGGCGCGGCGGACTCGGGCCCTCGGAAGGCTCCGACGGGTGCGGTGGCACCGTCGGGGAAGGTGACCCTGGTGCCGCTGGACCGGGACGGCCGAAACACCGGGGGCGGCGGTGGCGCCGGAGGCCGGGACGGCGGCGGGCCTGCGCCGGGTGCCACACCCGGCGGCGACGGCTCCGGCGGTACGCCCGGGGGCGACGGCTCCGGGGGCACGACCGGGAGCGACGGCTCCGGACGGGCCGGCGGCGCGGGTGGTGGGTCCGCCCGGCCGTCCGGCACTCCCGGCACGGGCGGTACGGGCAGCGGTGACGGCAGCGGCGGCGCGTCGGGACCGGGCGGGCCGGGCGGCGGCCCCACGGACCCCGCGACCCCGTCGGCACCGGGCCCCAACGCACCCGCGGGGCCTGCCGTGCTGGTGGTGGGCGCCCCCGAGCGGGCGGGCGCGTCCGAGCGCTGGTGCGAGAAGGTGACCGTCACGTTCCGCAACACCGGGGGATCACCGGCGGACGCGGGGACCGTCACCTTCGCCACGCACATCATCGGCGGGCTGGGAATCGACTGGGCGACCGTCGAGTCGTCGGCGCCGCTGCCCGCGCCGATCGACGCGGGGGCGGCACGGACGAAGACGTACACCGTCTGCGTGGACGCCTGGCGGGTGCCCCTGGGCATGCATGTCGAGACCAGGGACGTCACCGCCGTATTGAAGTGACGGGTGGATGCGGAAGGTGGAGGAGAGGCCGGTGCGCCGGGTCAGCCGAGCGCGAGCCAGGCGACCGCCGCGAGGACGACTATCACCGCGACGACGGTGACGATCACCCCGGTCCTCGGTCCGGACGAGGCAGCCGGCTGCTGCCGACGCTGCGGCTCGCCCTCGTCGACGAAGGCGCGGAACATCTGAGTGCTGCCGGCCGGGTCGTGGTTGCCCTCGGGGCCCTGCGGGGCATGGGGGTTGTGTGCCATGGGCCAGGACCCTAGCGAACTCGGAGTGGGGGCCCAACCCCCGGGTCGCTGAAGGGTCCGGACCGAAGCCGACGGCCGGCGAAGGAGGGGGTGGGCGCCCCGCACCCGTGCACACGGAAGCCCCGCACCCGTATATACGGAACGGGCAGCCCGCGGTCGCGGGGAGCGGGCACCCGAAAGCGGCGGGCAGGCCACCCGGCGCACAGCTCGAATCGGACACCCGATCGCCCCGCCTGTGGCGCGAACCACACCTGTCCCGACGCGCGCCCCACACGCTGGGCCTTTGACTCGGGCCCTACGCAGCCTTTTGCGTTCCTTTACTTATGCAAGGTCTTTTTCGTTTGCCTTCAGCAACCAACGATTCTATGGTTGCCCTAAGCAACAAGATGCACCGGTGAGATGTCTGGAGGTCCCGTGGCCGCACGGAGTCAGTACGAAGAACTGGCCCGGCAGCTCAGCGCCGTCGGAGCCGTCAAGCGAGGTCTCGCCCGCATCCTGCCCGCCGAATGTCCTGCCGGATCCGCCGCCGTGCTGGCTCTTCTCCATCAGCACGGCGAGATGCGAATCAGCAGACTGGCCGAACTGTTGGACGTCGACATGTCGGTGACCAGCCGTCATGTGGCCCATGTGGCGGAGCACGGCTGGATCGAGCGGTCCTCGGACCCGGCCGACAAGCGGTCCCGCATCCTGCGGCTGACCCCCGCCGGGGACGACGTGCTCGGTGATCTGAACCGTCGGACCACCGAAATGTTCGCCCACAACCTCTCCCACTGGTCCGACGACGAGGTCGGACAGCTCAACACGCTGTTGGCCCGGCTGCGCGACAGCTTCGCCTGTCGCGGCCCCGGAGGGTGTGCCCCCGGAAAGCACAGTGGCGACTGCCGCCCCCGGCACGCCGACAGCGACAACGACTCGCACACCCGTACACCCGTGTAACAGAAGCAAAGACAAGGAACTCAATGGCTACGACCACACCGACCGGTGTGCGGGGCGGCCACGCCAAGCACGGGGGATCAGCAGATTCCTCGTCAGGCGCGCCGATGACACACCGGCAGATCATGGAAGCACTGGCCGGGCTGATGCTCGGCATGTTTGTCGCGATCCTGTCCTCGACGGTCGTCTCCAACGCCCTGCCGGAGATCATCTCCGACCTCGGCGGCGGCCAGAGCGCCTATACCTGGGTCGTCACGGCCTCGCTGCTGGCGATGACCGCGACGACCCCCCTGTGGGGCAAGCTCTCCGACCTGTTCAGCAAGAAGCTGCTGGTCCAGATAGCCCTCGTCATCTACGTCGCGGGCTCGGTCGTCGCCGGTATGTCGACCAGCAGCGGCATGCTGATCGCCTGCCGTGTCGTCCAGGGCATCGGTGTCGGCGGCCTCTCCGCCCTGGCACAGATCGTGATGGCGGCGATGATCGCCCCGCGTGAGCGCGGTCGCTACAGCGGATACATCGGTGCGGTGTTCGCCGTCGCCACCGTCGGTGGTCCGCTGCTCGGCGGTGTCATCACGGACACCAGCTGGATGGGCTGGCGCTGGTGCTTCTACGTCGGTGTGCCGTTCGCGGTCATCGCGCTGATCGTGCTCCAGAAGACCCTGAAGCTCCCGGTCGTCAAGCGTGAGGTCAAGGTCGACTGGGCCGGCGCGTTCTTCATCAGCGCCGCCGTCTCGTTGCTGCTCCTCTGGGTGACCTTCGCGGGCGACAAGTACGACTGGCTGTCCTGGCAGACCGGCGTGATGCTCGCGGGCTCCCTGATCCTCGCGCTGGTCTTCGTCTTCATCGAGTCCCGGGCCAGCGAGCCGATCATCCCGCTGCGCCTCTTCCGCAACCGCACCATCACGCTGGCCTCGCTGGCCTCGCTGTTCGTCGGTATCGCGATGTTCGCGGGCACCGTCTTCTTCAGCCAGTACTTCCAGCTGGCGCGGGGCAAGACGCCGACGATGTCCGGTGTCATGACGATCCCGATGATCGCGGGTCTGTTCATCTCCTCGACGGTCTCCGGCCAGATCATCACCAAGACCGGCCGCTGGAAGGCCTGGCTGGTCAGCGGTGGCTTCCTGGTCACCGCCGGGCTCGGGTTGCTGGGCACCATCCGGTACGACACGACCTACTGGCACATCGCGGTCTTCATGGCCGTGATGGGTCTCGGCATCGGCATGATGATGCAGAACCTGGTGCTCGCCACGCAGAACCAGGTCGACCCGTCCGACCTCGGCTCGGCCAGCTCCGTCGTCACCTTCTTCCGTTCCCTCGGTGGTGCGATCGGCGTCTCGGCGCTGGGCGCCGTCATGGCGAACCGCGTCACCCACTACGTCAAGGAAGGTCTCGCGGAGCTCGGCCCCGAGGGCCAGGCCATGGGCCACGGCGGCACCGGCGGCGGGGGCATCCCCAACCTGGACGCGCTGCCCGCCCCGTTCCGTACCGTCGTGGAGAGCGCCTACGGGCACGGTGTCGGCGATGTCTTCCTGTTCGCCGCCCCGGCCGCGCTGATCGCCTTCCTGGTCACGATCTTCATCAAGGAGGTCGCGCTGAGGACGAGCTCCGCGAACGCAGCCCCGGCCAGCACCGAGGTCCTTGCAGAGGTCCCCGTCGAGGAGCCGGTCAGGACTCCGGCCGCCGTTGTGGCGCACGTCGCCGAGGCGACGTCCGGGGGCACCGCGGTCGACACCCTTCAGGCCCCGGTCGCCACCCTGCAGGGCACGGCCGTGCACGGTGTGGTGCGGGGCGCCGAGGGCGCACCAGTCGCCCGCGCCGCCGTCACGCTGATCTCGCTGGCCGGCCGCCAGCTGGGGCGCTCCGTCGCCCTGGCCGACGGCAGCTACGGCCTGGACGCGCCGGGCTCCGGCAGCTACGTCCTGATCGCGTCCGCCGACGGCTTCCAGCCGCAGGCGTCCACGGTGGTCGTCGGTGACGAACCGCTCGCGTACGACATCCTGCTCTCCGGTACGAGCGGCCTGGCCGGGACCGTGCGGACCGCCGAGACCGCGGCCCCGGTCGAGGGCGCCATGGTCGTCGTGACCGATGTGCGCGGCGATGTGCTGGCCACCGGCAAGTCCGGTGAGGCGGGCGAGTTCACCTTCGGTGAGCTGGTCCCCGGTTCGGTGACCGTCGCGGTGAACGCCGCCGGCTACCGTCCGCTGGCGCTGCCGGTGGAGATCGGCGGCCAGGGCGTCACCCGGATCGAGGCCGCGCTGCAGTCCGGTGCGCTGGTCCAGGGTGTCGTACGGGCCGGAGCCGGCCGTCGGCCGCTGCCGGACGCCCGGGTCACGCTGATCGACGCGGCGGGCAACGTGGTCGCCACCTCGACGACCGGGGAGGACGGGGCGTACGCCTTCGCCGACCTGGACGCGGGCGAGTACTCGGTCGTCGCGACCGGCTACCCGCCGGTGGCCGGCGCGCTGACCGTGGCCGGTCGCGGGGTCGACGGCCACGACATCGAGCTCGCCCACCCCGGCGAGTAACGACCTCGACCGAGGTCGTGATCACAGACCCCTGGCGGGTCGGCGTTCCGAGCGGAGACGCTGTACCGGCCGGTGGAAATGGGCCCCGGTGGCGGGGACGGCAGGCAGGGGACGGCCTGCCGTCCCCGCCCCGGGGCCCGACTCATTGAGTCGTTGAGCAAGGAGAGAAAACGGGATGGGACTTCGCGCACAGGTACGGACGCGGGACGGCTGGGCGGTTCAGCACGCGGTCGTGACGGTCACCGACATGACCGGCACGCAGGTGCTGCGGGCCACCGCCGACGAGGACGGGGCGGTGCGGACCGACGCTCCCCTGCAGGCCGGCGCGTACACGGTGATCGTCACGGCGGTCGGGTACGCCCCCGCCGCCTCCACCGCCCTCGTCACGGCGAGCGGGCGGGTCGAGGCCGGCACGGTGGTGCTGGCCCGCCAGGGCGGTGTGGAGCTGCCGCCGCCGGGCGCCTGGTCGCTGGACCCGGCGCACTCCTCGGTGGCCGCGGTCGCTCAGCACCTGGGGATCTCCAGCGTGCACGGCCGGTTCACCGAATTCAGCGGCCGGATCGAGATCGCGGAGGAGGTCCACCGCTCCCGGGTCGACGCCGTCATCGGCGCGGCCAGCATCGACACCGGCAACAGCATGCGGGACAAGCACCTGCGCTCGCCGGACTTCCTGGACTCGGACCGGTTCCCGGAGATCACGTACCGCTCGAACGGGCTGACCCCGGCGGGCCCGGACCGCTGGCTGGTCCACGGCGAGCTGACGATGCACGGTGTCGTGCGCCCGGTCGACCTGGACCTGAGCTACCTCGGGACGGGCCCGGACCCGTGGGGCGGAGTGCGTGCGGCGTTCAGCGCCACGGCGGAGCTGCGCCGCGAGGACTTCGCCATGAACTACAACCAGGTGGTGCAGGCCGGCATCTCGGCGATCGGTACGACGCTCCGGGTGGAGCTCGACATCCAGGCCGTGCAGGGTGAGTCCCTGCCGTCGTAGTCTGCGGACATGGCACCGAACATCGCGACGAACACCGCTGTGGAACTCGACGAGTTGCTGGCCTTCGTACGGCCCAGGCACCGGGCGATCCTGCTGACCACCCGGTCCGACGGCCGCCCCCAGGGCTCCCCCCTGACCTGTGGTGTCGACGACTCCGGCCGGATCGTCGTCTCGACCTACCCCGAACGGGCCAAGACCCGCAACGCCAGACGGGACGAGCGGGTCAGCGTGATCGTCCTGTCGGACGAGTGGAACGGACCGTGGGTGCAGATCGACGGCTCGGCCGAGGTGATCGACTCACCGGATTCGGTCGAGCCGCTCGTCGAGTACTTCCGGAACATCTCCGGGGAGCACCCGGACTGGGACGAGTACCGGGCGGCGATGGTGAAGCAGGGCAAGTCGATCATCCGGATCACTCCCGAGCGGTGGGGTCCGATCGCCACAGGCGGCTTCCCCGCCCACCTGGCGTCCGGCAGCTGACGGCTGTTCCCGGACGACTTCCCGCCGTGCCCTCCCGAACGCATGCGCACGTTCCGGCGCCGGGCCCGCTCGCGCGGGCCCGGCTGCTGGCCGCGCCGACGGTGGACGCCTCCGTCGTCCGCGAACTGGAACGCATCACCGGCCGCCCGGTGCACCGGGCTTCTTCCGGCACCACGCCGCGGGAGCCCTTCGTCCATGTCGGCGCCACGCTGCCGGACGCGCTGCGGTGCGGGTCGCTGCTGTGGTTCCACAGCGTGAACGCCGGTACGGACGCCCTGCTGGCCGCCGGACCGTGGCCATCCGGCGCGCTGCTCACCCGGACGGTGGGCCGCATGGGCGAACGCATCGCGCAGTACGTGCTGGCCTGGGTGCTCGCCGACTGTCAGTCCGTCCCCGAGTTCGCCGCCCAGCACGCACGGGCCGAGTGGCGCCGTATCCCCTCCGAACTCGCGGCCGGCCGAACAGCCCTGATCTACGGCACCGGTCGCATCGGCTCGGCCGTCGCCGCTCTGCTGCGGGGATGCGGCATCCGGACCGTGGGCGTGGCGCGCGGGACGCGCACGGCGGCGGGCTTCGACCGGGTCGTCGGGGCGGGCGAGGACGCGGGGCCGCTCGCCTCCGCGCGGTGGGTGGTCTCCACGCTGCCGCTGACCACCGGGACGGACGGCTTCTTCGGCCCGGACCGGTTCGCGGGCATGAACGGCGCCACGTTCATCAATGTCGGCCGGGGCAGAACGGTGGACATGCGGGCCCTGGAGGCCGCGCTGCGCTCCGGTGCGGTGGGGCGCGCGGTGCTCGACGTGCTGCCCGAGGAGCCCCCCTCACCGGGCGACCCCTGCTGGCGGCTGCCCCGCACGGTGATCACCTCCCACTCCGCGGGCATCACCGCGGACGAGGACATCGTCACGGACTTCGCGGCGTGCTGGGACGCGGTGGCGGAGGGGCGGGTCCCGGACACCGCCGTGGACGTGGGGCGCGGGTACTGAGGGGCGAGCGAGGTCACCCGACAGGCTCTCAGCGGTCCCGCATCGCCTCGATGCCCGCGATCAAGAGGTCCAGGGCGAAGGTGAAGTCCCGCTCGCGCATCTCCTCGACCGTGTCGCCGCCGCGGGCGTCCATCAGGTCCTGCGAGGACTCCACGATCCGGCTGAGTTGCGGCTGGCTCCGGATGGCACCCAGCGCCTGCCGGAAGAACTCGTCCTGGCTGATCCCCGACGCGACACTGCGCTGCACGAAGTGGCCCTCGATGGTGCCGAATCCGTACACGAACTGGAAGACCGCGGAGAGCGCCCCCGTCTGCTGGTGCAGTGGCAGGCCCGTCGCCCGGATCACGTCCTGGATGGCGTACGAGAACAGCATCGAGTGCGGGCCCATGTTGAGAAAGTGCCCGGCGAGCGGCGACACCCAGGCGTGCCGGATCAGCAGGTGCCGGTAGGCGGTCGCCAGTTCGCGCAGCCGGTCGTGCCAGTGCGCGTCCTCCCGAGGGGGCGCGATCTCGCTGTAGACCGCGTCGAGGGCCAGCTCCAGCAGATCGTCCTTGGTGTCCACGTACCAGTAGAGGGACATCGCGGTGACGTCCAGCTCGGCGGCGAGCCGGCGCATGGAGAACTTGGCGAGGCCCTCGGCGTCCAGCAGCCGGACCGACGCCGCGGTGATCTTCTCCCGGTCCAGACCGGCCGGCTGGTCCGATTTGCGGGCGCGCGACGGTGCCCGCTGATCCAGCCACACACTGGTCCTGGCAGGGTCCTTCATACGATCGGCCGCGGACACCATGGCACTCTCCTCGTCTTGCCGGAGGGACGGATCGGACGCGTACGCGCGCGCATGAAGCGGATTCATACGATCCGATACGCCCCCCTCGATGCTATGCCGCGGCCTCGGCCCCGGCCGAGGCCGCCCGGACGGAATCTGCCCGCTCGGCACGGCGCAGAAGCGCCGCGGCCAGCAGGCCTCCGGCCAGCACCGCCACCGCCCCGACGAGCTGGCTGGTCTCCAGTCCCGAGGCGAAGGCGTCCGTGATCCGTACCCGCTCGCCGGCATCGGTGGCCGAAGCCAGTGCGGCGGGCAGCGAGGCCGCCCCGACGGCCGCCGGCACGAGCGCCGCGAACCGGGAGTTGAGCACCGCGCCGAGCACGGCGACCCCCAGCCCGTTGCCGAATTCGGCGAGCGTGCCGTTGACTCCGGCGCCCACGCCCGCCTTCTCCGGCGGAATGGCGCTCATGATCGCGTTGGCCATGGCGGGCATGGCGAGTGCGATGCCCGCGCCCATCACGACCAGGCCGAGCAGCATGCCGCCGTAGCCGTTGCCGCCGAGCAGCGCGATCGCCGCGAGACCGGCGGCCAGCAGGCTCATCCCGGCCGCGATGGTGACCGGCGTACCCAGCTTGGGCACCAGCCTGGCGCCCAGCCCGGTGAGATTGAGCGCGACGACGCTCAGCGCCAGCGGAGCCGTCCGCAGGCCGGCCTCCAGCGCCCCGTAGCCGAGGACGAACTGGAGCTGCTGGGTGAGCAGGAACAGCGAGCCGCCCATCCCGAAGGCGACCAGGATCGCGCCCGCGACCGCGCCGATGAACTTCTGGTTCCGGAAGAAGTGCATGTCCAGCATCGGGTACGGGATGTGCAGTTCCCACAGCACGAACCCGGTCAGTACGACGACCCCGACGAAGGCGGTCAGCAGTACCTGGCCCGACGCCCAGCCGTGCGCCGGGCCGGAGATGATCGCGTACACGACGGAGGCCATGCCGATGGTGGAGAGCAGTGCGCCGAGCAGGTCGGGGCGCTCGCTGCTGGGGTTCTTGGACTCCGGGACGAGCCGGATGACGGCGACCAGGCCGATGACCGCGACCGGGATGTTGATCAGGAAGATCGCGCCCCACCAGAAGTGTTCGAGCATCACGCCGCCGATCAGCGGCCCGACGGCGAAGCCGAGGGAGCTGACGGTCGACCAGATGCCGATCGCCTTGACCCGCTCCGTGTCGTCGAAGATCTGCACGACGACGGCCAGGGTCGTCGTCATCAGCAGCGCACCGCCGATGCCCATGCCCGCACGGGCGGCGATCAACTGCGCGGACGACTGGGCCAGTCCGGCCACCAGCGAGCCGATACCGAACAGGGCGAGCCCCGCGACGAGCATCCTCCTGCGGCCGTAGCGGTCGGCGGAACTGCCCGCCGTGAGCAGCAGACCCGACTGGACCAGCGAATAGGCGTTGATCATCCACTGCACATCGGCGGTGGAGGCGTCCAGCTCCCGGGTGAGGGAGGGGATCGCGACATTGAGCACGGTGTTGTCGAGCAGCACGGTGAGCTGGGCGAGGCAGATCACTCCGAGGATCAGCCAGCGCTGCGGGTGGCTCGGCGGCGAGAGGTGTTTCTGCTCGGCGGCGGTCGCCGTCATGCGGACTCCTGATGCCTTATACGGTGTACGAGTAAGAGACGTACACCGTATAGCCACCCCTGTACGGTGTACAGCTCATTTCCGCGCGGTACCGTGCTCGCCGCTGATCCGACAAGGACTGGAGTGGTATGTCACTGCGTCGTCGTACGGTGGAAGTACTCATCGCAGCGGGCCTGTCGGGGACCGCTCTCGCGCCTCCCGCGTCGGCCGCCGGGCAGGAGCACACGGTGCCGCTGCGCGTGGCCACGTACAACATCCATGCGGGTGCCGGCATGGACAATGTCTTCGACCTCGACCGGCAGACCGCCGAACTGCGTTCGCTGGACGCAGATGTGATCGGGCTGCAGGAGGTCGACGCCCACTGGGGCACCCGCAGCGAGTGGCGCGATCTGGCGGGAGAGCTGGCGGAGCGGCTGCACATGCGGGTCTCGTTCGCCCCGATCTACAGCCTGGGTCCGGTGACCCCCGGCGCGCCCCGGCGCGAGTTCGGGGTCGCGGTGCTGTCCAGATACCGGATCGTGAGCGCCGAGAACCATGAGATCACCCGGCTCTCCACCCAGGACCCGAACCCCGTACCGGCCCCGGCGCCCGGCTTCGGCGAGGTGGTCCTGCGGGTGCAGGGGCTGCCCGTGCACGTGTACGTGACGCACCTCGACTACCGCGGCGACCCTTCCGTACGGACCGCACAGGTCGCCGACACCCGCCGGATCATGGCCGAGGACAGCGCCCCCGGCCGACAGCGGGTGCGGCAGATCCTGCTCGGTGACTTCAACGCGGCGCCGACCGCACCCGAACTCGCCCCGCTGTGGGAGGAACTGACCGACATCGAGCCCGGCGCGCCGACGTACCCGGCGCAGGACCCGGTGCAGCGGATCGACTACGTGGCCGTGTCGAAGGATTCCGTAGGGGTGCGCGACGCGGCGGTGGCCGAGACACTCGCCTCGGACCACCGCCCGGTCGTCGCGGATCTGCTGCTGCGCCGTTGAGCCGGCTGTCCTACGTGCCGTTCTTCGGCCGGGTCAGGTCGTAGAAGGTGGCGCCGCCGACCGTGACCTCCTTGTAGTCCTTCTCCACCCAGGAGGAGATCTCGGACGAGGTGCCGCCGTTTCCGCCGCCCCCGCCCGTACCGCCCGCGATGAAGTAGTGGATCCTGCCGTCCTCGACGTACTTCTTGAACTGGGAGAGCGTCGGGGACGGGTCACTGCCGTTGAAGCCGCCGATCGCCATCACCGGGTCGCCGGTGGTGAGTTGGTAGCTCGCGGCGTTCTGTGAGCCGATGGCCGCGGCGACCCAGGTGTAGTCGCCGGCGTCCTTCTCCAGGAGCTTCTCGGCCGCGGCGCCGACGGTCGGGCCGCCCAGCAGACCGCCCATGCCGCCGCCTCCCGGGGCACCGCCCTCACCCGTGCCACCGGGTGGGGCGACGGGAGCGGTGCCGGTGCCGGGCACGGCTCCCGGTTGTCCGCCGTTCTGCTGGTTGCCGCCCTGGCCTCCTGTCGGGGGCCGGCCCATGCCGCCGCCCTGCTGACCGGCCCGACCCGGAGGCCGCATTCCGCCGGCCATCGCGTCGCCCGTGCCCCCGGGGCCGCCCCGGCCACGGCCACCGGGGCCGCCCATGGAACTGGCCCCGGACGGACCGGCCGTGACGATCGAGCCCTGATGCCCGGTGTTCAGCGTGGAGAGGGTGTACGCCGTCGGCCCGGCCAGCGACGCGACAAGGCTCACCCCGACCGCCACGAGCGCCGGTCGGCGTCCGACACGCGCTGCGATCAGCAGACCCGCCGCTCCGGCCAGGCCTCCGGCGAGGACGGCCCAGCGCAGCCACGGCAGGTGGTCCGGCGTCCGCCCCAGCAGGACGTACGACCAGAGCGCGGTCACCACGACCGTGACGCCGAGCGCCCCGCGCGCCCACCACCTGGACCGTTCCTCCCACAGGACCGTGGTGCCCATGCCGACGAGCGCCGCGAGATGCGGCGCCAGCGCCACCGTGTAGTACTGATGGAAGATGCCGGCCATGAAGCTGAAGACGAGCGCCGTCATCAGTAGCGAACCGCCCCAGGCGAGGAACGCCGCGCGGGCGGTATCGGTGCGCCTGGTCCTCCAGGTGAGCCAGACGCCCGCAACGAGCAGAATCAGCGCGGCGGGCAGCAGCCAGGAGATCTGGCCGCCGATCTCGGAGTTGAACATCCGGCCGATGCCGGTCTCCCCCCACTGGCCGCCGAACCGGCCGCCGCCTCCCCCGACGCTGCCCGTCTCGTCGCCGTTGATCCGGCCCAGGCCGTTGTAGCCGAAGGTCAGCTCCAGGAAGGAGTTGTTCTGTGAGCCGCCGATGTACGGACGCGACGACGCCGGCCAGAGTTCGACGATCGCCACCCACCAGCCGCCCGCGACGACCGTCGCCAGTGCCGAGAGGCCGAGCTGACCGAGCCGTCTGCGTACGGGGACCGGTGCGAACACCGCGTACAGCACGGCCAGCGGCGGCAGGACCAGGAACGCCTGCAGGGTCTTCGACAGGAACGCGAAGCCGACCGCGACACCCGCCCACACCAGCCACCTGGTCCGGCCGTGCTCCATCGCGCGCAGCACGCAGTAGACGGTGACGGTCATCAGCAGCGCCAGCAGGGCGTCCGGATTGTTGAAACGGAACATCAGCGCGGCGACGGGCGTGAGGGCGAGCACCACCATCGCGATCAGCCCGGCGGCGGCGCTGAAACGGCGGCGTACGGCCGCGTACAGCACCCCGGCCGTGGCCACCCCCATCAGCACCTGCGGGGCCAGGATCGCCCAGGAACCCAGGCCGAGGACGCGCACCGACAGAGCCATCGGCCAGAGCGCGGCCGGGGGCTTGTCGACCGTGATCGCGTTCGCGGCGTCCGACGAGCCGAAGAAGAAGGCCTTCCAGCTCCGGCTGCCCGCCTGGACGGCCGCGGAGTAGAAGGAGTTGGCGTACCCGGAGGCACTGAGGTTCCACAGGTACGCGAGCGCGATGGCCAGCAGCAACGCCAGGAAGGCGGGCCGCACCCAGCGCGGGTCCTCGGGTCTGCCCCGCCACACACGGTGCGCCAGGGGCCTGTTCGGTCGGGCGTGGCCGGCGGCCGGTGCCGCGGGAGGGAGCGCCGGCGCGTCCGGCGGGGCCGGAAGGTGGTCGGGACGCAGCGTGGTCATCGGGTGTTCCCCCGTTCGTGGTGGGTGTCGTCGGCGTGCCCGGCGGGTCCCACGGAGGCTCCGGGGGCCACGGGGGCCGCAGGGCTTCCGGCAGCGCGCTCCGGGAAGACCCAGGCGCGGAAGAGCAGGAACCGCAGCACCGTCGCCGCGAGGTTCGCCGCGATCAGCACGGCGAGTTCCGTGACGTGCGACGGCGATCCGGACGCCGCTCCCAGTGCGGCCAGCGAGCCGCTGGTCAGGGCGAGACCGATGGCGAAGACGACCAGGCCCTGCGCCTGGTGGCGTACGGCTCCGCCCCGGCCGCGTACGCCGAAGGTGAGCCTCCGGTTGGCCGCCGTATTGGCGACGGCCGACACCAGCAGCGCGCCGCCGTTGGCGATCTGCGGGCCGGCGCCCAGCCGGAAGAGCGAGTACAGGACGAGGTAGAAGAGCGTGGAGAGCGCGCCGACGACACAGAACCCGACCAGTTGCCGGGCCAGTCCGCCCGGCACCCCGCTCAGCGCGCGGTCGCGCGGATCGTCCCCGAAGGGCCTCGCCAGCCGGTCCAGCGGCAGTGCGCCGACCGCCAGCGCCCGTCCCACCCGCCACACGCCCCTCAGGTCCTCCGTCGCCGTCCGCACGATGTGGACGGTGGAGTCGGGATCGTCGACCCAGTCGACCGGCACCTCGTGGATGCGCAGCCCGGCCCGCTCGGCGAGCACCAGCATCTCGGTGTCGAAGAACCACCCCGTGTCCTCCACCATCGGCAGCAGCCGCTGCGCGACCTCCCGCCGGATGGCCTTGAACCCGCACTGCGCGTCGCTGAACCGGGCGGCCAGCGACGAGCGGAGGATGAGGTTGTAGGCCCGCGAGATGAACTCCCGCTTCGATCCGCGCACCACCCGCGAGCTACGGGCCAGCCGCGAGCCGATCGCCAGATCGGAGTGGCCCGAGATCAGCGGTGCGACCAGCGGCAGCAGCGCGTTGAGGTCGGTGGAGAGATCGACGTCCGTGTACGCCAGGACCGGGGCGTCCGAGTGCGACCAGACCGTGCGCAGCGCCCGTCCCCGGCCCTTCTCCTCCAGCCGGTACGACCGCACCCGGGGCAGCGCCGCCGCGAGTCCGGCCGCCACCTGCGGCGTACGGTCGGTGCTCGCGTTGTCCGCGACGGTGATCCGGAAGGCGTACGGGAAGGTGCGCGCCAGATGGTCGTGCAGGCGCAGCACACACGGTTCGAGGTCCTTCTCCTCGTTGTGGACGGGTACCACCACATCGAGTACGGGGTCACCCGCCGCATCGACCGCTCCGGCCAGAAGGTGGTCCCGGGCCGGCAGGGCGCTCCAGGGAGTGTCGGTTTGCATGCCACCGACATTCGTCAACCCCGCTGTCACGCCGGTGTGCTGAGCCTGTCCCCCCGCTGTGAGTGCGGCGCGGCCGGGGACCCGGCCCCGGGCTCCGCGGGCAGCTGGACCGTGAACACCGTGCGCCCCGGGACCGAGGACACCTCCACCCGGCCGCCGTGCGCGGTGACGACGGCCTGCACGATGGCGAGCCCGAGCCCGGTGGAGCCCGCGTGGCGGGAGCGCGAGGCGTCGCCGCGCGCGAACCGTTCGAAGACGTGCGGCAGCAGCTGGGGCGGAATGCCGGGCCCGTCGTCCTGGACCTCCAGCGTCGCCGGGGACCGGCCGGCCGCGGCACGCACCCGTACGGTGACGGTCGTGCCGGGCGGGGTGTGGGTACGGGCGTTCGCCAGCAGATTGACCAGCACCTGGTGGAGCCGGGTCGGATCGCCGTGCACGGTCACCGGCTCGTCCGGCAGGTCGAGGCGCCAGTGGTGCCCGCGCTGCCCGGCGGCGCGGGCATCGCTCACCGCGTCGACGACGACCGGGGAGAGGTCGGTGCGCTCGCGGCTGAGCGGGCGCCCGGCGTCCAGGCGGGCGAGCAGCAGCAGATCCTCCACCATGCCCGTCATGCGCTCCGCCTCGGACTCGATCCGCCCCAGGGCGTGCCGGGTGTCGGGGCCGGTCTCCTCACGGCCGCGGCGGGTCAGTTCGGCGTATCCCCGGATCGAGGCCAGCGGGGTGCGCAGCTCGTGGCTGGCGTCCGCGACGAACTGACGTACCCGCGTCTCGCTCTCCTGCCGCGCCTCCAGCGCCGAACCGACGTGGCCCAGCATCCGGTTGAGCGCCGCGCCCACCTGGCCGACCTCGGTCCGGGGGTCGGCCTCGGCCTCCGGCACTCGTTCCAGGGGCGCCACCTCGCCGCTGTGCAGGGGGAGTTCGGAGACCCGGGTCGCGGTCGCGGCGATCCGGCGCAGCGGCCGCAGCGCGACACCGACCATGGCGACGCCCGCGATTCCGGCCGCGACCAGACCGGCGCCGGTGACACAGACCTCGACGAGGATCAGGGTGGTGAGGGCGGAGCGCACCTCGGCGGCGGGGATGCCGACGAGGATCGTCGTCCCGTGCGGGCCCGCGACGGTCTGCACCCGGTTGGGGCCGAGACCGGGCAGATCGATGTTCCGCGCCCCCTCCCCGGCAGGGATCTCCGCCGCCGCCAGCGCGTTCTCCTGGGCGCCGGTCATCGGCTGCCCGCCGTCCTCGGTCCCCTGCCCCGGCGTGAGGGAGGTCTCCACGACCACCCTCGACCCGGTGACCGAACCGTCCGCCACGACGGCCCCGAAGGCTCCGACGGGCAGCCCGCGCGCGTCGATGAAGGCCAGCGGGTCGTCGCTCTTCGGCGCACCGCCCGGCATCGGTCCCGCGCCGCCACCGGGCGGCTTCCCGGCCCGCATGGCGATGGTCTTCAGCTGGTCGTCGAGCTTGCCGTACATGTAGCTGCGGTAGGCGATGGTGGTGACCGAACCGATGACCGCGGCCACCACGGCGATCAGCGTCACCGCCGAGACGACGAGCCGGGTCCGCAGCGTCCACGGCCCCCGCCGCCGGCCCACGCGCCTGCGCACGGGGCTGTGCACGGGGCTACTCACCGGGCTTGATGAGGTACCCCGCCCCGCGCCGGGTGTGGATCATCGGCGACCGTCCCGCGTCGATCTTCTTGCGCAGATACGAGATGTACAGCTCGACGACGTTCGCCTGCCCGCCGAAGTCGTAGTTCCACACCCGGTCGAGGATCTGTGCCTTGCTCAGCACACGCCGCGGATTGCGCATCAGGAAGCGCAGCAGCTCGAACTCGGTCGCGGTGAGGTGGATGGACGTCCCGCCCCGGCTCACCTCGTGGCTGTCCTCGTCGAGGACCAGATCGCCGACGACGAGCGTCGACTCGCTGCGCACGGCCGCCGTACCGGAGCGCCGGATCAGACCGCGCAGCCGCGCCACGACCTCCTCCAGGCTGAACGGCTTGGTGACGTAGTCGTCGCCGCCCGCGGTGAGACCGGCGATCCGGTCCTCCACCGCGTCGCGCGCGGTCAGGAAGAGCACCGGGACCTCGGACAGCTCCCGCCGCAGTCTGCCGAGTACGGCGAACCCGTCCGTGTCGGGCAGCATCACGTCGAGGATCACCGCATCGGGCCGGAAGTCGCGCGCCATCCGGACGGCACCGGCACCGTCCCCGGCGCTGCGCACCTCCCAGCCCTCGTAGCGCAGGGCCATGGAGAGCAGCTCGGCGAGCGGAGCCTCGTCGTCCACCACCAGCACACGGACGGGACTGCGGTCCGCCCTCAGCAGTTCGGTACGCCCCAGGGGCGAGGTCGTCGTCATGACTCAACCCTGTGAGGCGCCTCTGAGAGGGCCCTTTCCCGATTCTGTGAATTCCCTGAGAAAAGGCGGCCCGTCAGGAGCGCTCCTTTCGGGACCGGCCTCTTCACGAGCGGCCCTTCGCGAGCGGCCCTTCGCGAGCGGCCCTTCGCGAGCGGTCAGTCCACGGCGAACAACGCGCTCGCGTTCCCGTGACAGACCGCGCGCAGCCAGTCGTCCCCCAGCTCCAGCCGTTCCAGCGCGTGCAGTTGATGCGCGTACGGATACGGGATGTTCGGGAAGTCCGTCCCCAGCAGGATGCGGTCCCCGAGCGCGGCGAGCCGCCCCCGTTCGGCCACCGGGAACGGGGCGTGGTCCTCCGTGAAGTCCGTGAACGCCATCGTCGTGTCCAGCCGCACCTCCCGGTACGTCTCCGCCAGCGCCAGGAACTCCGCGTACTCCGGCATCCCCATGTGCGCCACGACCAGTCTCAGCCGCGGATGCCGCGCGAGCAGCCGGCCGACGGGTTCGGGCCCCGTGTGCCTGCCGGGCGCGGGCCCGGAGCCGCAGTGCGTCACCACCGGGATCCCGGCCTCCGCCAGCAGCCCCCACACCGGGTCCAGCAGCGGGTCGTCGGGGTCGTAAGCGCCGACCTGCACGTGCGACTTGAAGACCCGCGCCCCGGCCTCCACGGCCTCGCGCACGTACCGCTCCACGCCGTCCTCGGGGAAGAAGGTCGCGGTGTGCAGACAGTCCGGCACCCGGCGTGCGAAGTCGGCCGCCCAGCCGTTCAGCCAGGCCGCCATCCCGGCCTTGTGCGGGTAGAGCATCGAGGTGAACCGGAGCACGCCGAACGACCGCAGCAGCGCGAGGCGTTCGTCCTCGTCGTGCCGGTACTCGATCGGCCATTCCATCCCGGTCAGCGGCCCGGCGGAGTCGAAGTACGCCCAGACCTTGCGCAGCACCCGCTCCGGCATGAAGTGCGTATGGACGTCGATGATCCCGGGCAGCCCCAGCCGTTCCCGGAACCGCGCGACGTCGTCGGTGTCACCACTCACTTCGCACCCCTTCCACCGTCCGCCCCCGACGATCTCAGAACAGCCCGCCCTGCACTCCACCGCCCCCGATGTCGGCCACCGGCACATCCACCCCGGCCCCCGGGTCGGCGCCCGCCAGCTCCCACCCGGTCATCAGCCGGGAGTCCAGCACCACGGCCCCGTGCGTCACCGTCTCCAGGTGCAGATCGGGCCCGGCCGCCGCCACCAGCCGTCCCCCGACCACACCGCCGTCCACCAACTCGGTGACCGCCCACGCCACCTCGACCGCGCCCTCCAGCCCGAAGACCCCGGCATGATCGACCGCCTCGAACGGCAACCGCTCCAGCGACTCCGGCCACCCCGCCCCCTCCAGCGCCACGGCCCGCCCGTAGAGCTCCGCCACCTCGGCACGCCGCTCCGCCGCCCCCGGCAGCACCGCGCGCACGGCCCGCTTCCCGGCGTAGGGAATCCGGTCCGGCACCCCGAGCGCCGACCGCAGCAGCTCCTCGGTCCGCCGCGCCGCCATCAACGGCCCCCGCCCCAGCCAGCTGAACACCACGGCCCCCTGCTCCCGCAGCCGCGCCGCCTCCCGCTCCTCCGCGGTGATCCCGACCTTCACCATGCCCGGCCCGAACCAGGCGAGATACACGCGGTACGTCCGGGGGTCGTCCGCGATCGTGTCGGCGGCCACCGAGTGCGCCCGGTCCAGCCGCGCACACTCCGGGCACCGGGCCCCGGTGCTCCGCCCCGACACCACTGCCCCCACCGGACACGCGTTCCCCCGCGCCCCGACACAGCCCCGCCGCCCCACGGCCCGGAACCCGAGCTCCGTCCCGTAGGCCGGCGCGCTCACCCGTACGACCCCGCCGCGCCGCCACCCCAGCACGGGCAGCCCCCGCGCGTCCGGCCACCGAAGCCCGGTGCACTGCCAGCCCATGCGTGAACTCCCGGATTCCGATTCGGTCGGAGGAATGCCAAGAGGCCCCCGGATTCTTCCGGGGGCCTCTTGCGACTGTGCACTCGGCAGGATTCGAACCTGCAACCTTCTGATCCGTAGGCGGGTGCGCACACGGATCATTCGGTCTGTCACGGCTAACTGGCCCCGGTGACCATGATGCACCTGTACGCCGGTGCATCCCTGCGTGCACCGACGTTGATGTCAGGTGCTGATGTCAGTCGCTGCCGACCGACCTTCGACGTCCCAGAGACAGTACGGTCACCCAAGCGTTGGGGCGGCTTGCCGAGGTTGCAGGCCCGGCACTGAGCGCACCCCATACGGTCGCAACACTGGCGCAAACCTCGGCGAGGTGATTGAGCGGCGGAAGCGTGAAAATGAGGACCACCACGACGATGACAAGCCCCCACGGGCTCATGCGGGTTGACGGTAATCCTATGCAGTGAGCGACACTCATAGAGGCCTCCTGTTAGGTCGAGCCCGCCCCCTGCCCGCCGTCGGAAGCAGCAGGGGGTGGGCGCACTGAAACTCTGCCCTCACAGAGTGCCGCATTGCTTGCGGAAGCACCCCACCCCACCCCACCACCCACGCGCACATATTCCATTTAGCGAATCGCAGAGCAAACCTTGAGTGCTGCGAATCCAGCACTAAACAGGGAAGTTGGCCGGTATTTGCCACCCACCCCCAATTCCTATTGCGTACGCAATAGGAATTGGGGGTAGCTGCGGGCAAAGTCGCGACGTCATCGGGTCGAACCCCCTCCTGCCGAACATCGGCGCAACTCCGCGAGTGAACCGTGGGGCGGAGCAGATACCCCCCCGAGACCTTCGCGCCGCGAGAGCGGGGCACCACCCCGCAAGGCGACGACACTCTCCGAGGCATTATGGACCAGCAAAGAGGCTTTGTGACTAAGGTCACAGATTGGGTGTCTCGGTGTTACGGCCTTTGGAACGGAGATGGGACGAAGTACCGCTGTGAACGGCAGCGTGCGGCGGTGGACGAGACGGAGATTGAGACAGCGACCCGAATCACGCAGCGGAGCGCGACCCTATTGCCAAGGGCGAATCGGGGAGACTCAGCGCGGTGACCGAGCGTTGAGCCAGCCACCCTGAGCGTCGATGCGATGGGCTCTCCGTCCGTACATGCTGGAACCCGATTCCCTGGTAGTAGTCATGCAGGCCCTTGTTGGTTCGCCACGTGTCTATACGCACCCAGTCACGCCCCTCCAGAGCTGCGAGATTGGACGCCCAGTCCACGAGGCGTACGCCAAGGCGGCGGCCGGCAGCCTTACGAGCCACGATCAGCTTGTAGAGGTAGAACGCCGATTCCGGGCGGTCGTCATCCGTCCAGAAATCGCGGTCAATGGGCCCCCTGCTGACAGTCGCCAAGATGGACTCGGATCCATCGACGACGACCCACGCCCGCCCCTCGTCGATGGATGTTCGCCACTTTGTGATGGCATTCCTTCCAGTCTCAGGGTCGCTCCACTGGTCAGTCCCCTTGCATCCAAGCCAGCTCTCGGCCTCCGTTCTGAGTGCCATGAGTGCCTGTACGTCCGCTGCTCGTGCAGGGCGGATGTGCTCAGTCGGTGTCGACTTCATAGAGGATCTTGTGCCTATCGCCAGGGAGGATGGTGACCATGCAACGCAACGGCTTTCCGTCCACGTCGTAGCCCGTTCGCGTGTGCTCGGCTACCGGCGTTGCCGCAGGTAGGGCAAGAAGTTCAGCTTCATGGCGCGTCGGCATCCGCACCGCGATCTCATCCCTGTACTTGACCTGGATGAGGCCGACGGACGCGAGCACACCACCGGGCGCTGCTACGTCGCGCGGCTCCATGAGGAGCGTGCCTGCGACGAGTTCCTGCGGAAAGTACGAGTCGGCGAGAGCGTAGGGGCGGTTGTCGACGTACCGAATTCGCTTGCGGGCCACGGCCAGGCCGCCGTCAGGCAGCGCGAGCGCATCACGGACGTGTGAGGGCGGCTCGACGATGGAGACGGTGATCTCCTGCCGAGGGGACTGGCCATCCAGCGCTATGGCGCTGGCCCACTGGTCACCCGCTGTCTGACCGTTTACGGCGTTCTCGTGGCGGCTCCGGCTTTCCAGGGTCGACCAGTTCCAGACCACAGGTGGGTAGTTCTCGCGGACGTATTTGCCCTGGCCCCACCCGGTGACGACCAAACCCTCTTCAACAAGGGCTCGGACGCCCGCGCGTACGGTCTCGCGGCTGTAGCCGTACTGGCTCATCAACTGAGACTCGCTAGGTAGCGCCGCCCCAGGGGCTAGCTCCCCCTGCTCAATCTGCCTGCGCAGGTCAGCCGCGATCTCCTGCGCCTTTGTCATTCCGCGTCGCACGGGCATCTCCACCTTCTGCTCCGACTCCTCCGTACAAGTTAGACGAGAAGGCTTGACTGGCCAAGGCCCAGCTGTGCAGACTCAGATCACGGCACTCCTCCAGACAAGTCGTACGGGGTGTCACGTACGTTGCTGTGCCAGCTCGGCATGGCAAGCACGACCGCAGAGCGCCCGGCGGGTCCCGTGAGGACGGGAGCCCCTCTGACCAGGGGTTACCGCGCTTGCCGGGGAGCGACTGTTCTTTGACAACTGAATGGGGATCACGCCGCCTCTCCTCGGCCAAGTAGGCGGCCACGCGGGATTCCCGCGTGATGCACAGCGCAACCCACAACCCCGCAGCGCCTCGGCGATGCGGCCGGTTGCCTCCTCTGCCCGTCCGGCCGCCGGTCGTACGGGCGGGGCCGAGGGGAGCCGGAGAACGTCATTCCTGCTTCACCCATAGACGGCGCGCGGCCCCGGTGTCCTACCACCGGGGCCGCTGTTTGGGCCGTCCACCGCTAAGGAGAAAACGACCCATGAAGAACATCGTTGCTGGTCACGAGGCCGTTACGGCCACTGAGTTCACTGAGCTGGCACTCGGTATCGATCTGGAGCTGTTCACCGGTCCGGCCGCGGAGTCCGCGATGGAGCGGGCGGCGCGGCTGGACGTGGCTCACGAGGTCCTCGCGGAGCTCCGGGAGAGCGACCCGGAGACCGCCGCCTACGCCGAGGGCCTGCTGCGGACCCTCCCGCTGAAGACACGGCGGCCGGATGGTCGGCGCCCGCGTCGCACGGTCCGCGGCGCGGTGAAGGGCCACGCGGCCGGTTCGGCGGTGGCTGCGTGATGGAGTACACCGCGCAGATCTCCAACCGTGCCGGCCGGTGGCGCTTGTACGTCGTGCTGCTGGGTGTCCCGGTCTCCCAGTGGCCTGAGCACGACTTCAGCCCCACAGTCACCGTCCCGACGGTGGCCGAGCGTTCACGGGCGCTCACCGCGCTTGGCTTCGTGTTCACGGACGACGCCGAGTGGGAGTGGACCGAGTACAGCGAGACGCACGGCGACACCACGTCGCCGGTGCGGCTGCTGGCCTCCATCCGCGTGCGTTCACGGGACGGGGGCGCGTCGTGAACAGTGCTCAGATCCGTTCAGCGGACCGGGCTTTGTCGGTCGGCACATGGCTGATCGTGGCCGGGGCGATGCTGTACTCGATCCTCACCGTCACCCCCCTCGCGGCCCGTCATACCCCCGAAGAATGGCGCTGGACGGCCCCCATCCTTCCGTTGGTGGTTGACGCCGCTGTGGTCATCGTGGTCCGCCTGGACGCGACGCTGGCCCGGCTGGGCGGGCACGGCGGCCGGTGGCCCATCGTCCTGCGGTGGATGACCGGCTGCATGACCCTCGCCCTGAACGTGGCCGACTCCGCCTTGCAAAAGGACCTGGTCGGCGTGGCTGTCCACTCGGTCGCGCCGCTGCTGCTCATCGTCACGGCAGAGACCGGGCTCGCCTACCGGCGGGCCATCGCTGCCGCGCTGAGCGAGCTGAACGCCCGGCAGCAGGCCGAGAAGGAAGCCCGCGAACAAGCGGCGGCACAGCGGCGGGAAGCAGCCGAGCGCAGTGCCCGCGAGGAGCGCGAGCACAAGGCGGCGCTGGTGCGTGAACAGCGGGAGCACGAAGCCCGCTTGGCCCGTGAACAAGCTGAACGCGAGGACCGGGCACGGCGCGAGGAACAGGCGCAGACCGAGGCACGGGAGCGGGCTGAGCGTGAGGCCCGTGAACGCGCCGAGGGCGAGCGTGAACAGCAGCAGCGCGAGCGTGAACGCCGTGAGCAGGAGGCCGCGGACCGCCGGGAACGCGAGCGGCGCGAGCGCGAGGAAGCTCAGCGCCGTGAACACGCGGAGCGGGCCGAGCGGGCGCGTCGTGAACGTGCCGCGCTGCTGGCCGGCGGACCCGCCGAGGAGAAGCTGCCCGAGGACCGGGCCCGGCAGATCGTCACCGCCGGGTTCGAGTCGGGGCTCACGGTGCGGGCCGTATCGGAGCTGTGCGGCTGGTCGACCGGCTGGGTGACCGCCCGCTACCAGGAACTGCGCGAGACCAACCACACCGTTCTGGAAGGAGCCCTGTCGTGAAGCTCTCCCCCCACAGCAGCCCGGCCGAACCGGCCGATCTCCTGATCCGGATGCACAACCTGGTCGGCGCCGCCGTCGACGTCACCGGCCACAGCCACGGGAAGGCCTCCCGCTGGTACTGCCACGGATGCGGACAGCGCTCCGAGTTCCCGGCCGTGGACATCGTCTCCTTCACCCGTCGCAAGGCCAATGACCACGCCGGTCAGTGCCGGGCGGCCTATCACCACCTGCACCGATGAGCCTGCCCGTCTACCGCTGGCGCCTCGCGCCGGACGGTTACGCGACCCGCCGTCAACTCCGGGCCCTCGGGCTGCGGCCGGGCGGTCAGGACGTCGCCGCCCAGCTCGAACGCCCCCGCCGTCACCGGGGCCCGCTGGTCGCCTATCTCTACCGCATCGACCACGCCAAGCCGGTCCGCCCGATGACGCCGGGCCGTGCGGCTGCGCTCGCCAGCGCCATGACCGCCCGGCGTACCTGCCCGGCGTGCGGGCGGGATGCCGGTTACTGCATCCCGCGCTCGCTCGGCATGTGCGTGACCTGCCACGACACCGGCGCGATCCAGCACCACACCGACCTGGAGGACTGACATGGCACAGCAGATGCGCGAGTACCACTTCGTCATCACCGCTCAGAAGGCCTTGCCGGGCGGCGTGGGTGCTGCGATGGCCGACTTCTCCGGCTACCTCACCCCCGAGCCCGGCTGGACCCGGCACGACACGTTCCTCGCGATCCGGGCCGAGTTCGAGAAGCGCTACCCGGAGATGGTCCGGGCCTGCATCGTCTTCTTCTCGCTCGAACCGAACCAGCTCTGACCTCGTACGACTCGCTGCGCGGTGGCCCGGACGTCTGCTTGGACGGCCGCGTCCGGGCCACCGCCTCCTCCACAAAGGAGTGCGTTCAGCATGACGGAAGTCAGTACCGAACCGGTAGCAGCCCCCGCTGCTGCCCCGCCCGAAACGCGCCCGCCCACCTCACCGACAACCACCGCATCCACTCAGCCCACCGGCACCGAGGTGCAGCACACGGCGGGCGGGTGGCCGGTGGTGCCGCTCGCGGTGACCGGGGTGAACTCCACGATCGGGCTGGTCGCCGCGTCCGCGCTGGCGGGCGGCCCGGTCGGTGCGGCACTGGCCGCCGCCGGTGCCGCCGCAGTCGGCGGAACAACCGCCCTGCGTCGCCGCAGCCAGACCCGCCGCACGGCGGCCAAGAAGCAGCCCGGCACCGTCCGGAAAGCCGCCGCGCACCGCACCGGCGGTGCCGGTCGGGCTGTCCCGTCACAGGGGCGTGTCACGGCGTCGCGCTCCACGGGTGCCGCGTCACGGCCCCGGGGCGGCACGAAAGCCGCCCTCGGTAAGGGGCGTTCGGCCGGTTCCGGTGCGAGCCGGGGCGCGGCAGGGAAGCCCGCTGGTCGTCTCGGCTCGGCCGGCGGGAGGGTCGCGCAGGTCAAAGCCCTGCGGGGCGCTGCCCGGTCACAGGCACCGACCCGTAACGCCGCCCGGTCGCAGGACGTGCAGGCGCGGCGTTCGGTGGCCGATGCCCGCCGTGCCGCCCGCGCGGCGGGCATGGGCGGCAAGTCCCCTGCGGGTTTGGCCGGTCGGGCCCGCACGGCGGCGGTCAGCAAGGCCCGGTCCGTTCGTGACGCGGCGGTGCGCAAGGGCCGTGCGTCACGGGACGTGCGGGCCGCGGACCGGCTGAACGCGAGCCGGGACAGGGTCCGTAAGGCCGGTGTCCGCAAGGCGGCCCGCAGCGCGCTGCGCCGGTCGGCGGTCCGTAAGCAGGGCCGCCGCCTGCTGGCCGCGCTCCTGGCCGCTCCGCTGGGTGTGGTGGGGATGCTGACCACACCGCTCGGCCGGAAACTCGGCTGGTCCTGGCTCCAGCAGCCCGGCCGCCGCCTGTTCCGGCACATGATGCGCTCCGCCGAGGAGCGCAAGGC
The DNA here is from genome assembly GCF_044740965.1 of Streptomyces sp. NPDC088252. Lineage (NCBI taxonomy): Bacteria > Bacillati > Actinomycetota > Actinomycetes > Kitasatosporales > Streptomycetaceae > Streptomyces > Streptomyces sp. NPDC088252. The sequence goes on along the minus strand of NZ_JBIURS010000016.1, from coordinate 6,328 downwards.
CGCCCGTGACGCCGCGATACGCGCCCGGCTGGCCGCCGAGGAGAAAGCGCTCGATGACGCCGCTGCGGGCGATGCCCCGGAGATCGGCGACAAGGTCCAGCGCCCGTTCCACCTGCTCCCCGCCCCGTACACCACGCCTGTGGAGGTCGTCAGCATGTCCGGTTTCCGGTTCGAAGAGGCCGCCGCCGAGATGGAGAACGCGGCCCGCACCTATGAGCCCGAGAACAGCATGGAGATCCTCTCCATGGTCGAGAACCTTCCCGACGCGCTGACGTCGGTGGCCAACACCTTCCGCATCCTCGCTGAGCGTTCCGACAGTGAGTTCCCGCTGGAGAAGGACATCGCCGGGGCGTTCGACGAGATCTACGGCGCCCTGATGCGCGCGGTGGACGCGTCGGGTGACCTCGGTGAGCTGTTCCGCCTGGTCCACGAGCACGACATCGCCCGCCACGAGGACCCCCGCAACGGCCCCGAGGCCGAGAAGGGCTGGAACGTCTGACATGAGCACCAACACCGCCACCAACAAGCAGTCGGGTGGTCCGGTGTGGGACTGGGCTGCTGGTCACGGACCCGTGACCGGCGCCCTGTCCGCCACCACCGGAGCCTTCGCCCTGGCCACCACCGGCGCCGCCACCGGCATGCCCCCGGGCTGGGCGCTCGCCGTCGGCGCGGCCGGCGCGATCGGCCACACCGTCACCGGCCTGCGGGACCGGCTCGCCGCCCGCACCATCGGCATGCGGTCCGCTTCCTGGCTGGTCGGGGCCGGATGGACGACGTGGGCCATGACCAGCGGCCCGCTGACGTGGGCCGCGCTCGGATCGCTCGCCACGATCGGCGCCGGTATCGGCGCCGCAGCCCGCTCCACCCTCCTGCACGAGGAGGCCCGCGAGCTGGAGGCCATCGCCGCCGATGAGCGCCAGGTCGCCCGCGAACTCAGTGCGGAGCGGCGGGCGATCGCCGCCGAGTGGATCGACCGGGTACAGCGGGTCTGCGGTCTCACGCTGCGGGTCCTCGCGGTGGAGATCTGGCCCACCGGGACCGGGTACACCGTCGATGCCGAACTGCCCTCCGGTGGCGCCACCTACGACAAGATCGCGGGCTACTCCGCGCAGCTGTCCGCGGATGCGCGGCTGCCGCACGGCTGCACCGCGGTTGCCTCGCAGGGCATTCACCAGGGCCGCGTCCTGATCGACGTGACCACGGTCAACGTCCTCTCCGAGGAGCGCACTTACCCGTCCGACTACAGCCCCTTGTCGATCTACACCGGCATCCCGTGGGGCTACCGCACCAACGCCGAAGAGATCTGCGTCTACCTGCGCGAGCAGTGCGCGCTGGTCGTCGGCCCGACCGGGTCCGGCAAGACCAACATGGTCCACGTCATCCTCGCCGGGTTCGCCCGCACCACGGACGTCCTGACCTGGGTGATCGACCTGAACGCCGGATCGGCCGGCCTGTCCTGGGTCCGCCCCGCGCTCGACGAGAACGGGTCACCGGTCGAGGGTGTTCGGCCGGGCATCGACTGGCTTGCCTCGACGTACGAGGAAGCCGCCCTGATGCTCGATGCGGCCCTGGCGATCGGGCTGCGCCGCAAGGTCGCCTACCAGGACCTCATGGCTGAGCGGAACACCGACCAATTGCCGATCGGCGCGAAGATTCCGCAGATCATGCTGGTGGTCGATGAGGGTGCGGAGATCCTGACCAGCACCGACCGGCAGATGAAGGTCCTTGCGAAGAAGATCCTCGAAGTGATCCGGATGCTGCGGGCCATGGGCATCCGCACGGTGCTCACCGCGCTCGGTGCCACCGGCTCCGTCCTCGGCAACCTGATGATCCGCCGGGAGGCCAAAGCGCGGGTCTGCCTCACTGGTGGCGAGGTGGAGGGCATGGACCTGGGCAAGGTCTTCCCCGGTTCCCGAGGGCTCAAGGTGGACCAGGCCCCGTTCAAGGGCGCCGGGTTCATGGGCACCCCGGAGTCCGCGGCGGCCCTGTTCAAGAACTGGCGGATCCTGCCCAACCAGATCCGCGACATCGTCGTCGCCACCTCCGACATGCACCCACACCTGGACGACATCTCCCGCAAAGCTGCTGGAGATGCCTACGCGAACCGGTGGGCACCCGAGCGCACGGCCTGGATGCGGGACACCACCCCCGCCCCGGCCACCGACACCCCCGCGCAGACGGCCGGCAGTACCGGCGGGCTGAACCTCTCCGCGCTCCGGGGCAATCGGGAGTCCGCTGAGGAAGCGCTCGCCCGGAAGTTCCGCGAGCAGATCGACGCCGAGTTCGCGACCTTCGCCGAGCCCGGGACGAACACCGAGCAGCCCGCGGCGGGCGGGCTGAACCTGTCCGCGCTCCAGAACGAGGACAACGCCGCGCGGCAGGCCGCGCTCGCGCTGCTGCTCGCCGCTGGACCGGACGGAACCGGCGCCTCGGCCATCGCCCGGGCGCTCGCCGACGAGCACGGCACCACCCGGCAAACCGTTGTCGGCTGGCTCAAGACATGGACCGAGGACGGCACCGCCGTACGCGTCGGCACCGGCACCAAAGCCCGCTACGTCCACCGCCAGCACGCCCCCGATAACCCCACCGAGGGCTGAACGCCTGTCGCTTGTCGCCACCGGCCCAAGAAGCCCTCCAGGGGGCCTTCTGTGGGCCGGAAACGGCTTGTGACCTGCAAGGCGACAAGCGACAAGACAAGACAAGCGACAAGGCACACGACAAGCCAGACGACAAGCAACACGACAAGCCGACGCGGGCGACACCCCTTCACATCCCGGGGTGCCGCCCGCGCTGCTGAAGGAGCCCCGTCGTGCATGACACCACGTACACGATCACCACCCCGGCACCCCACACCACCGTCCAGCCGACCTACCTCCCCGCCGCTGAGGGGCCGGTGATGCTGCCGTCCGAGATCCCGCCCGGCGTCCAGATGGTCACCCTCCCCGGCGGCGTCCGCACCCTCGCCTACACCCCCGAACAGGCACCCCCCGCACCGCCCGTACCGGTCGCGCAGCCCATCCCGGCATGGGCCAAGACCACCGCCCTGCTCGTCCCCACAGTCGGCGGCGGTGTCGCTGCTGCCGGTATCGGACTCTCCTACGCAGCCCCGGGACTGATCGCCATGAGCCAAGCCCTCTGGGCCACCGTCGCCCTGATCGCCGCCGGGGCCATCGGCCTCCCCGTCCTCCTGCGCCTCGCCCGCAGCGGCACCGGCGGCGGACGGTCGACGACCCACATCACCCAGAACATCACCGCGCCCGGCATGTTCGGCCGCGCCAACGGCACCATCAACCACCGCTGACGGGGCCGGTCATGCCGTTACTCGACTGGCGCGACAACCGGCACTTCGACGCATCCCGTGACCTGCCCTGCGTGCTCTGCCGCCGTCCCACGCCAATGCGCTCCCACGACCGCGAACCCGTCCACAAAGTCTGCGCGGAAGCGTGGCTCGACCAGCACCCCGAATCCCCCCGCTTCCACAACTGACCAGAAAGCAGGAACCCATGCCCAACCTGAAGCCCTACGCGACCCAGGTATCCGACGCCATCGCCCGCCTCAGCGGAATGCGCACGCTGCGCTGCACGGCGCCCGGCTGCACCCTGCGGATCCGCTACCGCGCCGTCACCCCGGACGAGGCCCGTTGGCTGGCCGCGCTCGCCCACGACCACACCCGCCACGGCAACCGGAAGTAGCTACGCCGAGGGCGGCCCCCTCTCACGCCAATGAACCGGGGCCGCCCTCGTCTGCCAGCACTCTTTACAGAACTGGAGACATCCAGCATGACGCAACCTGTCCCCATCCGGGAGCTCCCACCGCCCGCGGGTGGCATGCGGTTCTACCTCACCACCCACAAACGCCACTGGCTGCGCTGGACCAATGAGCCGCTGTTCTTGAAGTCCGAGCACTTTGACCGCGCGGTGAAGTGGGATGTAGCGCAGGGCCCCTATGCCATCGACTCCGGCGGCTTCATGGAGCTCAAGGACAAGGGCACCTGGGAACGCACCCCGCGCGAGTACATCGCCAGCCTGCGCCGGATCTGGGAGCACGTGGGCCCCTACGACTGGGCCGCGCAACAGGACTGGATGTGCGAGGAAGCGATCATTCACGGCGGCTGGTTCGGCGGCCAGTACTTCGTCGGAACCCACCTCAGCGTCGCCGAACACCAGCGCCGTACCGTCGCCAACTTCCTCGAACTGCGCTCCCTCGCTCCAGACCTGCGCATCGCCCCCGTTCTCCAGGGGCGCAGCATCCCGGAGTACGAGCGGTGTGTGGAGATGTTCGAGAACGCCGGGGTTGATTTGCAGCGTGAGCCGGTGGTGGGACTGGGGTCGGTGTGCCGGTTGCAGTCCACCCGCGAGGGCGCCGCGATCGTCACCGCGATGGCCGCACACGGCTTACGCCTGCACGGCTTCGGCTTCAAAACCCTCGGCCTGAACCGGGTCGGCCACCTGTTGGCCTCCGCCGACTCTGCTGCCTGGAGCTCCCACGCACGGCGCCGCCCACCCCTGCCCGGCCACACGCACAAGAACTGCGCGAACTGCTTCGACTACGCCATGCGCTGGCGCACCCGCGTCCTTGAGGGCCTCCCCACCTGGCACCAGCCCACCATCGACGGGAGCGAAGCCGCATGAACACCCACTTCACCGCAGCACTCGCCGCCGCCCTGGCCGCCGCTGAGCGCGGCTGGCACGTCTTCCCGCTCCGCCCCGCCGACAAGCGCCCCGCCCTCCACGGCGAAGCCGCCTGCCCCCGGGTCGGGGACTGCGCCGGGGGCCACTGGAAGTGGGAGGACCGGGCCACGGTCGACCCGGGCCGTATCCGCGGGGCGTGGGCCGACCGACCGTTCAACATCGGGATCGCAACGGGCCCGTCGGGGCTGGTCGTCGTCGACCTCGACATGCCCAAGCCCAACAGCAGTAAGGGCACGCCTTGCGGCGTGACAACCTTTGGGGCGCTCTGCGAGCGCGCCGGGCAGGCCGTTCCCGCCACCTACCGGACCCGGACCGCGAGCGGTGGACACCACCTGTACTTCACCGCCCCTCCCGGCACTCGGCTCGCCAACAGCGCGGGCAAGCTCGGACCCCTCATCGACACACGAGCCTGGGGCGGATACGTCGTCGCCCCCGGCTCCGTCGTCAACGGGCAGGCGTATGAGGTCATCGACCCCGTACCCGTGGCCGAACTGCCCGCATGGCTGTTGGGTGCCCTCACTGCCGAACCGGCGCCCGCGCAGCCGGTACGTATCCAGGTACCCCGGTTCGGCAACCGGGCCGCAGACGCCGCCCTGGAGCGCGAGACCGCCACCGTCCGGGCCACCACCGAGGGTGGCCGCAACGCGCAGTTGCTCAGGAGCGCTCGCGCCGTGGGTCGTTTCGTCGCGTGGGGCGACCTCCCCCGGCACGAGGTAGAGCAGGCTTTTCAGGAGGCGGGCGAGTCGACCGGACTCCCGGCGGCCGAGTGCCGCACCACGATCCGCAGCGCCCTCAACTGGTCCATCCGAACCTGCCGGCCGAGGGGGACCGCCGCGTGAGCACCCCGCGCCGCCCCCACCTGAAAAGCCTCCCCCCACCCTCCACCGGCCCCAGCACCGCCAATCCCGCCCACACCCCGTCCGGCAGTGGTGCGCCGAGGGTCGTCGGCCGTAAGGCCGTCCTTTCATCTGTTCTTTCTGACCAGCCGGTTGGCGACGGCCGGTACCCGATCGCCTGGCTCACCATCAGCGCACCCCGCGGCGCCGTGCCCACCGCGACAAGCATCTGTGAGTGCGGACGCAACCTCTTCGCCGCAGGCCACCGCAAAGCCCTCGCCCTGATCGCAGACCACACCGCCCACCGAACCCGCTGCCCGCTGCGCACCACCGAGGAAAGGATCGCCACATGACCGCGACACCGACCACCCCGCCCGTCGACGGTGCCGCCCTGCTGGCCGAGGTGGAAGCCTTCCACCGCAGGTTCAACGTGTTCCCCCGCGAGGCCGCCTATGTAGCCGTGGCCCTGTGGGACGCGCACGCCCACCTCCTCGACGCGTTCGACTCCACCCCCAGGGTGGCGTTCCTCTCCCCGGAGCCCGGGTCGGGCAAGTCCCGCGCGCTGGAAGTGGTTGAGACCCTGGTGCCCCGCCCGATGCTGGCAGTGAACGCGCGGGCCGCCGCGCTCTTCCGGTCCGTCTCCGACCCGGCCGGACGACCGACGATCCTCTTCGACGAGATCGACACCGTTTTTGGTCCCAAGGCTGGGGACAACGAGGAACTGCGCGGCTTCCTGAACGCCGGACACCGCCGCTCCGGAGTCACCTACCGGTGCATCGGCGACGGCGGAAACCAGACCGT
>NZ_JBIURS010000015.1:0-184386 GCF_044740965.1 Streptomyces sp. NPDC088252 | reverse complement strand
ATCCGACAGAGCAGAACCGGGCGCCTCTCGCCAAAGAGGCAGCCGACCTGCTTTATGTCACTGCGGGACCGGCGCATCTTCTCGGGCTTCCGTTTGTCGGGGGGGGGGGGGGGGGGGGGGGGGGGGGGGGGGGGGTGTGGGGGGGGGGGGGGGGGGGGGGGGGGGGCGGGCCCGGGGCCCGCCCCCCCCCCCCGACCCGGTCCTACTGCAGGCGCCACTTCTGGTTGGCCGCCCCCGTGCATGTCCAGATCTGGGCACGGGCCCCGTTCGCCGTCGACCGGTCGGTGATGTCGAGGCACTTGTCCGCGGCCGTGTTGACGATGTCGCCTGTGGACGCGTCGTACCTCCAGCGCTGCGCCCCCGACCCGTTGCAGGTGTACAGCTGGACCTTCGCTCCGTCCGCCGTCGAGCCGGAGGTCACGTCCAGGCAGGCGCCCAGCGCCCGGATCGAGCCGTCCGCCGCGACCGTCCAGCGCTGGGCGGCCGTCCCGTTGCAGTCCCAGAGCTGGACGGCCGTGCCGTCCGCGCCGCTGCCGCCCGCCGCGTCGAGGCACTTGCCCGCCGCGCCGGAGAAGACGCCCGAGGTGCCACCGGAGCCCGACTGCGTACCCGACCAGGTGAAGGTCGCCGAGGTGCGGGCCGGCAGCGAGTAGCCGAACTTCTGGCCGCCCCAGTCGACCGTGATCTGCTGCGCCGAGGCGGAGCCGTTGTAGGCGATCAGCGCCTTGGAGCCGTCCGGGTTGCGCCACGCGACATTGGGCACGGTCGAGTTCGCCGTGGAGGCGATCCGGGCGGCGCCGGGGCGGACGAATTTCGTCAGGTGGCCCATCGTGTAGTACTCGATGTTGTAGTCGACCTGACCGCTCCTGCCGTCCCCGTCGTGCACGGTGATCAGGCCGTCGCAGGTGCCGCAGCCGCCGTTGTGCGGGCCGCGGTTCTGGTCCACGGCGAGGGACCACTTGGTCACCGACTTCGCCCAGTTGCGGGTGTAATCGATGATGTTGAGCATGTCCTCGCGCTGCTGGTCGGCGATCCAGGTGCCGCCGGAGTGCTCGGTCTGGAAGGCGTCCATCGACGGGTACTGGTCGTGCACCGCGGTCTGCTTGGCGATGTCACCGCCGTAGCCGTGCCAGGCGACCCCGCCGAAGTTGGGGTGGCTGCGTACCGCCGGGTCGTCCACGGTGGCCGCCGCGTACGCGTCGTAGGTGTCCCAGTTCCAGTCGTGGGCCAGGACCTTGGTTGCCAGCCCCGCCGACCGGAGCTTCGGCAGCAGTTCGTTCTTGGTGAAGTACGCGAGGCCCGAACCGTTCCAGCTCATCGACGGATAGCCCGAGCAGCAGGTCGGCTCGTTCTGCGCGGTGACGTAGTCGACCGGGACGCCCCGGTCGCGGTAGGCCTGGAGGTACTTGACGAAGTAGTCGGCGTAGGTGCCGTAGTTCTCGGCCTTCAGCCAGCCTCCGTTCAGCTGGCCGCTGTCCTTCATCCAGGCCGGGGCCGTCCATGGCGAGGCCACCGTCGTCAGCGCCGGGTTGAGCTGCCTGGCTTGTGCGGTGAGCGGGAGAACGTCCTCCAGATCGTGTGCGATCGAGAACTTGGCGAGCGTGGGATCGCTCTGGCCGGACGGTACGTCGTCGTAGGTGTAGCCGTACCTCGCCAGGTCCGAGCCGCCCATGGGATTGCGTACGAAGGACAGTCCGATGCCTTCGGTGGGGGAGAACAGCTTCTTCATCGTGGCGTCGCGGGTCGCCTGGGTGAGCGCCCCGCTGCTCTTCATCAGGTACGCGGCCGTGTCCGTGAAGGAGGCGCCGCCGCCGGTGAAGGTCTGGTAGCGGGTGTTCTCGTCGACCGTGATGTTCGTGCCGCTGCCGCCGTTCCCGGCGACGAACGAGACCGGGGCCTGGGCTTCGAGGCCGCGCGTGACATGACGGCCACCGGAATCGTCGGTGCTGGTCAGAGTGATGTTCACGGTCTCACCGGCGGCCTGGGCCGTACCGGAGGCGAGTCCGGTGAGACCGGCCGTCGCGAGCGCGGCGGCGAGCAGGGCTCGGGCGGCTCTTCCTGATCGGATCATGGGCTGTTGCCTTCCTCGGCAGAGGTGTGGGGGAGTAGCCGTCGATCGAGGCGAGAGTGAAATGCTCCTGGATGGCCGCGTCAAGAGGGTGTGCGTTCAGAACCTGAACACACAGCTCGTCCCGCCTGCACGGGAGATCGGTACGGACCAATGTCGGTGTGAAGTGTTGACGGCACTGTTCCGGCGGGGTTAACTCACGCCGCAACGCCGGTACCGGTTCCGGAACCGGTTGCGGTACCGGTTCCAGCGCTCCTGCCCTGCCCCGTCATGTCCTGTCCCGGAGGCCCTCGATGCGTGTCACCATCGCCGATGTCGCCCGTGAGGCCGGCGTCAGCAAGACGACCGTGTCGAGAGTCATCAACACCAAGGGTGAAGTGGACGGTTCGACGGCCGCCCGCGTTCGGGAAGTGATCGAGCAGCTCGGCTATGTGCCCAGTTCGGGTGCCGTCGGACTGGCCCGCGGCAGCAGCCGTACGGTCGGCATGCTGGTGCCCTCGCTCACCTGGCCGTGGATGGGTGAGGTGCTCCAGGGCGTCGTCGACACCGTGGAGGCCGCCGACTACGGGCTGCTGCTCTTCACCTGCAACCGTGGTGCCGAGTCCGTGGAGCGCTTCACCAGCCAGGTGTCGGCGCGCGCCTTCGACGGGCTCGTCGTCGTCGAACCCGAGAACACCCTCGACCATCTCACCGCGCTGCACCGGGGTGGTCTGCCGATCGTGCTGATCGACGACCGCGGCCACCACCCCGAATTCCCCTCCGTCGTGACCACCAACCACGAAGGAGGCGCTTGTGCGGCCCGTCATCTGCGGGCCGCCGGACGCACCAGACCCCTGGTCGTCACCGGGCCCCAGAACTTCGGCTGCGTACGCGACCGGCTGGACGGATTCCGTACGGTCCTGCCCACCGAACTCGTCGTCCACGGGGATTTCACCGAACGCTGCGGCCGACTGGCCGTGGAACAACTCCTGTCCTGCGGAGTCGAGTTCGACTCGGTCTTCGCCCACAACGACATCAGCGCGGCGGGCGTGCTGCGGGCGTTGCGTGCGGCCGGGCGGTCCGTGCCGGACGACATCGCCGTGGTCGGCTTCGACGACATCCCGATGGCCGAGCACACCGAACCACCGCTGACCACCGTGCGCCAGCCCACCCGGCAGATGGGTGAGACGGCGGCGCGGATGCTGCTCTCCCGCCTCGGTGGCACGAGCGCGCCCGACGCGCCGGTCGTGCTGCCCACCGAACTGGTCGTGCGCCGCTCGGCGCCGTAGCGGGCGGCCGGGACCCCGGCCGCCTGCCCGCCCTTCCGCAAGCTCCCCGCGCGCCGTCCGTCTCCACCTGCACCACCGGCGCTGTCCGCACCGTCCGCGTCACCGGCACTGCCTGTACCACCTGCACTGTCTGCACCACCGGCACCACCCGCACCGCCCCGTACCGCCTGTACCCGGCGCGCCGAGCGCTGCCCATCACCCGGATCTCCCAGACCCGCAGTCCCTCATGGAGTCGCCATGTCCGCACGACGTCACGCCACGCTGAGAGCGCTCTCACTCGCTACCGCCGTGGTCGCGCTCGCCGCCGGTTGCTCGTCCGCCAACTCCGGTGCCAACAAAGGGGGCGGTGCCTCCGGCGTGCTGACCCTGGGCAAGCCGGACGGACCGCAGACCAACAACAGCAACCCGTTCCTGAGCACCTCGGCGGGTGCGACGCTCGGCTACCGCTTCATGATCTACGAGCCGCTGGCGATGACGAACCAGATCCGGCCCGCGGACAAGGCCGCCCCCTGGCTGGCGACCGACTGGAAGTGGGAGTCCAACTTCACCAAGGTCACCTTCTCCCTCGATCCCAAGGCCAAGTGGGCCGACGGCAAGCCGCTGACCGCCGACGACGTCGCGTACACCTTCGACCTCCTGAAGACGCACCCGGCACTCAACGGCAACGGCATCCCGTTCGACGGGGTCGAGGTGCAGGGCAAGACGGTCGTCCTGACATTCAAGGAATCCCAGTACGTCAACCAGAACAAGATCATCCAGCAGTTCATCGTGCCCAAGCACATCTGGGAAGGCGTCAAGAACCCGGAGACCTGGCCCAACCGCACGCCGGTCGGCTCGGGCCCGTACAAGCTCAAGACCTTCACCCCGCAGACCACCACGCTGACCGCCACGCCCACGTACTGGAAGGGCGCGACCAAGGTGAAGGAGCTTCGCTACACCGCGTACAACGACAACAGCGCGGCGACCACGGCGCTGGCGAGCGGCAAGGTCGAGTGGTCGTTCGTCTTCATGCCCAACTACAAGCAGCTGTTCATCGGCAAGGACCCCAAGAACCACAAGCTGTGGTTCCCGTCCGGGCTCGGCATCCACGGACTGTGGTTCAACACCGCCCGCAAGCCGTTCGACAACCCGGCGCTGCGCAAGGCCATGGCCATGGTCGTCGACCGCAAGGCGATCTACACCCAGGCCGAGGCGACGCTCTACCCGGAGATCACCAACCCGACCGGCATCCCGCTGCCCGCCGGTGAGTCCTTCCTCGCGCCCGAGTACAAGAGCGCCACCACCGCACCGGACGTGGCCGGGGCCAAGAAGATCCTCAGCGACGCAGGGTTCGAGCTCAGCGGCGGGGTGCTGAAGGACCCGAGCGGCAAGCCGGTGCGGCTCACCTTCACCGACCCGGCCGGCTGGAACGACTACATCACCGGGCTGGCGATCATCAAGGACAACATCAAGCAGCTCGGCATCGAGGCCAAGGTCAAGACGCAGACCGCGGAGGCCTGGGGCGCGGACGTGGCCAACGGGAACTTCGACGCCACCCTGCACTGGACCAACAGCGGCGCCACCCCGTACGACATGTACCAGAACATCATGGACGGCGCGTTGCTCCAGCCCGTGGGCAAGGCGTCCCAGCTCGGCAACTTCGGCCGCTTCAAGAACGACGAGGCCACCAAGGCGCTCAAGGACTTCGCCAACGCCACCGAGGACTCCGCCCGTACCACCGCCATGAACACCCTGCAGAAGATCATGGTCGAGCAGGCTCCGATGATCCCGACGGCCGCCGCCCCCATCGGAGCCGAGTACTCCACGAAGAACTGGGTGGGCTGGCCCACCGAGGCCGACCCGTACGCCCCGCCGCAGCACACCCAGCCGTCCGCGCTGCAGATCGTGCTGAAGCTCAAGCCCGCCAAGTAGAGCCAGGGATACGGGACACAGGGACCGGCCATGAAAGAACAGCCCACGAAGAACCACGTCGTGCTCGAAGCACGCGGAGTCACCAAACACTTCCCCGTACGGCGCACCGGACGCGATCTCGTCACGGGCAGGCGCCGCACCGTCCACGCCGTCGACGACATCTCGCTGCGACTGCGGCGTGGCACCGTCACGGCGCTGGTGGGGGAGTCGGGCTCCGGGAAGTCCACCGTCGCCAGGCTGCTCGCCCAGCTGTATCCGCTCTCCGGGGGCGAGATCCGGCTGGACGGCACGGCGGTGAAGGCCGGACGCGGCCGGTCCTTCCGCGCGTACGTACGCCGGGTCCAGCTCATCTTCCAGGACCCGTTCGCCTCGCTGAACCCGGTGCACACCGTGCGCTACCACCTCACCCGCGCGCTGAGGATCCACGGGCGGGCGGGCAACGGTGAGGAGGAGCTGGAACAGCGTCTGACCGCTCTGCTGAACCGTGTCCAGCTGACCCCTGCGCACCAGTACCTGGACAAGTTCCCGCACGAGCTGTCGGGGGGACAGCGCCAGCGCGTGGCCATCGCCCGCGCGCTCGGCGCCGATCCCCAGGTCCTGCTCGCCGACGAGCCCGTATCGATGCTGGACGTCTCGATCCGGCTCGGGGTGCTCAATCTGCTCAAGGACCTCAAGGACCGGCTGCACCTCGCGATCCTCTACATCACCCACGACATCGCCTCGGCCCGCTATTTCGCGGACACCACGCTGGTCATGTACGCGGGCCGGATCGTCGAGGGCGGTGACAGCGAGACCGTCACCCAGCGCCCCGCCCATCCCTACACCCAGCTCCTCACCGCCTCGGCGCCCGACCCGGACCGGGTGGTCGCCGAGGCGGAGCAGGAGGAGACCGGAAGCGGCGAACCGCCCTCGCTCATCGCCCCGCCCGCCGGCTGCCGCTTCCACCCCCGCTGTCCCAAGGCGATGGAGCGCTGCCGTACCGAACCGCCGCCGCGCTTCGACCTCGCGGACGGCCAGTGGGCGGCCTGCTGGCTGTACGCGGACGGCCGTGACGCCCACCCGGCAGGCGACGACACCCACCGCACCGACGACGGCGGCACCCACCGAGCCGGCGGCGACGACACCCACCGCACCGACGACGGCGGCACCCACCGGAAGGAGACCGCGAAATGAAGTACCTGCTGCAGCGGCTCGCCTTCTACCTGGTCACCGCCTGGGCCGCGATCACCATCAACTTCCTGATCCCGCGCCTGATGCCCGGCGACCCCGTCCAGGCGCTCATCTCCCGTTTCCAGGGCCAGCTCGACACCAACGCCGTCAACTCGCTCAAGGCGCTCTTCGGCCTCGACAAGCAGCAGTCGCTCTGGCAGCAGTACACCGACTACTGGTCGCATCTGCTCGACGGCGACCTCGGGCTCTCCTTCACCTTCTTCCCGACACCGGTCAGCGAGGTGATCGCCCAGTCGCTGCCGTGGACGCTCGCGCTCGTCGGAGTCACCACCCTGATCAGCTTCGTGCTCGGCACCGGCATCGGGGTCTTCACCGGCTGGCGGCGCGGCTCCTGGATGGACAGCCTGCTGCCCGTCACCACTTTCATCTCGGCCATCCCGTACTTCTGGCTGGGGCTCATCGCCATCGCGCTGTTCGCCGTGAAGTGGCCGCTCTTCCCGGCCGCGGGAGGCTACGACAGTTCGCTCGTGCCCGCCTTCGACTGGCCGTTCGTCTCCAGCGCGCTCTACCACGCGGCGCTGCCCGGCCTCACCATCGTGCTCAGTGCCATGGCCGGCTGGATCCTCGGCATGCGGAACATGATGGTGACGGTCTCCTCCGAGGACTACGTCATGGTCGCCCAGGCCAAGGGGCTCTCCGAGCGCCGGGTGATGTTCGGGTACGCCGCACGCAACGCGATCCTCCCCAACATCTCCGGCTTCGCCCTGTCGCTGGGCTTCATCGTCGGCGGCACGCTGCTGGTGGAGATGGTCTTCTCCTACCCCGGCATCGGCTACCAGCTCTTCCAGGGCGTGGGCGCCAAGGACTACCCCCTGATGCAGGGCGTCTTCCTGATCATCACGCTCTCCGTCCTCGCGGCGAACCTCCTCGCCGACGTGCTCTACATGGTCCTCGACCCCCGTACCAGAAGGGAGGCCTAGGACATGGCCGTCACCGCTGCCGAGGCCGCCGTGATCGACGCGACCGAGGCCCCGGCCCCCAGCAGGCGCCGTCTGCGTTTCCTGCGCGGCCGCAAGACCGTCATCGGCCTCGGCATCCTGTCGTTCTTCGTCGTGATCGCGGTCATCGGGCCGTGGATCGCACCGTACGACCCGGACACCATGAGCAACGAACTGCTCCAACCGCCCTCCGGCGCGCACTGGTTCGGCACCACGCAGACCGGTCAGGACGTGCTCTCCCAGATCCTCGTCGGCACCCGGGGCGTCCTCGTCGTCGGCTTCGTCGCCGGGATCTTCGCGACGATCCTGTCCGTACTGGTCGGGGTCAGCGCCGGCTTCCTCGGCGGCACGGCCGACGAACTGCTCTCGGTGCTCTCCAACGTCTTCCTGGTCATCCCCGGACTGCCGCTGATCATCATCATCGCCAGCTTCGTCTCGGACACGGGCGACCTGCTCATCGCCACCGTCATCGCCTTCACCTCATGGGCGTGGGGAGCACGGGTGCTGCGCGCCCAGACGCTGTCGCTGCGCCGCCGGGACTACGTCGAGGCGGCCCGCGCCACCGGCGAGTCCACCTGGCGGATCATCTTCTTCGAGGTCCTGCCGAACCTGACGGCCGTCATCGCCTCCGGCTTCGTGGGCACGGTCATCTTCGCGATCCTCTCCGAGATCACCCTCGCCTTCATCGGCGTGGCCGACATCTCCAACTGGAACTGGGGGACCGTCCTGTTCTGGGCGCAGTCCAACCAGGCCCTGGCCCAGGGCGCGTGGTGGTGGTTCGTCCCCGCCGGGCTCTGCATCGCCCTGCTCGGCATGTCGCTCGCCCTGATCAACTTCGGCATCGACGAGTTCGTCAACCCGCGCCTGCGTACGGAGACCGGCGCATCCCGGAAGGTCCGGATGCGGGTCGGCTTCACCCCCGTGGCGCGCGGCACGCACGATGCCGCGGCGCGCGGCAAGCATGACAAGGAGCCCCGCTCATGAGCAGCGAGCCCGTCCTCACCATCAGCGGCCTGAACGTGGACTACGGGACCGGGGACGACGCCGTGCACGCGCTGCGCGACATCGACCTCACCCTGCACCGGGGTGAAGTCCTGGGCCTGGCGGGCGAGTCCGGGTCCGGCAAGTCCACACTCGCGTACGCCGTCACCCGGCTGCTCTCGCCGCCCGGGGTGATCACCGGCGGCGAGGTCCACTACCGAAAGAGGGACGGCGGGACGCTCGACCTGCTGACCCTGTCGGCCGCCGAACTGCGGGCGTTCCGCTGGCAGGAGCTGTCGATCGTCTTCCAGGGCGCGATGAACTCGCTGAACCCGGTGCACACGGTTCACAGCCAGCTCACCGACGTGCTCCAGGCACACCGCCCGGAGATGAAACGGCCCGAACGGACCGCTCGCGCCAAGGAGCTGCTGGGACTCGTCGGCATCTCCGCCGACCGGCTCTCCGCCTACCCGCACCAGCTCTCCGGCGGGATGCGCCAGCGCGTGATGATCGCGATGGCTCTCGCGCTGGAGCCCGAGATCGTCATCATGGACGAGCCGACGACGGCCCTGGACGTCGTCATGCAGCGCCAGATCCTGCGCCAACTGGTGCGGCTCCGCGAGGAGCTGGGCTTCTCGGTCGTCTTCATCACCCACGACATCTCGCTGCTGATCGAGTTCTCCGACCGGATCGCGATCATGTACGGCGGCCGGATCGTCGAGGAGGCCGGTGCCTCCGCGATCTACCGGGACCCCCGTCACCCCTACAGCGACGGCCTGCTGCACTCCTTCCCGGCGCTGCACGGCCCGCGCCGTGAACTCACCGGTATACCCGGCTCGCCGCCGCACCTCACCGCCATGCCCGCCGGCTGCGCCTTCCACCCCCGCTGCGGGAAGGCGCTCGACGCCTGCGCCACCCACGTCCCGGTTCTGGCCACACCCGACGGGGACGATTCGCGCGCGGTGGCCTGCTGGCTCCACCGGCCGGGCCCCGCCACCGCGGCCCCCCGCTCCTAGGGCTTCTCGTTCGGATCATGCCGGGCTCGCGGGGTCCGCTCCGTGATCCGGCCTGATCCCGACGAAAGACACCAGCGACCCCACGCACACCACAGGAGACCCATGAACATCGTCACCCCCCAGGGATACGCGCGCGAGATCGCCGCCGAGGCCGTTCCCGGCCTGCCTGCCGATTTCCGCTGGGGCGTCGCTACCGCCGCCTACCAGATCGAGGGGGCCGCGGCCGAGGACGGGCGCACCCCGTCCATCTGGGACACGTACTGCAGGGTGCCGGGCATGGTCGTCCGCGGCGAGAACGGCGATGTGGCCTGCGACCACTACCACCGGATGCCCGACGACGTGCGGCTGATCGCGGACCTGGGCGTCGACACGTACCGCTTCTCGCTCGCCTGGCCGCGCATCCAGCCGGGCGGTCGCGGCCCGGCGAACGCGAAGGGCCTGGACTTCTACAAGCGCCTCGTCGACGAGCTGCGGTCCAGGGACATCACACCGTGGATCACCCTCTACCACTGGGACCTCCCGCAGGAACTGGAGGACGCGGGCGGCTGGCCGGCCCGTGACACCGCCCACCGGTTCGCCGAGTACGCCGCGCTCGCCTACGACGCGCTCGGTGACCGGGTCACGCACTGGACGACGCTGAACGAGCCCTGGTGCTCGGCCATGCTCGGTTACGCGTACGGCAACCAGGCCCCGGGCCGGAAGAACTTCGGCGACGCGATCCGGGCCGTCCACCATCTGCTCCTCGGCCACGGCCTCGCCGCGCAGAACCTCCGGGAGACGGCCGCCGCCCGCGGCAACGAGCTCGAACTGGGCATCACGCTCAACCTCGGCACCGCCACCCCCGAGACCGACAGTCACGAGGACGCCGAGGCCTGCCGCCGCGCCGACGGCATGGGCCGGCGCCTCTACCTGGACCCGCTCGTCAAGGGCGTCTATCCCGAGGACGTCGTCGCCGACCTCGCTCTGCGGAACGCCGAGCTCCCGGTCCAGGAGGGAGACCTGGAGATCATCTCCACCCCGATCGACGTCCTCGGCGTCAATTTCTACCGGGGCACCCTCTTCTCCGGCGTCACGGAGGAGGGCTCCCCGGTGGACGCCGACGGCCTGCCCGTCACCCGCGGTGTGGAGCGCGACCTGCCGCGCACCGCGATGGACTGGGAGATCACCCCCACCGCCCTCACCGACCTGCTGGTGCGCCTGGAGGAGGACTACGGGGTCCCCACGGTCGTCACCGAGAACGGTGCCGCGTTCGACGACGTCGTCGCCGAGGACGGACGGGTCCACGACGCGGACCGCACCACCTACCTCGCCGATCACATCGCCGCCGTGGCCGCGGCCCGCGCAGCGGGAGCGGATGTCCGGGGCTACTTCGCCTGGTCGCTGATGGACAACTTCGAGTGGTCCTACGGCTACGACAAGCGGTTCGGCATCGTCCGCGTCGACTACGGCACACAGGAGCGGACGCTCAAGGACAGCGCCGAGTGGTACCGCGACACGATCCGACTCACCCGCGACGCGTAACGGCCCGACGCACGGGGAGCCGGCCCGGGTGGGTGACCGCGCAGCCGTCACCCACCTGGGTTAGCTTCGAGATATGCGGAACAGGCTGTTCCCGATGCTGCTGGCGGGTCTGCTGCTGATCCTGTCGGCGGCCGTGCTCGCCATGGCACCGAGCGCCGCGCCCGGGACGGCCCGCGCATCGACCGTCAACGATGTCGCGCAGGCGCTGCGCAAGGGCCCGGTCTACGTCGACCCGGCCGCCGCCGACCAGCTCTCCCCGAGCCAGGCCGCCGCCCTGACGAGGAAGATCAAGGACGCCGACAAGCCCGTGTTCGTCGCGGTACTGCCGCGGACGGCGGCGTTCCCCGCGCAGACCGTGCTGCCGACCCTGCGCACCGACACCGGCATCACCGGTGTCTACGCGGTCCGTCTCGGCAACGGGTTCAACGCGGGCGCCGACCCCCGGGTCATGACCACCCGAGCGGTCCAGAACCTCACCGCCGCCGTGAAGACGCCCGGCACGGACACCGACGCCGCGACCCAGCTCAACGCCTTCGTCGACCGCGCCGTCGAACAGGCCCGGGGCAGCGCCCCCGCCTCCTGGGGCGGATCGTCGGCCGCGGGGAGGGGATCGTCGTCCACCGCCGGACTGATCGCCGTCGGTGCCGTCCTGGTGCTCGGCGGCGGCACGGCCTACGCGCTCGTCCGGCGCAACCGCAGGCGCAAGGAGGAGGACGAACGGGCCGCACTCGCCAAGCTCCGGGTCGTCGTGGACGAGGACATCACCGCGTACGGCGAAACGCTGGACCGTCTCGACTTCCATCCCGCCGAGGCGGGCGCCGACGACGCCATGCGCGCCGACTACGAGCGGGCGCTCGACTCCTACGAGACCGCGAAATCCCGCATGGACCGGGCCCGGCGCCCGTCCGACGTGCGCGGGGTCACCCAGGCACTGGAGGAAGGCCGCTACTCCCTCGCCGTCCTGGAGGCCCGCCGCACGGGCGGTGAGCTGCCCGCCCGCCGCCCCCCGTGCTTCTTCGACCCGCGCCACGGGCCCTCGGTCGCCGACGTCCGGTGGTCCCCGTCCGGCGGTACGGGCCGCGAGGTCCCGGTCTGCGCGGCCGACGAGATCCGGCTGCGCGAGGGCGCGGAGCCGTTGAGCCGCACCGTCGACACGGGCGACGGCCGCCGCCCGTACTGGGAGGCGGGCCCGGCGTACGGCCCCTGGGCGGGCGGCTACTTCGGCGGGGGCCTGCTCCCCGGGCTGCTGGCCGGCACGCTGCTCGGCTCGATGCTGTCGTCCCCCGCGTACGCCGCGGAGTACGGCGGCGGCGACTTCGGTTCCGGCGGCGACTGGAGCGGCGGGGACTTCTCCGGCGCCGACTTCGACCCGTCGGGCTTCGACGGCGGAGGTTTCGGGGACGGCGGCGACCTCGGAGGGGGCGGCGGCTTCGACGGAGGCGGCTTCTGAGCCGCTGATCGGCGAACTCTCGGGCAGGGACGATCCATGCTAGACCTGAAGTTATGTCTGGTATCGGCCGATTCCGGGCGAGGCTGCGACGCTCCGTCCGGAGTTCACATCGGCACGATGGGGGGAGCTCGGGCCGAGCCACCCCCGCGCCGTCGCGCCAGGAGACGACTCACCGCTCCCCGGGCCGCGACCTTCTCGCGCTGTTCAGCGTGCGCACCGTGGCCGGCCAGGTCTTCTGCTTCGTGCTGGGGCTCGTCATGCTGCTCATCACCGGCTTCGCGGTCGCGCTGGTGCTGCAGGGCCGCCGCGACAGCCTGCAAGAGGCCCGGATGCGCACACTGAGCGTGGCCGAGACCTTCGCCCACTCGCCGGGCGTCGCGGCGGCGCTGGACAGCAAGGACCCCACCGCGCTCCTGCAGCCGCGCGCGGAGCAGGTCCGCAAGGACGCCCCTGTGGACTACGTCATCGTGGCCAGCACCCAGGGCATCCGCTACACCCATCCGGACCCCGCGCTGATCGGGAAACACCTCGTCGGCCCCTGGAAGGAAGCGTTGACCGGCCCCGGCTTCACCCGGACGTTCAAAGGCAGCCGGGGGCCGTCGATCAACTCGGTGGTGCCCGTGCCGAGGCCCGACGGATCGGTGGCCGGACTGGTGTCGGTGGGCATCACCGACCAGGCGGTGAACAGCGTGGCCGACCGGTCCATCCCGTTCAGCATCGGTGCCGGGGTGGCGGCCCTGGCGGCGACCGCGGCCGGTGCGGCACTCGTGAGCAGACGGCTGCGGCGGCAGACCCGTGGGCTCGGGCCCCGGGAGATGACCCGGATGTACGAGCACCACGACGCGGTGCTGCACGCGGTCCGCGAGGGCGTCCTCATCATGGGGCCCGGTCACCGGCTGACACTCGCCAACGACGAGGCCCGCAGGCTGCTCGGCCTTCCTCCCGACGCCGAGGGCCGGGCGGTGACGGACCTCGGACTGGAGCCCGTCATCGCCGAACTGCTCGCCTCCGGCCGGACCGTCACGGACGAGGTATTGCGCAGTGGCAACCGCCTGCTGGCCGTCAACCTCAGACCGACGGACGCGCGCGGCGGGCCGCCCGGCACCGTGGCCACCCTGCGGGACACCACCGAGCTGCGCAAGATCACGGGCCGGGCGGAACTCGTCCACGAACGCCTGCTGCTGCTCTACGAGGCCGGTACCCGCATCGGCACCACCCTCGATGTGACCCGGACGGCCCAGGAGCTGGCGGAGGTGGCGACGCCCGGATTCGCCGACGTGACCACCGTCGACCTCGCCGATCCCGCGTCACCCGGGGAGGAACCGACCGCCCAGTCCGACACCCCGCTGGACATGCGCCGTACCGCCGTCGCCGCCACGGACCCGGATCAGCCCCTGTACCCGGTCGGCCGACTGGTCGGATTCGTTCCCTCCAGGATCCGCGCCATGCGGGTGAACAGCGCGGAGACCGGACTGGGGCCCGAGGTGATCACCCAGCTCGGCTGGCGCTACTGGGATCCCGAGCGGGCCGCCGACATCCTCGACTACGGCTTCCACTCGGTGCTGTCCGTACCGCTGCACGCACGCGGCGTCATCCTGGGCCTGGCCAACTTCTGGCGCGCGGGTGATTCCGAGCCGTTCGACGACGACGACCAGTCCTTCGCCGAGGAACTGGTGGCGCGGGCGGCCGTCAGCGTGGACAACGCCCGCAGGTACACACGCGAACACGAGATGGCCGTGACACTGCAGCGCAGCCTGCTGCCCAGCGACCTGCCCGAGCAGAACGCCCTCGACATCGCCCACCGCTACCTGCCGGCGCGGGCCGAGGTGGGCGGAGACTGGTTCGACGTGATCCCGCTGTCCGGCGCCCGGGTCGCCCTGGTCGTCGGCGACGTGGTCGGGCACGGGCTGCACGCGGCGGCCACCATGGGACGGCTGCGCACCAGCATCCACAACTTCTCCGCGCTGGATTTCGCGCCCGACGAACTCCTCGGACATCTGGACGAAGCGGTCAGCCGGATCGACCAGGGCGAAACCACCGCCGACGGCAGCAGTGCCGAGATCACCGGCGCCACCTGTCTGTACGCCATCTACGACGCGGTCTCCGGCAACTGCTCGGTGGCCCGAGCCGGCCATCCCGCTCCCGCGCTGGTACTCCCCGACGGCACCGTCGAGTTCCCCGAGGTCCCGGCCGGCCTGCCTCTGGGCATCGGCGGCATGCCTTTCGAGGCGGCCGAGTTCCACGTACCCGAAGGGAGCCGGCTGGTCCTGTACACGGACGGTCTCATCGAACCCCGTGACCGCGACATCGACGCCGGACTGGAGCTGCTGCGCGCCACCCTCGCCGGTCGTGACCGGACACCGGAGGAGACCTGTGACGACCTGCTCGACACGATGCTGATCGAGCAGCCGTCCGACGATGTCGCGCTCCTCGTGGCACGTACCCACATGCTCGATCCCGACCAGGTCGCCCAGTGGGACGTCGCCATCGACCCGGCGGCCGTGGCCGGAGTCCGCAAGAACGTCGCCGAGTGGCTCGCCGAGCGGGGTCTGGACGAGGAGGCGTTCACCACCGAGCTGATCCTGAGCGAACTGGTCACCAACGCGGTGCGCTACGGCAGCGGACCGATCGAAGTCCGCCTCCTGTACGACCGCAACCTGATCTGCGAGGTGTCCGACACCAGCAACACCTCGCCGCACCTGCGCTACGCGGCGACGACGGACGAGGGCGGCCGGGGCCTGTTCCTCGTCGCCCAGATCGCCGAACGCTGGGGCACGCGGTACACCGAGACGGGCAAGGTGATCTGGTCCGAGCAGACGGTCGGCGAACCGGAGGAGGAGGACGGGGGGAACGGGAAGAACGGCTGAAGCGTGCTGCGGAAGGCCGTGGGCGTTGTCGCCCGGAGTGCCGACGCGCAGCCGCCGTGACACGCTGAAACGAAGAGGAATGGGGATCTCGCTGACAGGGGGGACGGGGATCCCGTCGGTCCCGGCATTGCCGCCGGAACGACGGTTCTGCCATCCAAGGAGATCGACATGGCCGGTGACACGACCGGGACCGCGGCAAGCCACACGTACCCGAGCCCCACGCACGCGCCCACATCCGGTACCACCGTCCTGGCAGCAGTCCTGATGGTCATCGGTGGAGCCATGGCGATCTTCGAGGGGATCGCGGCCCTTACGAAGGACCGTCTGTTCGTCTTCACGCGCCACTACGTGTTCGAGTTCAGCCTGGCGGGCTGGGGCTGGGTGCACCTCATCCTGGGCATCGTTCTCGTCCTCGCCGGCTGTGCCGTGTTCGGCGGAGCCCTGTGGGCGCGCTTCTTCGGTGTCGCCGTCGCCGGTCTGGGCGTGATCGCCAACTTCCTGTGGCTGCCGTACTACCCCTTGTGGGCCATGGTGCTGATCGCCGTCAACATCCTCGCCGTCTGGGCGCTGTGCATGGGCATGCACCGAGAAGCGCACGCGGGCCCGACCGGCTGACCGGCACGTATCAGGTCCAGGCAGGCCGCAGCATCGCCCGGACGCCGAGCGCCCGCCTTCCGTCCCTGGCGGGGGAGGGGAAGGCGGGCGCGCTCGGGTTCGGGCGTGAGGCGGCGGGACGCGTCAGGCCTGCGGCGCTGCGGCCTTGATCGCGGAGATGTCGAAGTTGAGCTTGACCTTGTCGCTGACCATCACGCCGCCGGTCTCCAGCGCCGCGTTCCAGGTCAGGCCCCACTCGGAGCGCAGGATGTCGGCGCTGCCCTCGAAGCCGACGCGCTCGTTGCCGTAGACGTCGGTGGCCGAGCCGTTGAACTCCAGGTCGATGGAGAGGGGGCGCGTGACGTCCTTGATCGTGAGGTCGCCGGTGATGCGGTAGGCGTCGCCGCCGAGCTGCTCGGCCTGCGTGGAACGGAACGTCATGAGGGGGAACTTCTCGGCGTCGAAGAAGTCGCCGCTGACCAGGTGGCCGTCGCGGTCGGCGATTCCGGTGTCGACGCTGGCGATCTTGACGTCGATCGACGCGGTGGAGTTGGCGGGGTCGTGACCGTCGAGCTTCAGGCTGCCCTCGTGCTCGCCGAAGGAGCCGCGCACATTGGTGACCATGGCGTGGCGGACGGTGAAGCCGATGCTGCTGTGCGCCGGGTCGATCGTGTAGTCGCCGGTGAGGGCGGCCAGAGCCGGGTCCACGGTGGTGGCGATGGTGGCGGACGGGGCGTTGTTGTTCTTGCGGTTGAACAGAGCCATGGCTCCTCCTCGGGGACGTGATCGAGCGGCGGTGAAGTTGTTGTTTAACCTTCAACGAGATTGACTGTAGCGCTACCTAGTTCAAAGTTCAACATCAGGCGTGTGAATTGTTGCGGGAAGGGCCTCGGGTTTCGCCACCCCCTGGCGACGCGCGTAGAACTCGGGC
The DNA here is from genome assembly GCF_044740965.1 of Streptomyces sp. NPDC088252. NCBI lineage: Bacteria > Bacillati > Actinomycetota > Actinomycetes > Kitasatosporales > Streptomycetaceae > Streptomyces > Streptomyces sp. NPDC088252. The sequence goes on along the minus strand of NZ_JBIURS010000015.1, from coordinate 167,611 downwards.
AGTATCTCCCTGCCCCTTACTTGTCATGAGCAGGAGGATCCCCTCATGGTGTCCCGTATGACACTGCGCCCCGTCCTGACCGCCCTCGCCCTCGTCCTCGGCGTCCTCTTCGCCCCCGGCGTCGGCGTCCTCGGCGGCGGTGCCACCCAGGCCCACGCCGACACGAAGCTCACCCACGCCCAGGCCACCGCCCGGTTCAGCTCGTCCGGGATCACCTGGTCGTCCTCCGGCAACTGCTCCAACCGCAACGTGTCCACCTGCACCTCGTTCGACCAGCTCAACCTGGCCACCGCCCAGGGCGCCCAGACCCTCAAGAGCGCCACGGGCTGCGCGCTGAACATCACCGGCGGCACCGAGACCGGGCACGCCAGTGGGACGTACTCGCACTGGAACGGCTACAAGCTCGACTTCGGCAAGTCCACCTGCCTCACGAACTACGTCCACGGCGTCTTCACCTACATAGGGCTGCGCGGCGACGGCGCACCCCAGTACAAGGCCGGTTCCGGCAACATCTACGCGGACGAGGGCAACCACTGGGACGTGACGTACTACAACTGCGGCGGCTGCTGACCGCGTCGTATCCGCTCGCACGGGGTGCCTCGTTCCGCCACGGACGCCGTTGGCCGATTCGGGGTCCGCGTGACCTCGGCCTCCATGACCTGCTCGCGGTCGTGGAGGCCGACGTCGTTGCACGGGAGGAACGGCGAGGTGCAACTCGACACGGACGCGGGGGCGTTCGTCGTGGTCGGCCACGGCGAACGGGCCGGCCGGTCGGCCGGCGGAGAGCCTGTGCCGTCGCCGTCGCCGTCGCCGTCGCCGTCGCCGTCCCTGGCCCGGAGCATGCGATAAAACACTGTGCACGGGGGCCCGAGGCAAGCTAAGGTCCCCGGCATGCACTTCCATCAGATCTACGGCTGACACGAGCGGGCGGAGCCACCGGCTCCTCTCCCGTACGCCCGTGCGTCCCGACGGCAGGACCTCCTCCCGGACGGTGGCGCACCGGTTCGTCGTGTCCGTTTCGCCGTAGACCTGAAATGAGTTGATCCTCCATGACCCGTCGCCGTGCCCACATCGCGATGGTCGGCATCCCTGTCATCAGCCACATCCTGCCGAGCCTCGAAATCATTCGTGAACTGGTGGCCCGCGACCACCGGGTGACCTATGCCAACGACCCGGCGATGGCGGACGTGATCACAGCCACCGGCGCGGAATTCGTCCCCTACGGCTCTGTTCTGCCGGTCGCCGACAACAGCTGGCCGGACGACCCCATGGATGCGATGGGCGTCTTCCTCGACGACGCCGTCCAGGCCCTTCCGCAACTGCGCGCCGCCTACGACCACGACCGCGCGGACCTCTACCTGTACGACATCGGCGCCTACGCCGCGCGCGCCCTCGCCGAGGCACAGGGTCGCCCTCTCATGCAGCTGTCACCGACGTACGTCGCGTGGAACGGCTACGACCAGGAGGTCGCGGCACAGCTGTGGCAACTGCCGGGCGCCGACGCGTACCGAGCGCGGTTCACGCGGTGGCTCACCGACTGCGGGGCGTCCACCACCGACATGGACGCCTTCGGCGGACGCCCCGCGCATACCGTGGCCACGATCCCCCGGGCCATGCAGCCGCATGCCGATCGGGTCGACACCGACACGGTGGAGTTCGTCGGCCCCTGCTTCGGCACGCGGGCGGCCGACGGCGGCTGGACGCGTCCGGTCGATGCCGAGAACGTGCTGCTGATCTCGCTGGGCTCGGCGTTCACACACCAGCCGGAGTTCTATCGCCGGTGCCTGGCCGCCTTCGGTGACCTGCCCGGCTGGCACGTCGTACTCCAGATCGGGAAGCGTACGGACCGGAGGGAACTCGGCGACATCCCGTCCAACGTCGAGGTGCACTCCTGGGTGCCGCAACTCGCGGTGCTGGAACAGGCCGACGCCTTTGTCACTCACGCGGGGATGGGCGGCAGCAGCGAAGGGCTGTTCACCGGCGTTCCCATGATCGCCGTCCCACAGGCCGCCGACCAGTTCCAGAACGCCGACAGGCTCGTCGAACTGGGAGTGGCCCGCCGCATCGACACCGCGGAAGCGACCGCGGCGAACCTGCGGGCCGCTCTCATCGGACTCGTCACCGATACGGCCGTCACGCGGCGTTCGGCACTGCTGCGAGCCGAGGTACGGGGCGAGGGTGGCGCCGCACGGGCCGCCGACCTGATCGAGAACATGCTGGTCCCGCCGGCGTCCCACCAGTAGAACGGGACTGTGTGTGCTGCGCTCGCGGGTTTCCCGCGGGCGCAGCACACGCGTCTGTGGCCCACGGCGGCCGGCCGGTCCTCGTCGTGGGGGACTCAGGCCCCCACGCTCACCGTGAACCGCCGCGGGTTGCCGTCGTTCGCGGCGCCCGAGACGTCCGGCTGCCCGTCGGGGCGCACGTCGTCGTACGGGAAGGCGTAGCCGATCGGGGTGTTGGCGTGGACGACGCGCGACCAGTGGTTGGTCGCCACGCCCTGGTAGTAGTCCGCGGCCGAGGTGCCGTTCGGCTGGTCGGGGTGGGTGAGCATCAGGGAGCGGTTGAAGCCGGCCGCGAGCCGGGCCAGCAGCGCCTTCTTGTCGTCGGGGTCGCCCGGGTTGTTGGCGAACGGGCCGTGGTTGCAGGTGAAGACGTCCTTGGAGGCCGGCCTGGTGAAGGAGTGCCCGCCGTCGAAGGTCAGGAGGTCGCCGCTCACCCGGCCGGTGCGGACACCGCGACCGCCCTGCAGATCGATCCGCAGATCGGTGGAGCGGTACTTCTCCCAGACCTGGTCGATGTAGGCCGTGAACACATCGCGGAACGGCATCTCGTCCGGCCGGTCGAAGAACGGCGCCATCAGGTTCTGCGGCGAGATCACCCGCAGCACACCGCCGTCCGCACCGCGGATCACCAGCTTGTCCCACGGCTGTCCGTCGGCGGCGGCCTGGGCGGTGAGACCGTCGGCGATCCGCTGGACCGCACCGTCCGGGAGCGGGGCCACGGTGTGCGTGCTGTCGCCCTCCAGGGTCAGACCGATCGGCAGAGCGGTGACGAGGTCGACGTAACTGATGTTCGCGTACAGCTGCTGAGGATTGAAGGTGAACTCGCAGAACGACCAGGTCCGACCGTAATTGGCGTCCGTGGACGTGGCGAACGCCGGCTCGACGAGGGCGGGGCCGGGGTTGAGATAGAAGGTGAGGGTGTCGTCGCGCACGAAGTAGACGCGAGCCCCGTACATCTGAGGGAGCGTCAGCACGACCGGTGCGCCGCCCGCCGCGGTCAACGGGATCGCGCAGTCGACCGGCAGTGGCGTCTGCGGCGCGGCGGGGGAGTCGGGACGGTAGACACCGCCGTCGGCACGCAGCAGCACCCAGCGGCCGGTGCCCTGCTCATGGCCGGTGACGTAGGCGTTGACCCTGCCCGGCAACGAGCGGTTCTGCAGGGCGAGTTCGCAGGTCGCGGGGGCGGCGGAGGCGTGGGGGCTCAGGGCGGTTCCCCAGAGGGGGTAGGTGAGAGCGGTCGCCGAGGCTGCGGCGCCACCCGTCAGGAACAGTCTGCGCGAAATCACGAGAGGACTCCCGAGGTGTGTGGGGGGCCACGGACGGGGCGATCGTGCGGGAACGGGGCGGGGCGTCCGCGGTGCGCACCACTCTCGTGTTGGCCGGGACGGGCGTCAAGACTTGTGCTTGAGAGCGCTCTCAAAAATTGGAAGTCTTCACAACTCGACGCTTTGATGCCCCTGGCTGGGCTGCACCGAGTCCAGGGAAGACTCGGGGGGCGGAGGGGCAACCCCTGGGACGCCACCCGGAGGACAACCCCGATCACGTCCCGGTGCCTTCCCTGATTCGCGTCTCACGCGGTTGTGGCCCGGTTGCCACGCTGTCACGTTCGACCAGGGGGCAACCCCCTGTTCCCCTGTGCAGGACCATGGAAAGGACTTCATGCAACCGCTCTTCAGGGCGCTCACCGGAGTGCTCGCCGCTGGAGTACTCGCCGGAGCATCGATGCCGGGCGCGGAGGCGGCGGATGCCGGCCCTCCCGGCAGAAGCCCGGCGACACAGAATGCCATCGACTGGAAACCGTGCCCCAAGGACGCCGCAGCGGAATGCGGGACCCTGCGCCTGCCCGTCGACTGGGCACGCCCGTCGGCGGAGAAGTTCGATCTCGCGGTGGCCCGCCGCAAGGCGACCGATCCGGATCGACGGATCGGCGTGCTGCTGGTCAACATGGGTGGACCGGGCGATTCGGGGGTGGACTTCGTCGTACGGCGTGCCACGTCCCACTTCAGCACGGACGTCCAGGAGAGGTTCGACATCGTCGGGTTCGACCCACGGGGTGTCGGAGGCAGCCAACCGGTCAAGTGCTCAACGAAGTTGCTGGACCAAGCGCCGTCGTCCTACCCCCGCGACCAGGCGGAGTTCGATCAACTCGCCGAGTACAACCGGGCATTACGCCAGGACTGCCGACGGCACAGCGGCCCGGTCTTCGACCACGCCGACACCCTGAGCGTCGTCCGGGACATGGACGCGATCCGCAGGTCGCTGGGCGAGAAGAAGATCAACTACTTCGGCCACTCCTATGGCACGCTGATCGGCGAGCAGTACGCGGAGCAGTACGGCGGCCGGATCCGGACCATGGCCCTCACCGCGAACATCGACCACAGCCTCGGCGCCCGGGAGTTTCTCGTCTCCTCGGCGGCCACGGCGGAGGACTCGTTCCACCAGTTCGTGAAGTGGTGTGATTCCACCAGCTCGTGCGCCCTGAACGGCCGGGACGTCACCGCCGTATGGGACGACCTGCTCGCCAGGGCGGACCGAGGGGAGATACACGATCCGCGGAGCCCCGACCAGGCTCTCACCGCGACCGCGATCGCATTCAAGGCCTTCAAGGAGTACTTCTACGGCCCCCACTGGGACGAGCTGGCCACTTATGTGGCCGGGCTCGACGCACAGGAACGGGAACCGAAGGAAAGGCGGCCGACTCAGCAGCCTCGACCACGGACACCGCAGGGAGCAGAGGAGCAGACCCGCGCGGAACCGTTCTCCGCGGTGTTCTGCCAGGACTGGCGGTTCCGGCCGAAGGACTACAGGGAGTACGCCGGTCTGACCGAAGCCGAACTACGGGCCGCACCGCACCTGCGCGGCTCGCCACGCGTACACCCGGCGGTGGCCGGATGCGTCGGCTGGCCGAACGAGGTGAACAACCCGCAGCACCGTCTGCGCGTCACCGAGGCACCCGAGATCCTCATGCTGCATTCGCTGCACGATCCCGCGAACAACTACGCGTGGGCGACCAATGTGCACCGGCAGACGCGCGGGACGACCGTCCTGCTGCCGTACGAGGGCGCGGGTCACAGCGTCTACGGGCGCAGCGACTGCACACGCGGCGCCGTGGACGACTACCTCATGGAGCGGAAACTCCCGGGCGCCGGGAGCCGCTGTGCCCCCGCCGCGCAGAACTGATCGCGAAGGGACGGGCCACCGGCCGACGACGGCCGAAGGCGGGCGCCTGTGAGCCAGGCGGCTCCCGCGTACCAGTTCGTGAGGGGCGCCTGGAGCCGACCATGTCGGCCCCAGGCGTGTCGATATCGGCTGTCGCCGGATGGCTGCTCAGGTGTGCGTGCCCGAGGACGCGGCCGCCGACGTTCCGTGCGACGATCGCTTCTCCGAGCCTGACGCCCAGCACGGCCGCGGGCTCCATGCACGGATCGATGCAGGTGATCAGGTACAGCTGCTTGAAGGGGATGAACGGGATCCGGGGGACGTCGGCCTGGGCACCGGAGGCCGCGAAAGCCTGGTTGCGCTCCAGGTACGGGGTGAAGTTCGACATGGCCGATTCCTTCAGGGGGCGGTGGCAGCCTGGGCTTGTGGGGCCGGCACCGCGTGCGTGGCGTCGATCTCCGCGATGCGCGAGCCGGCCCGTTCGGCGATGAACCGCAGGCGGGCGGCAGCAAGCCCCCAGGCGCCACCATCGCCCACGAGGGGATCACGTGCCAGGCGGGATGGCCCGGCAAGGGAGAGATGAGCGTCGTGCGCCGGCGGACTTGCCATCAGTGACCGAGTCCCCGGCAAGCGGCTGGACGGCGAGCGACGTGCTCCGCCGGTGGCCCCAGCTACCCTCCGGTCATGGAGCCGCTCGCCGCGTGTTCGGGTGCGGAGGACTCCGGCGACTCCGCGCGGCTGATCGTCGAGGTCGGCCGGTCGAGCCGCCTGGCGATCTCCGCGTGGGTGAGCCCGTCGACGAGTCCGGCCGCGATGCGCTGACGGTCCCGCTGGGTCAGCCGCCCACTGGCATGCCGCCAGTATTGCCTTTGCTTTCACTCATTGCAACGAATCATTGCGTTCGATCGCCGCTCATTGCATCAATTTACTGCACTCTATCTGCGCAAACGCATTTCGAATGATTGACGATTTTCCGAATGCAACGTAGCTTTCGACTTCTGTCAAACACGTGACGTCGCGAGATGAGGCACAGTCATGAGCGAATCCCTCCACACCGTCACGACGCTGCCGACGGAGCGTCAGCCCGGCTGCCCCTTCGACCCGCCGGCAGAGCTGATCGACGCACGTCGGCACGGCCCCATCAGCCGTTGCACCCACCCCGGCGGAAAGCCCGGCTGGCTGATCACTGGATACGACCTGGTCAGGTCGGTCCTGGCCGACTCGCGGTTCAGCTCGCGCAAAGAGCTCCTGAACGTGGTCGACTTCGAGATCCCTCCGGCGCCACCCGGCGAGTTCCTCCTCATGGACGAACCACAGCACGGGCGCTACCGGAAACCACTGGCGGGCAAGTTCACCGCACGGCGGATGCGCGTGCTCACCGAACGCATCGAGCAGATCACCACCGATTGCCTGGATGCCATGGAGAAGGCCGGGCCGCCGACGGACCTGGTGACCGCGTTCGCCAAGCCGATCCCCACCATCATCATCTGTGAGCTGCTGGGGGTGCCGTATCGGGACCGGGACTCCTTCCAGGAACAGATCGACAAGTTCATGAGCGGGGAGACGACCGACGAGGACCTGATAGCGGCCTACACGGCGACCCAGGACTACCTCGCACAGCTGGTGGCCGCCAAGCGTGCGAACCCCACCGACGACGTGCTCAGCGAACTCGCCGACAGCGACCTGACCGACGAGGAACTGCAGGGGATCGGCCTGATCCTGCTGGCGGCCGGGTTCGACACCACAGCGAACATGCTGTCCCTCGGCACCTTCGCGCTGCTGCGGAACCCGGCGCAACTGGCCGCACTGCGCGCCGACCCCGCGCTCACCGACCAGGCCGTGGAAGAGCTGCTGCGGTATCTGAGCGTCGCCAAGACGTTCATGAGGACGGCGCTGGTGGACGTCGAGGTGGGCGGCCAGACCATCGAGGCCGGAACAACGGTCGTCCTGTCGTACAGCACCGCCAACCGTGACCCCGAGCGCTTCACCGATCCCCACCTGCTCGACCTCCGCCGGCAGGACGGCGGCCACCTGGCCTTCGGCCACGGCATCCACCTGTGCCTGGGCCAGCAGCTGGCCCGCGTCGAGATGCGGGTCGCGTTCTCCGCACTGCTCAACCGCTTCCCCACGCTGCGCCTGGCCGTACCGGCTGAAGAAGTCGGCCTGCGCCCGGAGACCGCGGACATCTACGGGGTCAAGAGCCTTCCGGTCACCTGGGACGCATGACCGCGAGAGCCGGTGACGGTCGAGGCCGCTTACGATCGCCCGCCGCCGCTGTGGTTGCTCGCCTGCGGTGATCGACGATGGCTGCGCTCACGTCCGCACCGGCCTCGCCGATATGGCCACGCGATGCGGTGCGGTAGGGGGTCAGCCGGGCCTGCGCCAAGGCGTGAGGTCGAGCCCCGGATACCGCAGCGCCGTCCCGGCCAGCGTCTCCGGTGTCCAGTAGGGATGCCCAGGCGGCGGGAACCCGAATGCCTGGAGCTGGCGCGGGGTGGCCCGCTCGACGAACGTGAACCAGTCCCGCTGTGCGGCGGTGTAGGCCCAGCCCCGGCGCTGACCCCAATGGACCCCGGAGGGACGGAAGTTCAGATGCATGGTGTAGCGGGCGCCGCGCGGCGCGGTCATGGCCGTTGCGCGATGGACGGTGCCGATCTCGAAGGCGACGACTGTCCCGGCCGGACCGGCCGCGGACACCTGCGCTCCGTACAGGTGCGGGCTTCCGCTGCCGTCATGGAAGCGGGTCTTGCTTTCGAGGCCGGGCCGCAGATGCCTGTCGGGCACGGCAGGGAGGTCGGCCGTGTGCTTCCGGGAGACAAGGTGTGCCGGGCCGAATTCCTCGGGCACGTCCGCCAGGTACACGAACATTTCCAGCTGGCGGAAGCCGGGTGCGGTGCTGGGCACCAGGAGGGTGTGGCCCAGGTAGTCGCGGTGCAGGTCCTGGTCGTAGTCGCTGGCGCCGGCGTACTTCGCCCAGGCCTCCGCCCCGTAGATCTGGAAGCCGTCGTCTTCCAGCAGCGTCTCGGCGAGCGTCAGGATCCGGTGGTTCACAGCCAGCAGGCTGATCTCCGTGCCGGCGAACGGGAAGTAGTCGATCCCGGCGAACTGGTCGCCGATGAAGCGCTCGCGTCGCGCATCGGTTGCGTCGTGGAACCCCTCAGCGGACGGGAAGAGCAAGTCCAGTTCGCCCGTCGCGGGCTCCAGCTCATCGGCTGGGATGAAGCCGGGGAGGATGACGAAGCCGTCTTCACGCCACGCTTGTGCCGCTTCTTCGAGGTCCATCGGGCCAGAATCATCGGGTGGGTTGACGCGGGCAAGCGGTTTACCGTCCGAAGTGCCCATCTCTATCGGCCGGTTGGCCAGTCCGCACCTGAGTCGGAATCACTGACGGGTGGGGCGGGTGTCCACCTCAGGGCGTGGCACCGAGGAAGGCGGCCCAGGCGGCAGGGGGAACGGTGAGGACGGGGCCGGTGTGCTGCGCGTCGAGGTCCACGACAGCGGCGACGGGGAGGTGCGCCCCGTCGCCGCGGACCCGGCTCCCGATGCGGAGGGCGGGTGCGGGCTGCTGCTGGTGGCGGCGCTCGCCGACAAGTGGGGTGTGGGGGGACGGGATACCGGCAAGGTGGTGTGGTGCGAGTTCGTGGTGCGTGGACCGGACCCGTGCCCGGAGCCGTACGGGCTCGCCGATGTGCTCTCCGGATGAGGTGACACGGTCACCCCCGAGACCTCCGGCGGTCGGCCGGTCTCTCGCCGCAGGTGGAGGATTCCTGCTGTCCGACCTATTCGGCCGACAGTTGCTGCAATAGGGGATTAATGCCGACCGGGCCGAAGTGGCTGTCGTCGCACAATGAATACCTCACTGTCTCTCTCGGCCCGGCTTGTCTTCCTTGTCGCGTACCGATATCGGGCATCCCGGGCCGACGGTGCCGAAGGCCGGAAGATTTCCCTGCCGCGCGGTTTGCCGCCGGGCCGGGCGGTGTACTACTGGGTTGTTCGACGCGCCACAAGATCGATCACGACCTGTCCACCGCCGTTCATTTCTTGTAATGTTCCTGCCAGTCACCGCGCGTAGAATTCCTGTTGGACACCGAGTCCTGACAGGTAGTCGTTCCGCACCTCCGCGCCCGGACTGCCGCCAGTGCTGGACGGTCGTGGTGTTAGCAGTTGTTCCTGACCTGATCCGGTTGTCAGGGGGCACCCGTACGGCCGGCCGAGAGTATGAGGCACGTTCTGTGAAGGTTCGTACGAGGTGGTCGAGCATCCTCATCGCCGGGGGATTAGCAATGGCGCTGCTGACAGGCTGCGGCTCCGACGATCAGATCTTTGCATTCGACAGCAAGGAGAAGATGGTCGTCGGGATGTCCGACGGCATTCTTGCGACAGATCCGGCCGCGGGGTACGACCCCGGGTCCTGGCTGTTGTTCAACAATGTCTTCCAGTCCTTGTTGAGCTTCCCGCCCGGGGCTTCCATACCTGTGCCGGAGGCCGCCAAGAACTGCGGCTTCTCGGACGGCAGCAGGACCTACACCTGCACTTTGCGTGACGGGTTGAAGTTCAGCAACGGCCACAGCCTCACATCGGAGGACGTCAAATACTCCTTCGACCGGGCAATCGAAATCAATGACCCGGCGGGCCCGGCGCCGTTGCTCTCCACCATTTCGGCGATCAGTGCCCCGGACGAAAAGACCGTCGTCTTCCGTCTCAAGGTGCCCGACGCCATCTTTCCCAGCAAGATCGCATCGGGTGCCGGGTCCATCGTGGACCATAGGGTCTACCCCAAGGACAGGCTGCTTCAGGGCGGCAAGGCGGTTGGTTCCGGTCCCTACATGCTGGATTCGATCGACAAGTCGAAGGCCGAATTCTCGGTCTATTCCGGCTACCACGGCACGGCCGAGGTGAAGAACAGCGGCGTGACGCTGAAACTCTTCCGCGGTGACCAGCAGGCCCTCAAGTCATCCCTGGAGAAGGGCGATGTCGACATCGCCTACCGTGGCCTCACCGCCAAGGCCATAGCCGCCCTGGACATGTCGCCCACCGCGGAGAAGAACGGCATCGAGGTCGTCCAGGGCGACAGCGCCGAGGTCCAGCACATGGTCTTCAACATGGCCGACCCCGTGGTCGGCAAGCTCGGTGTGCGCAAGGCCATCGCCTATCTCGTCGACCGCAACTCCCTGGTCAGCAAGGTCTACCAGTCCACGGCGGCGCCGCTCTACTCGATCATCCCGGCCGGCATCACCGGCCACGGCACGTCCTTCTTCGACACCTACGGCGACAGCGCGCAGCCTCAACGCGCGAAGGATGCCCTGGAGGCCGCCGGGATCACCGACAAGGTGAAACTCACCCTGTGGTCCACGCCGAGCCGTTACGGGCCCGCCACCGACGACGAGTTGCAGACCATCGCCGATCAGCTCAACAAGAGCGGTCTCTTCGAGGCGAAGATGAAGTCCGTCCCGTTCGACCGGTACGAGAAGGACATCGCCGACGGAAAGTACGGGATCTACGTCAAGGGATGGGTGCCGGACTATCCCGACCCCGACAATTTCACTCAGCCGTTCTTCGGCAAGGGCAATGTCCTGTCGAACAATTACGAGAACAGCGAGATAATCAAGCGGATCATCCCGCAGACTTCGTCCGTGACCGACCGCTCGAACACCCGGGAGGAGTTCGGCAAACTGCAGGACATCGTGGCGGAGCAACTGCCGCTCCTGCCGCTGTGGCAGGGAAAGCAGTACGCGGTCGCCCACGAGAACGTCCGGGGCCTGCAGAACTGCCTGGACACGTCGACCGTCTTCCGGTTCTGGGAGCTCGGCACGGCACCGTGAGTCCGGCTGTCCCGCAGGGCTGACGCCAAGCCTGTCGGGTCGGTGATCTCGCCGGTGAGAGGGGCGTGCCCGCGGGGGCGGCGGTTCTCGTCGGTAGCGCGTCAGTGGCTACCCACGTCGTCGCCCTCGTGAGCGGGTTGGTGATCGGCCCCGGCCTGCGTTCTCAGTCCCCACGCCCGGAGATTCTTGCGCCGGGATTCGCCGGGCGTGCCGCCCCGGTCCTCGTGCGGTAGGCCCGTGGTGTGGTGCCCGTCAGCCGGGAGAAGTGGTGGCGCAGGCTCGCTGGGGAGGCGAAGCCGGACAGTGCCGCCACCCGATCCACCTGGCTCGGTCGTGGACGCGGACCCGTTCCACACCGCGGCCGGAGTGCTCGGCGGCCTCGACCTCTGTCTGCACCTGATCACTCTGGACCATGGCGCACCGGTCGCCATCGAGACGGAGCAGGTCTTCATGCAGCTCCACGCACCCGCCGGCGCCGAGGCCGGCCCGGCACCCCGCGACGGGCCGGGCAGCGCCGCCGACCGCCGTGCCGCGAACCGCCCCGCCTGACGGCCGTCCCGTTCCCCGACGGCCCGCCACCACACCGCGGGCGGCGGACACTTACGGCCTGGTGCACGAGAGAGCGGACCAGGCCGTCACCGTCCACTTGGACTTACGCACGGCGGTTGTTGGACTGGAGCGGCCCGAGCCGCCACACGTCGTTGACGGTGTCCGGCCACGGGCACTACGCAGAGCACATGTCACGAAGATTCACTTCGGCGGGCGCTGTCGCCGCCGCCTCAGCCGCCGTCCTGGCGCTGGTGGGGACCGCGCTCCCCGCCGACGCCGCCGCCCCGTCACCCGCCGCAGTCGAGTCGGCCGTGCCCGCGGACGCCACCGTCATCCAGTCCGCGCAGCTTTCGGTCGCCGTCGCCGACGACTTCCCCCGCGTCCTGGCGTACACCGACAGGGCGAGTGGCGGCCGACTGCTCGGCAGCACGCAGCCGGTCACCGCCGTCACCCTGAACGGCACCGCGCACCCCGTGAAGCTCAAGGGCTCGCCCACGGTCACCGGCTCGGTCGTCCGCTACACGCTGACCTTCACCGACCTGCCCGGCATCGAGATCGACGCCTCGCTCTCCGTCTCCGGACGCGCCACCACCTTCAAGGTCACGGCCGTCCGCGACACCGAGGCGTTCCGCGTCGGCACCATCGACATACCCGGACACGACCTGGTCTCCGTCGGCTCCACGGACACCGGCGCCGCCACCGCCTTCACCCGGCTGGACAACGACTCGACGAAGACCGCCGACGTCTTCGCCCCGGTCACCGCGGACACCGCGCCCGACAAGGCACCGGCCGGCGCCTCGTACGCGATCGTCAACACCGGCTCCCTCGCGGCGGCCGTCGAGTCCAACTCCTCGTACGACAAGCCCTCCGGTGCCACCGGCGGCGACGACGCCCGGTTCTGGCACCAGGCGCGCAAGGCGGACGACGGCAGTGTCCGGGTCGGGGTCTGGTCCGGACAGTGGACCTACCGCGGCGACGGCGCGCCGAAGCCCGAGAGCGGGGACGACCTCCCCTGGGCGAAGGTCGTCGTCACCCCCGACGCCAACGGCGACAAGAAGGTCGACTGGCAGGACGGAGCCGTCGCGTTCCGCTCCATCGGCATCAAGGCGCCCGGCAGCGAGGACACCCCGGACCGGGTCATCACCCACATCCCGTTCAACTTCGCCAGCCAGGCCACCCATCCCTTCCTGCGGACCCTGGACGACGTCAAGCGGATCTCGCAGTCCACGGACGGCCTCGGGCAGCTGGCCCTCCTCAAGGGGTACGCCTCCGAGGGGCACGACTCCGCCCACCCCGACTACGGCGGCGACTACAACAAGCGCGCCGGCGGGCTGAAGGACCTCAACGAGCTCCTCAAGGACGGCAAGAAGTGGGGCGCCACCTTCGGCGTCCACGTCAACGCCACCGAGGCGTACCCGGAGGCCAGGGCGTTCGACGAGCAGCTCGTCGACAAGACCAGGCCGGGCTGGAACTGGCTGGGCCAGAGCTACTACATCGACCAGCGCCGCGACATCAACAGCGGCGACCTGGCCAAGCGCTTCCAGCAGTTGCGCGACGAGACCGACCGCAATCTGAGCTTTCTCTACATCGACGTCTACTACACGCACGGCTGGATCGCCGACAAGACCCTCCAGGCCGTGCAGAAGCAGGGCTGGAACGTCGGCAGCGAATGGTCCGACAAATTCGAGCGCGGCACCCTGTGGTCGCACTGGGCCAATGACCTCGACTACGGCGGGGCCACCAACAAGGGCCTCAACTCGAAGATCATCCGCTTCATCCGCAACGGCGAGCGGGACACCTGGAACAACGACCCGGTCCTCGGCCAGACCGCCATCGACGAGTTCGAGGGCTGGACCGGCGAGACCGACTGGAACGTCTTCTACGACAACATCTGGCAGCGCGACCTGCCCGCCAAGTACGCCCAGCAGCAGAAGATCATCCGCTGGGACGGCAACGACATCACCTTCACCGGAGACGTCCGGGGCACGGTCGAGGACGGCAAGCGGACCTTCTACGACCACGGCCGCAAGGTCCTCAGCGGCACCGACTACCTGCTGCCGTGGGACGGCGGCAAGAAGCTCTACCACTACAGCAGGTCCGGTGGCACCAGCACGTGGGCCGTGCCGTCCAAGGGCGCGTACACCGTCTACGAGCTCACCGACAACGGGCGCGTCAAAACCGGCACGGTCAAGCCCGTCGACGGGAAGATCACGCTGACCGCCGAGGCCGGACAGCCCTACGTCCTCTATCCGGACCGGGCGCCGAAGGCCGTCGACGTCCAGTGGGGCCAGGGCACCCCGGTCGACGACCCCGGCTTCAACGACAACGGGCTGAGGGCCTGGTCGAAGACCGGAACCGTCGCCCGTGACACCGACGACAAGGGCCGCAACAGCGCCGAGCTCTCCGGCGGTTCCACCGCGGCGCTCTCGCAGCGCATCGACGGCCTCAAGCCCGGCAAGCGCTACACCGCGTCCGCGCTCATCGAGGTCCAGCCCGGAAGGACCCGGCACACGACGCTCTCGATCGGCGGAGGGTCCGTCGCCGTGGACCGCTCCACCGCGAAGGACCACGTCGCCGCGTCCGACTGGCACGGCACGTACTTCCAGCGCGCCGAGGTCAACTTCACCGCCCCGGCGAACGGCCGCGCCACGCTCCGTATCGAGGCGGCGGCGGGCAGCACGGCGACGGTACGCGCCGACGACGTACGGATCGTCGCCAATGCCCCGGCGACCAGGAAGAACACGGTCGTGTACGAGGACTTCGAGGACGTCGACCAGGGCTGGGGCCCCTTCCTCAAGGGCGACGCGGGCGGCTCCACCGACCCCCGGACCGTCATCTCCCAGCTGCACGCCCCGTACACCCAGGCAGGCTGGAACGGAAAGCTCGTCGACGACGTGATCGGCGGCAAGGAGTCCCTCAAGGCCCACGAGGAGAACGGCGGACTCGTCTACCGCACCGCGCCCTGGACCGTGCCGATGACCGACGGCCACCGGTACAAGGTGGAGTACGACTACCAGTCCAGCCACGCCGGGGCGTACGAGTGGGTCGACGGCTACGACCGGATCACCGCCGAAGGCAAGCCGAGCTCGGTCGAGACCCGCGCCACCCCCATCGGACAGCAGCGCACCACCGGCCACTTCTCCGAGACCGTCACCGCGGGCTGCGGCGACACCTGGACCGGGCTGCGCAAGCGCGGCGACGCGCCCGACGGCGCCGACTTCGTCCTCGACGCGTTCACCGTGACCGACCTCGGCCCGGCCCCGGCCGGTGAGATCGCCGCCTGCGGCACGCTGGCCGTCGACGCGGGCGCCGAGACCCTGGAGCCGGGCGCGGCCAACACCGTCAAGGCGAGCTTCACCAACTACGAGGCCACCGCGGCCACCGGCGTCGCGCTGAGCCTGACCGTCCCCCAGGGCTGGAAGGCGGAGCCCGCGGGCGCCGTCGCCTTCGACTCGGTCGCGGCGGGCGCCCAGGTCACCGGCAGCTGGCGGGTCACCCCGCCGGTGGACGCCAAGTACCAGACCTACGGCCTGAGTTCCGAGGCGTCGTACACGGTCGCCGACGCACGCCGCACGCTCGGCGCGCAGACCTCCGTACGGACCCTGCCGCCGCCGCCCACCACCGACAGCTGGGCCAGCGACCTCGACTGGACGGCCGCCGAGAACGGCTGGGGCCCCGTCGAGCGGGACCTCTCCAACGGTGAGCAGGGCAGCGGCGACGGGACCCCGCTGACCATCGGCGGAACCGTCTACACCAAGGGCCTCGGCAGCCATGCCCCGGCGAGGATCCGCTACTACCTGGGCGGCCGGTGCACCAGCTTCACCGCCCAGGTGGGCGTGGACGACGTACAGACGTCACGCGGCAGCGTGCAGTTCGGCGTCACGGCCGACGGCACCGAGAAGGTGAAGTCACCGGTCCTGAAGGCGGCCGACAACGCCTGGCCGCTGACGGCGGACGTCACCGGTGCCAAGTACGTCGAACTCGTCGTCGGCGACGGCGGGGACGGCAACGGCAACGACCACGCGGACTGGGGTGACGCCCGCTTCCATTGCGGTGGTTGAGATCGCAGGATGCGGGGTGGGTACGCACCGTGCGCACCCACCCCGCATCCCGCGTGCGATGGCGTACCCCCCCGACGACCTGGAGCCGCACATGCCGAACCCGCCCGTATGGCCGCGCCGTACCCTGCTCACCCTCTCGGCCGCCACCGCCGTGGCGCTCTCCCTGCCCGGATCCGGGACGGTCGCCACCGCCGCCGAGGCCGACGAGTTCGACGTCCTGCGCCGACGCTGGGCCGACATCGCGCTCGGCTCGGGCTACGACGCGGCCGCCGAACCCTTCGCCTCCCGCCTCACCGGGACCGGCACGCTCGCCCGGGGATTCCGGACGACGATGAGCCCGGCCACCGGCTCGCTGTGGCCCGGCATCCCGTACGACCCGCCGTCCGGCATCACCCAGAGCTACGGGCGCCTGTGGACGATGACCCAGGCGTACGCCCAGCCCGGCACCGGATCGACCGGCGACGCCGCTCTCCTCGCCGACATCGTCCGCGGCTACGACCACCTGGCGCAGACCGCTTACCACGCCTCCGTCACGCCCTACGGCAACTGGTGGGAGTGGCAGATCGGCAGCCCGCGCATCCTCATGGACATCACGTCCGTCCTGTACGAGCAGCTCGGCACGGCCCGCGTCGAGGCAGCCTGCGCCGCCGTCGACCACTTCGTCCCCGACACCGTGCTCCACGACTACAGCGGCACCTCCACCGGCGCCAACCGCGTCGACCTGTGCCGCTCCGTCGCCCTGCGCGGCGTCCTCGGCAGGGCCCCCGCCAAGATCGCACTGGCCCGGGACGCGCTGTCACCCGTCTTCCCGTACGTCACCGGGGGAGACGGCCTGTACGCGGACGGATCGTTCATCCAGCACACCACCATCGCCTACTCGGGCACCTACGGCCAGGTCATGCTCGACGGCCTCGGCCGCCTGTTCGCGCTGCTCGCCGGATCGAGCTGGGCCGTCACCGACCCGGCCCGTCAGGTCATCCTCGACAGCGTCGAGCGGGCGTACGCGCCGCTGATCTACAACGGCCTGGTCATGGACAGCGTCAACGGCCGTGCCGTCAGCCGCGGACTCCTGAAGAGCGACGAACTCAGGGTGATGCGCGGCGACCACTTCCACGGGCAGGGGATCATCGCCGGGATCGCGCTCCTCGCCGCGGGCGCCTCGGCCGCCGAGCGCGACCGGTGGCACGGACTGATCAAGGGCTGGATCGCCCGCGACCGGACCAGCCCGGTCCTCACCGCCCGCCAGTTCGGCATCGCGGACCTGGCCCGGCTGCACGCCGTCCAGGCCACCGCCGTACCGGCCGCGCGCGAACGGGTGGGCCACCACCTCTTCGCCGGCATGGCCCGCGCCGTGCACCGGCGCCCGCACTGGGCCGCGGGCATCTCCATGGCCTCGGAGCGGATCTCGCACTACGAGTGCGGCAACGGCGAGAATCCGCGCGGCTGGCACACCGGCGCCGGGATGCTCTACTGGTGGCCGGGCGAGAACGAGAACGACCAGTACACCGACTGGTTCTGGCCGACCGTCGACTTCTACCGGCTGCCCGGAACGACCGTGTCCACCAAGCGGCTCGCCGACCGGGCGGGCGGCGAATGGGGCGCGCCCAAGCCCGCGGTGACCTGGGTCGGCGGCGCCACGGACGGCGAATTCGGCGCGGTGGGCCAGCACCTCAAGGGCCTCGGCTCGACCCTGGAGGCCCGCAAGTCGTGGTTCTGCGCCGCCGATACGGTCATCTGCCTCGGCGCCGGCATCACCGCCACCGACCAGGTCCCCGTCGAGACGATCGTCGACAACCGCATGCTCGGCGAGGGCGGCACGCAACCGCTCACCGTCGACGCCTCCACCACCCCCCGCTGGGCCCATCTGGAGGGCCACGGTGGCTGGGTCCTGCCCGGCGGTGCCGAGCTGCGCACCCTGCGCGAGGACCGCACCGGAGCCTGGTCCGACATCAACACCACCAGCTCCACCGAGCGCCGCACCCGCCGCTACCAGACGCTCTGGCTCGACCACGGCACCGACCCCGTCGACGCCGACTACGTCTACCTGCTGATGCCCGGCGCCTCCCGGCGCGCCGTCACCGCCCGCGCGGCCGACCGGAAGTGGCTGACGGTGCACGCCAACACCGCAGCCGCGCAGGCGGTCGCCGTCCCCTCGCTGGGGCTGACCGCCGCCAACTTCTGGCAGCCGGGCGCGGCCGGTCCGCTCTCCGTCACGGCCGCGGCGAGCGTGCTCGTGCGGGAGGGGCGGCGCACCACCACGGTGTGCGTCAGCGGGCCGGACCGTACCGGTGCGCCGGTGGACGTGGTCTGGGACCGGCCGGTGCACGAGGTCGTCACGGCGGACCCGGGTATCGAGGTGCGCGCCACCGGCCGACGGCTGGTGCTGAGGATCCGCCCGGGGACCGAGGGAGGCACCCTGCGGTGTGACGTCCGGTAGACACCGGGTGACCGGAGTGTGTCCGGGGGCTGGGAGCGGTGCTCTGTCCGGCCGGTCCGCACCGGCCCGCGACCCGCTCAAGGGGCTCGCCTCCCGCGGGGCCCAGGAGGAATGGGGCCGCACGGCCGGGGTATTCTCGCCGGATTCCGCCGTGCACGCCGAGGGCGGGGCGGTCGAGAGGCGGATCGGCAGTCGGCTCACCGATCAGCGGGTGCCGCTCCGCCCGGACGTCTCCGACGTCATGCCGGCCGCTGTCCGGGAGGCCTTCCGCGAGGCGGTGCCGCCGACCGTCGCTCACCCCGGCGACCCGGTGCGGCACCGGCTCGAAGGCGTTCGGAAGGTCCCGGACGCCCATCCGGCCGACACCCCGAGGCTGACAGGAATGTGCAGCAGACCACAGTGGGCCTTTGTCGGACCCGGACAAAGACGGACCCGCAGGGGCTGGTACTTCGCGTGCATGTCGCCATGATTCTGTCCGGCTCCACCAGGAAACGGGTCAGGAGACTGTACGGAGTCGACGGCAGGATTTGCTTGCCGGGCTTCGTAGGGTCGGTACATGACCGTTGTGGACGAAACCCCGGGCGAGCCGAGTGACACCCGTGGCCGTGTGGCCGAACTGCTGGCACTGCGCGAGCAGGCCCGCCGCGGACCGAGTGACCGCGCGACCGAGGCGCAGCACGCCAAGGGCAAGCTGACGGCGCGTGAGCGCATCGAGCTGCTGGTCGATCCGGGTTCGTTCAAGGAGGTCGAGCAGCTCCGCCGGCACCGGGCGACCGGCTTCGGCCTGGAGGCGAAGAAGCCGTACACCGATGGTGTCATCACCGGCTGGGGCACGGTCGACGGCCGTACGGTCTTCGTCTACGCGCACGACTTCCGGATCTTCGGCGGCGCCCTGGGCGAGGCCCACGCCACCAAGATCCACAAGATCATGGACATGGCCATCTCCGCCGGTGCCCCGCTGGTCTCGCTGAACGACGGCGCGGGCGCCCGTATCCAGGAGGGCGTGTCCGCGCTCGCCGGATACGGCGGGATCTTCCAGCGCAACACCCGGGCCTCCGGTGTCATCCCGCAGATCAGCGTGATGCTCGGCCCGTGCGCGGGCGGCGCGGCCTATTCCCCGGCGCTCACCGACTTCGTGTTCATGGTCCGTGAGACCTCCCAGATGTTCATCACCGGACCGGACGTCGTGAAGGCGGTCACCGGCGAGGAGATCACCCAGAACGGCCTCGGCGGTGCCGATGTGCACGCCGAGACCTCGGGCGTCGCGCACTTCGCGTACGACGACGAGGAGACCTGCATCGCCGAGGTCCGCTACCTGATCGGGATGCTGCCGTCCAACAACCGGGAGAACCCGCCCACCGTGGCGAGCGACGACCCCGCCGACCGGCGCGGCGACGTCCTGCTGGACCTGGTGCCGGCCGACGGCAACCGCCCCTACGACATGCACAAGGTCATCGAGGAGCTCGTCGACGACGGCGACTACCTGGAGATCCACGAGCGCTGGGCCCGCAACATCGTCTGTGCCCTGGCCCGGCTCGACGGCCAGGTCGTCGGCATCGTCGCCAACCAGCCGCAGACCCTCGCCGGCGTCCTGGACATCGAGGCCTCCGAGAAGGCCGCCCGCTTCGTCCAGATGTGTGATGCATTCAACATCCCGATCGTCACCCTTTTGGACGTACCCGGCTTTCTGCCCGGGGTCGATCAGGAGCACGGTGGAATCATCAGGCACGGTGCGAAGCTGCTCTACGCCTACTGCAACGCCACCGTGCCGAGGATCTCGCTGATCCTGCGCAAGGCGTACGGCGGTGCGTACATCGTGATGGACAGCCAGTCCATCGGTGCCGACCTGACCTACGCCTGGCCGACCAACGAGATCGCGGTGATGGGCGCCGAAGGTGCCGCCAACGTCATCTTCCGTCGGCAGATCGCCGACGCCGAGGACCCGGAAGCCATGCGGACGCGCATGGTCAAGGAGTACAAGGCCGAACTGATGCACCCGTACTACGCGGCGGAGCGTGGCCTGGTCGACGACGTCATCGACCCCGCCGAGACGCGCGAGGTACTGATCGCCTCGCTGGCCATGCTCCGCTCCAAGCACGCCGACCTGCCGTCCCGCAAGCACGGCAACCCGCCGCAGTAGCCCGCCGCCCCCGCGGCGGCCCTGCCGAGCCTGCGAAGACCTGCCGAGAAGACGGAGAAACCACCCATGAGCACTGCCAGCGAGTCCGTGCTACGCGTCGAGAAGGGTCTTGCCGACCCCGAGGAGCTGGCCGCGATAACCGCGGTCCTGCTCGCCCGCGCCGCCGCCAAGCCCGCCGCGCCCCCCGCCCATCGCGGTCGCAGCACCGCCGGATGGCGCCGCCTGGAGCGCACCCCGGGCTTCCGCGCCCCGCACTCCTGGCAGGGCTGAGCCCGCCCGGTCCCAGGACGCAGCGCAACCGGAAGGCCCCGCACTCCCGAAGGAGCGCGGGGCCTTCCGCATGTCCGCCGGGCCCTACCGCAGCCGCGCCATCAGCGCGTGCTCCACGAGCGTGATCAGCGCGCTCTTGGCGTCCGCCCGGTGCCGCGCGTCCGTGGTCAGAATCGGGGTGTCGGGTCCGATCTGGAGGGCTTCGCGGACTTCGTCGGGGGTGTAGGGCTGGTGTCCGTCGAAGCCGTTGAGGGCGATGACGAAGGGGAGTCCGCTGTTCTCGAAGTAGTCGACCGCGGGGAAGCAGTCGGCGAGGCGGCGGGTGTCGACGAGGACGACGGCGCCGATGGCGCCGCGGACCAGGTCGTCCCACATGAACCAGAAGCGGTCCTGTCCGGGCGTACCGAAGAGGTACAGGATCAGGTCCTGGTCCAGGGTGATGCGGCCGAAGTCCATCGCCACCGTCGTGGTGGTTTTGTCCCCGGTGTGCGTCAGGTCGTCGATGCCCGCGGACGCGGACGTCATCACGGCTTCGGTGCGCAGCGGATTGATCTCCGAAACGGCACCGACGAACGTGGTCTTACCCACGCCGAAGCCCCCTGCCACCACGATCTTCGCGGAGGTAGTGGAGCGGGCTGCTCCGCCGCTAGAGCTTGCGAAGTCCACTGAGCACCCTTTCGAGCAGTGTCACATCTGGCTGGCCGCCGGCGGACTCGTCGCCGCCGGGCTGATGGATAGCGACGAGTCCGGCCTCTGCCAGGTCGGCTACGAGGATTCGGGCAACGCCGAGCGGGATCGAGAGCAGTGCCGAAATCTCGGCGACCGACTTGATCTCGAAGCACAGCCGGCAGATCCGCTGGTGCTCGGGCAACTGCCCTTGCAACCGGGACGGATCGGCCGTGGTACTGACCAACGCCTCAATGGCGAGTTGGTAGCGCGGTCGGGTCCGGCCGCCGGTCATGGCGTACGGACGGACCAGCGGATTGTGCGCGGCCGGAGCGGTCGGCTCGGGGGCCTGCCGCGGCTGCACGGGCTGAATGCGGGGCGACGGGGGCGAGTCGTAGTGGTGCGGCCGCTGCGGAGGCCATCCGGGGCCCTGGGGGGAGCCCGGCTGCTGCGGCTGCTGATAGGACTGGTACGGCTGCTGGGCGCCCTGTCCGCTGGGTGCGGAGGGGAAGTTGAAACGGTTGTCCCCGTGCTCACCCGTTACGTTCCGGTCACCGTCGTACCGGTGTCCGCCTGGGGGTGTTGTCACGATTCCTCCTCCGCCTGCCGGTCCCGATTCCAGTAGGTCCGCGCCACCGCACCTTATGGCGCGGTGGCGCGAAACGCACTGTCTGTCTACTAGTTAAGAAGACTTCCCTGAAGTTCGGCACGGAGGTCCGGGGTGAGGACGGTGCCCGCGCGGTCGACGAGAAGGGCCATTTCGTACCCGACCAGACCGATGTCGGCGTCCGGGTGGGCGAGAACGGCCAGCGACGATCCGTCGGAGATGGACATGATGAAGAGGAATCCGCGTTCCATCTCCACAACCGTCTGATTGACGGCGCCGCCCTCGAAGATCCGCGAGGCGCCCGCGGTCAGCGAGGTCAGGCCGGAGGCGACAGCCGCCAGCTGGTCGGCGCGGTCGCGCGGAAATCCTTCGGACATGGCCAGCAGGAGTCCGTCGGCGGAGACCACCACCGTGTGCGACACCCCGGGGGTGTTGTCCACGAAGTTGGTGATCAACCAGTTGAGATTCTGCGCCGCCTGGCTCATCGGGCTCACACTAACGCTCCTGGTTGTAGGTATTACTTGCGTCCGAACCCGCGTTACGTCCCCGCAGCACGCCCCGCCGCAGGTTGCTCAACCTGCCGCGGACGTCCTCGGGGGCGCGGGAGACCTGAGGGCCGTCCTGCAGGGTCTGCTCCGCCGTACCCTCGACCAGGTTGGCCTTGGGCACCCGCCGGGGAAGTCCGGACGGGGTGATCCCGCCCGCCTTCGGCTCCCGGAGCTTCTCGGCCCGCTCCCAGCGCTCGTCGTTCGTCGAGCGCCAGTCGTCGGAGCCGTTTCCGTCCTGCTGCGCGGGCGACTGCTGCTGCGGCAGCTCCTCCTGCTGCGGCTGTGGCTGCTGCGCGGCGACGGGCCGGTTGTTGCCACGGCCGGTGGGCTGCCAGTGCTGCTGACCGCCCCGACGCGGCAGACCGGCTTCGGTCAGCTCGTGGCCGGAGTTCGGGGTGGGTCCCGGACGGTCGAAGCCTACGCGCTCCTGCGGCTCGGCGGGGGTGCTCGGGACAGATTCCGCTTCGACCTGTGCCGACGGCTCGTACACACCCTGGTAGGTGTCTTGATTTGGCCACTCTTCCTGGTGGGACTGGGAAGCGAACTGCTCCTCGTACAACGGCTGCGCGGTCTCGCCGACCCCGTATGCCGCCTCCGCATAGCCACTCTGCGGGGCGTGGCCGGCTGGCTCGGCGAAGCCCTTGTCACCGCGGTGGGCGTCGTAGCCGCCCCCGTACGGCGCCTGCCCGTACGACTGCTGCCCCGGCTCCTGGGCGTACCCGGCCCCGGCATACGGACCGTCGACGGCCTGGTTCCCGGCGTACGGCTCCTGCGTGAACTGCGGGCGCTCGCCGGCCGTCTGGGCCTCCAGCGCCGCCCGGCGCTCCTCACGGACCAGCGAGCGGCCCACCGGGTCCAGCTGCGCGGCGTCCGCCGACCGCTGCTCGTAGCGCGAGTCGTCGAAGCCCAGCTCCGCCGCCGTGCGCATGAGGGGCTGGGGCGCCGGCTGTTCGAAGGTCTGCTGCTGCGGAATGATCGAGGAGACGGTGAAGTCGTCCTGCGCGGAAGCCGGTTCGCCACCGCCACCGTGGGTGATGGCGTCCGGCAGCATGACCAGCGAGGTGGTTCCGGCCTGCTCGCCCGAGGGGCGCAGCTGGACCCGGATGCCGTGCCGGTCGGAGAGGCGGCCGACCACGAACAGACCCATCCGCTGCGAGACCGCGGCGTCCACGGTCGGCGGGTTGGCCAGCCTGTGGTTGATGTCGGCGAAGTCCTCGGCGGTGAGACCGATGCCCTTGTCGTGGATCTCGATCATCACGCGGCTGTCGGGCAGCCGGGTCGCCGTGACCCGCACCTTGGTCTGCGGCGACGAGAAGGTGGTGGCGTTCTCCAGCAACTCGGCCAGCAGATGCACGAGGTCGGTGACGGACTGGCCGTGGATCTCGGTCTCCGGCACCCCGGAGAGCTCGATGCGCTCGTACGACTCCACCTCGGAGGCGGCGGCACGGAGCACGTCGACCAGCGGGACCGGCTGGTTCCAGCGGCGGCCCGGCTCCTCGCCCGCGAGGACGAGGAGGTTCTCGCCGTTACGGCGCATACGAGTGGCCAGGTGGTCGAGCTTGAAGAGGCTGTCCAGCTGGTCCGGGTCGGCCTCGTTGTTCTCCAGGTCGGTGATGAGGGTCAGCTGACCCTCGATCAGCGACTGGTTGCGGCGCGACAGGTTGGTGAAGATCGCGTTGACGTTGCCCCGCAGCATGGCCTGCTCGGCCGCCAGCCGGACCGCCTCGCGGTGCACCTGGTCGAAGGCGCGGGCGACCTCGCCGATCTCGTCCCGGCTGGTGATCGGGAGTGGCTGGACTCGGGTGTCGACCCGTCCCGGATCGGTCCGGGACAGCTGGTCGACCAGCATCGGCAGGCGCTGCTCGGCTATCTGGAAGGCGGCGGTGCGCAGCCGGCGCATCGAGCGGCTCATCTGCCGGGCCATCAGCCCGGCCAGGACGAAGGCGGCCAGCAGCGCGACGACCACGACGGCGGCGTTGACGATGGCGTCCTTCTTGGCACCGGACGAGATGTTCGCGGCGTCGGTCACCGCCTTGTCGACCAGCTCGTTCTCGACCGTGGTGTAGCCGTCGAACTTGGCGGTGGCGGCCGCCATCCAGGTCTCGGGGGTGATGCCCTTGGCGGCCAGCTTCTCGGGGGACTGGCCCTGCCCGATCTGCTGGGCCATGCCGTCGAAGACCGAGCCGTCGACACTGGGCGGCTCGACGAACGGGACGCCCGCCGCGTCGGCCTGCTCCTTGGCCTTCTTCAGCTTCTTCGACCCCTCGGCCGCCTTGGCGGTCAGGACCTCCTTCAGCCGGGCCGCGTCGGCGTCCGTGCCACCGGAGGTGAACTCGCGGAGGGCGATCTGCTCCAGGTAGTTGTACGAGCCGAAGGCCTTGACCTGGGCGTCGAACTTGGCGCTCTGTCGGCTCGGACGCACCAGCAGGTGCATGCCGATGGAGCGCTGAAGCGATTCTGCAGCTTTGGCGAGCTCGATCGCGTAGACCGTACGGCCGTAACTGGTGATGTTGCCGGTGCCCAGACCGAGCTCGTTGCAGAACTCCATCAGGGAGTGCTGCACCTGGACGTAGCCCTCTTCCGTCTTCACCGGGTCCATGGCCTCGGCGAATGCGGCCTTGCGCAGCTCGGGGAGTTTGGGCTCCTCCAGCCGGAACAGCCGGAGCCGCCGCTCCAGACCCTGCTTCTCGGGCAGGTCCTTCACGGCCGTGTCGAACTTCTCCGCGGCGGCGTCGGTGGTGGCCCGGACCTGGTCGACCACGGCGGCGTCGCGCTTGTTCGAGAGGATGGGCTGAGCGGAGAGGTCGCGCTCGTCGAGGAGGGCCTGTCCGTACTCGGAGGCCGCGCGCACGATCAGCGCGGTCTTCTCGGCGTCCTGCGCCTCTCCCCAGGTGTCGATCGACCCCTTCACCTGGAAGCCGCCCATGACCAGGCCGACCAGCACGGGGATCAGGAGGATCGCGTTCAGACGAGTGGGTACGCGCCAGTTGCGCGGGGCCAGCCGGCTGGCGCTGCCGACGGACACCACCTCGCCGGGCGCATCGGCAGGCGACCCCGCGGCGCGCGGCGGCGGGGTGAAGTTGCCCCGCTCCGGCCGCGCCGCGGAGCCCTCGTTGTTTCGCCTCACTCGACCAACAACCTCTCGGCGTCGGCACCTACGTTGTGCCGTGTTTCGTTCAGGGCCGTACTACTCGGGAGTTCGTCGAATTCCAGCACGGGGACCGGCCGCGTTCCAAACAGTCGGAACCAGCCATTCCGAGTGGTCCAAGCCTCAGATAAAACGGGCATAAAGAGCGAGCCCCGTCAAAAGGCGGGGCTCATGTGAGCGCAGTGGCACCGATCGAACGCATCGGGTGTTGAACGCGGGACAATTCTCTGTCGAAACGTTATGAACACGGGGGCGGATCGTGTCAAAGGACACAGTCCACCCCCGTTTGAATACGGTAACTGCCGTATGTCAATACAGACTTGTCGCTACTTCAGCCGCGCCATCAGCGCGTGCTCCACGAGCGTGATGAGGCCGCTCTTGGCGTCCGCCCGGTGCCGCGCGTCCGTAGTGATGATCGGGGTGTCGGGTCCGATCTGGAGGGCTTCGCGGACTTCGTCGGGGGTGTAGGGCTGGTGTCCGTCGAAGCCGTTGAGGGCGATGACGAAGGGGAGTCCGCTGTTCTCGAAGTAGTCGACCGCGGGGAAGCAGTCGGCGAGGCGGCGGGTGTCGACGAGGACGACGGCGCCGATGGCGCCGCGGACCAGGTCGTCCCACATGAACCAGAAGCGGTCCTGTCCGGGCGTACCGAAGAGGTACAGGATCAGGTCCTGGTCCAGGGTGATGCGGCCGAAGTCCATCGCCACCGTCGTGGTGGTCTTGCCGCCGGTGTGCGTCAGGTCGTCGATGCCCGCGGACGCGGACGTCATCACGGCTTCCGTACGCAACGGGTTGATCTCCGAAACGGCACCGACGAACGTGGTCTTACCCACGCCGAAGCCCCCTGCCACCACGATCTTCGCCGAGGTGGTGGCCCGGGCCGCACCGCCGCTAGAGCTTGCGAAGTCCACTGAGCACCCTTTCGAGCAGTGTCACATCCGGCGCGCCGCCGGCCTCTCCATTGCCCGGCTGGTGAATGGCCACCATGCCGGCTTCCGCCAGGTCCGCGACAAGAATCCGGGCCACACCGAGCGGCATCGACAGCAGCGCCGAGACCTCGGCCACCGACTTGACCTCACGGCAGAGGTGGCAGATCCGCTGGTGCTCGGGGAGCAGCGTCGCCAGATGCGCGGGGTCGGCCGTGGTGGAGACCAGCGCCTCTATGGCGAGCTGGTAGCGGGGCCGGGTCCGGCCGCCGGTCATGGCATACGGGCGGACCAGCGGCTGGTCGCCTTCACCGTCGTACGACGCGTGGTGCAGTGCGCCGTACGGATCGGGTGAGGCGGGTGGCGGGGTCATGGAATCCTCCGGGCGTGACGGCAGGTTGTCTGCTTGCCGTCGGAAGGAGCCGGTGGGGGCTCTGAACGGCCTGTCGGGTGAGGGATGAGGGCGTTGCCTGGGTCAATCGGGTCTGTCATCGATCCATGGCCGCCTAATGGAGCAGGCTGCCTTGGAGCTCGGCACGGAGGTCCGGGGTGAGGACGGTGCCCGCGCGGTCGACCAGGAGGGCCATTTCGTACCCGACCAGACCGATGTCGGCGTCCGGGTGGGCGAGTACGGCCAGCGACGATCCGTCGGAGATGGACATCAGGAAGAGGAACCCGCGTTCCATCTCCACAACCGTCTGGCTGACGGCGCCGCCCTCGAAGATCCGCGAGGCGCCCGCGGTCAGCGAGGTCAGGCCGGAGGCGACAGCCGCCAGCTGGTCGGCGCGGTCGCGCGGAAATCCTTCGGACATGGCCAGCAGGAGTCCGTCGGCGGAGACCACCACCGTGTGCGACACCCCGGGGGTGTTGTCCACGAAGTTGGTGATCAACCAGTTCAGATTCTGCGCGGCCTGACTCATCGGGCTCAACTAACGCTCCTGCTGGTGAGTGGGGCCGAGTGGAAAACTGCCGGTCGACTGGCCATTGGCCTGCCGCCCCTGCTGGATGCCCCGGCGGAGATTGGTCAACCGCCCGCGCACATCGTCGGGCGCACGCGACACCTGAGGACCGGACTGGTGGTTCTGCTGCTGCGCGGTGCCCGGCACCAGATTGGCGCGCGGTACCCGGCGAGGCAGTCCGGAGGTGGTGACTCCGCCTGCCGCGGGCTTCTTGACCCGCTCCGCCTGCCGTACGAGTTCGTCGTTCGGCGAGGGGCGCCAGGTGCTTGTGGTGCCGCCCGGGTCGCCTCCGCCGCGGCGCTGCCCGTCGGGAGCGGGACGCTCCTGGGCCGGCTGCTGCGGGAAGGCGGGCGACTGCGGCTCGGCCGCGGGCGGCTGCTGGCCACCCTGCTGCGGGCCGTGGAACCAGTTCGTCTCCAGGGTGTCGTACAGCGGCGTACGACCGTCCCCGGGGCCGGCCGCGGGCGGCAGCGCCTCGGGCTGCGGCTGCGGCGGCAGAACCGGACGGTACTGCGCGTCACCGTCGGGCGCGGCGGGCGGACGCGGGGCATCGAAGTCCCCGTTGTCCCGGCCGCGCTGTCGCGGAGCGGGCAGCGCCTGGTCCCGCGACGGGGCGGGCAGCGGCTGTCCGAAGTCGGGGCGGGCGAACTGCGCGGTGCTCGCCGGGTCCTGCGCCGGTCCGTCCTGCGGGAACTGGGTCTGCGGTGCCGGAGCCGAGAAGTCGGGACGGGCGAACTCGGCGGTGGAAGCGGGTCCCTGCCGGTCGTCCACGGGCGGCCGCGGAGTGAGCGGCGGGCTCATCGGCCGCTGGAACCGACCGGTGGTCTCGGGCTCCTCGTGACCGCGCGGGGCGTCCAGCGGGGTGTGCCGCGACGCGGACGGGTCCTGGGCACCCCAACTGGTGGTCTGCGGGCGCTGCGGTACGGGGTTGCCGCCGGGCAGCTCCGCACGCGGACCACCGACCGGGGGCAGCTGGCGGCCGGGCTCGGCCGGACCGCCGGGCTGCTGGAAGCCGCCCTGACCGGGCTGGTTCTGCCGGTCCTGCTGCGGCTGCCACGGGGCGGGGCCGTTGGACCGGCCCTGCTGGTCGTTGCGGTCCTGGCGGTTGCGTCCCGGGCTGAACAGGTCCGGCTGACCCGAGTCCGTACGTCCCGTTCCGTCGCCCTGGCCGCGAGCACCGAGCCTGGCACCGTTGCCGAACGCACCGGCGAGGCCGCCGCCCTGACGCTGCGGCTCCTGGCGCCCGAAGTCCTGCGCACCGGTGCCGGCCGGCCCGGAGGGCGGGAAGCCGGGGGTCTGCTGTCCGGGCTGACCCGGCTGTCCGGGCTGGTTCTGCGACTGGCGGGGACCGCCGTCACGCGAGGGCAGCGCGGCGCGCGGACCCGATCCCGCACCGACCTGACCACGCGAAGGGCCCGACCCCGAGGCGAGCCGGCCGGCCGGGGCCGACGGGGCGCCGCCGAGGCCCGGACGGGCGCCGTTGCCCGGGGCGGTACCGCTGCCACCACCGAGCAGACCACCGGGGGCGGCGGACTGCTGACCCGGTGCCTGCTTGGCGGGCGGCTGCTTGCCGCCGTGCGCGACGTCGACCGGCAGCATGACCAGCGCGGTCGTACCGCCGGAGTCGGAGGGCCGCAGCTGGATCCGGATGCCGTGACGCAGGGACAGCCGGCCGACCACGAACAGACCCATGCGGCGGGAGACCGAGACGTCCACGGTGGGCGGTGAGGCGAGCCGCTCGTTGATCGCCGCGAGGTCCTCGGGGGAGAGGCCGATGCCGGTGTCGTGGATCTCGACGAGCACCCGCCCGTCGGGCAGGGCGTGACCGGTGACCCGGACCTTCGTCTGGGGCGAGGAGAACGACGTGGCGTTCTCCAGCAGCTCGGCGAGCAGGTGCACGAGGTCGTTGACGACACGGCCGGCGACCTCGGTGGCGGGCACCGCGGCCAGCTCGATGCGCTCGTACTGCTCCACCTCGGAGGCGGCGGCACGGAGCACGTCGACCAGCGGCACGGGGCGGGTCCACCGGCGGCCCGGCTCCTCGCCCGCGAGGACGAGGAGGTTCTCGCCGTTACGGCGCATACGGGTCGCGAGGTGGTCGAGCTTGAAGAGCGAGGACAGCTGGTCCGGATCGGCCTCGCGCGACTCCAGTTCGGAGATGAGCGAGAGCTGACGCTGGATGAGGCCCTGGCTGCGGCGCGAGAGGTTGGTGAACATCGCGTTGACGTTGCCCCGGAGGAGGGCCTGCTCGGCGGCGAGACGGACGGCCTCGCGGTGCACGTCGTCGAAGGCCGCGGCCACCTGGCCGATCTCGTCCCGGGAGTGCACACCGACGGACTCGACCGAGGTGTCGACGTCCTGCGGGTCGGCCTCGGAGAGCTGCTTGACGAGCTCCGGCAGCCGGTCCTGGGCGACGCGCGTAGCCGTGTCCTGCAGCCGTCGCAGCGAGCGGATCATCGACCTGGCGACGACGAAGGCACCGACCAGCGAGACGCCCAGCACCAGCAGGATGAGCGCACCGCTGATGATCGCTTCGCGCTTCGACTCGTCGCGGAGCTCGCGGGCCTTGCCCTCCATGTCGCTGAGGAGGGTCTCCTCGATGGTCTTCATCGCCTGGATCTTGGTGGAGCTCTGGTCGTACCAGTCCATGTACGAGCGCCGCGCCGTGCCCGTCATGCCCGAGGGGCTGTCCAGCACCTTCTTCGCGTAGGTGTTGGCGGCCTTGATCTCCGGGTTGCCGTCGTCCAGCGTGGCGGTCAGCTCTTCGGCGTTGTTGCCGGTGGCCGCGTAGACCGCGGCGAAGGAGCGGCGAGCCGTGTTCTCCTTGCGCAGCGCGGCGCGGCCGAACTGCTGGTCGTTGTCGTTGAGGTGCGGCTGCTTGTCGTTGCCGCCGGGCAGCGCCGCGGCGATGATCGCCCGCTGGACCGAGGCGTACTCCTTGGCGGAGGAGAAGGCCGCCAGGGCCCGGGTCCGCTTGATCATCTCCGAGTTGCTGGTCGCCTGCGCCATGTCCTGGGAGAGGCTCAGCAGCGAGGTGATCAGCTGGCTGTACTGGTCGACGGTCTGGAGGCTCGGGGTGCCGTGCGCGTACGCCGTCTTGCGGATCTCGCGGATCCCGGTCAGCTGGCTGGCGATCTGCTGAACGCTCGAATAGATGCCCTCAAGGGCCTCGTCGCCGGAGGGGTCGCCGATCGAGTTCGTCGCGTCCAGGAAGGCCGTCTTCGCCCGGTCGGTCTTCTTGCGGGGCTCGGTGACCTTGAAGTCGTCGGCCTTCACGCCGTTGGACAGCGGACCGGCCGAGCGGTCGCGCTCCTCCTGGAGCGCCTGGGCGAGCGTGGTCGCCTGCTTGGTCATCTTGGTCAGCAGCTGCATGTGGTCCAGCTGCTGCATGTCGTTCATCGAGTCGTTGATCCGCAGACCGCCCAGCGTGGTCGCGGCGACTACGGGAAGGGCGAGCAGGGAGACCAGGCGCGTGCTGATGCGCCAGTTGCGAAGAGCCACGCGCGAGCCCGTGCTGACGGTGCCCCGGGGCTTGAGCGACGAGATCGGATCGGTGCCGCTGCTCGCCGTGGCACCGGGGCGCCGGTCGCGGTCGCCGCTGTCACCGGCCGCGGCCGGTCCGGGGTTCTGGGCGTGCGGGGCCGAGGAGCCGCGGTCGGTCCCGCCGTGCGGCTCCTGCTCCGCCGCAGCGCTGCCATCCCTCTTGAAACGTCCCTGCACTAGCGTCGCAACCTCTGGACCAGGCGTCCCTCCGTGCGAGACGGGTGGGACGGTGTCGGCGTCGTGGGGCGTCGTAGCCGCCCCATGGTGGTCGTGAGTGACCGGCGCTCTTCCCCTTCCCGCCGTCACTCGGCGCTGCGTTGCGCCCCCTGCGCGCCGGCCTGAAAGCCCGGCGGCGGTGCGTGGAATTCCAGCACAGTGCCGGATCTCCAACAAGGGCCCCGTGCCGGGCCGTGACCTGGGTGACACGTTGTGATGACTGAGTAACAAGCCGTGGATCGCGTTCGCGGGCAAATTGGATCAATCGGTGTCAATCAGCGAAGGGTGAAGGGTGTCCCAGTCGACATGATCAGGAGCGGAATGGCTGATTCAGTGACGCAATGTCCGTTTCTTGCGAGGGGATCGGGCGCCCGGAATGGGGTAATTGTCGATGCATTCGTGAGCAAACTCACATGATGATCGCCGTCTCATCCGGGCTTCCGAAGGGAATCGGATGTTTAGCCTGGCGCTTTACAGGGATGGCAAATCCGACAACCGGCGCCCCTCCGGGCGGCGCCCGAAACCGACAGGGTCCGAACGGCAGATGAAGACGACGATGATGTTCCGCAACATTGCCAACCCCCGGCGCACCACGCTGGCGCACCTCAAGGACGCCGACGAGTTGCTGACGCCGGATGCTCCGGAGCACGCGGTCGACCTGCCCACCCAGACGGCCAACCCCCGGCGCACCATCCTCATGGAAGCCCCGGTCTCCGCCGCAGCCGCGGAGTGAGGAGTGCGGGCGGCGTCCCGCCCGCCCGTGTTCGGCGCCTCGCTCCGGGGGCTGTCCCGTCCGTCGCCCGCCCCGCGTCCCCGCCGCGTCGTCCGACCCGTGTCCCCCGCAGCATCGCCCTCGGAGCCCCCGGCGGCTCCCTCCCGGCCCTGCGAGCTCCGTCCGGGCAGGGCGGACGCACGTCCTCGAAGGTTGGCGGGCACCTTTCGGGCACCTCGCGGGCGCACGCACCGGACGGCGTTCCTTTCGGGCAAATCCCGCAGAGCGAGGCGTTAGCCTGGAGCGTCAGTCTTCAGCCAGCCAGCAAGTGAGGGGCGACAGCAACCCGTGCGCATCGCCAGGTTCTCCATCGACGGCAATGTCGCCTTCGGCGCTGTCGAGGGCGACGGGCCCGATGGTCTCGTCCTCGACATCATCAAGGGCATTCCGTACGCCGAGTTCGAGCTCTCCGGCACCAAGGTCCCGCTGAGCAAGGTCCGCCTCCTGCCGCCCGTGCTTCCCAACAAGGTGGTGGCCATCGGCCGCAACTACGCGGAGCACGCCGCGGAACTCGGCAACGAGGTACCGGACGTCCCCGTCGCCTTCTTCAAGCCCACCACCTCGGTGATCGGCTCCGGCGACGCCATCGAGTACCCCTCCTTCTCCAACGAGCTCCACTACGAGGCCGAACTGGCCGTGGTCATCGGCCGGATGTGCCGTGAAGTGCCGCGTGAGCGCGTGAAGGACGTCATCTTCGGCTACACCTGCGCCAATGACGTCACCGCCCGTGATGCCCAGAAGCGCGAGAAGCAGTGGGCCAGGGCCAAGGGCTTCGACACGTCGTGCCCGCTCGGCCCCTGGGTGGAGACCGACCTCGACCCCGGCGACCTGACCATTCAGGCCACGGTCAACGGCGAGCAACGCCAACTGGGCCGTACGAGCGACATGATCCGCTCGATCGAGGATCTGGTCGTCCACATCACGGAAGCCATGACGTTGCTCCCGGGCGATGTGATCCTCACCGGCACTCCCGCAGGGGTCGGACCCCTCCATGTCGGCGACGAGGTCGCCGTCACCATCGAAGGCATCGGCACTCTCACCAACAAGGTGATCAAGCGTGGTTAACGCACCAGTCCGCGTACGTTTCTGTCCCTCACCGACCGGCAACCCCCATGTGGGCCTGGTCCGCACCGCCCTCTTCAACTGGGCCTTCGCCCGGCACCACGGCGGCACCCTGGTCTTCCGCATCGAGGACACCGACGCGGCCCGCGACTCCGAGGACTCCTACAACCAGCTCCTGGAGTCGATGCGCTGGCTCGGCTTCGACTGGGACGAGGGCCCCGAGGTCGGCGGCCCGCACGCCCCGTACCGCCAGTCGCAGCGCATGGACATCTACAAGGATGTCGCCGAGAAGCTTCTGACGGGCGGGTACGCCTACCACTGCTACTGCACCACCGAGGAGCTCGACACCCGCCGCGACGCCGCCCGCGCCGCCGGCAAGCCGTCCGGCTACGACGGCCACTGCCGCGAGCTGAGCGCCGAGCAGATCGCCGCGTACGAGGCCGAGGGCCGCACCTCCATCGTCCGTTTCCGGATGCCCGACGAGGCGCTCACCTTCACCGACCTGGTCCGCGGCGAGCTGACCTTCCAGCCGGAGAACGTGCCGGACTACGGCATCGTCCGCGCCAACGGCGCCCCGCTCTACACGTTGGTCAACCCGGTCGACGACGCGCTGATGGGGATCACCCACGTCCTGCGCGGCGAGGACCTGCTCTCCTCCACCCCGCGTCAGCTCGCCCTCTACAAGGCGCTCATCGAGCTGGGCATCGCCAAGGGCACCCCTGCCTTCGGTCACCTCCCGTACGTCATGGGCGAGGGCAACAAGAAGCTCTCCAAGCGCGACCCGCAGGCCTCGCTCAACCTCTACCGCGAGCGCGGCTTCCTGCCCGAGGGCCTGCTCAACTACCTCTCCCTGCTCGGCTGGTCCATCGCCGAGGACCGCGACATCTTCTCCGTCGAGGAGATGGTGGCCGCGTTCGACATCAAGGACGTCAACGCCAACCCGGCGCGCTTCGATCTGAAGAAGTGCGAGCACATCAACGCCGAGCACATCCGCAAGCTGGATGTGAAGACGTTCACCGAGGCGTGCGGCCCCTGGCTGAAGGCCCCGTTCGCACCGTGGGCCCCGGAGTCCTTCGACGCGGACCGGTTCGCGGCGATCGCCCCGTACGCCCAGACGCGCGTCACGGTCCTCTCGGACATCACCGCCAACGTCGACTTCCTCTTCCTCGACGAGCCGGCGACGGACGAGGCTTCCTGGGCCAAGGCGATGAAGGAGGGTTCCGACGCCCTGCTCATCACGGCCCGCGCCAATCTGGCCGCCGCCGAGTGGAACGCGGACGCCCTGAAGAACGCCATCCTCACCGCCGGCGAGGAGCACGGCCTGAAGCTCGGCAAGGCCCAGGCCCCGGTCCGCGTCGCGGTCACCGGCCGCACGATCGGCCTGCCGCTCTTCGAGTCCCTGGAGATCCTGGGCCGCGAGAAGACGATCGCCCGCATCGACGCCGCGCTGGCCAGGCTGGCCGCCGCGTAGTCGTCACCGCCGTACCCGAAGGGGCGGCCCCGGTTCAACCCCGTGGCCGCCCTTTCGCGTACCTGCGGGATGAACGCCTGCTGTTCCTCCGGAACGAGCGGCGCGGTGCCGCCGCCCGTCCGCCGACGGTGCAGGCCGTCGGATCGTTCGAACTCATAGGCTGAGGAGAGGGACGACAGGCGCGGGAGAGACCGCCTGATCACCTGAAACGCAGTCGTCCCAGCAGAACTCGTCCACGACCACCGCACAGTGGTGGACGCCGGGCCCACACGACCGTCGTGGGCGCATGACTGACGCAACCGCGCATCCGGGGGGAACGAATGACACGGCTGAGACTGTCCCTGTGCGTCGGAGGGCTGCTCCTCGCGCTGGTCGCCGGCGGGCTGACCTGGGCCGTCTGGCCCCGGGACACCGACGGCGATGACCTCGCAGACCGGTGCCAGGGCTCCCTCGCGGTCGAGGAGGCAAGGGAGTTCTTCTACGGCGCCCGACTCAAGGCGCGCGGTTACACGAGCGACCGGGACGGTCACGACACCCAGTGGTGCTCGGTCTCGGCCGAGCACGACGACGGCGGCCCGGTGCTCAGGCTCCGGGTATCGCCGCGGGCCGCCTACCGGGCGAGCGGCCCCGCCGCGGAAGCCTCGGCAACGCCGATCGGGTACGGCTGGACCGGGTCCTTCGCCAGCGGGTACTCACCAGGAGCCGCTGTCCTGGTCGACTGCAGGACGAAGGCGGGCGCCGGCCTGCTCGTCACGGCCGAGACGAGCACGAAGTCGGAGGATCTCACCGCCCGGCAGGTACTCCAAGTGGCACGTGTCGCGACCGAGTCGGCGCGTCATGCGGCCGGCCACGCCAAGTGCGAGGGAGCACTCGGTGAACGCCCGGGAACCGTCGACCGTACGGCGTGGCGGACGAAGCCCGTCGACCGGTCGACGGGCACGTGCCGCGACGTGATGACCGGGCGTGAAGCCGCCCGGCTGCACGTGACCGACGTCAGCGAGAAGCCTGCGGGACGGGCGCTGACGGAAGAATGCGAAATGAGCCGGGGCAAGGCGCACCTGTTCCACATGACCGCCTACTACGGGCCGTCGGCGGAGGAGGAGATGTACCTCGACGGCAAGTACCCGGGAACGGTGAAGGGTGCGTACACCCGGACCGTCGCATGCGGGGGCGCCATCGGGACCGCCTACTTCAAGCTTGAGCGCGCCAAGGGCAAGGCGGCGGACGGCGCCACCGGAACGCAAGGAACGATCGACTCCACGGCGCTGAACCGGATTCTGACGTCGTACGCCACCGCCTCCGGCAAACGGCACGGCTGCCCCATCCCCTGACAGCCCCCGCCGGGCCTGGATTCCCCCGGTAGCCGCTCCTTCGGGCGTCCGGGCCAGGAGGCGGGTTTCAGCCGCGGCGAGGTATGTGATCCAGACGAATTCCAGCGTTCGCTTCCGGGAACTCCTGTTATGGCTAGGCTCGGTTGCCATCACCCGACAGTTGTGCGTGACGCAGGGATGAAGAGCAGATGGCAGAGGATCTCAATGTCTCCGCGACCGACTTATACGCCTCGGCAGGCGCGGCGGACATGCTCGTGACAGATTTGCAGGGACCTTTGCGGAAGGCGGTCGATGACACGGCTGCGGCCGCAGCCTCGTTCCGGGCGTGGGATGGCAAGGGCCGTATCGAGGCCGCCGGTACCGGTTGGGGAGACGCTCTGACCACACTGAAGGATCGCCTTGCGGAGCACGCGAACGGTCTGCGGCTGGTGGCAGACGGCCACAGCATCAATGACACGGACGTCGGCGACTGCTTCAAGGGCTGGTGAGCGGAGTGCCGGAGCTCTTCGCGCAACTCTTCCGCCAGGACTTCTCGGACCTGGAGGCCGCCGCCGGTTCGTGGCAGAAGCTGGCCAAGACCTTGGACGACACCCGGATCGGCAGCGGCAAGCGCGTCTCGGGGCCGCTGCACAAGGCGAACTGGTCGGGCGTCGCCGCTCACTACGGCTTCGGTGCGCTCGAAGCCACAGAGAGCAAGCTGAAGACCGCGCAGACGAACGCGCTACTCATTCGAACGGTCCTGGACACGCTCAGCACCCGCATGCAAGCTGCCCAGCGCAAACTGCGCCATGCAGTGGCGGATGCCGAGACGGCCGGTCATACCGTCACCGAGGACGGCTGGGTCGAACCGAAGCAGGCGGTCGATCCGCAGTATCACAACGACCCGGACTACCAGGGCGTACAGCAGCAAGCAAACTCCGGACTCGGAGGGTATCGGGCCCGTATCGACGAGACATTGGAAGAAGCGGAACGAGTCGGCAACGATGCGACCGAACTCCTTCACCAGATCGATCCGTTCGACCTCGACAAGCAGTACGGCGGTGCCAACGCCGCCGAGGACGCCGTACGGGTTGCCGCCTTCGCCGGGCTCGACGGGAAGAACATCCCGGACGGGAAGGATCCACAACGCACCGCCGACTGGTGGGCACACCTCACCTCCGACCAGCGCGACTTCTACCTGGCGGCCTTCCCCGAGCGGATCGGCGCACTGGACGGTCTTCCGACCATCACCCGCGACTCGGCGAACCGAGCGGCCCTGGACATGCGGCTCAACGACTACGCGCTGCGCGAGGGCGACCTGGGCTACCACGACCGTTACAGCTACCGCTCGCTGAGCGCCCTCAAGGAACGTCTGGACGTGGCGGACGCGGCACCCGCGCACAAACAGCTGTACCTGCTCGGATTCGACACCTCGAAGGACGGCCGCGCGATCGTCGCCGTCGGCAACCCGGACACGGCCCGGCACACCGCGGTCCAGGTCCCGGGGACGGGCAACCAGCTGGACAACGTGGGGGACCAGATCAAAAGGGCCGTCAAGCTACAGGGAGCCGCAGGCCGATGGAGCACGAACGGGTCGGAAGACGTCGCGGTTGTCTCGTGGCTCGACTACAACGCTCCTGAGGCGAACTTCGACTCACCGAGGGAAGTGGAGCTGAACCTGGGGATTGCCACGCAAGGCCGTGCTCAGAACGGGGCCGAGGATCTGCGTGACTTCACCCACGGCTTGAGAGCGGCCCACCAGGGTGAACGGAGTCACCTCACGGTCCTGGCCCACAGCTACGGCTCCACCGTCGCTGGTGCGGCCGACGCCGGCGGGCAGGGGCTGGATGCCGACGACATGGTGGTGGTCGGCAGCCCCGGGCTGACGGTCGACCGCGCCGACCAGCTGCATGTCGACCCCCAGCACTTGTACGTGGGCGCCGCGGAGAACGACTGGGTCTCCAACGTGCTCTCCGACGCCACTCTCGGTGCG
This sequence comes from Streptomyces sp. NPDC088252, assembly GCF_044740965.1. Classification (NCBI taxonomy): domain Bacteria; kingdom Bacillati; phylum Actinomycetota; class Actinomycetes; order Kitasatosporales; family Streptomycetaceae; genus Streptomyces; species Streptomyces sp. NPDC088252. Next base: position 129,673 of record NZ_JBIURS010000015.1, on the reverse strand, counting down.
GATCCCAAGAAAACGGAGTTCGGAGCAGAGCGCATGTACGTGGACACCCGGGACCATGGCGGCTACTGGAACGATGGCAGCAAGAGCCTGGAGAATCAGGGGCGCATCATTGCGGGGCAGGCACCGCAGGGTGAAGGAGCGCATTGAAGGCACTCGGCATGACCGTATCCGCCACCGTGTGGCACCGCACCGCTGCCGCTCTGGCCCTGACGCTGCTGCTGGGAGGCTGCATGTCCGACGAAGGTGTGAACGACCCGCTTCCGCGCATGAGCAGGGAAAAGGCCGAGAAATGGGCCAAGCACTGGACCGACTCCATGGTGAGTACGGCACATGCCCGGATCGACCCCAAAACGGCCCGACCCACGGCGGATTTCACCGACTGCATCGGCAAGCACGACGAGTCGGCCGACGACGGCAGGTTCACGCTGAGCTACTCGGTACGCGGAACCCTTCCCCGCTCCGAGCACCCCCGAGCCGTCACGAACATCAAGGACACCCTCAAGGACAAGGGCTTCGAGATCCAGAGTTTCGGGATCAACCAGGACCGCGAACCGGCGAATGTACTGGACGCCAAGCACCCCGAGGACCAGCAGTTCGTCTCCGTCGGGTCCGTGGGCAAGGACCTGCTGGTCTTCATCATCAGCACCCCCTGCCTCCTGCCGCCGGGAGTCGACCAGCAGCATTTCTGAGCCCTGTCTCCCGAGGAGCCGCGACGCCCGCCGCGCGAGCGGTAGCGTGGCTGTATGCCGATCCGAGCCGTGCTCTGGGACATCGATGACACGATCTTCGACTACACGGGTGCCGACCGTATCGGCATGAGCAAGCATCTCGAACAGGAGGGCCTGCCCGATGGATACGGCTCCGCCGAGCGGGCCCTGTTCGGGTGGCGGGCGATCACCGATGTGCACTGGGCACGGTTCGCCGCGGGGGAGACGGACTTCCAGGGGCAGCGCCGGGACCGTGTGCGGGAGTTCCTCTCACAGGCGCTGGACGACGAGGAGGCCGACGCCTGGTTTGCCCGGCACGTGACCCACTACGAGGCCGCCTGGTCGCTCTTTCCCGATGCGCTGCCCGCTCTGGACGTTCTGGCGAACGGATTCCGGCACGGCGTGCTGTCGAACTCCAGCATCCACAACCAGGACCGGAAGCTGCGCACGCTCGGTGTACGGGACCGGTTCGAGGCCGTCGTGTGCGCCGTGGAGCTGGGCGTCTCCAAGCCCGAGGCCGGTGCGTTCCACGCGGCCTGCGAGGCGCTGGCGCTGGAACCGGGGGAGGTCGCGTACGTGGGGGACGAGCCGGACATCGATGCCGCCGGCGCGGTCGCGGCGGGGCTGATGGGGATCTGGCTGGACCGGGGCGGACGCGGCGGGCGGCCCGAGCTCGTCAGCATCGGCGGGCTCGATCAGCTGCCCGGCCTGCTGGTCCCGGCCCGACCCTGATCCGAGGCGTGGACCCTGGCTGGCAATACCCGTTTTGGAGCGCCGGACACCTTCGGGTAATGTTCTTCCTGCGCCGCCCGAGCGGGCCGAAAGATCCGGCCGGGAAGCGCAGACAGAAATGAAACCCCCTCCAGGGGTTGCGTTTCATTGGGCTATGGTGTAATTGGCAACACTACGGTTTCTGGTACCGTCATTCTAGGTTCGAGTCCTGGTAGCCCAGCGCAGAGCTTCATCTGTAAAACACGCCCCCGTTGTGTAGCGGCCTAGCACGCTGCCCTCTCACGGCAGTAGCGCCGGTTCGAATCCGGTCGGGGGTACAGATCCTTCCCGCGAGATCATCTGGGTCGCACCCACGATCTCGATGCAGGATCGCTAGGGCCCCCGTTGTGTAGCGGCCTAGCACGCTGCCCTCTCACGGCAGTAGCGCCGGTTCGAATCCGGTCGGGGGTACTTTCACTTTGGGCTATGGTGTAATTGGCAACACTACGGTTTCTGGTACCGTCATTCTAGGTTCGAGTCCTGGTAGCCCAGCGCAGAAAATGCAAGAGCAGTACATGCCCCCGTTGTGTAGCGGCCTAGCACGCTGCCCTCTCACGGCAGTAGCGCCGGTTCGAATCCGGTCGGGGGTACAACAGAACGACAGAGAAGGGCCCTTCACTCCGGTGAGGGGTCCTTCTCTGTCGCTCCCTCAGATCCCGTACCGCCGGGCCGACTCCTCCTCCTGGGCCATTCTGCGCAGCGACATCAGCAACGGTTCGTAGAGCACGGCCGAGGCGACCGCCGTCTCCACCTGCTCCGCCTCCGTGGGGTGTGTCTCCATCATGTCCAGGTCCTGGACGGCCACTTGGTGCATGAGCCGCGCCTGCCCGGTCAGGTACTCGACATCGCAGGGATAGCCGAGGCGGATGAGGGTGGCCACCGAGGACACGAGCGCGCGATGGGCGGGGGACAGAGAGCCCAGCTCCTGGGAGGTCGCCCAGCCCAGCCGGTCCAGGAGCCGTTCGACCTCCTCGCGGGCCGCCGCCGTCTCCGGTGCCTCCTCGTCCGGGTCCGGGCCGTGAGGGAGGGACCACAGTGCGGCGCCCAGCCGGATCGTCCGGCCCAGGGACTCGTCGTCGACATGGGAGAGGACCTCGCGGGCCGTGGCCACGGGAAGACGGCCCACCTGGATCAGGGCCCGCACCAGACGCAGCCGCCGCAGATGGCTCTCGTCGTACTCGGCCTGCGTCGCGCTGACCCGGAGGCCTGGGCGCAGCAGCCCCTCGCGCAGGTAGTACTTGATCGTCGCGGTCTTGACGCCGCTCTTCTCGCTCAGTTCCGAGAGCCGCATGTGCCGTGCCTTCCCTTGCGCCACCTCTTGGGCAGTGCCACTATCCAACCATTGGATAGTGGAACTCTCCAACAAGGATCAGGGAGCATGACATGTTCGCGAAGCCGATACCGGGGCGGATGACTGCGGCAGCCGAGGGGGACGCGGTCGTCCTGCTCATCGGGATGCGCATCAACCACTTCCGGGGAGTGCACCACTGGCTGCCCGTCTTCGCGGCGATGCCGCGCATGCTGCGGGAGTTGAGCCGGGACAGGAGTCGCGGGCTGCTCGGCTACACGCTGCTGTCCGGCTCGCCCAGGACGTACTACGTCGTCCAGTACTGGGAGTCGAAGGAGAAGCTGTACGCGTACGCGAGCGCTCCCGACATGTTCCACCGCAAGGCGTGGGCGATGATCAACCGCAAGGAGAAGAAGTCCAGGCGGCATGTGGGGCTGTGGCACGAGACGTACGTGGTGCCCGAGGGCGGTTACGAATCGATCTACGCCGACATGCCGGCCCACGGACTCGCCGCGGCCACCGGCGTGCTGCCCATCGAGAGGCGCGGCCGACGGGCGGCGGACCGGCTCGCGCACCGTTCGTCCGCGGAGTGAGGTTCTGGCAGGGGCCGCCACGACGCTGGGGCGGCCAGGAGGTGTACGGGGACGTCAGCCGTTGCGGCGCAGGGCCTCGCTGAGCCGGGCGGCCGAGTCGATGACCGCCTGGGCGTGCATCCGGCCCGGGTGCCGGGTCAGTCGCTCGATCGGTCCGGAGACCGAGACGGCGGCGACCACCCGGTTCGAGGGGCCGCGCACCGGTGCCGAGACCGAGGCCACACCCGGCTCGCGCTCGCCGATCGACTGGGCCCAGCCCCGGCGCCGCACGCCCGAGAGCGCCGTCGCCGTGAAGCGGGCGCCCTGGAGGCCGCGGTGCAGCCGCTCCGGCTCCTCCCAGGCCATCAGGATCTGGGCCGAGGAGCCGGCCTTCATCGTGAGCGTGGAGCCGACCGGCACGGTGTCCCGCAGGCCGGACAGCCGCTCCGCCGCCGCCACGCAGATCCGCATGTCGCCCTGGCGCCGGTAGAGCTGCGCGCTCTCGCCCGTGATGTCGCGCAGGTGGGTGAGCACCGGTCCCGCCGTGGCCAGCAGGCGGTCCTCGCCCGCCGCCGCCGCGAGTTCCGCCAGCCGGGGGCCGAGAATGAAACGCCCCTGCATGTCCCTCGCCACCATGCGGTGGTGTTCCAGTGCCACGGCCAGCCGATGGGCCGTGGGTCGTGCGAGCCCGGTCGCCGCGACCAGCCCGGCGAGGGTGGCCGGACCGGACTCCAGGGCGCTCAATACCAGAGCTGCCTTGTCGAGAACGCCGACGCCGCTAGAGTTGTCCATACGACGATACTCCCGTCTCACTCTGTGAAACGCAAGTTCAATTTTCGGCGGAAGTTGCGAACCTGTACGGGCGGCCACACAACGGCCCGTAGCCACCGCCCCGCACGGGGGTCCGGACGGCGGCGCACCGAATCTCTAGTTGGGCCGGCGAAGACGCCGGCCGGAGGGAAAGCGATGGGTAGGACACTCGCGGAGAAGGTCTGGGACGACCATGTCGTCCGGCGCGCCGAAGGTGAGCCCGACCTCCTCTTCATCGATCTGCACCTGCTGCACGAGGTGACCAGCCCCCAGGCCTTCGACGGCCTCCGGCAGGCCGGACGCCGGGTCCGGCGCCTCGACCTCACCATCGCCACCGAGGATCACAACACCCCGACCCTCGACATCGACAAGCCGATCGCCGACCCGGTCTCCCGCGCCCAGTTGGAGACCCTGCGCAAGAACTGTGCGGAGTTCGGTGTGCGGCTGCACCCGCTGGGCGACGTCGAGCAGGGCGTCGTGCACGTGGTCGGCCCGCAACTGGGTCTGACCCAGCCCGGCACCACGGTGGTCTGCGGCGACTCCCACACCTCCACGCACGGTGCCTTCGGTGCCCTGGCGTTCGGCATCGGCACCAGCCAGGTCGAGCACGTCCTGGCCACCCAGACCCTGCCGATGGCCCGCCCGAAGACCATGGCGATCACCATCGACGGCGAACTGCCCGACGGCGTCACGGCCAAGGACCTGATCCTGGCGATCATCGCTCGCATCGGTACCGGCGGCGGCCAGGGCTACATCCTCGAATACCGCGGCTCGGCCATCGAGAAGCTCTCGATGGAAGCCCGGATGACCATCTGCAACATGTCGATCGAGGCCGGCGCCCGAGCGGGCATGATCGCCCCGGACGAGACCACCTTCGACTACCTCGAGGGCCGCGACCACGCCCCGCGGGGCGAGGACTGGGACGCCGCCGTCGCGTACTGGAAGACGCTGCGCACCGACGACGACGCGGTCTTCGACGCCGAGGTCGTCATCGACGCCGCCGAACTCGCGCCGTTCGTCACCTGGGGCACCAACCCCGGCCAGGGCGCACCCCTGTCGGCGAACGTCCCCGACCCGGCTTCGTACGAGGACGCCTCGGAGCGCAACGCCGCCGAAAAGGCCCTGGAGTACATGGGGTTGACCGCCGGACAGCCGCTGCGCGAGATCAACGTGGACACCGTCTTCGTAGGCTCCTGCACCAACGGCCGCATCGAGGACCTGCGTAACGCGGCCGCGATCCTGGACGGCCGCAAAGTCGCCGACGGCGTACGGATGCTGGTCGTCCCGGGCTCCGTCCGGGTCGCTCTGCAGGCCGTCGAGGAGGGCCTGGACAAGGTCTTCACCGCCGCGGGCGCCGAGTGGCGGCACGCGGGCTGCTCGATGTGTCTCGGCATGAACCCCGATCAGCTGGCCCCCGGCGAGCGCTCCGCCTCCACCTCGAACCGCAACTTCGAGGGCCGGCAGGGCAAGGGCGGCCGTACGCACCTGGTCTCCCCGCAGGTCGCCGCCGCCACCGCCGTGCTGGGCCACCTGGCCTCGCCGGCCGACCTGTCCGACGTCCGTACGCCCGCCGGAGTCTGAGAATCATGGAAGCTTTCACCACACACACCGGCCGGGCCGTCCCGCTGCGTCGCAGCAACGTCGACACCGACCAGATCATCCCCGCCCACTGGCTGAAGAAGGTCACCCGCGACGGCTTCGAGGACGGCCTCTTCGAGGCCTGGCGCAAGGACGGGGACTTCGTCCTCAACCGCCCCGAGCGCAGCGGCGCCACGGTGCTGGTGGCCGGCCCCGACTTCGGCACCGGCTCGTCCCGCGAACACGCCGTGTGGGCGCTGCAGAACTACGGTTTCAAGGCCGTCATCTCCTCCCGGTTCGCCGACATCTTCCGCGGCAACTCGCTGAAGAACGGGCTGTTGACCGTCGTGCTCGACCAGAAGGTCGTCGACGCGCTCTGGGAGCTGACCGAGGCCGACCCGACGGCCGGGATCACCGTCGACCTGGAGGCTCGCCAGGTCCGTGCCGAGAGCATCACCGCCGACTTCGAGCTCGACGAGAACGCCCGCTGGCGACTGCTGAACGGGCTGGACGACATCAGCCTCACCCTTCAGAACGAAGCGGACATCGCGACTTATGAGGTGGCAAGGCCGACCTTCAAGCCGCGTACAATTAACGCCTGAGCAGCGCGTTTCCAGGACTGCGCCCCCTGCCTTCTGGTAGGGGGCGCAGTCGCTTGTTGAGACCCCGTCGGGCGACAACTCGCCCCAGATGGCACAATCGGTGCATGGAACGCGACAGCCAACTCAAGCTTTACGGCCAAGTCGCCGACCGATTGAAGGAAGCGCACACAAGAGTGCGTGCACTGCAAGTCCCGGAGGGCGTAAGGATGGCGCTGTCCCGGAAGCTGTTGGTCATCACGGCCGCGGCTAAGCACGATCTCCCGGATGCGGCAAGGCGTCTGGACCGGTTGATGAAGGACCTCGATGAGGGCCGATTCCCCGAAGGTGACTGACTCTGCGGAACTGTGCAGCGGTCGACTTCGTTGCGGCACTAGGGTGATTAGCCCGTTTCGTGTTTGATTTGCGGTATATATCTGCCTAACGTGCGAAAACGCTTGAACACTTTCGTTCTGGCAATGTCTCCGAAGGGGAAGACGTGAACAAGGCGCAGCTCGTAGAAGCGATTGCCGACAAGGTTGGCGGCCGTCAGCAGGCCGCGGACGCCGTCGACGCGGTGCTCGACGCGATCGTCCGTGCGGTTGTCGCGGGGGACCGTGTCTCGGTCACCGGCTTCGGCTCGTTCGAGAAGGTCGACCGCCCCGCCCGTTACGCCCGCAACCCGCAGACGGGTGAGCGGGTGCGGGTCAAGAAGACCTCGGTGCCCCGTTTCCGTGCGGGACAGGGCTTCAAGGACCTGGTGAGCGGCTCCAAGAAGCTCCCCAAGCACGATGTGGCCGTGAAGAAGGCGCCCAAGGGCAGCCTCTCGGGCGGTGTCGCCCGTGCGACGACCAAGGCCGCGGCCAAGAAGGCCGCCGCGAAGAAGGCCGTGGCGAAGAAGGTCACCGCCAAGAAGGCCGTGACCGCGGCGAAGACCACCGCCGCCAAGAAGACCACCGCGAAGAAGACCACCGCGGCGGCCAAGAAGACCACGGCGGCGGCGAAGAAGACCACGGCGGCGGCGGCGAAGAAGACGACGGCCGCGAAGAAGGCCGTCGCCAGCAAGACCGCGCCCGCCAAGAAGGCCACGGCGAAGAAGGCGCCCGCGAAGAAGACCACGGCGCGCAAGACCACGGCGAAGAAGGCCACTGCACGGAAGAAGTGAGGCCGAGCAGCGCAGGGCCGCTCACACCGCGCCGGGCCGGGCTCCCCTCGGGGAGCCCGGCCCGCGGGCTGTTCCGGGCAGGGCGTGCGCCGCCGTTCAGAACGTCTGCAGGGTCACGAGGGTGATCCGCAGGTCCGCACCCTCGCCGACGCCCTCGATCCGCACCCGCTGCCCCGGCCGCAGCAGCCGCAGACCGCCGGCGTCGAAGGCGCGGGCGTCGAATTCCACCGGGGTGCCGTCGTCGAGCAGCACACTGCCGGTGCGGGTCTCGGGGTCGTACGTGTACGAGGTCGCCTGCATGAACGGCAGCCTATCGGTCCGGTGAGGAGACCCCTGCGGCCCAGCGTCCCGCCGTGTGCGGGCCCACGCCGAGGGCCAGTGCCGCCCGCAGGTCGTCGCCGGTGTCCACGTCCTGGCGGACCGAATCGATTCCGGCCAGGACGATTTCCACCGCGCCGGAGTCCAGATGCCGGGCCCGGGAGGAACCACCGAAAGTCGGGCGCAATTCCACGCCCGGCGCAGCCGACAGAAATGTTGTTCCGATTCCTGCCGCGTCGGTGACAAATGCGCGGGGAAATGCGGCGGAATAATCGAGTACCCGGGCCAATTCCGCGGGGCGCAACGCGGGCAGATCCGCGTTGAGGGCGGCGAGGGCGGCCCCGGGCCGCTGGGCCCGTACGGTCCGCTCACCGTGTGCCAGGGCCGCGTTGAGGCCGCTGTCCGGTTCGTCGGGCACGACGCGCGCCCCGAGGGCCGCGAGAGCCGCCCCGGCCTCCGCGTCGTCCGTGACGACCACCACATCCCGTACCGCCCGGCAGGACAGGGCGGCGGTCACGGTGTCCCGGGCGAACGCGAGGGCGAGACGCGGGCGCAGCGCGGCGCCCGCCACCGGCGCGAGCCTGCTCTTGGCCCGTGCCAAGGGCTTCAACGGGACGACCAGGGTCCAGGGACCGGCCGGGGCGGTGTTCGTGGCGTTCTCCCCCTCGATGCGCTTCGCCGCCTATTCTCGCCTGCCGGTGCGAGAACCCGGAGGGTCGGTCCCGAAAGCGGGGCGTACGGTGTTCTCGACAGAGCAGGGGCCTGGGGCGAGACTTGACCGTCGGTAGCCAGGCAGAGTTCAGGTCCTTAGAGGAAGGTGTCCGAGTGTCCCGCCGCAGAATCGGCTTCTGGTACCGCCTGGCGGCGGTCATCGCAAAACCGCCGTTGGTGGTTCTGTTCAAGCGTGACTGGCGGGGAATGGAGCACATTCCGACCGACGGCGGATTCATTACTGCGGTCAATCACAACTCGTATCTGGACCCGCTCTCCTACGGTCACTTCCAGTACAACACCGGACGGGTGCCCCGGCTTCTCGCCAAGGCGGGCCTCTTCAAGACCCCCTTTGTCGGAATGATGCTGCGCGGCACCGGACAGATCCCCGTGTACCGCGAGACGACCAACGCGCTGGACGCCTTCCGGGCCGCCGTGGGCGCCATCGAGCGCGGCGAGTGCGTCGCCTTCTACCCCGAGGGCACCCTCACCCGCGACCCCGACATGTGGCCGATGGCCGGCAAGACCGGCGCCGCCCGCGTCGCGTTGATGACGAAGGCGCCGGTCATCCCGGTCGCCCAGTGGGGCGCCAACCTGGTGATGCCGCCGTACGCCAAGGAGAACAAGCTCCGGCTCTTCCCCCGCAAGACCCTCCAGGTGCAGGCCGGACCGCCCGTCGACCTCTCCCGGTTCTACGACAAGGAACCGACGCCCGACATCCTGCGCGAGGCGACCGAGGTCATCATGGCCGCGGTGACCGCGCAGCTGGAGATCGTACGGGGCGAACCGGCCCCCGCGGAGCCGTACGACCACCGCAAGGCCCGTGCAGAACAGCGGCGCAAGGCCGAAGGGAAGGGACCCAAGTGACGCACCCCGCAAAGGCGGCCGTCTTCGGAACCGGCTCATGGGGTACGGCCTTCGGCGTGGTTCTCGCCGACGCCGGCTGCGAGGTCACCCTCTGGGGCCGCCGCGCCGAGGTCGCCGAGGCCGTCAACACGACCCGTACCAACCCGTACTACCTGCCGGGCATCGAACTCCCCGCGTCGGTCCGGGCCACCACCGACGCCGCTCGGGCGCTGGACGGCGCCGACTTCGCCGTCCTCGTGGTGCCCTCGCAGACGCTGCGCGCCAACCTCGCCGACTGGGCCCCGCACATCGGCTCCGACACCGTCCTCGTCTCGATGATGAAGGGCGTCGAACTCGGCACCGCGAAGCGGATGAGCGAGGTCATCGAGGACGTCACCAAGGTCTCCGCGGACCGCATCGCCGTCATCACCGGCCCCAATCTGGCCAAGGAGATCGCCGAACGCCGCCCCGCCGCGGCCGTCGTCGCCTGCCAGGACGAGTCCGTGGCCCAGCGTCTCCAGACCGCCTGCCACACCTCGTACTTCCGCCCGTACACCAACACCGATGTGGTCGGCTGCGAACTCGGCGGCGCGGTCAAGAACGTCATCGGCCTCGCCGTGGGCATCGCCGACGGCATGGGCCTCGGCGACAACGCCAAGGGCTCGCTCATCACCCGGGGCCTCGCGGAGACGACCCGACTCGGCCTCGCCATGGGCGCCGACCCGCTCACCTTCTCCGGACTCGCGGGCCTCGGCGACCTGGTGGCCACCTGCTCCTCGCCGCTCTCGCGCAACCACACCTTCGGCACCAACCTCGGCCGCGGCATGACGCTCCAGGAGACTATCGCGGTCACCAAGCAGACCGCGGAGGGCGTCAAGTCCTGTGAATCGGTGCTCGATCTGGCCCGCAGGCACGGCGTCGACATGCCCATCACCGAGACGGTCGTCGGCATCGTCCACGAGGGCAAGCCGCCGATGGTCGCGCTGAGCGAGCTGATGTCGCGCAGCGCGAAGCCCGAGCGGCGCTGACGACAGACACGGGGGTGCGCAGGGCGGTGAACGTTCGCGGACGCCGCTCCAGCGGCCCCGGCCACGCTGACGCGAGGGGTACCAGCAGGTACGCTCAACGCGATATGAGCAGCGAGAACCTCCCCCAGAGCCCGGAGCAGCAGCTCCGCAAGCCGCGCGTGGCCGTCGTGTTCGGCGGCCGCAGCTCCGAACACGGCATCTCGGTCGTCACGGCCGGCGCCGTCCTGAACGCCATCGACCGGACCAAGTACGACGTCCTGCCGATCGGCATCACGACGGACGGCCGCTGGGCGCTCACCGCCGACGAACCCGAACGCATGGCCATCAAGGACCGGCAGATGCCGGACGTGGCCCAACTGGCCGAGTCCGCCGAGGGCAGTGTGGTGCTCTCGGCCGACCCCGGCAGCCGCGAAGTGGTGTACAGCGAGCCCGGCTCGGTCCCCAAGGCGCTGGGCGAGGTCGACGTCGTCTTCCCCGTGCTGCACGGCCCCTACGGCGAGGACGGCACCCTCCAGGGACTCCTGGAGCTCTCGGGCGTGCCGTACGTCGGCGCCGGGGTGCTCGCCTCGGCGGTCGGCCAGGACAAGGAGTACATGAAGCGGGTCTTCACCTCGTTCGGGCTGCCGGTCGGCCCGTACCTCGTGGTACGCCCCCGCGAATGGGACACGGACCCCTCCGGTGCCCGCAAGCGCATCGTGGACTTCGCCGGCGACCACGGCTGGCCGCTCTTCGTCAAGCCCGCCCGAGCCGGTTCGTCCTTCGGCATCACCAAGGTCGACGACCTGTCCGGTCTCGACGAGGCGATCGAGGAAGCCCGCCGCCACGACCCCAAGTTCCTGGTCGAGTCGCTGCTGCGGGGCCGCGAGATCGAGTGCGGGGTGCTGGAGTTCGAGGAGGGCCCGCGCGCCAGCGTGCCCGCCGAGATCCCGCCGGTCACCTCGCACGACTTCTACGACTTCGAGGCCAAGTACATCGACTCGGCCGCCGGGATCCTGCCCGCCCCGCTCACCGAGGAGCAGACGGCGGAGGTCCAGCGCCTCGCGGTCGAGGCCTTCGAGGCCGCGTCCTGCGAGGGCCTGGTGCGCGCCGACTTCTTCCTCACCGAGGACGGCGGCTTCGTGATCAACGAGATCAACACGCTGCCGGGCTTCACCCCGATCTCCATGTATCCGCGGATGTGGCAGGAGAGCGGCGTGAGCTACCAGGAGCTGGTGGACCGGCTCATCCAGGCCGCCTTGAACCGGCCGACCGGCCTGCGCTGAGACGGCTTCGCACCGTAGGGCGTGCACTCGCGACGCGGGGGTGCACGCCCTACGGGCTGCTGGGCACCGTCTTCTTGACGGCAGGGGCGAACGCGGCCAACGGGCTCGCGTCATGGGCGTACGCCGTCGAGAGGCTCACCTCGACGTACGCCTTGCGATAGGTCGTCGTGAAGCGCGGGCCGGCGTCCTGCGGCTGCTCCAGCAGCCAGTTGACGCCGTCCGCCTCGGTCCCCTTCGCCATCGGGTCGTCCATCTTCGCGGGCCGGGGGACGCCGCAGCGCAGTACGATCGCTCCGTCCCCCCACTCGGCGGTCAGTTCGGACTTCGTCCCGGTGTCACCACGGTCGAGACCGGCAACGGTCCTCGGCAGTTCCTTGTGCAGCGCACGACAGTAGGCTGCGGCTTCCGGAGACGGAGTGGGAACCGTGACCGACGCCGTGGCGTCCGTCGAGGAGCAGCCCGCCGCGGCCAGCAGCAGCGCGGCAACGGACGGACCGAGAAACAGTGGGTGGCCGAACCGGCGGCGCAGTGATGTCACCGGCCCAGCGTAGACGGGGACTACAGATGAACGACCGGGCAGGTCAGGGTTCGGGTGATGCCTTCCACCTGCTGGACCTTGGCGACCACCATGCGGCCGAGTTCATCGACCGTGTCGGCCTGGGCACGCACGATCACGTCGTAGGGGCCGGTGACGTCCTCTGCCTGGATCACTCCCGGAACTTTGGCGATGGTCTCGGCGACGGTCGACGCCTTGCCCACCTCGGTCTGAATAAGGATGTACGCCTGTACCACGGAACCTCCAGGGCGGCCACGAGGATCATGTGGGGGAAAGGGACGCCACGGTATCGCGTTGCCGCGGGCCGCGGGGAGACCTACGGGCCGGTTGACGTCCACAGCGTGGCGTACGCGAGACACAGGTTGACGTATCTCTTGACAGTACCGACAGCAGCGACGGCCCGCGACCGTGGACGCAGCGGTGCGAACGGGGGGCGGGCATGCCGATGAGAACCGGTGCAGACTGCTCCCTGCGACGGCGGCCGGTCCACGATCCGGACCCCCGGTCGCTGAAGCAGCCCGGACGATCGTCCGGCGCGATAGATGAGAGGTGAGACTCGGTGAAGGGAACCGTGGGCGAGTTGGGGGAGTTCGGGCTCATCAGGGAGCTGACTTCCCGGCTCACCACCACTCCGGCGGTACGGCTCGGTCCCGGCGACGACGCTGCGGTCGTGTCGGCCCCCGACCGCAGGGTCGTGGCCAGTACGGACATCCTGTTGGAGGGACGGCACTTCCGCCGCGACTGGTCGACGGCGTACGACGTCGGCCGCAAGGCCGCCGCCCAGAATCTCGCCGACATCGCCGCCATGGGCGCCGTGCCCACCGCGCTGCTGCTCGGCCTGGTCGTCCCCGCCGAACTCCCGGTCACCTGGGCCGGCGAGCTGATGGACGGCATCCGTGACGAGTGCCAGGTCGCCGGCGCGGCCGTGGTCGGCGGGGACGTGGTGCGCGGCGAGACGATCACCGTCTCGATCACCGCACTCGGTGATCTGCGCAACCACGAACCGGTCACCAGGTCCGGTGCCCAGCCCGGCGACGTCGTCGCCGTCACCGGCTGGCTCGGCTGGTCCGCAGCCGGGTACGCCGTGCTCTCCCGCGGTTTCCGCTCGCCCCGCGCCTTCGTCGAGGCCCACCGCCGCCCCGAACCGCCGTACCACGCGGGCCCCGCGGCCGCCGGGCTCGGCGCCACCGCGATGACGGACGTGAGCGACGGACTCGTCGCCGACCTCGGGCACATCGCCGAGGCCAGCAAGGTCCGGATCGATCTGCGCTCCGGACTGATCGACATCCCCTCGCAGATGTCCGACATCGGACAGGCCGTCGGCGTGGATCCGCTGCAGTGGGTGCTGACCGGGGGAGAGGACCACGCGATCGTCGCCACCTTCCCGCCGGACGTGAAGCTGCCCGCCCGCTGGAAGGTGATCGGCGAAGTCCTCAACCCCTCGGCGCTGCCGCAGGTGACGGTCGACGGAGCGCCCTGGACCAGCAAGAGCGGCTGGGACCATTTCGGGGACATCGAGGACGCCCAGTAGATTCAGGCACATGCCCTCGACTGCTGCCGTACCCGCCCGTGTGCTCACCGTCGCCGGATCCGACTCCGGCGGCGGCGCGGGCATTCAGGCCGATCTGAAGACGATGCTGGCGCTCGGCGTGCACGGCATGAGCGTGCTGACCGCCGTCACGGCCCAGAACTCGCTGGGGGTGCAGGGCGCCTGGGAGTTGCCCGTCGAGGCCGTACGCGCCCAGTACCGCAGTGTGGTGGACGACATCGGTGTGCGGGCGGTGAAGACCGGCATGCTGTCGTCGGCCGCGCTCGTGGAGACCGTGGCCGAACTCCTCGCGGACACCGACGCCCCGGTCGTCGTGGACCCGGTCGGGGTCTCCAAGCACGGGGACCCGCTGCTGGCCGCCGAGGCACTCGATTCGGTGCGGACGAAACTGCTTCCGGTCGCCACGGTCGCCACCCCGAACCTGGACGAAGTGGCGCAGCTCACCGGTGTGAACGTCACGGACGAGACCGGAATGCGACAGGCCGCCACCGAGATGCTCGGGTTCGGGCCGCGCTGGGTCGTCATCAAGGGCGGGCACCTGTCCGGCGAACCCGTGGATCTGGTGACGGACGGCGCGCAGGAGCACTGGTTGCGCGCGCTGCGGCACCTCAACCGGCACACGCACGGCACCGGCTGCACACTCGCCTCCGCCATCGCCTGCGGACTGGCCCTGGGACAGGACGTACCGACAGCGGTGCGGGGCGCGAAGGACTATGTCACCGGGGCGATCGCGGCGGGCTTCCCGCTGGGCGCCGGGATCGGCCCCGTCGACCACGGCTGGCAAACGCGCACCGTGTGAGCACGCTGGGCACAGCAAAAAGCCGGTCCACCGAGGCGGACCGGCTTTTTGGGCAACCGGAAGGCTGCGCTACGACGGGAACGTCAGCGCGCGACCTTGCCGGCCTTGATGCACGAGGTGCAGACGTTGAGCCGCTTCGGCGTCCGACCGACCACGGCACGCACGCGCTGGATGTTGGGATTCCAGCGACGGGACGTACGGCGGTGCGAGTGCGAAATGTTGTTGCCGAAGCCCGGCCCCTTGCCGCAGACGTCGCAGTTGGCAGCCACGGGTCACTCCAAAGACTTCAGGTGCACTTACAGTGAATTCCGGCGCGCCGGATTCATTTGACTGAAGTGGCGGTACCGGAGGAATGGCCCGACTCTCGTCGGGCAACCGAAGCAGCATACAACGGCCGCGTCGGTAGAACGAAACTACCATGGGTTCCGCCGCCCCCCGCCCGCCCCTGTCTCCGCCGGACCCGGCGCTCGGGGACTACTCTGCGGTGCAGCCGGCCACGTACGGCCGATTCCGAGGAGGACCGACAGGTGCTGCAGACCGCCGACGACATGGACGCCGTCGCGGTGCGTACCTGGTGCTCACTGGCCCTGGAGGCGCTGGGCCGGGAGCGCGCGGCGATCGACGCGATCAATGTGTACCCGGTCGCGGACGGGGACACCGGCACGAACCTCTATCTGACCGTGGAGTCCGCGACCCAGGCCGTCGAAGCGGTCTTCGCCGCACACGAGACCGGCACGACGGCCCCCGTCGCCGCCGACGCGGTACGGGCCATGGCGCACGGGGCGCTGATCGGCGCCCGCGGCAACTCCGGCACGATCCTGGCCCAGCTGCTGCGCGGGATGGCGGGGGTGCTGGGCGACGGGCACGACGCGGACCATCTGCGCCGGGCGCTCACCGCCGCCGCTGCCGCCGCCCGGCAGGCCGTCGCCCACCCCGTCGAGGGCACCGTGCTGACGGTGGCCTCCGCGGCCGCCGAGGCCGCCGGGCGCACGGCGGACGACGCCGGAACCGCGGAGGTCGCACGGGCGGCGTACGAGGGGGCACGGGCGGCCCTGGAGGAGACCCCCGGACAGCTGGAGGTCCTCGGGCGCGCAGGCGTCGTGGACGCCGGTGGCCGTGGCCTGGTGACGGTGCTCGGGGCGCTCGTCGAAGCGGTCTCCGGGAGGGCGCCCGAGCACATGTACACGGCCGCGCCCGCGCCCCAGGTCGCGATGGTGGAGAGCTGCGCGCAGGGCGGACCGGCCTTCGAGGTCATCTACCTGCTGGAGGCCGCGGACGACGCCGTGGACCGGCTGCGGAACCGGCTCGACCGGCTCGGCGACTCGCTCGTGGTGGTGGGCGGCGACGGGCTGTGGAACGTCCATGTGCATGTCGACGACGCGGGTGCGGCGGTGGAGGCCGGCGTCGAGGCGGGGCGGCCGTACCGGATCCGGATCACCCACTTCGGTGCGGACCGGGTGCACGCCCAGGCCGAACCCGTGCAGCGCGCGGTCGTCGTGGTGGTCCCCGGCGACGGCCTTCGCGGGCTGTGCAAGGAGGCCGGCGCGACGACGGTCCTGGCGCGCCCCGGCGAGCCGCCCGCCAGCGGCGAACTGGTCGACGCGATCCGCCGGGCGCACGCCCGCGAAGTGGTTCTGCTGCCCAACGACGCCGAGTTGCGCCACACTGCGGCCGCCGCCGCCGAACAGGCCCGCGCGGAGGGAGTCAGGGTCGCCCTGATCCCGACCCGGGCCGCCGTCCAGGGCATCGCCGCCCTCGCCGTCCACGAACCCGACCGCAGCTTCGACGAGGACGTGGTGGCGATGACCGCCGCCGCCGGTGCCACCCGCTACGCCGAACTGGCCGTCGCCGAGCGGCAGTCGTGGACCATGGCGGGCATCTGCCAGGCCGGCGACGTCCTGGGCCTGATCGACGGCGATGTCGCGGTGATCGGCGAGGACGTGCCGGAAACGGCCCGCGCCGTGCTGGACCGCATGCTGGCGGCGGGCGGCGAACTGGTCACCCTGGTTCTGGGCGAGGACGTCCCCGACAGCCTGGCCGACGCACTGGAGGAGCACGTGCGCGAGGGCTATCTGGCGGTCGACACGGTGGTGTACCGGGGTGGCCACCAGCGCGCTCCCCTGCTGATCGGCGTGGAGTAGGGCCGGGGCCGGACGTCCTCAGCCGCCGGACGGGCCCGATCTCCCGTCCACGTAGCTCAGCAGCGCCTCGGCCTCCGCACGACGCTCCCGGCCCGTCTCGTCGGGCTCCCCGGTCCCGTAGATCTCAAGGATCCTGCGGGCCCGGGTCCGCGCGGCGTCCGGGTGGCCCAGGTCGGCCTCCAGCCAGGCGGCCGTCAGCTCGGTGGCGGTGCGCAGTCCGAGGAACTCGGGGCCGGCCTCCGTGAAGCGGTCGATCGCCCGGTGCACATGGCCGAGAGCCTCCTCGGACTCCGGTGCCCCGCCCGGTTCGCCCTCGCAGAGGTGCGTGATCAGCTCACCGGTCTGACGGTGGGTGTCCGCGAGCTCCGCCAGCAACCGAGGCGCCCCCTCCACCGGTCCGGACGTCAGGGCCGCCTCGCACTCCCGCTCGGCCGCCGCCATGAACTCCCGTGCCGCGTCCGGGCCCGACTGCCCCTCCCGGATCGCGATCCAGGCCCGCACCCGCAGCGTCCGGACGAGCGCCGGGACGTCACCCAGCTCGCGCCACAGCTCCCCGGCCCGCGCATAGGCCCGCTCCGCCTGGGAATCGAGATCGGCCCGGCAGAGCGCCTCCGCGGCGAGATCGGCGAGCATCGCGTGGTCGTGCTGCTCGGGCCAGTGGCGGGCGATGTCGGCCGCCTTCAGCCAGTGCCCCGCCGCCTCGCGCGGCTCGCGCAGCTCGGTCAGGGACTCACCGAGCCACCACAGCGTCTGCACCACCATGCCGTCCCCGTGCTCCTCGGCCGTGATGTCCGGCAGCACGGCCTCCAGCACCGCCGCCGCCTCCGCCGCCCGGCCCAGCCGCAGCAGCCAGCCGCCGAGCCGATGGCGGGCATGGACCCCGAGCGTCGCGCTCTCGCCCGCCTCGTCCGCCCAGTGCCCGGCGTCCAGCGCGTGCTCGGTCGCCTCGTCGAACTGCCCGGCGGCGCCGAGGACTTCGGCGAGTCCGAGGTGCAGCTGGGCCCGTCCCGCAGCAGGGACGAACGCCGCTCCGTGCTCCAGCGCGGCGCGTGCGGCGCGTTCGGCCCTCTCGTGCTCGTCGAGCCGGATGGCGAGCGCGGCCGTCTTGGCCTCGTACTCGACGGCGTACCACGGCAGCCCGGCGGCATGGGCCCCGGCGGCGGCCCGCTCGTACAGCTCCAGCGCGCCCCGCGGATCGCCCCGGTACCTCGCGACGTCGCCGAGAAGATCCAGCGCCTCCGTGAACCGGGTGACGACCGAACCCTCCGCGCACAGCGGTTCGGTGAACGCGAGCAGTTCCCGCGCACCGTGTTCCAGACCGGCGACAGCCGCCTCCGCGGACTCCTCGTCCGGGGCCTCGCGCACCAGCCGGCCGAGAACGCGGGCCCGGCACATCAGCACGGTGCTCGCCTGCCGGGCGGTGGCCCCGCCCCCGGCGTGCAGCGCGAGGGCGCGGTCCAGGAGCGATGCGAGCTCGGCCAGCGCCTCCTGCGCGCGACCGGTCTCCAGCGAGCGGGCGTACGCGGCCCTGGCCGCCGCGGCCGTGGCCTCGCCCGGGTCGCCCGCGGCCTCGTACAGTCCCGCGGCGGTCCGGAAGGACGCGACCGCCTCGGCGGGCGGCAGGGAACCGTCCATCGCCCGGTGGTCCTCGACGCACGCGCGGTCGTGGTCCGACAGCCCGGCCGCCGCCCCGTCCGACTCGGCGGCGCGGCGGGCGACGGCTCCCCAGGCGGCCTCCGCGTCCGGGTGCTGGGCGTCCGAGAGGCGGTGCGCCTCGGCCAGCAGGCCTGCCAGGTCGAGCGGCGCGTCCACCGCCCCGCTCGGGGCCGCGTCCGGCTTCCCGGCCGTGGCGGTGAGGCGTGCGGCCCGTACGCCGAGCGGCAGCCGGTCCAGCAGCGGCCGCCGGTCCAGACGCTCCCGCACCAGACCGCTGATGTACGCGTTGCCGTTGCGCTCGTCGAATCGGGCGGCCAGCGCGAGCGCCCGCGCACGGGCGTGCACGGCCAGCGAACGCGCCGTCCAATCGGTCCCCGCGGGCCCCGGTACGGCCTGCTCGCCGTGGCCGAGAGCGGTCAGCCGGTCCATCAGCAGGGCGGTGACGGCCAGGAAGTCCATCAGGCTGCCGGGGTTCCCGCTGTCGGTGAAGTACGCGGGCCGCTCGGCGATGATCTCAAGGGCACGGGCCTCGTTGCCGGTCAGGGCGCAGAACTCGATGTGCTGGGCCGCGGAGTCCCGCATGCTCTCCATCGACCGGACCATCCGGTACCCCCGCAGATGGTGGGCGCGCGCCTGCTCCGCGCGCCCCGTCCGCAGCAGCGGGAGGAGCGAGGCCGCCAGCACCGCGTGCGGCTCATGTGCGCAGGTGTGCTCACCGGCCAGCACCGGCGCCCAGGTCTCCAGAGCCTCCGCGTCCAGACCGCGCTGCACCTGCCAGCCACCCTGTTCGTGCAGCTCACAGGCGTGGCAGTTGGCCATCCGGTCCCGGTCGGCCGCCTGCCAGGCCGCAAAGGCCCGCTCGGCCCGCGCCAGGTCGCCCAGGTGCCGGGCGATCTCCAGCTCGCCCTGGCGCACGGCCCGCTCGGAGTGACCGGCCAGCCGGTAGCGGTGCTCCATCTCGCCCTGCCACTTCTCGATGGCGGCGAGCGGGATGTGCGGCTGGTCGACCATGGAGCTGGAGACCCACTTGAACATCCAGAACAGATGGTGGGTCATGAAATCGCCGAAGGCTCCGGGCTGTTCGTCCCACATGCGCAGCAGCCGCGCGAAGGGCACGAACATCTTGTCCTTCTCGGAGCTGTAGTTGTAGACCTGCAGCTGATGGGTGAGCGCCTCGACGAGGAGGGCGGCGTCCCCGGTCTGCTCGGCCTCGGCGAGCAGCCGTTCCGCACGGGCGTTGCGCGCGGGGCCCTCCGGTTCCGCGTCGTTCTCCCGCAGGGCCTGGCGGATCGTGGTGCTGTCGAGGCTCATCGGCCGTCCTCCTGGGGGTCCGTGGGGGAGTGCCCCGGTACCGCGGGGTGGGTGGCCCACTCCAGCAGGCCGACGAACGCCCGGTTCAGCAACGCCGAATCGGCGGGCCGCAGCGGGCGCTGCGCCATCAGCAGCGCCTGCCCGTACAACGCCTCGGTCGCGGTCGCGGCCAGCTCCGGGCTGTCCAGCGAACCGATCCGCCGGACCAGTGGGTTGAGGTGGTTGAGTACGAGCCGGGCGCGCGGCGCACTGCCGCGCAGCGAGCCGAGGATGCCCGCCCACAGGTCGTCCGCCTGCCCCTCCGCCTCGGCGCGGGCCTGCTCGTGGCGGGCCGCCCGGTCGTCGAGGTGCAGCGCGGGCACGGTCAGCGGATGGAAGGCGCGCAGCGCCACGTCGCAGCCCAGCGGGTCCAGCCGGGCGCGGGCCGCGGCCAGGAAGACGCCGAGCGCCAGCTCCTGTGCCGGATCGACGGAGTCCAGACGAGCGGTGACGGTATCGGCGTCCAGCTCCGCGACCGTGGTCCCGGGACGGACCGAAGGCAGCCGCTCGACCAGCTCCGTGTCGTACGTGTAGCCGCCGTTGACCACCCCGATGCCCTGCGCCGAGGCGATCGGCGCGACCTGCCGGTACTCCTCCACGGTCCGCGTGAAGTGCACCACCGGGTGGCGCCGGGCGAACTCCTCCAGCGACAGCCGTCCCTCCGTCGTCTCGAACGGCAGCCACGGCAGCATCGTGCGCAGCATGGCGCTGTCGTGCCGGGCGAGCGACTTCACCCCCAGGTGGTGCACGGAGAGGAACTCCGCGAGCCGCTCCGGATCACCCGCGGCGAGCCCGGTGAGCCAGTCCCCGATCCGGTCGCCGAGCGCCTCCCGCACGGCGGCCAGGGTCTCGTCCGCGTACAGCGCCTCGCGCGAGGCGGTGGGCCGCAGGCTGTCCGTGTCGAGGACGCAGCGCACGAAGAACGCCCAGTCGGGCAGCAGCTCGTCGGCCCGGTCCGTCAGCAGCATCCCCTTCAGATGCACGCGATGGCCCGCGCGCTGCGCCGGGCTGACGGCGGACGGAAGGACATAGGCGACACCGCGGATCCCGGCGAGCGGCAGGTCCAGGTCGATCGCGTCGAGCGGCGAGAAACCGAACTGGTCGTGGCAGTGGCGCGTGAGCGCCACCCGCCGCGCCGCAGGGGTCGGGTACGGCCGGTCCCACGCCGCGGGAAGATCGGTGACGGCCGCCTCGCCGACCCGTACGTCGTAGGGCAGGAGCGAGCCGAAGTCACGGGCGAGGGAGAGGACCCGCTCCTCGGCGAGCCAGTCCGCGCTGCCGGGGCGGGCGGTCAGATGCACGGTGGTGCCGGGCTCCGGACGGGCGCTGTCCGGCAGCGTACGCACGGTGTACGAACCGTCGTCGCGGGCGCACCACTCCACGGGCGGTGAGTCGGGTGTCCGCGCCGACCGGCTGATCACCCGGATCTCCGCCGCCACGACGAAGCAGGCCAGCAGGCCGATGCCGAACTGGCCGAGGAACTCGGCACGCGCCGACGCCAGCCCCTCGCCCCCGTCGCGTTTGGAACTGCGGCCGATCGTCGCGAGCAGGCTGTGCACATCGCTCTCGGTCAGACCGATCCCGCTGTCCTCGACCCGCAGCCGTCCGCCGTCCGCGTACAGCCGTACCAGGGCGGGCGCGTCCGGCTGCTCGGCGCGGCGGGCCGTGATGGCGTCCACGGCGTTCTGCAGCAGCTCACGGAGGTAGACACGAGGGGAGGAGTAGAGATGGTGGGAGAGGAGGTCGACCAGTCCGCGCAGATCCACCTGGAAGGTGTGCGGCGACCGATCGGAGAAGGATTCGGAATGCTCGGGGGACGCGGAATTCGCTGAGGTCTCAGATGTCATCGTCGCAGCGCCGGTGGGGGGACTTGCGACAGCGCGGGTCGGGCGATCCCATGAATATGGTGATCGCGAGCCGGAAGCGTGGGAGCCGATCCTAGGGGTGTGGCGACGATTCCTACCAGGGGATTCCGGTGATCCGGGTGGTGCCCGCCGGACATCTGTCAGTGATGTGGTGTGCAATGGATCGCGTGTCTGCGTTCGATGAACCCCTCAAGAAGCTGCTCGGCGGAGCCACCGCGAAGGTGATGGCCGAACATCTCGACCTGCACACGGTCGGTGATCTGCTGCACCACTACCCGCGGCGGTACGAGGAGCGCGGCCGGCTCACCGCCCTGGCCGACCTCCCGCTGGACGAGCACGTGACGGTGGTCGCCCAGGTCGCCGACGCCCGCATCCTGATGTTCAACAACGGCCGCGGCAAGCGCCTCGAAGTGACCCTCACCGACGGCAACGGCCGCCTCCGGCTGGTCTTCTTCGGCCACGGCGTCCACAAGCCGCACAAGGAGCTGCTGCCGGGACGGCGCGCGATGTTCGCGGGCAAGGTCTCCGTCTTCAACCGGAAGATGCAGCTGGCCCACCCCACGTACCAGCTGCTGGACGCCGAGTCCGTCGACGGGGCCGAGGCCACGGAGGCGGTGGACGCCTTCGCCGGGCGGCTGCTGCCGATCTACCCGGCCTGCAAGCAACTGGACTCCTGGCGGATCGCCAAGGCCGTCGACACCGTGCTGCCCAGTGCCGCGGAGGCCGTCGACCCGCTGCCGCCGGGTCTGCGCGAGGGCCGCGGATTCACCCCGCTCCCGGAAGCGCTGCTGAAGGTCCACCGCCCGCAGACCAAGGCGGACATCGCGCAGGCCAGGGACCGGCTGAAGTGGGACGAGGCGTTCGTCCTCCAGGTCGCGCTGGCCCGCCGCAGATACGCGGACACCCAGCTCCCGGCGGTGGCGCGCAGACCCCGGCCCGACGGGCTGCTCGACGCCTTCGACGCCAAACTGCCCTTCACCCTCACCGAAGGACAGCGGAAGGTCTCCGGGGAGATCTTCGACGACCTGGCGACCGAGCACCCGATGCACCGGCTCCTCCAGGGCGAGGTCGGTTCCGGGAAGACGATGGTCGCCCTGCGCGCCATGCTCGGCGTCGTCGACGCGGGCGGACAGGCCGCCATGCTCGCGCCCACCGAGGTGCTCGCCCAGCAGCACCACCGGTCCATCACCGAAATGATGGGCGAGCTGGCCGAGGGGGGAATGCTGGGCGGCTCCGAACAGGGGACGAAGGTGGTGCTGCTCACCGGCTCCATGGGGGTCGCGGCCCGCCGTCAGGCGCTGCTCGACCTCGTCACCGGCGAGGCCGGGATCGTGATCGGCACGCACGCGCTGATCGAGGACAAGGTGCAGTTCCACGACCTGGGTCTGGTCGTCGTCGACGAACAGCACCGCTTCGGGGTGGAACAGCGCGACGCTCTGCGTTCCAAGGAGAACTCCCAGGGGGAACGGAGGCCTCCGCATCTGCTGGTCATGACCGCCACACCCATTCCCCGTACGGTCGCCATGACCGTCTTCGGCGACCTGGAGACGTCCGTACTGGACCAGCTCCCGGCCGGCCGCTCGCCGATCGCCAGTCATGTCGTCCCCGCCAAGGACAAGCCGCACTTCCTCAGCCGCGCCTGGGAACGGGTCCGGGAGGAAGTGGAGAACGGGCACCAGGCCTATGTGGTCTGCCCCCGCATCGGGGACGACGCCGAGGACGAGGCGGCCGGCGGGAAGGGGAAGAAGAAGGCACCCGAGGACGACGGCGAGAAGCGCCCGCCGCTCGCCGTCCTGGAGATCGCCGAACAGCTCGCCGAGGGCCCCCTGGCCGGTCTGCGCATCGAGGTGCTGCACGGCAGGATGAATCCCGACGACAAGGACGACGTGATGCGCCGCTTCGCCGCGGGCCGGGTCGACGTCCTCGTCGCCACCACCGTCATCGAGGTCGGGGTCAACGTCCCCAATGCCACCGCCATGGTGATCATGGACGCCGACCGGTTCGGCGTCTCCCAGCTGCACCAGCTGCGCGGCCGGGTCGGCCGTGGCTCGGCCCCCGGGCTCTGTCTGCTCGTCAGCGAGGCCCATGAGGCCAGTCCCGCCCGTGCCCGGCTCTCCGCCGTCGCCGCCACGCTCGACGGCTTCGAGCTGTCCCGGATCGACCTCGAACAGCGGCGCGAGGGCGATGTCCTGGGCCAGGCCCAGTCCGGCGTCCGCTCCTCGCTGCGGATGCTCACCGTCATCGACGACGAGGAGGTCATCGCCGCCGCCCGCGAGGAGGCCGTGGGGATCGTCGCGGCCGACCCGGAGCTGGAGCGTCTGCCCGAGCTGCGGATCGCGCTGGACGCCCTGCTCGACAAGGAGCGCGAGCAGTACCTCGACAAGGGCTGACAGGTCCGGCAGGGGGCGACGGGTGCGCGGGCCCGATCCGCCACGACGCCATATCGTGGGTGCCATGGCGCCGCAGCACCCTGTGGGCCACCCACGAACCGAGGACCAGACACTCATGACCCGCGTGATCGCCGGCTCGGCCGGCGGACGCCGCCTGGCCGTCCCGCCCGGCACCGGCACCCGCCCCACCTCCGACCGTGCGCGCGAGGGACTCTTCTCCACCTGGGAGGCGTTCCTGGGCAGCCTCCACGGCACCCGAGTCGCGGATCTGTACGCGGGCTCGGGCGCCGTCGGCCTGGAGGCGCTCTCCCGCGGCGCGGTCCACGCCCTGCTCGTCGAGGCCGACTCCAAGGCCGTCCGCATCGTCCGGGACAACGTCCGCACGCTCGGCCTGCCCGGGGCCGAGGTCCGTACCGGCAGAGCGGAACAGATCGTGACCGGGCCGGCGCCCGCCGAGCCGTACGACGTCGTGTTCCTGGACCCGCCGTACGCCGTGACCGACGACGATCTTGGGGAGATACTGCTCACACTCCGTGCCCAGGGGTGGCTCACGGCCGACGCGCTCGTCACCGTGGAACGGAGCACACGAGGCGGAGAATTCAACTGGCCCAAGGGATTCGAGCCACTGCGGGCCCGTCGCTACGGCGAGGGAACGCTTTGGTACGGTCGCGCCGCCTCTACGTGCGAAGACGCACGATGACCGGACCGGAGAGCGAGGGAATCAAGTTGCGCCGCGCCGTCTGTCCGGGGTCATTCGACCCCATCACCAATGGACACCTCGACATCATTGGCCGTGCCTCGAAGCTGTACGACGTCGTACACGTCGCGGTGATGATCAACCAGTCCAAGAAGGGTCTGTTCACGGTCGACGAGCGGATCGATCTGATCCGTCAGGTGACCGCGGAATTCGGCAACGTCCAGGTCGAGTCCTTCCACGGGCTCCTGGTCGACTTCTGCAAGCAGCGCGACATCCCGGCGATCGTGAAGGGCCTGCGGGCCGTCAGCGACTTCGACTACGAGCTGCAGATGGCCCAGATGAACAACGGCCTCTCCGGCGTCGAAACGCTCTTCGTACCGACCAATCCCACCTACAGCTTCCTGTCGTCCTCCCTGGTCAAGGAGGTCGCCACCTGGGGCGGAGACGTCTCCCACCTGCTTCCCCCCGTGGTCCACCAGGCCCTCACCGAGCGTCTCGCCGGGCGCTGAATCACTGACTGTCCGTCACCAGGTGTCGGGCGGGCGCCGACTGGCCGTACAGTCGTCCCGTCCGTCTCCAATCGGCTGTAGAGAGTGGCGAGCACACGGTGGACGTGCAGAAGAAGCTCGACGAGATCGTCGAGGCGGTCGGCAGCGCCCGGTCCATGCCCATGTCGGCTTCGTGCGTGGTCAACCGCGCCGAGCTGCTCGCGATGCTCGAAGAGGTGCGCGAGGCCCTGCCCGGCTCGCTCGCCCAGGCCCAGGAGCTCATCGGCGGGCACGAGCAGCTGGCCGAGCAGGCCCGTCAGGAGGCCGAGCGGATCATCGAGGCCGCGCACGCCGAACGCACCTCGCTGATCGCCGGGACCGAGGTCGCCATGCAGTCGCGCAGCGAGGCCGACCGCATCCTCGACGAGGCCCGCCGGGAGGCCGCGGAGGTCCGCGCCGAGGCCGACGAGTACGTCGACAGCAAGCTCGCCAACTTCGAGGTCGTCCTCACCAAGACCATCGGCTCCGTCGACCGGGGCCGCGAGAAGCTCCTCGGCCGCGGCCAGGCCTTCGACGAGCAGGGGTACGAGGACCCGGACTTCGCCGAGGCCCCCGAGCGCAGCACCGACCCGGCCACGCTCCAGCGTCGTGCCGACGAGTACGTGGACACCAAGCTCGGTGCCTTCGAGGCCGTGCTCGCCAAGACCCTGGAGGCGGTCGGCCGTGGCCGGCAGAAGCTGCACGGCCGGGTCGCCACCGACGAACTCGGCGCGCACATGGCCGCCCAGGACGCGGCGGGCAACCAGGGGCACATGAGCGACGAGGACCACTGGGCCGGCCTCGCCGAGCTCGCCACCCCGGGGCCGCAGCCCGCGCACCAGCAGGCCCAGCCGCACTTCCCGGCCCAGGCCCAGCCGAGCTACGCGGAGACGTACGGGTACCAGGAGCAGCCGCAGCAGGACGTCTACCAGTACCAGCAGCAGCCGGACCCGTACGCCGCCTACCAGCAGCAGGGCTACGACCAGAGCCAGGTCCAGCCGCCGGCCCAGAACTACGACGGCTGGCAGCAGCAGCCCGTGCACCCCCAGCAGACCCTTCAGCCGCAGGGTGAGAGTGCCCTCGACGAGACCAGCCTGTTCGACACCAGCATGATCGATCTGGAACAGCTCCGCCGGTACGAACAGGAGCGCTGACCGGTCCCCGCGGCGGTCCGGTCGCCACGGCGGTCCGGGCCGTACGGGGGGCCGCCGGACCGGATTGGGAGCTGAGCGGCGCGTCCAGTATCCTGGCTCTTCGGTCGCGCGTATGACCGCGATCCCTGCTGCCCGATTCGAATCCGAATCCGGTCAGCCCTCCCCACACTGCGTGACGCACATGATTTCGAAAGCAGGAAAAGCCCTGAACGGCCACCTCGACCACCGAAACCCCCTCGTGTTCGACACGCACGAGCTGGGTCGGCGTCCCGGTGCCCTCCAGCGGCTCACCCGCACGGTGGACGCACCCGGTTCGCCGGCCCTCGGTATCGACGCGGTCATCGGTGTGCCGGAAGGCGCGCCCGTGGAGCTGGACCTGCGCCTCGAATCCGTCATGGAAGGGGTGCTCGTCACAGGCACCGCCCGTGCGTCGGCCGAGGGGGAGTGCGTAAGGTGTCTGGAGCCGCTGCACCAAGAGGTCGCGGCGGACTTCCAGGAGATGTTCTCGTACCCTGACGCCGATGACCGTGGCCGCAGCAGCAAGGCGGAACCGGCCGACGACGCCGAGGACGACGAGGACAGGCTCTTCATCGAGGACGGCCTGTTCGACCTCGAACCAGTGCTGCGCGATGCGGTGGTGCTCGCACTGCCGATGCAGCCGGTGTGCCGGGAGTCCTGTGCCGGTCTGTGTTCCGAATGCGGAATCAGATTGGACGAGAACCCCGGTCACCACCACGATGCCGTCGACATCCGTTGGGCGGCACTGCAAGGACTCGCCGACACCGTTCAGGACGGCGAGAAGGACAACATGGGCGGCGCCGAAGCGGGCGTCGACGAGAAGCAGGAGAAGTAGCCGTGGCTGTTCCGAAGCGGAAGATGTCGCGCAGCAACACGCGCCACCGCCGGTCGCAGTGGAAGGCTGCGGTCCCCACCCTGGTTTCGTGCGAGCGTTGCCAGGAGCCGAAGCTGCAGCACATCGCGTGCCCCAGCTGCGGCACGTACAACAAGCGCCAGGTCCTCGAAGTCTGAGCGGCTGGTGAGAGGCCCGATGTCTGAGTTGTCCAACGCCAAGAAGCAGGCAGACAACGTCAACACAGCCTCGTCCCACACGCTTCTGGAAGGGCGGCTCGGGTATCACCTCGAGTCCGCCCTTCTGGTGCGTGCGCTGACCCATCGCTCCTACGCGTACGAGAACGGCGGTCTGCCCACCAACGAGCGTCTCGAATTCCTCGGGGATTCGGTGCTCGGCCTGGTGGTCACGGACACGCTGTACCGCACCCACCCCGACCTGCCCGAAGGCCAGCTGGCCAAATTGCGGGCCGCGGTGGTCAACTCGCGTGCGCTGGCGGAAGTGGGCCGCGGCCTCGAACTCGGCTCCTTCATCCGGCTCGGCCGCGGTGAAGAGGGCACGGGCGGCAGGGACAAGGCGTCCATCCTCGCCGACACCCTCGAAGCGGTGATCGGCGCGGTCTATCTCGATCAGGGTCTCAGCGCGGCCTCGGAGCTGGTCCACCGGCTCTTCGACCCGCTGATCGACAGGTCCTCCAACCTCGGCGCCGGCCTGGACTGGAAGACCAGCCTCCAGGAACTCACCGCGAGCGAGAGCCTCGGCGTCCCCGAGTACCTCGTCACGGAGACCGGCCCGGACCACGAGAAGACCTTTACTGCTGCTGCTCGCGTCGGTGGTGTCTCGTACGGCACCGGCACCGGCCGTAGCAAGAAGGAAGCGGAGCAGCAGGCGGCGGAGTCCGCCTGGCGCGAGATCAGCGCCGCCGCGGAAGCACGGGAGGCCGCGGCGAAGGCCGCTGCCGACGGAGGGGCCGCCGACACCCCTGCCGACCCCTCGCCGTCCACGGACGTCGCTCCGGCCTGACCCGAGAACCCCCTCGGTGCCCTGCGCACCGAGGGGGATTTCCTGCCCGGATATGCTTTTCGTCTCCCCGTCCACTTCTCGCACTTCTCCAGGAGCGACACCGTGCCCGAGCTGCCCGAGGTCGAGGTCGTACGACGGGGTCTCGCGCGCTGGGTCACCGGCCGTACGGTCGGCGAGGTCGAGGTGCTGCACCCGCGCGCGGTCCGCCGCCATCCCGCGGGCGGAGTGGACTTCGCGGCCCGGCTCGGCGGTGCCCGCTTCGGAACGGCCATGCGTCGCGGGAAGTACCTCTGGATACCGTTGAACGACGCGTCCAGCTCGTTGCTCGGCCACCTCGGCATGAGCGGACAACTGCTCGTACAGCCGCAGGGCGCCCCCGACGAGAAGCATCTGCGCATCCGGATCCGCTTCGACGACGACCTCGGTACCGAGCTGCGCTTCGTCGACCAGCGGACCTTCGGCGGGCTCTCGCTCCACGAGTGCGCGGCCGACAGCACGGACGGGCTGCCCGACACCATCGCGCACATCGCCCGCGATCCCCTGGACCCGGCCTTCGACGACTCGGCGTTCCAGACGGCCCTGCGGCTGCGCCGGACGACGATCAAGCGCGCTCTGCTCGACCAGTCGCTGATCAGCGGAGTCGGCAACATCTACGCGGACGAGGCGCTGTGGCGCACCAAGCTGCACTACGACCGGCCGACCGCCACCCTCACCCGCCCCAGGTCCGCGGAGCTGCTGGGGCATGTCCGTGACGTGATGAGCGCGGCGCTCGACCAGGGCGGCACCAGCTTCGACAGCCTCTATGTCAATGTGAACGGCGAGTCCGGTTACTTCGACCGCTCGCTCGACGCCTATGGACGCGAGGGCGAGCCCTGCCACCGCTGCGGTACGCCGATGCGGCGCCGGGCGTGGATGAACCGCTCCAGCTACTTCTGCCCGCGCTGCCAGCGTCCGCCGCGCACGGCTTCCTGAAGGCTGTCCGGCGAGTCGTCGCCGGAGAGCCCCGACGTCCGACGGCGTAACGGCCTGATCCACACTCTGTCGTGCACCAGGCCGTAAGTCGCGGGTGGGCCTCTTCGATCGGCGCGGGGCCGTTCCACGAAAATGGCTGCGGGCATGCCCGGCCCCCGTGTTACATGGGTGTCATGGTGTCCACCGACCGACTGCTGGCCTTCGCGGCCATGTCGTTCTTGCTGATCGTGGTTCCAGGCCCCAGCGTGCTGTTCGTGATCGGGCGGGCACTGGCGCAGGGGCGCCGGGCCGCGCTGACCACGGTCGCGGGGAACACGCTCGGAGCCTATGTACTCGTCGTGGCCGTGGCGCTCGGGGTCGGGGCGGTGGTCGAGCGCTCGGTCCTGGTCTTCACGGCGCTGAAGCTCCTGGGCGCCGCGTACCTGGTGTATCTCGGTGTCAAGGCGGTGCGGCAGCGCGGGTCGTTGCATGCCGCGTTCGCGGGTGATGCTCCCGCGCACGGCAGTCTGCGCACGTTGTGGGAGGGGTTCGCGGTCGGCGTGGCCAACCCCAAGACCATCGTGTTCTTCGCCGCCGTACTGCCCCAGTTCGTCGACCGTGATCAGGGGCACGTCACGGCTCAAATGCTGTTGCTCGGCCTGGTCTTCAATGTCATCGCGGTGGCCTCCGACAGCGTGTGGGGGTTGGTCGCGGCCACCACGCGAAGCTGGTTCGCCCGTTCACCGCGGCGGCTCGCCCTGATCGGCGGGGCCGGTGGGTTCACGATGATCGGCCTCGGTCTGACCGTCGCCGTGTCCGGCCGCAAGGACTGAGGTCCCCGGCCGGACCGTCGCCCGGCGGGACACCGCCGGGCTCGACCGCGGCTGCAGTTCGTACGGGCCGAGGTGCGCTGAAAGACCGGGCCGCGGACAGGGGGGAATCCTTCTGGGCCCGCCGCGCCTCTCATAGGCGTGCGGACGACCGTGTCCGCCGCGCCCCACCGGGAGGACCCCATGACCACCGTCGTCATCGCCGTCGCGGCCGCCGTGCTGCTGCTGTGTGCGTGCACCGTCACGCTGCTGCGCCGCCGGAGGCGTCAGCGTGGCTGACCACAGCTGGCCCGGCGCGACCCTGGTCGCCGCCGCACAACGCGGTGATGACGAGGCGCTCACCGCACTGGTGTACGGCTCCTACCCGCACGTGCACCGGTTCGCGCGCACGCTGTGCGCCACACCGCAGGACGCCGAGGACGCCGCCCAGGAAGCGCTGATCATCCTCTACCGCAAGATCGGCATGCTGCGCGCCTCCGGGGCGCTGGCGTCGTGGATGTTCCGGATCGTCCGCAACGAGTGCCTGCGCCGCACCCGCACCCTGGTTCAGCGCGGACCGGCCGACGAGCCCGGCCGGCTCGGCACGGCCGGCCGGTTCGACGCGTTCGGCGGCACCGCGCGGTCCGCCGAGGAGGACGTCCTGCTGCGTCTGGAAGCCGAACGCGTCGCGGCCGCCGTCGCCGCCCTGCCCGACGACCAGCGGCAGGTGCTGGTCATGCGGGACATCCGAAGCCTGCCCGGCCGCACCGTCGCCGACCGGCTCGGGCTGAGCACCGCCGCGATGAAGTCCCGCCTGCACCGGGCCCGTTCGGCGGTACGCGAGGCGCTGCGCGACGAACCGGCCGGAACGAGGGGAACCGACGATGACACCTGACCCGACCGCCGCGACCCGCACTGCCATGCCCGGTTCCACACCCGGCGCCGCCGCCCCCGACGCGTCGGCGCGCGGCGGCTTCGCCGACGACACCGTCCCGCGCCATCTGGCCCGCGGAGCCATCGGGTTCGGCGCGCTCGCCGGGTCCCTCGCCCTGCTGCCGGTCGTCGGCCCGGCGAGCCTGCTGCTCGCCCCGGTCGGCTGGTCGCGCTGCGCGGATGCCCGATGTGCTGGGCGATCGGCCTCGTGGGGACCGTCTCGGCCGGGCGGCTGCGTCGGTCCTGCGCGGACGGGAGGTGCGAACTGACCCGCGCCAGGCCGTAAGGTCCTTCGTTCGGATCAGGCCGGATCGGCGAGCGGGGCCGGTGCTCGGGATCGCACGGCGGAGGGACGTCCGCATACCGGATGTATGCGGACGTTTCGACAACGCGGCGAGGTGCCGTAGCTGTCGTCGTGCACCAGGCCGTTACGGGACGGCCCTCAGCCCCGGCCCTCCGGGCCCGGGTGGGCCTCGTCGTAGCGGTCACGGGCCCGCAGCACCTCGGGCATCCGGCCCTCGACGAGTTGGATCAGCCCGAGCAGCCGTTCGGCGACCTGTCGGCCCAGGGGCGTCAGCTCGTAGTCGACGCGCGGGGGATTGGTCGGCCGGGCCTCGCGGTGCACCAGACCGTCCCGCTCCAGGGCGTGGAGCGTCTGCGAGAGCATCTTCTCGCTCACCCCGTCGACCCGGCGGCGCAACTCGTTGAAGCGGAAGCCGCCCTCGTACAGGGCTCCCAGCGTCAGGCTGCCCCACCGCCCGGTGACATGCTCCAGCGTGCCGCGCGAGGGGCACTGCCGGGAGAACACATCGAAGGCGAGCGCGTCCAGACGGGAGTTCTCGTCCATACACACGAGCTTACGCCCGCACAGCGCTCACCATCGGGTCGCGCTTTCTTCCGGTGAGTACGTGCCGCGGCTCAGAAACCGAAGTCCTGCGTCCACCAGGGGCCGACCGCGCCGTAGTGCACACCGACGCCGAGCGTCCTGTAGTCGCAGTTGAGAATGTTCGCCCGGTGGCCGGTGCTGTTCATCCAGGAGTCCATCACGGCCTGTGCGTCGGCCTGGCCCCGGGCGATGTTCTCGCCCCCGAGTCCCTGCACGCCTGCCTTCGACGCGCGGTCCCAGGGGGTCCGGCCATCCGGGTCGGTGTGGTCGAAGAAGCCGCGGGCGGCCATGTCGTCGCTGAAGTTCTGGGCGAGCGAGGTCAGTGCGGAGTCGGCCGTCACCGGACTGCAGCCGACCTTCGCGCGTTCCTGGTTGACCAGGGCGAGCACGGCGGCCTGGGCGGAGTCGGCCGTGGCCGACGCCGTGGACCTGGGGGCGGCGGGAGCCGAGGGCGCGGAGGTCTCCGGAGCGGCCGACGACGCCTCGGAAGCGGCCGGGTCGACGCTCTTCCCGGCTTCCGCCGCGCCGGTCTTCGGCGCCGAGGCCGACGGGGACGGGTTCGCCCGTTCCTTCGGCCGGGACGTCTTCGACGGGGAACCGGACGACGGGGAGCCCGCCCGGGACCGCGCGCTCGTCGACCCAGCGGCGCGTCCGGCACCGCGGCCTGCCTCGGCCGACGCGGTGGAGCGGTCGGCGGGCGCGGTGGACGAGCCGCCCTGGCCCAGCAGATCCGGAGCCCCCTCGGTGCGCACCCGGTCGGCGGCCGAGCCGCCGTTCGTGTAGGTGTCGCCGCCGGGCAGCAGACCGGAGGCGACCGCCACGGCTCCCACGGCAAGGGCGGCGGAGACGCCGATCAGCCCCGTACGAACAGATGCTCCGGACCGCTTTCCGTGGTGCTTGCCCCGGTGCCGACCGGTGTCCCCCGTCGCGGGGTCCTGAGCGGCGGGAGCTGCTGCGGAGCGTCGATGACGTCCCATCTGCTGAGCCCTTCCGACGACCTGTACGCCGCTCTCGGCGTCAACATGTCTCACCCGATCGGGTGAGACTATTGCGACGGGACTGTACGCCATGGGCTAAAGGAGCCGGGTGCTCCAAGAGCAATCGGCCGGTTAGCGTTCGGGCATGAACGAAGACGTACGGCTCACCGCCTGGGTGCGCGGCCGCGTGCAGCAAGTCGGGTTCCGCTGGTTCACCAGGGCAAACGCCCTGGAGATCGGTGGTCTCACCGGGTTCGCCCTCAATCTCGACGACGGCAGGGTGCAGGTCGTCGCCGAGGGCCGGCGTGAGAATTGCCACCGTCTGCTGGAGTGGCTGCGCTCGGACGACACACCCGGGCGCGTTGACGGAGTCACTGAGATCTGGGACACGCCGCGCGGTGGTTACGAGGGTTTCGCGATCCGCTGATCCGAGCCCGAAACGGGTCCGACGCGAGCGCTGTGTTCGGACGGTGTTCGACGGGCGGCGCGCGGTGACGGGGCGGGGTGCTCATCTGTGTACACATGAAATGACCTGCGAAATGACCCGGTGGTTGCCAAGATTCGGTTGGCGTGCCAGGCTGCGGCAGTAAGGATGATCTCCACGCCCTCCAGGGCCCCGCAGGAGAGTCGCGCCGCATGAATGTGAAGCCGCGCGCCCCAGGGCTGCCCGTCTCTACGGGGCGTGATCGTGTTGACCGTCAAACTTTTTGGTGAGACGCTGAAATCCCCGCGCACCTCAGCTGTTCGGCAGAGCTGTTTGGCAGCAGAACAGCAGTGAATACAGAGCACTGCCGAGCACCGCGGGTGCGAATCCCTCACGACCCACACCGCATCGGTCGGTCACTCAGTGTGGAGGACCATCCATCATGGCAAAGGCGCTTCTCGGTTACGTCGGCGGTTCCGACCCGCGACTCCTCGCCGAGATGCGACGGCTCCAGCAGCGCGTCCAGGATCTCGAATCCGAGCTTGTACGGATTCAGGACGAGAACGACGCGCTCAACGCCGCCGCCCAGCACCAAGAGTCGCTGCTCGACAGCATCGACATCGACGTACCTCAGGCGGAGCCGGCGCTGACCTGACCGATGGCCACAGGGCCGGTCGGGCTGCCTCGCGTCAGCCGTCCGAGATCATCACCCGGATCGTCGCCGGATCATTGAAGATCACTGCTCTTGATCTGTCACCTTCGTGACATGTCCTTGATCCGTCATGTGCCGCTGCACCAGTACACCGCACACGCAACACCGCACAAGATTTAAAGGGGCGCTCCGGCGTCCCTTCTTTCTTTCCCTTCGGACCTGTGCGGCCCCGCCCCGGACGCGGACCCCTTCCCCTACCGTCTGATGTGCCCTGCACCTTCATCAGCGAAACCGAGAGTGAAAGGTAGAGTCCGGCGGCGTGCACCTCAAGGCCCTGACCCTGCGCGGTTTCAAATCGTTCGCCTCCGCCACGACGCTGCGGTTCGAACCCGGTATCACGTGCGTCGTCGGTCCCAACGGGTCGGGCAAGTCCAACGTGGTGGACGCGCTCTCCTGGGTCATGGGGGAACAGGGTGCCAAATCATTGCGCGGCGGCAAGATGGAAGACGTCATCTTCGCCGGCACCACCGGGCGGCCGCCGCTCGGTCGGGCCGAGGTTTCGCTGACCATCGACAATTCCGATGGAGCGCTGCCCATCGAGTACGCCGAAGTGACGATCACTCGGATCATGTTCCGCAACGGTGGCAGCGAATACCAGATCAATGGCGACACCTGCCGACTCCTGGACATCCAGGAACTCCTCTCGGATTCCGGTATCGGCCGGGAGATGCATGTCATCGTCGGGCAGGGGCAGCTGGACTCCGTGCTCCACGCCGATCCGATGGGGCGGCGCGCATTCATCGAGGAAGCCGCGGGCGTGCTCAAGCACCGCAAGCGGAAAGAGAAGGCGCTGCGGAAACTGGACGCGATGGGAGCCAATCTGGCCCGCGTCCAGGACCTGACCGACGAGCTGCGACGCCAGCTGAAACCGTTGGGCCGGCAGGCGGCCGTGGCCCGCCGGGCCGCAGTCATCCAGGCCGATCTGCGCGACGCCAGGCTGCGACTGCTCGCCGACGACCTGGTGCGACTGCACACCGCGTTGCGCAGCGAGATCGCCGACGAAGCGGCGCTCAAGCAGCGCAGGGAGGCCGCGGAGGCGGAGCTCAGGACAGCCCTGGCACGCGAGGCGGAGCTGGAGGACGAGGTACGGCGGCTGGCGCCGCGGCTCCAGCGGGCCCAGCAGACCTGGTACGAGCTGTCCCGGCTGGCCGAGCGGGTGCGCGGCACGATCTCGCTGGCCGACGCCCGGGTCAAGAGCGCCGGAGCGGCACCGGAGGAGGAGCGGCGCGGCCGTGATCCGGAGGAGATGGAGCGGGAGGCGGCCCGCATCCGTGAGCAGGAGGCGGAGCTGGAGGCCGCGCTGGAGGCGGCGGAACACGCGCTGGAGGACACGGCCGCCCACCGTGCCGACCTGGAAAGGGAGTTGGCGGCCGAGGAGCGCAGGCTCAAGGACGCCGCACGGGCCATCGCGGACCGACGCGAAGGACTTGCCCGGCTGAACGGGCAGGTCAACGCGGCCCGTAGCCGAGCCGGTTCGGCGCAGGCGGAGATCGACCGGCTGGCTGCCTCCCGTGACGAGGCGCAGGAGCGGGCGGCCGTCGCACAGGAGGAGTATGAACAGCTCAAGGCCGAGGTCGATGGGTTGGACGCGGACGACGCGGAGCTGGGCGAGCGGCACGAGGCCGCCAAGCGGGAACTCGCGGAGGCGGAGGCGGCGCTCTCCGCGGCCCGGGAGTCCGCGACCGCCGCCGAACGGAAGCGTGCGGCGATCGCGGCCCGCCATGACGCGCTGGCCCTCGGCCTGCGCCGCAAGGACGGCACGGGCGTGCTGCTCGGCGCGCAGGACCACCTGGCGGGCCTGCTCGGCCCGGCCGCCGAACTCCTGACGGTGGCGCCGGGGCACGAGGTGGCGGTGGCGGCGGCCCTGGGCGCGGCGGCGGACGCGGTCGCGGTGACGGATCCGGCCACGGCTGCGGAGGCGATCCGGCTGCTGCGCAAACAGGACGCGGGCCGGGCGGCGATGCTGCTGGGCGGGGTGCGCGTCGGCGTCCCCGATCAGGGTGGGGCCTCTGATGCCGGTGTCACTGATGCGGATTCCGGTGCTGGTGGTGCTGCTGAGACCGGTGGTGCCGGTGGTGCTGTTGAGATCGGCGGCGCCGGTGGCGCTGATGCGTCTGTTGTACACCTCCCCGGGCAGACGCATGGCCGGGCGGACGGGCTTCACGCACCCGCCCGCTCCTCGCACATCGCCGTGGCCGGAGCGACCACCGGAGGTCCGCCCGCCGTGGCCGACCTCGTGCGCGGGCCCGTCGAACTGGTGGACGCCGTACGGAGGCTGGTGCGGGACGTGGTGGTCGTCGGCACCTTGGAGGAAGCCGAGGACCTCGTTGCCGTGCGCCCGGAGCTGACGGCTGTGACCGCCGAGGGGGACATCCTCTCGGCGCATTTCGCGCACGGCGGTTCCGCCGGCGCGCCGAGCCTCCTCGAAGTGCAGGCCTCGGTCGACGAAGCCGCCCTCCAGCTGGAGGAACTGGCAGTGCGGTGCGTGGAGTCGACCGAGGAGCAGCGCCTCGCGACGGAGCGGCGCAGGGCGAGTGCCGGACTGGTCGAGGAGCTGGGGGAGCGGCGCCGGGCCGCCGAGCGGGAGAAGTCCGGGGTGGCCCAGCAGCTCGGGCGGCTCGCCGGGCAGGCCCGTGGCGCCGCAGGCGAGGCGGAGCGGATGACCGCGTCGGCCGCCCGAGCCCAGGAGGCGCTGGAGCGGGCGACGGAGGAAGCCGAGGAACTGGCCGAGCGGCTGCTGGTCGCCGAGGAGATGCCGGTCGAGGAGGAGCCGGACACCTCCGTGCGCGACCGCCTTGCCGCCGACGGTGCCAACGCCCGTCAGACCGAGATGGAGGCCCGCCTCCAGGTACGTACTCACGAGGAGAGGGTCAAGGGGCTCGCGGGCCGTGCGGAAGCCCTCGACCGGGGCGCCCGAGCCGAACGGGAGGCCCGCGCCCGCGCCGAGCGGCGCCGCGCCCGGCTGCGGCACGAGGCGGCGGTGGCGTCGGCCGTCGCGTCCGGCGCCCGTCAGCTGCTCGCCCATGTCGAGGTGTCCGTCGTGCGGGCCGAGCAGGAGCGAGGGGCGGCCGAGGCGGCGAAGGCGGAGCGGGAGCGGGAGCTGGCGGCCGAGCGCAACCAGGGCCGCGAGCTCAGGAGCGAGCTGGACAAGCTGACCGACTCCGTCCACCGCGGCGAGGTGCTCGGTGCCGAGAAGCGGCTGCGCATAGAGCAGCTGGAGGCGAAGGCGCTGGAGGAACTGGGCGTCGAGCCGGCCGGGCTGGCCGCCGAGTACGGCCCCGACCAGCTCGTACCGCCGTCACCGGCGGCGGAGGGCGAGGAGCTGCCGGAGGATCCGGAGCATCCACGCAACCAGCCGAAGCCCTTCGTCAGGTCCGAGCAGGAGAAGCGGCTGAAGTCGGCCGAACGGGCGTACCAGCAACTCGGAAAGGTGAATCCGCTCGCCCTTGAGGAGTTCTCGGCGCTGGAGGAACGGCACAAGTTCCTCTCCGAGCAGCTCGAAGACCTGAAGAAGACCCGGGCCGATCTGATACAGGTCATCAAGGAGGTCGACGAGCGGGTCGAGCAGGTGTTCACCGAGGCGTACCGGGACACGGCACGTGAGTTCGAGGGTGTCTTCTCGCGCCTCTTCCCGGGCGGTGAGGGGCGGCTCGTCCTGACCGACCCGGACAACATGCTCGCGACCGGTGTGGACGTCGAGGCCCGGCCGCCCGGCAAGAAGGTCAAGCGGCTCTCGCTGCTGTCCGGCGGGGAACGCTCACTGACGGCGGTGGCGTTGCTGGTCTCGATCTTCAAGGCCCGCCCGAGTCCGTTCTACGTGATGGACGAGGTCGAGGCGGCGCTCGACGACACCAACCTGCAGCGGCTGATCCGGATCATGGAGGAGCTCCAGGAGAGCTCGCAGCTGATCGTGATCACGCACCAGAAGCGGACGATGGAGGTCGCCGACGCACTGTACGGCGTCTCGATGCAGGGTGACGGGGTCTCCAAGGTCATCAGCCAGCGGCTGCGCTGAGCGATCCCGGCCTCCAAGGCTTCAATGCGCTCGCAGGTCGCTGCCGGGCGGCTCACGCAAATGCTCGAAGTTGACTTCGAAACTTGAACGAATAGTCTCTGCAACGTCGTCTTTATCTTCAAGTGGTGGCAGGTGGAAAGTTATGCGCCACTTGGAGGAGCTCGCGCCCCTCAAGAGCTCGTCCCCCACACCTGACGACGCGGCCAGGCATCAGGAGTTCAAGTGACCAGCATCTCGCAGGGACCGGCGTCCGGAGCCCGAGCGGCCCATCCGGACCACCTCGGCCATGTCATCTTCATCACGGCGGCCGCGGCGATGGGCGGCTTCCTGTTCGGCTACGACAGCTCCGTGATCAACGGCGCCGTCGAGGCCATCCGTAGCCGGTACGAGATCGGTTCGGGAACGCTCGCCCAGGTCATCGCCATCGCCCTGATCGGCTGTGCGATCGGCGCGGCCACGGCGGGACGCATCGCCGACCGCATCGGCCGCATCCGCTGCATGCAGATCGCCTCCGTGCTCTTCACCATCAGCGCCGTCGGTTCCGCGCTCCCGTTCGCGCTCTGGGACCTGGCGATGTGGCGCATCATCGGCGGCTTCGCCATCGGCATGGCCTCGGTGATCGGCCCGGCGTACATCGCCGAGGTCTCGCCGCCCGCCTACCGCGGTCGCCTCGGCTCCTTCCAGCAGGCCGCGATCGTCGTCGGCATCGCCATCTCCCAACTGGTCAACTACGGCATCCTGCAGCTTGCCGACGGCGATCAGCGCGGCAGGATCGGCGGCATCGAGGCCTGGCAGTGGATGCTCGGCGTGATGGTCGTCCCCGCCGTCCTGTACGGGCTGCTGTCGCTGGCGATTCCCGAGTCGCCGCGGTTCCTGATCTCGGTCGGCAGGAAGGACCGCGCCCGGCAGATCCTGGCGGAGGTCGAGGGCACGTCCGTCGACCTCGACGCCCGGGTGGCCGAGATCGAGACCGCCATGCGCCGTGAGCACAAGTCCAAGTTCACGGACCTGCTCGGCGGACGCGTCGGCTTCCTGCCGATCGTCTGGGTCGGCATCGGCCTCTCGGTCTTCCAGCAACTCGTCGGCATCAACGTGGCGTTCTACTATTCGGCGACGCTCTGGCAGTCCGTCGGTATCGACCCGTCGGCCTCGTTCTTCTACTCGTTCACCACGTCGATCATCAACATCATCGGCACCGTGGTCGCCATGGTTCTGGTGGACCGGGTGGGCCGCAAGCCGCTCGCGCTGGTCGGCTCGACCGGTATGGCCATCGCCCTCGCCTTCGAGGCCTGGGCCTTCTCGGCCCACCTGGTCGACGGCAAACTGCCCCACACCCACGGAGTCGTGGCACTGGTCGCGGCCCATGTGTTCGTGCTCTTCTTCGCCCTGTCGTGGGGTGTCGTGGTCTGGGTCTTCCTCGGCGAGATGTTCCCGAACAGGATCCGCGCCGCGGCGCTCGGTGTCGCCGCGTCCGCGCAGTGGATCGCCAACTGGGCCATCACCGCGAGCTTCCCGAGCCTGTCCGACTGGAACCTGTCGGGCACGTACATCATCTACGCATGCTTCGCCACGCTCTCGATCCCCTTCGTGCTCAAGTTCGTGAAGGAGACCAAG
This sequence comes from Streptomyces sp. NPDC088252, assembly GCF_044740965.1. Classification (NCBI taxonomy): domain Bacteria; kingdom Bacillati; phylum Actinomycetota; class Actinomycetes; order Kitasatosporales; family Streptomycetaceae; genus Streptomyces; species Streptomyces sp. NPDC088252. Next base: position 90,161 of record NZ_JBIURS010000015.1, on the reverse strand, counting down.
GGCAAGGCGTTGGAGGAGATGGGCTGATCCCCGCTGTCCCTTTCCTCGTCCACGGACGGCCCCGGCCCGCACCCGCGGAGCCGGGGCGGTTCCGGGCGGGGCGCGGTCAGCGCGCGACCGCGCCGCAGAACAGCCGCAGACTGCGCCATCCCTCCTCGACCGGCATCCCGCCGCACAGCGGATGCAGCACCAGGTTCTCCGCTTCCTCGGAGGCGGCGGCGCACTCGTCCGGTGTGACGACCCGGTAGACCCCTTCGTCCCGCAGCTCCGTCACCGTCGTCGCCGCCGAACGCACGGCCGAGCGGATGTCCTTGGACTGCCAGGAGGCGTACGTGCGCGCCTCGTGGAGGAAGTGCTCGCCGTACTCTGCCCACGTCCGGTCCGGGTCCTCGGACACATGCAGCAGCGGTGTCCGCGCGGCCGGCATCATGCAGAAGCCGTCCGTCCCGAGCCGCGCACGCTGCTCGTGGTAGTACGCCTCCAGCTCCGGCAGATGCGCGCTCGGGAAGAACGGCAGCCCGAACCGGGCCGCCCGCCGCGCCGCGGCCCGCGAACTGCCGCCCACCAGCAGCAGCGGATGCGGCCGGGTGTACGGGCGCGGAGTGATCCGGACCGTACGGCCCCGGTACGGGAACGGCTCCCCGGTCCACGCCTGCAGCAGGGTCTCCAGCAGCTCGTCCTGGAGCCTGCCGCGCCGGCCCCACTCGACGCCCGCCTGTTCGTACTCCTCCGGCCGGTAGCCGATCCCCGCCACGGTGACCAGCCGGCCCGTGCTCAGCAGGTCCAGGACCGCGATGTCCTCGGCCAGCCGCAGCGGGTCGTGCAGCGGGCCGATGATCGCCGAGACGGTGACCGCGATCCGGCGGGTGGCGCCGAAGACCGAGCCCGCGAAGACGAAGGGGGAGGGGAGCCAGGAATCGGCGACGCCGTGGTGCTCCTCGGTCTGTACCGTGTCGACGCCGTGCTCGTCGGCGTACGAGGCCATCTCCAGCGCGGCGCGGTAGCGGGCCGAGAGGGACTCGCGGGTGGCGTCGGGATCGACGAGATTGAACCGGACCACGGTGAAAGCCATGACGCTTGTCCCCTTCGTAGGGCGGGCTCGGCGAGCCGGGACACTAGCTGACGCAGCGTCAGAAGTGTAGGGGCGCGTCGCCTCCGGATTCGCTCCCGCTCCCTTGTGTGGCGGGGCGCGGCAGGATCGCGTACAGCGTGGCGGAGACGGCGATCGTGGCCGCCCGGCCCAGTCCGTGACGCCCGATCCAGGAGTCGGCGAACGGGCCGGAGAACCACTGCGCACCGGTGGGGAGCAGCCCCACCGCGAGGCCCGCGGTCCACGCGGTCACGGCCGCGACGGCGAAGCCCCCGTGTACCAGTAGGCGCCGGGCGGCGTGGTGTCCAGGAGCGCCGCCGGATCGTATCTGCGCCCCCTCGGCCGATCCACGCCGAAGACCCCGATCCACGCCGGGAACGTCGCCGCGAGCAGCGTCGGAAAGGAGACGAAGGAATTCGTGAAGCCCGCCGCCGTCATCATCAGCGGTGTGCCCAGTGACAGGCTGATGCCGGCGTTCACCCCGGCTGCCCACGCCCGGGGGATCCTAGAAGGTCCGGACCCGGCCGGTGCGCTCGCTGTCGGGGACGGGCTCCGGGCCGCGGGTCTCCACGGACAGGACCGTACCTTTACCGCCAAAAGGTGCATAGCGGTTGGAGTGGATGTGAGGGTGGTCCTTCGGGGCGGTCCGTGCGGGCGGTCGTGACTGATACTGGGTGGGTTATGGAATTCGTCATCCTTGCTGTAGTCATCGCCCTGGTCGCGGTCGGCGTGATCAGCGGGCTCGTGGTCAGCGGCCGCAAGAAGAAGCAGCTGCCCCCGGCGCCGTCGAGCACGCCGACCATCACTCCTCCCGCCGAACCTCATGTCGGCGAGGAGGCCGAGACGCCGCGCGAGGAACCGCGCCGCACCATCGAGGAGGTCGCCCCCCCTTCGGCCGAGGCTCCCGCCGAGGAGGTCCCCGAGGCCGTCGAGCCGGAGGCGCCCGCCGCCCCCGCCCTCGAAGTGCCCGAGCCGACCGCCGGCCGCCTGGTACGGCTGCGTGCCCGGCTCGCCCGCTCGCAGAACTCCCTCGGCAAGGGGCTGCTCACGCTCCTGTCCCGCGACAACCTCGACGAGGAGACGTGGGAGGAGATCGAGGACACGCTCCTCACCGCAGATGTGGGCGTCGCGCCCACCCAGGAACTGGTGGAGCGACTCCGGGAACGCGTCCGGGTCCTCGGCACGCGTACGCCCGAAGGGCTGCGCACGTTGCTCCGCGAGGAGCTCCTCACCCTGTTGGGCACGGACTTCGACCGTGAGGTCAAGACGGAGAGCGGTGTCGACACCCCCGGCGTCGTGATGGTCGTCGGCGTCAACGGAACCGGCAAGACCACCACCACCGGCAAGCTGGCCCGGGTGCTCGTCGCCGACGGCCGCAGTGTCGTGCTCGGTGCCGCCGACACCTTCCGGGCCGCCGCCGCCGACCAGCTGCAGACCTGGGGCGAGCGCGTCGGTGCCCGCACCGTGCGCGGTCCCGAGGGCGGCGACCCCGCGTCGATCGCCTTCGACGCGGTGAAGGAAGGCATCGCGGAGGGTGCGGATGTCGTCCTCATCGACACCGCCGGACGCCTGCACACCAAGACCGGGCTGATGGACGAGCTCGGCAAGGTCAAGCGGGTCGTCGAGAAGCACGGGCCGCTGGACGAGATCCTGCTCGTCCTCGACGCCACGACCGGGCAGAACGGCCTCGTGCAGGCCCGCGTGTTCGCCGAGGTCGTCGACATCACCGGCATCGTGCTCACCAAGCTGGACGGCACCGCCAAGGGCGGCATCGTCGTCGCCGTCCAGCGCGAGCTGGGCGTACCGGTGAAGCTGGTCGGTCTCGGCGAGGGGCCGGACGATCTGGCTCCGTTCGAGCCGGGGGCGTTCGTGGACGCCCTGATCGGGGACTGACGCCGCGCACACGAGGGGCCCGACCGCATGAGGCAGCTGCGGCCGGGCTCTTCCGTTTCAGGGGTGGCCGTTCCCGGGAGGGGATGTCGGTCGCTTCGGGGGCGGCCGTCCGTGGTGCGACGGCGTGGCGAGAGCCTCCTTCGCGGAGGGGGTGGTTCAGCCGCAGAGAGGTGCGCGATGGCAGCTGTACGCCAGCGTGCCCAGCAGCAGCCGTGCCTGCGGCGGCGAGGCCGCCGTGTCCAGCACCGGCGGGCGCAGCCACCGGACCGGGCCGAGGCCGCCCTCGTCGGACGGCGGGGCGGTGATGTGACAGCCGGGCCCCAGCGCCCGCAGATCGAGCCCCGCGTCGTCCCAGCCCATCCGGTACAGCAGCTGCGGGAGCTCGGCGGCGGCCCCCGGGGCCACGAAGAACCGTGCCCGTCCGGACGGTGTCACCGCGACCGGGCCGAGCGGCAGCCCCATCCGCTCCATCCGGACCAGGGCCCGGCGGCCGGCCGCTTCGGCGACGTCGAGGATGTCGAAGGTGCGGCCCACCGGCAGCAGCATCGAGGCGCCCGGAACCCGGGCCCAGGCGGCCGTCGCCGCGTCGAGCGTCGCGCCCGCAGGGACCTCGGTCGCGAAGTCCAGCGGATGGGCGCCGGGGGAGGGGCAGGTCCGCTCCCCGCACGAGCAGCGGCCGGAGGCGGCCCGCGTCCCCGGCACGACGGCCCAGCCCCACAGTCCCGTGTACTCGGCCAATGCCATGCACTCGGCCGCACGGCCGCGGCGCCGTGAGCCGGTGCGCATCTCGCGGATGCCGCCGATCGTGAAGCCCATGCCCCCTCCAACTGGTCCGACTTGCCGGTGGTTACGAAGTGGAGCCGGGGCGTTACGCTCCGGATTCTCTGTCGATCCGTGGTGCGCCCGGCGCACTCGGGGGCGCGCGACGCCGGGTGCGCGCTCCGAGGTGCATCACTGCACCGACTGACGATCGTCGTGTGTCAAGTGAATCGCGCCGGGTGGTGGTGGCGTTCATCCGAAGGGGTGGCGAATGGTGGCGTTTCTGTCGACGCCCTCGTCGGGCTGGTGATCGTAGGATTACCGTCGGTACACGAACCATGGAAGTATGTGCGCCCATGGGTATGCCGGAGGCAACCCGATTTCCTGTTCCATTGCGCGCAACCTCCGTATGGGCGGCAATGGGCCAGGGCATTCTGACAGTGGTTCGCGCGACAGTATTTCGGCGGGAATGGGGGCCTTCCAGTGAGTGGCAGCGGCGCAGGCGATTCGAATGCCGGTAAGCGCCCCAATGAGCAATTGAGCTCATGGTTCGTGCGCAGCGGCTGGTCGAAGGGCGAGCTCGCGCGGCAGGTGAACCGCCGGGCGCGCCAGATGGGCGCCCACCACATCAGCACCGACACCTCCCGGGTGCGGCGCTGGCTCGACGGTGAACAGCCGCGCGAGCCGATCCCGCGCATCCTCTCGGAGCTCTTCTCGGAGCGCTTCGGCTCCGTCGTCGCGATCGAGGACCTCGGACTGCGCTCGACGCACCAGTCACCATCCGTGTCCGGTGTCGACCTGCCGTGGGCGGGTCCGCAGACCGTCGCCCTGCTCAGTGAGTTCTCCCGCAGCGATCTGATGCTCGCCCGCCGCGGGTTCCTCGGCTCCTCGCTCGCCCTGGCCGCGGGGCCCGCCCTGATCGAGCCCATGCAGCGCTGGCTGGTGCCCGTCGCCGCCGCCGTACCGGCGGAGCCGGAGCCGTCCGCCGCGGACCGCCGCCCCTCCAGGCTCTCCGGTCCCGAGCTCGACCTCCTGGAGTCCACCACCGCGATGTTCCGCCAGTGGGACGCGCAGTGCGGCGGCGGACTGCGCCGCAAGGCCGTCGTCGGGCAGCTCCACGAGGTCACCGACCTGCTGCAGGAGCCGCAGCCGACCGCCACCGCCAAGCGGCTCTTCCGCTGCGCCGCCGAACTGGCGGAGCTGGCCGGCTGGATGAGCTACGACGTCGGCCTCCAGCCCACCGCCCAGAAGTATTTCGTTCTCGCGCTCCATGCCTCGAAAGAGGCCGGCGACAAACCGCTCGGTTCGTATGTTCTGTCCAGCATGAGCCGCCAGATGATCCATCTCGGCCGGCCCGACGACGCGCTCGAACTGATCCACCTGGCGCAGTACGGCAGCCGGGACTGCGCCACCCCGCGTACCCAGGCCATGCTGTATGCGATGGAGGCCCGCGCGTACGCCAACATGGGCCAGCCCAGCAAGTGCAAACGAGCCGTGCGGATGGCCGAGGACACCTTTCTCGACGTCGGCGTCGACGGCGAGCCCGAGCCCGACTGGATCCGTTTCTTCTCCGAGGCCGAGCTCAACGGCGAGAACTCCCACTCGTTCCGCGACCTCGCCTATGTCGCGGGCCGCAGCCCCACCTACGCCACGCTCGCCGAATCCCGCATGCAGAAGGCCGTCGAGCTCTTCGGCGAGGACGACGAGCACCAGCGGTCGTACGCACTCAACCTGATCGGCCTCGCCACCGTCCATCTCCTCAAGGGCGAGCCCGAGCAGTCCACGGTGCCGGCCGAGCAGGCCCTGCGCGTGGCCAGGAAGATCCGCTCCGAGCGCGTCAACACCCGGCTCCGCAAGACGGTCGACACCGCCGCCAGGGACTTCGGGGACATTCCCGATGTCGCCCGGCTCACCGAGATGCTCACCGAGCAACTGCCCGAGACCGTGGAGGCGGTCTGAGCGACACCCCCTGACCCCGGCCACGACGACCACCCCGCACAGACCGACTTCGGCTCCCCCCATTGCCAGGTCAGCGGGTGGTCGGCGTGGCCGGTTCGCGTTGCCGTTCCCGTACGGGAGAGTCGTAACCGCACCGTATGCGGACCCGGTCGCGAAGCAGGCCCCGCACCGGATACGCCACCACCGGTTCATGGGGACGTAACACACCCGACCTCTTCGTCACTACCGCGAAACACCGGGCGGCATCGGCGGAAACCGCGCTGGGCGAGTCTCATGGCGCATAACCGGCCCGCACCTTTTCCCAGTGGTCCCGCACGTGGTGCAGCTCATCCCGCCCGCACGCGGCCGCACCGACGACGAGGAGACGCCGATGCCCCCAGGCATCACGACGCTTGCCGCAGACACCCCGACGCTGTCTGCCGCCAACACCGGGTTCATGCTCATCTGCTCCGCCCTGGTGATGCTCATGACCCCGGCCCTGGCCTTCTTCTACGGAGGCATGGTCCGCGTCAAGAGCACCCTCAACATGCTGATGATGAGCTTCATCAGCCTCGGGATCGTCACGATCCTGTGGGTGCTCTACGGGTTCAGTCTCGCCTTCGGCACCGACATCGGTTCCGTTTTCGGCTGGAGCTCGGACTACGTCGGCCTCAGCGGGATCGGCATCACCCAGCTCTGGGACGGATACACGATCCCCGTCTACGTCTTCGCCGTCTTCCAGCTGATGTTCGCCGTCATCACTCCCGCGCTGATCAGCGGTGCCCTCGCCGACCGGGTGAAGTTCACCTCCTGGGCCCTGTTCATCACGCTCTGGGCGACCGTCGTCTACTTCCCCGTCGCCCACTGGGTCTGGGGCGCGGGCGGCTGGCTGTTCGAGCTCGGCGTCATCGACTTCGCCGGGGGCACGGCGGTCCACATCAACGCGGGTGCCGCCGCGCTCGGCGTGATCCTCGTCATCGGCAAGCGCGTCGGCTTCAAGAAGGACCCGATGCGCCCGCACAGCCTGCCGCTCGTCATGCTCGGTGCCGGACTGCTCTGGTTCGGCTGGTTCGGTTTCAACGCTGGCTCGTGGCTCGGCAACGACGACGGCGTCGCCGCGGTCATGTTCGTCAACACCCAGGTCGCCACCGCCGCCGCGATGCTCGCCTGGCTCGGTTACGAGAAGCTCCGCCACGGCTCCTTCACCACCCTCGGCGCGGCCTCCGGCGCCGTCGCCGGCCTCGTCGCCATCACCCCGTCCGGCGGCGCCGTCAGTCCGCTCGGTGCCATCGCGGTCGGTGCCATCGCCGGGGTCCTGTGCGCCATGGCCGTCGGCCTGAAGTACAGGTTCGGCTACGACGACTCCCTGGACGTCGTCGGTGTCCACCTCGTCGGCGGTGTCGCGGGCTCCCTCCTCATCGGCTTCTTCGCCACCGGTGGTGTGCAGTCCGACGCCAAGGGCCTCTTCTACGGCGGTGGCCTCGACCAGCTCGGGAAGCAGGCCGTCGGGGTCTTCGCCGTCCTCGCGTACTCCCTGGTCGTCTCCGCGGTCCTCGCCTTCCTCCTGGACAGGACGATCGGGATGCGGGTCGACGAGGACGACGAGATCTCCGGCATCGACCAGGTCGAACACGCCGAGACGGCGTACGACTTCAGCGGAGCGGGCGGCGGCGCGGCCCCGCGCACCACGGCCTCCGCGACGGCACCGGGTACGACGGCAGCAACGCAGACCAAGAAGGTGGACGCATGAAGCTCATCACCGCAGTCGTGAAGCCGCACCGGCTCGACGAGATCAAGGAGGCCCTCCAGGCCTTCGGCATCCAGGGCCTCACGGTGACGGAGGCCAGCGGCTACGGGCGTCAGCGCGGCCACACCGAGGTCTACCGGGGCGCCGAGTACACCGTCGACCTCGTCCCCAAGATCCGCATCGAGGTCCTGGTCGAGGACGAGGACTCCGAAGAGCTCATCGACGTCGTCGTGAAGGCCGCGCGGACCGGCAAGATCGGTGACGGCAAGGTCTGGAGCGTGCCGGTCGACACCGCGATCCGCGTACGGACGGGCGAACGCGGCCCGGACGCCCTCTGACCGACGGCCCCGACGACCACCGCCCGAAGACCGACGGCCCCGAAACGAAAGGCAGCCGGGTGACGAGCACCGAATCGACCACCGAATCCGAGGACTCGGAACCCGGCTACGCGGCGGCCCGGCTGCGCCTCCTCCAGGGGAGGGCGCGGTCCGGGCCGCCGCGGCGTGCGGCCCTCGCCTCGCTCACCGACGACTGGCTCACCGTGCTGTTCACCGCCGCCGCCGAACAGACCGGCGTCCGCGGCGCCGCCCTCGTCGCCGTCGGCGGCTACGGCCGCGGTGAACTCTCCCCGCGCAGCGACCTCGACCTCCTGCTGCTGCATGACGGCCACGCCGACACGGCCGCCGTCGCCGCCCTGGCCGACCGCGTCTGGTACCCCGTCTGGGACCTCGGCCTCGCCCTCGACCACTCCGTGCGCACCCCCGCCGAGGCCCGCAGAACGGCCGGCGAGGACCTCAAGGTCCAGCTCGGACTGCTCGACGCCCGGCCCGTCGCCGGAGACCTCGGCCTCGTCGCCACGCTGCGCACCGCGATCCTCGCCGACTGGCGCAACCAGGCCGTCAAACGCCTTCCCGCACTCGACGAGCTCTGTCGCGAACGCGCAGAACGCCAGGGCGAGCTCCAGTTCCTCCTCGAACCCGACCTCAAGGAGGCCCGCGGCGGACTGCGTGATGTGACCGCACTGCGCGCCGTCGCCGCCTCCTGGGTCGCCGACGCCCCCCGCGAGGGCCTCGCCGAAGCCCGCCGCGTCCTCCTCGACGCCCGTGACGCCCTCCACCTCACCACCGGCCGCGCCACCGACCGTCTCGGACTCCAGGACCAGGACCAGGCCGCCGCCGAGCTCGGCCTCCTCGACGCGGACGCCCTGCTCCGCCAGGTGTACGAGGCCGCCCGCACCGTCTCGTACGCCACCGACGTCACCTGGCGCGAGGTCAACCGCGTGCTGCGGGCCCGCTCGGCGCGCCCCCGGCTGCGCGCGATTCTGGGCGGCGGCAGGACCACCGCGGCCGAACGCACCCCGCTCGCCGACGGCGTCGTCGAGGCGGACGGCGAAGTCGTGCTCGCCCGCACCGCCCGCCCCGAACGCGACCCCGTGCTCGTGCTGCGGGCCGCCGCGGCCGCCGCACAGTCCGAACTCCCGCTCTCCCGGCACCTCGTACGCCACCTCGCCACCACCGCCCGCCCGCTGCCGGTGCCCTGGCCCGCCGAGGCCCGTGAGGAACTCGTCACCCTCCTCGGCGCGGGCGAGGCCACCGTTCCCGTCTGGGAGGCGCTCGAAGCGGAGGGTCTGATCACCCGGCTGCTCCCCGACTGGGAACGCGTCCACTGCCGCCCCCAGCGCAACCCCGTCCACACCTGGACCGTCGACCGTCACCTCGTCGAAGCGGCGGTCCGCGCCTCCTCGCTCACCCGCCGCGTCGGCCGCCCCGACCTGCTCCTCGTCGCCGCGCTCCTGCACGACATCGGCAAGGGCTGGCCCGGTGACCACTCCGCCGCCGGGGAGGTCATCGCCCGGGACATGGCTGCCCGGATCGGCTTCGACCAGCACGACGTCGGAGTCATCGCCACCCTCGTGCGCCATCATCTGCTGCTCGTCGAGACCGCCACCCGCCGTGACCTCGACGACCCGGCGACCGTCCGCTCCGTCGCGAACGCCGTCTCCACCGCCTCGGCCCTGGAACTCCTGCACGCCCTCACCGAGGCCGACGCCCTCGCCACCGGGCCCGCGGCCTGGTCCTCCTGGCGTGCCGCCCTCGTCGCCGACCTCGTCGAGCGCGTCGCCGCCGTGCTCGCCGGCCAGGCCCCCGAAGAACCGGCCCCCGCCGCACCCAGCGCCGAACAGGAACGCCTCGCCGTCGAGGCCCTGCGCACCGGCGAACCCGTCCTCGCCCTGCACGCCCAGGCCGGGACCCCGGACGAGGACGGCGAACCGGAACCGGTCGGCGTCGAACTCCTCATCGCCCTGCCCGACCGCCCCGGCGTGCTGCCGGCCGCGGCGGGCGTCCTCGCCCTGCACCGTCTCACCGTGCGCGCCGCCGACCTGCGCGCCGTGGAACTCCCCACCGAACTCGGTACCGACGAATCCGCCGACCTGCTGCTGCTCAGCTGGCGGGTCGCGGCCGAGTACGGCTCCCTGCCGCAGGCGGGCCGCCTCCGCGCCGACCTCGTACGCGCCCTGGACGGCTCCCTGGACATCCGTGCCCGGCTCGCCGAGCGCGAGGCCGCCTACCCCAGGCGCCGCGGGGTGAAGGCCCCGCCGCCGAGGGTGACGGTCGCCGCGGCCGGCTCACGGCTGGCGACGGTGATCGAGGTACGGGCCCAGGACGCCCCGGGACTGCTGCACCGGATCGGCCGGGCGCTGGAACACAGCGGGGTCCGGGTGCGCAGCGCGCACGTGTCGACGCTGGGCGCGAACGCGGTGGACGCCTTCTACGTCACGGACACCGACGGGGAGCCGCTGCCCGAGGTGCGGGCGGCCGAGGTGGCCCGGGAGGTCGAGAAGGCGCTGGGCTGAGCGCCGTCGCCCGGCCCGCGAGCCCCCGTACGGCATGAGAACCGGGCGAGGGCTTCGCGTTTCCCGGGGTCCGGATACCCTTGGGGACGACTGACCTGCCCCGCCCCCGACCCTGAGGACCGACGAGCGCCGTGTTCGATACTCTCTCCGACCGCCTTAGCGCGACTTTCAAGAACCTCCGGGGCAAGGGCCGCTTGTCCGAGGCGGACATCGACGCCACGGCCCGCGAGATCCGTATCGCCCTGCTCGAAGCCGATGTCGCGCTGCCCGTCGTCCGGGCCTTCATCGCCAACGTCAAGGAGCGGGCGCGCGGCGTCGAGGTCTCCCAGGCGCTGAACCCCGCCCAGCAGGTCGTCAAGATCGTCAACGAGGAGCTCGTGGGCATCCTCGGTGGCGAGACCCGGCGGCTGCGGTTCGCCAAGAACCCGCCCACCGTGATCATGCTCGCCGGTCTCCAGGGTGCCGGTAAGACCACCCTCGCCGGAAAGCTCGGCCTCTGGCTCAAGGGCCAGGGCCACTCCCCGCTGCTCGTCGCCTGCGACCTCCAGCGCCCCAACGCCGTCAACCAGCTCAGCGTCGTCGCCGACCGCGCCGGTGTCGCGGTGTACGCGCCCGAGCCGGGCAACGGCGTCGGCGATCCGGTCCAGGTGGCCAAGGACTCGATCGAGCACGCCAGGTCCAAGCAGTACGACGTCGTCATCGTCGACACCGCCGGCCGTCTCGGCATCGACCAGGAGCTGATGCAGCAGGCCGCGGACATCCGCGACGCCGTCGGCCCCGACGAGATCCTCTTCGTCGTCGACGCGATGATCGGCCAGGACGCGGTCAACACCGCCGAGGCCTTCCGCGACGGCGTCGGTTTCGACGGCGTGGTGCTCTCCAAGCTCGACGGTGACGCCCGCGGCGGTGCGGCCCTGTCGATCGCCCACGTCACGGGCAAGCAGATCATGTTCGCGTCGAACGGTGAGAAGCTCGAGGACTTCGACGCCTTCCACCCCGACCGCATGGCGTCCCGCATCCTCGACATGGGTGACCTGCTCACCCTGATCGAGCAGGCGGAGAAGACCTTCAGCCAGGAAGAGGCCGCCAAAATGGCCTCCAAGCTGGCGTCCAGCAAGGGCAAGGACTTCACGCTCGACGACTTCCTGGCCCAGATGGAGCAGGTCAGGAAGATGGGCTCCATCTCCAAGCTGCTCGGGATGCTGCCCGGCATGGGGCAGATCAAGGACCAGATCAACAACATCGACGAGCGCGACGTGGACCGTACCGCCGCGATCATCAAGTCGATGACCCCGAAGGAGCGCGCCGAGCCGACGATCATCAACGGCTCGCGTCGGGCCCGTATCGCCAAGGGCTCCGGTGTCGAGGTCAGCGCCGTGAAGAACCTGGTGGAGCGGTTCTTCGAAGCCCGCAAGATGATGTCGAAGATGGCACAGGGCGGCGGCATGCCGGGAATGCCCGGGATGCCGGGCATGGGTGGTGGCCCCGGCCGGCAGAAGAAGCAGGTCAAGCAGGCCAAGGGCAAGCGCAAGAGCGGCAACCCGATGAAGCGCAAGGCCGAGGAGCAGGCCGCGGCGGCCCGTCGCGAGGCGGCGGCGCAGGGCGGCGCGTTCGGTCTGCCGACGCAGGAGGACAAGAACTTCGAGCTGCCGGACGAGTTCAAGAAGTTCATGGGCTGATCGCCCGACGGCATGCGTGAGGGGCGCCCACCACCGGTGGGCGCCCCTCACGTTCCCATCCGTTCCTACGCGGCGTGCCGTCCCGGCCGCAGCGCCGTGCCGTTGGCCAGTCCGCCCGGGTCCAGGGACAGCGAGACGGCCGCGGTCGCGCCCACATCCGCGAGGCTCTCCGCGTCCGGCAGCAGCTCCACGCCGTCCGTGCCGGGCCGGTGGATCAGCACCGGCACGTACTCACGGGTGTGGTAGGCGTGCCCGATCGTGGGGTCGTTCCCGTGGTCGGCGGTGACGATCAGCCGGTCGCCGGGGCCGTCGAGCAGTGCCACGAGTCCGGCGAGTCCGGCGTCCACCTGCTCCAGCAGGCGTCCGTAGCGTTCGGTGTCCTGCTGGTGCCCGGCCAGGTCGGTCTCCTGGACGTTGGCGACGACGAGCGCGGCGCCCGGGGCGCGTACTGCTTCGAGGGTGTGCGCGAGCACGTCGGTGGTCCCGACGGCCGGGTGCCGCCGCGCCGCCTCGCACGCCAGGATGTCGGCGGCCTTCCCCACCAGGGTGACCGGGACACCCGCGCGGGCGGCCAGATCGGGGAGCTGGCGGGTGTGGTCGAGCTCGGCGCCCAGGTGCTGGACCTCCAGGCCGCCGTTGCGGTAGAAGCCGGTGGCGGGGGTGTCGAGGCCGACGGTTCCCGCGTCGCCGGGGCGTACGAACCGCCCGAGCGGGCCGTCCGCGTGGCCGCCGACCGCGATGACCCGGGCGACGGGCGCGACCGCGCGGACGGTACGGGCGATGGCGAGGATGCCGCCGGGGCCTTCGAAGGGCAGATCGTCGAGGCGTCCCGAGGCGTTCCAGTTGATCCCGGGGTCGGCCTCCAGGTTGTCGTGGACGAGGACCGCCCCGTCGACCACGAGGAGCGGCTTGCCGTCCAAGGGGACGACATGGTGCCCGGCCGCCTCCAGGGCCCTGGTCACCTCGTCGAGGTGGTCGGCGAGCCGGGCGACGGTGACCCGGCTGAAGTCGGCGCCCATCATGGTCTGGTGGCCCGCGAAGGTGTCGGCGCCGGGATAGCCGAGCGCGGCGCGGCCCGCGGCGACGGGCAGAAGCGTGCGACGGGCGAGATCCGGGTGCGGGTGGACCAGGCCGAGACCCAGCGCGCCGAGCACCGGCAGACGCAGCGGGCGGCCGAGGGCCGCGCGGCAGTGGTCGAGGACGTGTCCGCAGGTGTCGGCGGTGAGATCGCCGGGGCGCAGGGTGCCCGCGTCGGGCATGGCGCCGATGCCGAACCCGTCGATGACGACGATGACGGTCTTGGCCATGGAGGCCTCCTCCTCCGGGCCGGGCCTCACAGGGCCCGGCCCTGGGCGTCGTACAGTCCGTTCAGCCGGGGGGCGCCGGAGGAGAGTCCGGAGACGACGGCGACGGTCGAGCGGGTGACGAAGATCTGGGTGCGGAAGGCGAGCAGCGCGGTGTCCCCGAGCCGGACGTCCTGGCCGTCGGCGGGCGCGTCGAGCAGCCGGTAGTAGTCGATGTTCTCGGCGGGCGCGTCCTGTACCCCGAGGCGCGCGCCGGTGCGCGGCAGCAGGGCGCTGCGGATGTGGGACCGGGCGTAGAAGCCGCCGCCGCGGATCGCCGGGCGGCCGTCGTCGAGGGTGTGGGCGATCTCGCTGACGTAGACGTACGCGGGCTTCTCGGGCTGGTGCGGGTCGATGGCGTGCAGCGGGGTGGTGCCGGTGAGGGCGTGGCCGGGTTCGCCGTGGGTGGCGCCGAGTTCGGCGAGCAGGGGGAGGGAGGCCATCGAGGTGGCGCTGGGCGCGCTCAACTCAAGGTGCTCGTGCCCGCGGGAGGCCAGGACCTCGCGGGCCTTGAGGGCGAGCGCGAAGTTGGGGGTGGGGCGGGGAACGCCGCTCGCCGGGTCGCACAGGACGCAGGGGAAGGCGGTGACGCCCGCGATCCGGATGCCGGGCAGCCGTTCGGCGGCCGCGGCGAAGGCGTCCAGCCGGCCGAGCGGGACGCCGCCCTCCTGACCGGGGTAGACCGAACCCTGGGCGCCTTCGAGACGTACCAGAACGTCCTGGACGAAGCCCAGCCGTTGGGCGGCCTCGGACACGGCCTGTGCGTTGGCGAGGTCGAAGACGGTGACGGCCTCGGGGCGCCAGGCCAGCAGCTCGGGCAGTGCGCGGCGGGGGATCTGGACGAGGTGGCCGAGATTGCCGGGCCGTGCGCCCGCGGCGTGCAGGGTGCGGGCCTCGGGCGGATCGATCGCGGCGAACGCGGGGATGTGCCGGGCGACGCCCCTGATCAGCTCGGGGTTGCGGCCCAGCTGCTTGACCACGAACCAGAGGCCGACGCCCAGCCGTTCGGCCTCCGCCGCCAGCAGCGCGGCGTTGGCCTCGATGGCGTCGAGGTCCATCACATAGGTGTCGGGCGGGATCTCGCCGCGCCGGTGAAGGGTGGCCGCGGCGTCGACGAGCTCGGGGTTGCGGGTGAGCACGGTGTCGAGAAACACGGTCAGTCGTCCTTCGGGTCGTTCAGGGCGTCGAGCGAGCGGCGCAGGATGTCGATGACGAGATCCGCGCCCGCCCGCATCGGATTGACGCGCACGGTCCAGTCGGCCAGCTCGGGGGAGTCGTCCAGGGCGGAGCTGGACATCCGGTAGAAGAGCGGCGCGATCTCGTAGCGGGAATTGGAGCCGACGGGGTAGGGCGCGGCCCCGAAGCGGGCGGCCACGGCGGGCAGTTCCCGCGCGACCGGCCGGTCGAGGCGGATCAGCAGGCAGCGGTCCTGGGCATTGGCGATCCGTACCTCGGCGACGCCGTCCACCTCCCCCGCGGCCAGCCGCTCGGCGACCTCGGCCCCCACCCGGGACTGCACGGACCACATGACCGGTACGTGCGTGAGGGCGCGTAGTGCGTCGAGCGCCTGCCAGCCCTGGACCTGACCACCGCCGGAGTAGTTGTCGCGGCGGATGTGCCCGACCAGGTCGCCTGCGCCGACCACGATGCCGACGCCTTCGGGGCCGTGCAGCTTGAAGAGGGAGAAGCAGGAGGCGTCGGCGCCGAGCTCCACTCCCGCGGCGGGGGTGCGCATGACGGCGTAGTTGTCGTCGACCAGGGAGCGGACCCCGGCCGCCCGGCAGGCGGCGAGGACCTTTGCCGGGTCGTACGAGTCGGCGAGCCGCTGGCGGGTGTGCTGGACGTAGGCCCACCGGAACCGGCCGGACCCCAGGGCCTCGCGCAGCGCCCGCGCGTCGTTGAAGTCGACCTCGACGGTGCTCACGCCGATGCCGCGCAGTGTGACCTCGGTGGTGCGGTAGACGGGGGCCCGGTGGATGAGCAGCGGGTCGCCCGCGCGCACGGCGGCATTGAGGGCGGCGCGGATCGCGCCGGTGCCCGCGCCCTGGACGAAGGCGGCGTCCTCGGCGCCGAAGAAGTCCGCGAGTACGGCCTCGACCCGGGCGGTCGTGCGGGGGCGGCCGAGCCCCGGGACGACTCCGGCGTCCGCGTCGAAGAGCTGGGGTCCCTCGAAGTGCGTGGCGGTGGCCTCCAGGAGCCGGAACTGTCTGGCGATCGCGTCGTCCAGCTCCACCGTCGCCAGCGGGAAGGTCTGCGGAAGTACGGGACTCATGCTCGGATCTCCTCCACGTGTCCGCCGGTCAGGAAGCGCAGCGGATTGCGACGGGTCATCAGGTCGATCAGCTCGTCGTCGACCCCGGCGGCACGGACCTCGGGCAGGAAGCTCCGGAAGAGATGGCCGTACCCTTGGCCGCCCTCGTCCAGGAGGTAGCCGTGGCGGGAGATGTCACAGCTCAGCAGCACCCGGTCGGCGTGCCCGGCCTCGATGAGGGCGAGCAGCAGCCGCAGTCGGGTGCCGTCGCTCTGGTAGCCGTCCTTGCCGACGGTGTCGAACGCGACGTACGCCCCGCTCGCCGCCAGTTCCTCGTGGACGGCGGGATCGTCCAGCAGATCCTGATGGCCGATGCTGACGCGGTGGGCCGGCAGGCCCTCGCCGGTCAGCAGCTCCAGCTGGGCGATTCCGCCGCGGCCGAGCTGGGCGTGGGTGGCGACGGAGAGGCCGGTGGCGAGGGCGGCCCGCGCGCTGGCGCGCAGCACCTTGGCCTCGGGCGCCGTCGGGGTGTCGCCGTGGCTGCCGATCTCGCCGAGGACACCGGGGCGGACGCCGGTGGCGCCGATGCCGCCTTCGATCTCCTGGACCAGCGTGTCGGTGAGCTCCTCGACGCTGCTGCCGTCGATCTCGGGGGTGTGGAACGGTTCGTAGTACCAGCCGGTCGCGGCGACGACGGCGATCCGCGCTTCCCGGGCGATGCGGGCCAGGGCGCGGACGTCGCGGCCCATGCCGCGGCAGGTCAGCTCGACGACGAGACCGAGGCCGAACTCCTTGCGGAGCGCGGTGAGCTCGGTGGTGACCGCCGCGGTGTGACGGTGCGGGTCGAGGACGGCCGCGCCGTCGCCCTTGTGGTCCAGGTCGAGGACCAGGTGCTCATGGGCGAGGGCGGGACCGGTCACGGAACCGGCCGGGAGATCGCCGGTGACGGTGCGCAGGGTGGGCGGGGCGGGGTGATTCATCGTGGGGGGTTCCTTCTTCGTGTACGTGGTCGGCCTCAGCCCTTGATCGGGGTGAACAGGTCGAGCCAGTACAGGACGTTGAGGAGGATGCCGCCGACGATCACCGCGGCGGGAGCGGCGGCCATCTTCACGACCGGCCGGCCCATCGCCTCGTTCAGCAGGTAGAGCCCGCCGACGACGAGGATGCCGAGCCCGCCGCCCATGGCGTTGGCGGCCATCAGCGAGCCGAAGAGGATCGCGAGCTGCAGGGTGTCGCCGATCGCGCTGCGCAGGTGCTCCGAGGAGTCACGGACGCTGGGCAGCTTGCCGAGAAGCTTGCCGATGTACGAGAGGGCCAGGACCTCGGCGGCGAAGACGACGGCACCGACGACCGCTGCCAGGAACGGGTTCGGCATCAGATAGCCGATGGGGTACACCAGGGTGAATCCCGCGATGCCGTACGCGCCGGACGCGAGCGCGGTCGTCGCGATCAGCGGGATGAAGCCGAAGACCCGGTAGAAGTCGACCTGGGCGGCCTCGGAGTACTGCCCCTTGGCGATCAGGAAGCTGGTCGCCTCGCCGCCGCCGAATATGTGCATCTGGGCCAGCACGCAGACTCCGGCGCCGAGCACCATGAACAGCGGGAGGTACTGGCGCAGGCGGGCCGCGCTGGCGCTGAAGAGCGAGGCCATCGGGTCGTCCTCCAGGACGGCCTCGGTGACACCCGCGGCCCGGTCGGCCTTGCGCTGCTTCATGTCCTGGGCGACGGCCAGGGCGATCAGCATCAGCACACCGACGGCCATGGCCAGCGCCCCGGCGAACATCTTCGGCCAGACCTTCATGGTCATGACCACCAGAGCGAGTTCCAGGACTCCGGCGACGGCGCCCCACTTGCGGCCGAACTGCTTGGTGATGGCGAGCACCGGGAACAGCGTGAAGAGGAAGAGGATCGGCGTCGACATCTGCTGCATGGCGGTGATGAAGTCGACGGGCAGGTCGTGCGCGACGTTGTTGGCGCCGTTCAGTCCGAAGACGACGACGGCCCCCCAGGCGCCGCCGAGGATCGGCGCGAGCCACTTCTTCGGTGCCAGCATGCCGAGGATGTCGGTGGGCAGGAAGACGAGCCACGGGTTGAGCACGCCGGTGGAGAGAGCCATCGGGGCGCCGAGCCCGAAGATGAACCCGGCGGAGAGGCCGAAGGAGACCGCCGTCGTCGCGCTGCGGGTGGTGCGCCCCTGGATGAAGTCCAGCAGGAACGGACGTACGCCGTCGTTGAAGACGGCCAGAGCCATGTGCGAGATGTACGCGGTCAGCGCGCACAGGGCTATCACGGTCAGTTGCTGCGCCAGCGTGAAATCAAGGCTGGTGCCGGCGGCGAGTGTGGTGCTCACGAGTCACTCCTTCGTGCCCGGGACGGGGGAGGGGCGGCCGGATCAGCCGCGGGCGGCGATGGCGCGCGCCATGAGGGGGGCGATGGCGTCGATCTGGTCCATGGAGAAGCCGAAGACCTTCTTGCCGTCGGCGATCAGGGCGGTGATCTCCTCCTCGGTGGGCACGCTGCGGCCGAAGGTGTGGCAGGCGGCGCTGCCCATGAGGCCGACGAGGACCCCGAGGGAGGCACCGGCGCCCGTGTGGCAGGTGCCGAGGTAGTAGTCGGCCTGTCCGACGCGGAGCTTCATCGCGGCATCCATGTCGCTGGAGGTGACGACGTCGAGGGAGTCGATGCCGAGCTCGGCGATGGCCTGGGCGACCTCGACCTTGCCGACTCCACCGGTGAGGATCTTCGTCATTTCTGTCTCTTCTCTCTGTGCGTCTGTTTCCGCGTGCCGGGACGTGTCCGTTCCGCGGGCCGGGGCCGGTCAGGAAGTGGGGGCGGCCGGTGACTGCTGGGCCAGGACGGCGAGGTGCATGCCGAGGAAGTTGACCTCCGAGTCGGGGAGCGCGGCGCCGAGCTCCCGCTCCGCCCGCGCGGACACGGCGCGGGCGCGTTCGACCGCGGCGGGGTGTCCGGCCAGCTCGGCGGCGACCTGGTCGTCGGTGAGGAACTGCTCGATCGGTTCCCCGTCCAGGAGCCGGGTGAGCGCCATCATCAGATGGCTGGTCAGCATGCCCGCGGTCGCTTCGGTGACCGTGCGGCCGTCGGCTTCGAGGGCGGTCAGCTCGGCGGTGACGAAGTCGGCCACTTCGGGCCGGACCTGACCGCCTTCGCGGAAGAGCTGGATCCGCAGTGCGAGCTGGTCGTCCATGGTGATCCTCCTAAAATCAACAGTAACCAGGATTCTGTATTTTCAGGCCGGTGAGTGTTCCGGACGAGCGAGATGTCCGTCACTCGCCGGTCAGTACGAGGGCATGCGCTCGCCCCGCAGTACTTCGCTCTGCAGTCGGGTCACCAGGGACAGGTCGAGCGCGTCCCGGACCGCGGCGAGCGCCTTCGTCCCCTCGGTCCGTCCGATGACGGCCGCACTGGAGTTGCGCAGCGACAGCTCGCGGGTGACCTCGTCGCCGAGCGGGAGCACGTCGACGCCCGGCCCGATCCGGTCCTGCGCCTCGTCCAGGTTCCAGACGGTGGCGTCGACCTCGTCGCGGGCGAAGAGATCGCGCAGCTGCATGTACGAGGCCTCCAGCCACTCGATGTCGTCCCGGCCGGCGAAGACCCGCTCCACGAGCATCCGCAGATCCTCGGACGCGTGGTCGACGGCCACCCGCAGCCCGGGGGAGTCCAGGTCGACGCCGTGTCGCACCAGCATCCCGTGCGCGCCGACGTAGGTGGCGGGGCCGAGATCGGCGACGAGTTCCACCGGGTGCTCGGCGATCAGCTGGTCGGCCGCGAAGCGGGACAGGATGACGAGGTCGACCTTGCCCTCCAGCAGTGCGGCCGTACGGGCTCCGGCGCCACGCATGAACGTGATCGCGAACGGGGCGCCCGCCTCCTCGAAGGCGCTGCGCAGCCCGGTCGCCAGCCCTTCGTACCTGCGCGAGTACGGGAGCGGCATCGCGGCGAGCAGTGTGCCGAGCCCGGACAGCCGCCAGAGGACGGAGCGGTCGGACCGGACGAGGAAGGTGCCGAGATGGCCGCGGGCCGTCGTCTCGATCGCGCCGGAATCCTCCAGCAGCTGCAAGGCCGCCTGAACGGTCCCGTTTCCGCAGCCCAGTTCCTCGGCGAAGTCGCGCACGCGGGGCAGGCGGGTGTCCGGCTCATGGTTGAGCAGCAGGACGGCGAGCTGCCGGGCGGCGAGGCCGTTTCGAGTGAGGAAGCGGTCATCGAAGGCGTTCACGAATCAAACAGTAAACAGGATTCTGGATATTGCCAAGGAATTCACCCGGACGACCTTGTTTCCCCCTCTGGGCCCACTGGAGAGGTCCACAGGGGGCTTGGTGTCGTTTTCTCATCTAATGTCACGATTGATGGCTGTCGGAAGAGGAGCTCGCGTGACCAACCCCGTACCTCCCCGCGATCGAACCGACCAGCCGTGGCGCTCCGAGGGCGCCCCACCACCCCCGCCGACGGGCCGGAAGATGCCCGGAGGCTGGGGCGGGATGCTGCTGACCGCGCTCGCCGTCTACTTGATCGCCAATCTGGTGCTGTCCTTCTTCAACGGGGAGGAGGAGCGGACGATCGCGTACACGGAGTTCAGCAAGCAGGTCACCTCGGGCAATGTCTCCAAGATCTACTCCAAGGGCGACGCCATCGAGGGGCAGCTCAAGAAGGAGGCGAAGGTTCCGGGAAGCGACAAGACGTACACCAAGTTCGTCACTCAGCGGCCGGCCTTCGCGGACGACAACCTCTGGGCCGAGCTGGTCAAGGACGATGTCACCGTCACCGCCGAGCCGGTCGTCCAGCAGCGCAGCTTCCTGGCCAATCTGCTGATCTCGCTGGCCCCCATGCTGCTGCTCGTCCTGCTCTGGGTGTTCATCGCCCGGCGGATGGCCAGGGGCATGGGTGGCGGGATGGGCGGCTTCGGGCGCAAGGCGCCGCCCAAGCCCGTCGAACTGGAGGGCGCCAAGCGCACCACCTTCCAGGACGTGGCCGGGATCGACGAGGTCGAGGGCGAACTCAACGATGTCGTGGACTTCCTGAAGAACCCGCAGGCCTATCGGAGGATGGGCGCCCGGATGCCCGGCGGAGTCCTCCTCGCGGGACCTCCCGGAACCGGCAAGACCCTGCTCGCGCGGGCCGTCGCCGGCGAGGCCGGAGTGCCGTTCTTCTCGGCCTCGGCCTCCGAGTTCATCGAGATGATCGTCGGCGTCGGTGCGAGCCGGGTACGGGAACTCTTCGCGGAGGCGCGCAAGGTCGCACCCGCCATCATCTTCATCGACGAGATCGACACCATCGGCCGGGCCCGCGGTGGCGGCTCCGGCATGGGCGGTCACGACGAACGCGAGCAGACGCTCAACCAGATCCTCACCGAGATGGACGGTTTCTCCGGTTCGGAAGGGGTCGTCGTCCTCGCCGCCACCAACCGCGCCGACGTCCTCGACCCCGCCCTCACCAGGCCCGGCCGCTTCGACCGGACCGTCCAGGTCAGCCCGCCGGACAGGAGCGGCCGGGAGGCGATCCTGGAGATCCACACCCGGCAGATCCCGCTCGCCGAGGACGTGAACCTGGCCCAGGTGGCCGGCACGACCCCCGGAATGACCGGCGCCGATCTCGCCAACCTGGCCAATGAGGCCGCGCTGCTCGCCGTCAAGCGCCGGCAGTCCGAGGTGAGCCAGTCCGATCTCTCGGACGCCCTGGAGAAGGTCCAGCTCGGAGCGGAACGCTCGCTGATCATGTCGGACGAGGAGCGCCACAGGACCGCGTACCACGAGAGCGGGCACGCCCTGCTCGGGATGGTCCAGCCGGGCGCCGATCCGGTCCGCAAGGTCACCATCGTCCCGCGCGGCCGGGCCCTGGGCGTCACCCTCTCGACTCCGGACGCCGACAAGTACGCCTACACCGAGGAGTACCTGCGCGGCCGCATCATCGGCGCGCTCGGCGGGATGGCCGCCGAACAGGTGGTCTTCGACGTGATCACCACGGGTGCGGAGAGCGACCTGGAGCAGGTCACCAACCTGGCCCGCGGCATGGTCGGCCGCTGGGGCATGAGCCACAAGGTGGGCAGGCTGACCGCGATCCCGGGCGACGCCCAGCAGGCGTACGGCCTGTCGGCCGCCCCCGCGACGCTCGACGCGGTGGACGGCGAGATGCGGCGGATCGTCGACGAGTGCTACGAGGCGGCGTGTCGGCTCCTGCGCGAGAACCGGGACCGGCTGGATTCGCTGGCCGCGGCCCTGCTGGAGCACGAGACGCTGGACGAGGCCGCGGCCTACCGGGCGGCCGGTATCACCCGTCTGGCCAAGTAGTGGCCGCCCTGCCCCGTGCGCGCACGGGGCTCACGTGCCGTACCGCAGGACCACGATCACGTGGTGCACACGAGATAGCGGAAGACGTTCGGCATCCAGATCGTGCCGTCGCGGCGCCGGTGCGGATGCAGGGCCTGCGCGACCTCCTTCTCCACCTGGGCCCGGTCCGTCACCCGTACCGCCGCGTCGAAGAGCCGCGTCGACAGCAGCCCCCGCACCGCGCTGTCCATGTCCGCGTACCCGAACGGGCACGCCACCCGTCCGGAGCCGTCCGGTTTCAGACCGGCCCGGAACGCCACTTCCTCCAGGTCGTCCCGGCGCGCCACGCGCCAGCCGTCCGTGCGGGGCGTCGGCGCCCCGTCGGAGAGCCGGTCCGCCACCCGCAGCACCGGCGCCGTCGCACACCGCTCCGGCGGACCCCACCCGGTCAGCACCACCGTGCCGCCGCGGGCGGCCAGCGGCACGGCGGACCGCAGCGCGGACACCAGCCCTTCCGCGTCCCCGGACGAGCAGCCGATCGGGGTGAACGCGGTGAGCAGGTTGTACGGCGTTCCGTCGGCCGGGGCGGCCTCGGACGGATCACCGTCGAGGAGCCGGCGATGCCCGGCCCCGGTTCCGGCCTCGTTCCCCGGGTCGGGCAGCAGTCGGGCCCGCGCGAGTGCCAGCCGGTCGGGGTCGGTGTCGACGCCCGTGACGCGGGCCCCCCGGCCGGCCGCGATCAGCAGCGCGAGACCGGAGCCGCAGCCGAGGGAGAGCAGCCGGGTGCCGGTTCCCACTTCGAGCCGCTCGTACACCGCTTCGTACAGCGGTGCGAGCATCCGCTCCTGGATCTCGGCCCAGTCCCGGGCACGGGTGTCGGGATCCACCGGGGTGGCCGTGTCCGCGTGGCTGTGGTGCCGGACGAGCGTAGGTGTCATGGAAGCGCTCCAATCCGCCGAGAGGTCGGTCGTGTCCGATCGGTCGTGCCCCGAGTGGATGCTCCCCCCTCTGCGTGTGCGCCCGTTCCCCCCCGTATGTCAGAGAACTGCGCATCGGCCCCCGCGTCCAGGGGCCCGACGGCAATGACCGGGTGCTCGGCCGGTGCACCCGAGGGGACGGACCGCGGCAGCGGGGCCCGTCGTTCCGTGTGGTGTGCTGTGTCGCCGTACGATGCGCGCCATGGCAAAGGCACCCGTTCTCACGCCCCAGGCCGAGGACTTTCCCCGCTGGTACCAGGATCTGATCAACAAGGCCGAACTCGCGGACAACGGTCCGGTGCGCGGCACCATGGTCATCCGGCCGTACGGATACGGCCTGTGGGAGCGGATGCAGCAGGAGATGGATGCCCGGATCAAAAAGGCGGGCGCCCGGAACGCCTACTTCCCGCTCTTCATCCCCCAGTCTTACCTGACACGCGAAGCCGAGCACGTCGAGGGCTTCGCACCGGAGCTCGCGATCGTGACCCACGGAGGCGGAAAAGAGCTCGAAGAGCCCGTGGTGGTGCGGCCGACGTCCGAAACGATCATCAATGAGTACTTCTCGAAATGGGTGCGGAGCTACCGGGATCTGCCGCTGCTGATCAACCAGTGGGCGAACGTGGTGCGCTGGGAGATGCGGCCGCGGGTCTTTCTCCGCACGACGGAATTCCTCTGGCAGGAGGGCCACACCGCCCACGCCACCTACGAGGAGGCCCGGGAGTACGCCGCGTACATCCAGCGGGACGTCTACGCGGATTTCATGATCAATGTCCTGGGCATCGATGTGGTCCTGGGCCGCAAGACCCCGGCCGAGCGGTTCGCCGGCGCCGTCAACACCCTGACGCTCGAAGGCATGATGCGGGACGGCAAGGCCCTGCAGATGGGTACGAGCCACGAGCTGGGCACCAATTTCGCCAAGGCCTTCCACACCGGCTACCTGTCCAGGGAGGGCAGGCGGGAACTCGTCTGGCAGACCTCGTGGGGCTCGTCGACCCGTATGGTCGGCGGTCTGATCATGGCGCACGGCGACGACCACGGCCTCCGGGTGCCGCCGCGGCTCGCCCCTGTCCAGGCGGTCGTCCTCGCGGTCAAGGAGGACGAGGCGGTGCTGACCGCGGCCCGGTCCGTCGGGGAGCGGCTGAACGCCGCGGGGATCAGGACCGAGGTCGACGACCGCACCGACACCCCGTTCGGCCGTCGCACGGTCGACTGGGAACTGAAGGGCGTGCCGGTACGGATCGAGATCGGCCCGCGCGATCTGGAGCAGGGCACCGCGATGCTGGCCAGGCGCGTCCCCGGCGGGAAGGAGCCGGTGGCGATCGAGGCGCTGCCCACGCTCCTTCCGGCGATCCTGGAGGAGGACCAGGCCACGCTGCTGCGCGAGTCCCGCGACCGGCGCGAGTCGTCCACCACCGAGGCCGCCTCCGTCGAGGAGGCCGCGGAGGTGGCGGCAGGGGGCGGCTGGGCACGTATCGCCTGGTCGGCCCTCGGCCCGGCGGGGGAGGCCCGGCTCGCGGAACGGGGGGTCTCGGTGCGGTGCCTGGTCGCGGAGGACGGGTCGGTGCCGGATTCGGACGACGCCCCCGGTAATGTCGCGCTGGTGGCCCGCGCCTACTGACGCCCGGCCCGCCCACCGGGCCGTGTCGGTACCCCGGCCTACGACGGTTGACTACGCGTCCGGGCGTACGGGGTGCTACGTACCGGCTTGGTGCGAGCTGTGAGACTTCTCCACAGATCTGCGCACCCGCCCTCGTCAGGACGCATCAACGGCAACTGACTGGTACGTGCAAATTATTTGGGATGGCCCGGAATCGGAACACCGGGGCACTCGCGCTCGTTGTCACGACGTGAGCACGACACCACCTGTACTTGCCGCAGAGCTGGCGCAGGCGTGGGCCGACATTCAGCGGTACCACCCCGAGCTGCCGGATCTAGCCGCGCCCGAGTCCCTGATCGGAGAGTCCTCGTCCGCCTGTGGCGCCGAACTCTCCTTCGAGCGACTGCTGCATGAGGCAGTCCATGGCATCGCCGCCGCGAGAGGTGTCCGCGACACCTCGCGGGCCGGCCGCTACCACAACCGTCGATTCCTCGCGATCGCCGAGGAGCTGGGCCTCGACCATGCCGAGGAGCCCCATCCCAGCAGTGGCTTCTCCCTGGTCACGCTCAACCCCGAGGCCAAGCGCAGGTACCGGCCGACGATCGAGCGGCTGCAGCGCGCCCTCAAGGCGCACACGGTCGCCACCGCCGCCGACACCAAGCGTTCCTTCCGCGGGCCGGCCGCCCGGCACGGTTCCTCCGGCGGAGGCGTCCGCGTCAAGGCCGTCTGCGACTGCGGACGCAATGTGCGGGTCGTCCCGTCGGTCCTGGCGCAGGCGCCGATCGTCTGCGGCGGCTGCGGAAAGCCGTTCCGCATCCCGGAAGCCGCGGTCGCGGTGGGGTGACCCGATGCGGTGTGGCACAATGGCTAGCTGTACTCGACAGTCGCACAGGACCCCTCTCTCCTCCGGCTGACGCGTCCATCGGGCACCCGAGTACCGCAACCCCACGTGGCATCTTCGTTGTGCCCAACCACGTCATAGACCAGGAGACACCACTTCCGTGGCAGTCAAGATCAAGCTGAAGCGTCTGGGCAAGATCCGTTCGCCTCACTACCGCATCGTCGTCGCCGACTCCCGTACCCGCCGTGACGGCCGGGCCATCGAGGAGATCGGCCTGTACCACCCGGTGCAGAACCCCTCGCGCATCGAGGTCAACTCGGAGCGTGCGCAGTACTGGCTGTCCGTCGGTGCCCAGCCGACCGAGCCGGTTCTCGCGATCCTGAAGCTCACCGGTGACTGGCAGGCCCACAAGGGTCTCCCGGCCCCCGCGCCGCTGCTGCAGCCGGAGCCCAAGGCGGACAAGCGCGCCCTGTTCGAGGCCCTGGCCAAGGACGGCGGCGAGGAGTCCAAGGGCGAGGCCATCACGCAGAAGTCGAAGAAGTCCGACAAGAAGGCGGACGAGGCTGCTGACGCGGCTGCGGCCGCCGAGTCGACCGAGGCCTGAGCATGCTCGAGGAGGCTCTCGAGCACCTCGTGAAGGGCATCGTCGACAACCCCGACGAAGTGCAGGTCGCCTCGCGCAACCTGCGCCGTGGTCGCGTGCTTGAGGTCCGGGTCCACCCCGACGACCTCGGCAAGGTGATCGGCCGCAACGGCCGCACCGCGCGCGCACTGCGTACCGTCGTGGGCGCCATCGGCGGCCGTGGCATCCGCGTCGACCTCGTCGATGTGGATCAGGTTCGCTGACAGAGTTGAACACCGGCACGGGCCGGGGAGGGCCAAGCGCCCGCCCCGGCCCGTCGTCGTATGACAGGAGAGACACAAGGTGCAGTTGGTAGTCGCGCGGATCGGCCGTGCCCACGGCATCAAGGGCGAGGTCACCGTCGAGGTGCGTACGGACGAGCCCGAGCTGCGGCTCGCGCCCGGAGCCGTACTCGCCACCGAACCGGCCGGCGCCGGACCGCTCACGATCGAGACCGGCCGGGTGCACAGCGGACGGCTGCTGCTCCGGTTCGAGGGCGTACGCGACCGTACGGCTGCCGAGGCCCTGCGCAACACACTTCTGATCGCCGAGGTCGACCCGGCGGAACTCCCCGAGGACCCCGAGGAGTTCTACGACCATCAGCTCATGGACCTCGACGTGGTCCTGGCCGACGGCACCGGAATCGGCCGGATCACGGAGATCACACATCTGCCGTCCCAGGACCTCTTCATCGTGGAGCGGCCGGACGGCAGCGAGGTGATGATCCCGTTCGTCGAGGAGATCGTCACCGAGATCGATCTTGCGGAGCAGCGCGCGGTGATCGCCCCGCCGCCCGGACTGATCGACGAGAGCCAGGCCGTGATCGCCTCCTCGCGCGACGAAGAGGGCGACACGGACGGGACGCCCGAGTCCGGGAAGGACGTCTGATGCGCCTCGACGTCGTCACGATCTTCCCGGAGTACCTGGAACCGCTGAACGTCTCGCTCGTCGGCAAGGCCCGCGCGCGCGGTCGCCTCGATGTGCACGTCCACGATCTGCGGGACTGGACGTACGACCGGCACAACACGGTCGACGACACCCCGTACGGCGGCGGCCCCGGCATGGTCATGAAGACCGAGCCGTGGGGCGAGGCGCTGGACGACGCCCTGGCGGGCGGGTACGAGGCCGGAGCGCACTCCCCGGTGCTCGTGGTCCCCACACCCAGTGGCCGTCCGTTCACCCAGGAACTCGCCGTCGAGCTCTCCGAACGGCCGTGGCTGGTCTTCACTCCGGCCCGCTACGAGGGCATCGACCGCCGGGTGATGGACGAGTACGCGACCCGGATGCCGGTCGTCGAGGTGTCCATCGGTGACTACGTGCTGGCCGGCGGGGAAGCCGCGGTGCTGGTGATCACCGAAGCCGTGGCCCGGCTGCTGCCCGGCGTGCTCGGGAACGCCGAGTCGCACCGGGACGACTCCTTCGCCCCCGGCGAGATGGCCAATCTCCTGGAGGGGCCCGTCTACACCAAGCCGCCCGAGTGGCGCGGCCGGGGCATCCCGGACGTCCTGCTCAGCGGTCACCACGGGAAGATCGCACGCTGGCGGCGGGACGAGGCGTTCCGTCGTACGGCACTCAACCGGCCCGATCTCATCGAACGCTGCGAGGCGAGCGGCTTCGACAAGAAGGACCGCGAGATCCTCTCCATCCTCGGCTGGTCACCGGAGCCCGGGGGCCGATTTTGGCGCAGGCCCGAGGCCGTGGAAGAATAGGCCGCTGCTGTACGTCCGACGTGCGCCCCTGCCACAGGGGGAAGCGACCGCCGTGTTCTCCATGTGCATGGGGAACGGTCCCGACGCCCGTCCGGCGCGATCAGCGCCTCCAGCTCCTCACTACCTCCCGTCGATGACCTGTGGCATCGGCGAAGAAAGCAGACAACATGGCTTCCCTGCTCGACGACGTCAACGCCGCATCGCTGCGTACCGACGTCCCGGCGTTCCGCCCCGGTGACACCGTCAACGTCCACGTGCGAGTGATCGAGGGCAACCGCTCCCGTATCCAGCAGTTCAAGGGCGTGGTCATCCGCCGCCAGGGCTCCGGCGTCAGCGAGACCTTCACGGTCCGCAAGGTCTCCTTCAGCGTCGGCGTGGAGCGCACCTTCCCGGTGCACAGCCCGATCTTCGAGAAGATCGAGCTCGTCACCCGCGGTGACGTCCGTCGCGCCAAGCTGTACTACCTCCGTGAGCTGCGCGGCAAGGCCGCGAAGATCAAGGAGAAGCGCGACAACTGAGCTAGCTCCCAGGTCCACAGGACGGCCGGATAAGCTCTGGCCCCGATGGACACGGAAGCCAAGCCCTCGGAGCGCGACCGCTCCTCCGCACCCGCAACAGGGTCGGAGGAGGGGTCGCGCTTCTCGCGTATCCCGGACCGGCTGACCGCCTCGCTGTCGTGGCGGCGGACCGCCGCGCTCGGCGCGGTCTGCGCGGTCTTCGTACTGCTGCTCAGCGCCTTCGTGGTGCAGCCCTTCCTGATTCCCAGCGGCTCGATGGAGTCCACCCTGCGGGTGGGGGACAGGGTGCTGGTGAACAAATTGGCGTACCGTTTCGGCTCCGTGCCGCAGCGCGGCGACGTGGTGGTCTTCGACGGCGCCGGCTCCTTCGTGCAGGAGGCGCCGCGGGAGAATCCCGTCACCGGACTGCTGCACGGCGCGGCAGCGTCCCTCGGCCTGGTGAGGCCCGCCGAGACCGACTACGTGAAGCGGGTGGTGGGTGTGGGCGGCGACCGGGTGGTCTGCTGCGACAGGCGCGGGAGGATCGAGGTGAACGGCCGTCCCGTCGACGAGGACTACCTGTATCCGGGAGACGTGCCGTCCCGGGTGCGC
Organism: Streptomyces sp. NPDC088252; assembly: GCF_044740965.1. NCBI lineage: Bacteria > Bacillati > Actinomycetota > Actinomycetes > Kitasatosporales > Streptomycetaceae > Streptomyces > Streptomyces sp. NPDC088252. Next base: position 61,471 of record NZ_JBIURS010000015.1, on the reverse strand, counting down.
TTCGACATCGTCGTCCCCGACGGCACGCTGTGGATGATGGGCGACCACCGCAGCAATTCCCGCGACTCGCGCGACCACCTGGGAGAACCGGGCGGCGGCATGGTCCCGGTGGACCGGGTGATCGGCCGGGTGGACTGGATCGGCTGGCCGCTGGGCCGGCTGGGCCCGCTGCCGGACAGCGCCGCCTTCGCCGGGGTGCGGGCGCCGGGCCGGGCCCATGGGTAGCCGCGGGCGGCGGGACGGCGGGGCCGACCCGGAGATACCGCTGTCGGCCGGCACCGGGCCGACGGCCGCGCGCTCACTGCCGACCAGGGCGGAGCGGCGCAGACTGGCACGCAAGGTCAGACGGCGGCGGCGCGGCTCGGCCGTGCGGGAGATCCCGCTGCTCATCATCGTGGCGCTGCTGATCGCGCTCGTGCTCAAGACCTTCCTGGTGCAGGCGTTCGTGATCCCGTCGGGATCGATGGAACAGACCATCCGGATCGGCGACCGGGTGCTCGTGGACAAGCTGACGCCCTGGTTCGGGTCCAGGCCCGAGCGCGGCGACGTCGTCGTCTTCAAGGACCCGGGGAACTGGCTGAACCAGGAGAACGCTGGCAAGAAGGACTCGCCCGTCGTCGTCAAGCAGGTGAAGGAAGCGCTGACGTTCATCGGGCTGCTGCCCTCCGACGACGAGCAGGATCTGATCAAGCGGGTGGTCGCGGTCGGCGGCGACACGGTGAAGTGCTGTGACAAGGACGGCCGGATCACCGTCAACGGCGTGCCGCTCGACGAGCCGTATCTGCACCCCGGCAATCCGCCCTCCCTCATCAAATTCGAGGTAAAGGTTCCGGCCGGACGGATCTTCGTGATGGGCGACCACCGGTCCAATTCGGCCGATTCGCGCTACCACCTGGACGAGCCCGAGCACGGCACGGTCTCCGAGGACGAGGTCGTGGGACGGGCCGTGGTCATCGCCTGGCCCTTCGGCCACTGGCGAAAACTGGAGGAACCGGCGACATTCGACTCGGTCCCTGACGCGCGCGCCGGGACGGCTGCTGGGTCGGGCCCGTCGAATAGTGTGTCGTCCAAGGATCCCAATGGAATGATCCCTCTCCCGACCCCTGCGGAACTCCCGCTCGTTATGGGAGTGGTGGGCCTGCACCGGCTAGGGCGCGGGCGGTGGCACGGAGTAAGGAGTGGATGTGGGGGATTTGGCGGTCGGCGCGCGATCCGGACACGGGGAACCCGAGGACCGGCCGGGCAATCCGGAGAATGTCGAGTCCGCCGGAACGGCGGCGGACGGCGCGGGGAGTGACGGCGACTCCCCGGGCGGTGGTGATTCGGCTCTGAAGAAGCCGCGCTCCTTCTGGAAGGAGCTGCCTCTGCTCATCGGTATCGCGTTGGTTCTCGCGCTGCTGATCAAGACGTTTCTGGTGCAGGCATTCTCGATCCCCTCGGACTCGATGCAGAACACCCTGCAGCGGGGCGACCGGGTGCTGGTCGACAAGCTGACACCGTGGTTCGGCGCGGAGCCCAAGCGCGGCGAGGTCGTGGTCTTCCACGACCCGGGCGGCTGGCTGGAGAGCACCCAGACGAGCAATCCGAATGTGGTGCAGAAGTTCCTCAGCTTCATCGGGCTGATGCCGTCCGCCGAGGAGAAGGACCTGATCAAGCGGGTCATCGCGGTCGGCGGCGACACGGTGGAGTGCAAGAAGGACGGCCCGGTCGTGGTCAACGGCAAGGCACTGGACGACAAGTCGTTCATCTTCCCGGGGAACACGCCCTGCAATGACGAGCCGTTCGGGCCGATCAATGTGCCCGAGGGGCGCATCTGGGTGATGGGCGACCACCGCCAGAACTCCCTCGACTCCCGCTACCACCAGGGGCTGCCGGGCGGCGGCACGGTCTCCAACAAGGAGGTCGTCGGCCGGGCCATCGTCGTGGCGTGGCCGATCAACCGCTGGGCGACCCTGCCGGTCCCGAAGACCTTCGACCAGCCGGGAATCAACGCGGCGATGGGTCTGGCCCCCGGAGCACTCGGTGTAGCCGGTGCGGTGCCCCTCGTGATGTGGCGTCGCAAGAGGCTGACCAGCGGACGTACCGCCGGGTAGGGTGCCGACTCGGATCAGCGATTGTCGATCTCCGAGGTGGGGGACGCTGGGATGAGTGGAACAGGACGTACGGGTGACGGCCACGGTCGGCTCGGCAGCAGACTGTCGGGGCTGGCCGTGGCCGTCGGCTGTGTGCTCTTCCTCGGCGGCTTCGCCTGGGCGGCCGTGGTGTACAAGCCGTACACCGTGCCGACCGAGTCGATGACACCGACGGTGCACGCCGGCGACCGGGTGCTCGCGGAGCGGATCGACGGCAGCGAGGTGCGACGCGGCGACGTGGTGGTCTTCACCGATCCGACGTGGGGCGACATGCCGATGGTGAAGCGGGTGGTGGGGATCGGCGGCGACACGATCGCCTGCTGCGACAAGGGCCGGCTCGCGGTCAACGGCAAACCCATTGAGGAACCGTATCTGCACACGAAGAACCTCGCCTCGATGACCGACTTCACGGCGGATGTGCCCAAGGGACAGCTCTTCCTGCTCGGGGACGAACGCAGCGCTTCGCTGGACTCGCGGGTCCATCTGGACGACCCGGGACAGGGATCCGTGCCGCGCAGCGCGGTCCAGGCCAGGGTGGACGCCGTCGCCTGGCCGCTGAACGGCATGATCGGGCGACCGCAGGCCTTCGCCTCCCTCCCCGGCGGGGTGTCGTCGCCCGGACCGCTGAGGCTGCAGCTCGGTGCCGTGGCGGTGGGTGCGGTGCTCATCCTCGGCGGAGCGGCGTACGGTCCGCTCAAGACATGGTCCGCGCGGTCGGCACGGAAGAAGAGCGAACGGGTGACCACCGGTGCGCACTGAGAAACGGAAGGTCGCCCGTGTGGTGCTGCTGGACTCCGACGACCGCATTCTCCTGATGCACGGGTTCGAACCGGAGGACCCTGCGAGCACCTGGTGGTTCACCCCCGGTGGCGGTCTGGAGGGCGACGAGACCCGGGAACAGGCCGCGCTGCGCGAACTCGCCGAGGAAACCGGGATCACCGACGTCGAGCTGGGCCCGCTGCTCTGGCAGCGGATGTGCTCGTTCCCCTTCGACGGCCGCCGCTGGGACCAGGACGAGTGGTACTACCTGGCACGTACGACACAGACCGCCACCGACACGCGCGGTCTGACCGGGCTGGAGCAGCGCAGCGTCGCGGGCCTGAGGTGGTGGACCTCCGCCGAACTGTCGGCGGCGCGTGAGACGGTGTACCCGACCAGGCTCGCCGAGCTGCTGCGCACGCTGCTCGCCGAGGGGCCTCCGAGTACGCCAATGGTTCTGGCCCCCGAAATCGCCTAAGCGCCCGGGGGTGCCCGGGTCTGGCGCACAATGGGGGCACGCACGGCTGAAGGGGAACATGCCAATGAGCGCCGAGGACCTCGAAAAGTACGAGACCGAGATGGAGCTGAAGCTCTACCGGGAGTACCGAGATGTCGTCGGTCTGTTCAAATACGTGATCGAGACCGAACGGCGCTTCTACCTCACCAACGACTACGAGATGCAGGTGCACTCGGTTCAGGGCGAGGTGTTCTTCGAAGTATCCATGGCGGACGCCTGGGTCTGGGACATGTACCGGCCCGCACGCTTCGTCAAGCAGGTACGGGTATTGACGTTCAAGGACGTCAACATCGAGGAGCTCAACAAGAGCGATCTCGAACTTCCGGGCGGCTGAGCCCCGCATTCCGGAGGGTGATTCCCACTCCCGGGTGGCTGGGTTATCCACAATCGCGGACTTGTCCACCAAGATCCACCGGCCGGGACCGAACACGCCAGAGTCGGTCCCGGAGGTGGTGCCGATATGAACGCACGGGGGGCACTCGGGCGGTACGGCGAGGATCTGGCGGCGCGGCTGCTGACCGACGCGGGCCTGTCCGTCCTGGAACGGAACTGGCGCTGTCGCGCCGGTGAGATCGACATCGTCGCGATGGACGGCGACACACTCGTGGTCTGCGAGGTGAAGACCCGGAGGGCGGGCGCCTTCGAGCATCCGATGGCGGCCGTCACACCGGTCAAGGCGGAGCGGCTGCGCAGGCTGGCCGGGATCTGGCTCCACGGGCACGGCGGCCCGCCACCCGGCGGGGTGCGGATCGATCTGGTCGGCGTGCTGCTGCCCAGGCGAGGAGCGCCCGTCGCCGAGCATGCGCGCGGGGTGGCCTGATGGGGTTCGCGCGGGCGTGTTCGGTGGCGCTCGTCGGCGTCGAGGGCGTGGTGGTGGAGGTCCAGGCGGACCTGGAGGCGGGCGTGGCCGCGTTCACCCTGGTGGGGCTGCCGGACAAGAGCCTGGTGGAGAGCCGGGACCGGGTCAGGGCCGCGGTCGTGAACTCCGGGGCCGAGTGGCCGCAGAAGAAGCTCACGGTGGGGCTGTCGCCCGCCTCCGTACCGAAGAGCGGTTCCGGTTTCGATCTCGCGGTCGCCTGCGCGGTGCTGGGTGCCGCCGAGCGGATCGATCCGGCGGCCATCGCCGATGTGGTGATGATCGGTGAGCTCGGGCTCGACGGCCGGGTGCGGCCGGTGCGCGGCGTGCTGCCCGCTGTGCTGGCCGCGGCGGAGGCCGGGTACCGCCAGGTCGTCGTGGCCGAGCAGACCGCGGAGGAGGCGGCGCTGGTGCCCGGGGTCTCGGTGCTCGGGGTGCGGAGCCTGCGGCAACTGATCGCGGTCCTGTGCGACGAGCCGGTGCCGGACGAGCGGGTGTCCTGCGACGAGGGGCGGCCCGACGCCATGCTGGCCGGGCTCATGGTGCCCGGTGCGGGTATGGGCACCGGGCTCGCCCGGGGGGCCGGCCCCGGTGCCGGCAGCCCACCGGACCTGGCGGACGTGGCGGGGCAGGAAGGGCCGCGCAAGGCACTGGAGGTCGCCGCGGCGGGCGGTCACCACCTGCTGCTCTCCGGACCGCCCGGCGCCGGCAAGACCATGCTGGCCGAGCGGTTGTCGGCGATCCTGCCGGCGCTGACCAGGAAGGAGTCGCTGGAGGTCACCGCGGTGCACTCGGTGGCGGGCATCCTGCCGCCCGGGGAACCATTGGTCACCCGGGCGCCGTACTGCGCACCGCACCACTCGGCGACGATGCAGTCCCTGGTCGGCGGGGGCAACGGGCTGCCGCGACCCGGTGCGGTCTCCCTGGCGCACCGGGGGATTCTCTTTCTGGACGAGGCGCCGGAGTTCTCCGTGCGGGCGCTCGACGCGCTGCGCCAGCCGTTGGAGTCGGGGCACGTGGTGGTGGCCCGCAGCGCCGGGGTGGTGCGGCTGCCCGCCAGGTTCCTGATGGTCCTCGCCGCCAATCCCTGCCCGTGCGGACGGCACACCCGCAGCGGCGCCGGTTGCGATTGCCCGCCCTCGACGGTCAGGCGTTACCAGGCGAGGCTCTCCGGGCCGTTGCTCGACCGGGTGGATCTCCGGGTGGGCGTCGATCCGGTCGGGCGTCGTGACCTGATGGGGCAGGGCGGCAGGGGAGAGTCGACGGCCACGGTGGCGGCCCGGGTCCGGGAGGCCAGGGCGCGGGCCGCGGACCGGCTGGCCGGCACCGCGTGGACGACCAACAGCGAGGTGCCCGGCCATGAGCTGCGCACCAGGCTGGCCGCGGCACCGGGCGCGCTCATGGAGGCCGAGCGGGACATGGAGCGGGGCCTGCTCACCGCGCGCGGCCTGGACCGGGTGCTCAGGGTCGCGTGGACGGTCGCCGATCTGCGCGGCGCCGACCGTCCGGAAGCCTCCGACATCGCGGTGGCACTGGAACTGCGGACCGGGATTCCACGGGGCGCAGCGGAGAAGGCCGGGGTGTCATGACGCCCCGCCCCGACAGCGGCCGGGAGCAGGAACCGGGAGACCTTCCTGGGCGGCCCTCGGAGCATGGCACGGTGCCGGGACCCCCGAGCCGGCCGGGAGCGGCGGTGAGCGATCGGGAACGGGTGGCACGGGCCGCACTGACCCGCGTCATGGAACCGGGGGACGAGCGGGGCGGACGCTGGCTGCGCGAGTGCGGCGCCGTCGAACTGATGCGGCGGATCACCACCAGGGACGGGACCGCGGAGCAACTGAGCCGGATGACGCCGAAACGTCTCGACGGATACCGGTTGCGGGCCGAGAAGGTCGATCCCGAACGGGACCTGGCGACGGTCGCCGCGCTCGGCGGTCGGTTCGTCTGTCCCGGCGAGCTGGAGTGGCCCAGTCAGCTCGACGACCTGGGGGACAGCAGGCCGATCGGCCTCTGGGTGCGGGGGCCGCGTGATCTGCGGCTCTGGGCGCTGCGCTCGGTCGCCGTGGTCGGCGCCCGCGCCTGCACACCGTACGGCTCGCACATGGCGGCGAGTCTCGGCTCCGGGCTCGCCGAGCTGGGGTGGGTCGTCGTGTCGGGGGCGGCGTTCGGGGTGGACGGGGCCGCGCATCGTGGGGCGCTCGCGGTCAAAGGGGCGACGATGGCGGTCCTCGCCTGCGGGGTGGACGTCGCCTATCCGCGGGGACACGCCGAGCTGATCGGGCGGATGGCGGAACAGGGGCTCGTCATCGGTGAATTGCCACCATCCGATCATCCGACCCGCAGTAGATTCGTTCTTCGGAACCGGGTCATCGCCGCGTTGACGCGCGGGACGGTCGTGGTCGAGGCCCAGTACCGCAGCGGTTCTCTGGTCACCGCACGCTGCGCGCAGCGGCTCGGCCGGTTCACCATGGGGGTGCCGGGCCCTGCCACCAGCGGTCTGTCGGCAGGGGTCCATGAGCTCCTCCGAGGGGAGGGCGTCCTGGTGACGGATGCCGCGGAAGTCGCCGAGCTGGTGGGGGACATCGGTGAGTTGGCTCCGCCCAGACACGGTCCCGTCCACCCCAGGGATCTGCTGGACGCGGTCTCCGCCAGGGTCCTCGACGCGCTGCCGTCCCGCGGCGCCGCCAGCGGGCGGGACGTGGCCCGCGCCGCGGGAACCGGCGCCGATGAAGCGCTCGGCAGGCTGTACGAACTGCACTCACTGGGGTTCGTCGAACGCGATGGCGACGGATGGCGGTTGACGCCGCGACCGACATGCAATGGCGACGCGCGGCGAGGCGGTACTTGACCTGGAGCATTCGGGTGAAAAGGTGATGCCGATGACCTCGGCGGATCCTTCAGCGACGCCTCCGGGGCCGACGCGCGAGGCGGCGGTCCCGGACCCCAGTCATGGCCGACCGGCCGGGATCGCACAGCGCCGATCCGCCGTCCTGCGCGGACCGCGACGCCTCAGTCACGCTACGCTCACAAGGATTCCGACTCACACACAAGTCCTCCAGCACTTCACGGCAGAACGGCTCAAGGCACCACATGCCCCAGCACACCTCCGGGTCTGACCGCGCGGCAGTACCACCGGCTGCGCGTGGCACTGTGCGCCCCGCCGCCCCCTCCTCGCTCGACGAGTTGTGGCGTTCATACAAGTCCACGGGCGACGAGCGGCTGCGGGAGCAGTTGATCCTGCACTACTCGCCGTTGGTGAAGTACGTCGCGGGCCGGGTGAGCGTGGGCCTGCCCTCCAACGTCGAGCAGGCGGACTTCGTCTCCTCGGGGGTGTTCGGACTGATCGACGCGATCGAGAAGTTCGACATCGAGCGCGCGATCAAGTTCGAGACGTACGCGATCACCCGTATCCGGGGCGCGATGATCGACGAACTCCGTGCGCTGGACTGGATCCCGCGCTCGGTGCGCCAGAAGGCGCGGGCGGTGGAGCGTGCCTACGCCACGCTGGAGGCCCAGCTGCGGCGCACCCCTTCCGAGCCGGAGGTGGCTGCGGAGATGGGCATCGCGCTGGAGGAACTGCACGCGGTTTTCAGCCAGTTGTCGCTGGCGAACGTGGTGGCGCTGGAGGAACTGCTGCACGTCGGCGGCGAGGGCGGCGACCGGCTGAGCCTGATGGACACGCTGGAGGACACCGCCGCCGACGATCCGGTGGAGGTCGCCGAGGACCGTGAGCTCAGACGGCTGCTCGCCCGAGCGATCAACACGCTTCCGGAACGCGAGAAGACGGTCGTCACCCTCTACTACTACGAGGGCCTCACTCTCGCCGAGATCGGCAATGTCCTCGGCGTCACCGAGAGCCGCGTGAGCCAGATCCACACCAAATCGGTGCTGCAACTGCGCGCGAAACTGGCCGACGCGGGGCGCTGAGACCACGGACGCCCGACGCGGGCGCGGTCCGCTTCGGCCGTCGATCGGAGCCGTACGCCCCCTCTCGAACACGGGTCGCCGTAGAGTGGACGCGTGCCCAGGATTCGAGCGGCCTCCGTGGCCGAGCACCGGACCATGCAGCGCGGCGCCCTCCTGGACGCCGCCCGCTCCCTGCTGTCCGAGGGCGGTACGGAGGCGTTGACCTTCCCCGCCCTTGCCGAACGCACGGGCCTCGCCCGGTCCTCCGTCTACGAGTACTTCCGCTCCCGGGCGGCCGTCGTCGAAGAGCTCTGCGCCGTCGACTTCCCCGTCTGGGCGGCCGAGGTCGAGAACGCGATGGAGCAGGCCACCACGCCCGAGGGCAAGATCGAGGCCTATGTGCGCCGACAGCTGGACCTCGTCGGGGACCGCCGCCATCGAGCGGTCGTCGCGATCTCGGCGAGCGAACTGGACGCGGGCGCACGCGAGAAGATCAGGGCCGCACACGGCGGGCTGATCGCGATGATCGTCGAGGCGCTCGGCGATCTCGGCCATGAACAGCCGAGGCTGGCGGCGATGCTGCTGCAGGGCTCGGTGGACGCCGCGGTCCGGCGCATCGAACTCGGCGTGGCGGAGGGGCCGGCCGTGATCGCGGACACCGCCGTGGCCATGGTCCTGCGAGGCGTGCGAGGCGTGCGGGACTGACGGCGGCGCCCTGCCGCGGCGATGACGGGCAGAGCGCCGGAGACGGCGAGTCCGTTCCCGGCCCCGTCGGCGGAGGGCCGGGGTTCCGGTACGCCGAACACCGGCAGCAGCCGGGACGGACCGCGCCGCAGCAGTGCGGGCGGCAGCAGCGAGAGCGGATCCAGATACGTGTCACCGCGCCGCAGCCCCCAGTGCAGACAGCCCGACGTGCAGTGGAAGGGGCCCGGCTCCACGATCGCCACGACCTGCCCCGCCGTCACCCGCTCATCCTTCGTGACCAGCGCGCGTACCGGCTCGTACGTGGTCCGCAGCGGTGGTTCGCCGGTCCCGGCCACTTCGACCGCGATCACCCCGCGCCCCGCCACACGTCCTGCGAAAGAGACCCGCCCCGAGGCCGCGGCGAGCACCCGCGTGCCCGGCCCCGCGGCGAGATCGACCCCGCGGTGGCCCCGCCCGTAAGTGTCGGCGGGCGGCTCCCACCCGCTCACGACCACGGGTCGCCCGGCGAGCGGCCACGACCGCGCACCGTCCGGCCGGGGCACCGGTACGGGTGCGGGCACGGGTGAGGGAGGCGGCGTCGGTGGAGGCGCTTCGGCTGCCACGGCCCGCGTGCCGCACAGCACCGCGAGAAGGGCGACCACCACGAGCGCGGCCGCCGCGGCCGTAGAGCGCAGTCCGTGCCCGAGGCGGGGCACGGTCGGATCGGTTGTGCATCGCATGGCAGAACCGTCCCGCGCCGCGCGGAATCGCGGGGATCATGAACCGGATCTGTGGACTACCGACCGGTTGTGGACAGCGCCGTCACCCGGCACCCGACCCGTCCCGTACACTTCCTATGGCGATCCGGGTCACCGGGTCGACTTCGCACGCCCCGCCACCTCCCTCTCTGCGGACGGTGGCCGCGCTCCTCGGTCCCTCGTGGCACGGCGCGTCGGGGCGTCAGGCGCGACAGCAATCCTGCGGTCGCGACAACCGAGCACCTCAAGGAGTACGGCCATGGCCGTCGTCACGATGCGGGAGCTGCTGGAAAGCGGCGTCCACTTCGGTCACCAGACCCGTCGCTGGAACCCGAAGATGAAGCGCTTCATCTTCACCGAGCGCAACGGCATCTACATCATCGACCTGCTCCAGTCGCTGTCGTACATCGACCGCGCCTACGAGTTCGTCAAGGAGACCGTCGCCCACGGCGGCTCCATCATGTTCGTCGGTACCAAGAAGCAGGCCCAGGAGGCCATCGCCGAGCAGGCGACGCGCGTCGGCATGCCGTACGTCAACCAGCGTTGGCTCGGTGGCATGCTCACCAACTTCTCCACCGTCTACAAGCGCCTTCAGCGTCTGAAGGAGCTCGAGCTCATCGACTTCGAGGACGTGGCCGCCTCCGGCCTCACCAAGAAGGAGCTCCTGGTCCTCTCCCGCGAGAAGGCCAAGCTGGAGAAGACCCTCGGTGGTATCCGCGAGATGCAGAAGGTGCCGAGCGCCGTCTGGATCGTCGACACCAAGAAGGAGCACATCGCCGTCGGTGAGGCGCGCAAGCTCCACATCCCGGTCGTCGCGATCCTCGACACCAACTGCGACCCCGACGAGGTCGACTACAAGATTCCGGGCAACGACGACGCGATCCGCTCCGTCACCCTGCTCACCCGCGTGATCGCCGACGCCGTCGCCGAGGGCCTCATCGCCCGTTCCGGTGCCGCCACCGGTGACTCGAAGCCGGGCGAGAAGGCCGCCGGTGAGCCGCTCGCCGAGTGGGAGCGCGACCTGCTCGAGGGCGACAAGAAGGCCGACACCGAGGTGCAGACCTCTGCCGAGACCGAGAAGGTCGCGGACGCCGCCGAGACGCCGGCCGAGGCCGCTGCCGAGGCCCCCGCCGCCGAGGCCCCGGCCGCGGACGCCGAGCAGGCCTGACAACCTCCGTCACGGCTGAATGACGGCGGGGCCGGTGCCACGGGCACCGCCCCCGCCGTTCACCCGTAGATCTTTCAGACTTCGAGAGAGAAACACAGACTCATGGCGAACTACACCGCCGCTGACGTCAAGAAGCTCCGCGAGCTGACCGGCGCCGGCATGATGGACTGCAAGAAGGCGCTCGACGAGGCCGACGGCAACGTCGACAAGGCCGTCGAGGAGCTCCGTATCAAGGGTCAGAAGGGCGTCGCCAAGCGCGAGGGCCGTTCTGCCGAGAACGGTGCCGTCGTCTCCCTCATCTCCGAGGACAAGACCTCCGGCGTCCTGCTCGAGCTGAAGTGCGAGACGGACTTCGTCGCCAAGGGCGAGAAGTTCCAGACCGTCGCCAACACGCTCGCCGCCCACGTCGCCGCGACCTCGCCGGCCGACCTGGCCGCGCTGCTCGCCTCCGAGATCGAGGCCGGCAAGACCGTCCAGGCGTACGTCGACGAGGCCAACGCCAACCTCGGTGAGAAGATCGTTCTGGACCGCTTCGCGCAGTTCACCGGTGGTTACGTGGCTGCGTACATGCACCGCACGATGCCCGACCTCCCGCCGCAGGTCGGTGTCCTGGTCGAGCTCGACAAGGAGAACGCCGAGGTCGCCAAGGACGTCGCGCAGCACATCGCCGCCTTCGCCCCGAAGTACCTCAACCGTGACGAGGTCCCGGCCGAGACGGTCGAGAACGAGCGTCGTGTCGCCGAGGCCACCTCTCGCGAGGAGGGCAAGCCCGAGGCCGCCCTTCCGAAGATCGTCGAGGGTCGCGTCAACGGCTTCTTCAAGGAGGTCGTCGTCCTGGAGCAGGCGTTCGCCAAGGACAACAAGAAGTCCGTCCAGAAGGTTCTGGACGAGGCCGGTGTCACCCTGAAGCGCTTCTCGCGCATCAAGGTCGGCATCTGAGTCCGTCCGCGAACAACGGTGGACCCCGATAGGGTCTAGTGCAGTCGTCGGCCGCACACATGCCGTACGACCGCAGATCTGACGAGGAGGCCATTGCCGCAGGGGAACACCAGACCCACCGGCAATGGCCTTCTTCGTATGTGCACGAGGAGAATCTCCATGAACAAGGGCGCGGACGCCGCAAAAGGTGACCACAAGCGCGACGACGGCAAGGTGCCCGGACGCTTCATGCTGAAGCTGTCCGGAGAGGCGTTCGCCGGCGGCGGGGGTCTCGGTGTCGACCCCGACGTCGTGCACGCCATCGCCCGGGAAATCGCGGCAGTCGTCCGCGACGGTGCGGAAATCGCGGTCGTCATCGGCGGCGGCAACTTCTTCCGCGGTGCCGAGCTCCAGCAGCGCGGCATGGACCGGGCCCGGTCCGACTACATGGGCATGCTCGGCACGGTCATGAACTGCCTGGCTCTCCAGGACTTCCTGGAGAAGGAAGGCATCGACTCACGCGTGCAGACCGCCATCACCATGGGGCAGGTCGCGGAGCCGTACATCCCGCTGCGCGCCGTGCGCCACCTGGAGAAGGGCCGCGTCGTCATCTTCGGCGCCGGTATGGGGATGCCGTACTTCTCCACCGACACCACTGCCGCCCAGCGCGCCCTGGAGATCGACGCCCAGGGGCTGCTGATGGGCAAGAACGGGGTGGACGGGGTCTACGACTCCGACCCGAAGACCAACCCCGACGCGGTGAAGTTCGACGCGCTCGAGTACAGCGAGGTGCTCGCCCGCGATCTCAAGATCGCCGACGCCACCGCCATCACGCTCTGCCGCGACAACCAGCTGCCGATCCTCGTGTTCGAGCTGACCGCGACGGGCAATATCGCCCGTGCGGTCAAGGGTGAGAAGATCGGCACGCTCGTGAGTGACCAGGGCACCCGGACCTGAGAACCGGGGGACCTTCCCGGGAAGCGACGGGAGGGTCCGGGGCCTGCCGGGAACACACCGGTACAGGTCCCGAAGGATGGACAACGGCCTGCCGGTCGGACACCGTGCAGGTGAGGACGCGACGCAGGACCCGCCGGGCCCGAGCAGCCGGGCCCACTCAAGACACGCAGGAGCACGTGGTGATCGAAGAAACCCTCCTTGAGGCCGAGGAGAAGATGGAGAAGGCCGTCGTCGTCGCGAAGGAAGACTTCGCCGCGATCCGTACCGGCCGTGCGCACCCGGCGATGTTCAACAAGATCGTCGCCGACTACTACGGCGCGCTGACCCCGATCAACCAGCTCGCCTCGTTCTCGGTGCCCGAGCCGCGCATGGCCGTCGTGACGCCGTTCGACAAGAGCGCGCTGCGCAACATCGAGCAGGCCATCCGTGACTCGGACCTGGGCGTCAACCCGAGCAACGACGGCAATATCATCCGGGTCACCTTCCCGGAGCTCACCGAGGAGCGTCGTCGCGACTACATCAAGGTCGCGAAGTCGAAGGCCGAGGACTCGAAGATCTCCATCCGGGCCGTGCGCCGCAAGGCCAAGGAGACCCTCGACAAGCTGGTCAAGGACAAGGAGTCCGGCGAGGACGAGGTGCGTCGCGCGGAGAAGGAGCTCGACGACACCACCGCGAAGTACGTCGCACAGGTCGACGAGCTGCTCAAGCACAAGGAAGCCGAGCTGCTCGAAGTCTGATGAACGACTCTTCCCGGGGCGCCCCACAGGGAGCCGGTCGCTGGGGTGCGCCCGAGATGCAGGCCGCCCCGGCGGGTCCTGCATACGATGTGCATGACGCCCAGCAGACTCGGCCCATGCCCGTCGTGCCGGACGTTCCCGACGCAGGTAGAGACGCTGACGACCCTGATGACCGGGGCCAGGGGGCCGCACGCCTGAGCGGTGGCCCCCTGTTCCGTGACGAGAAGCCGCAGGAGCCCATGTCCACCGCGCCACCGCCCCCGCAGAAGAAACGTGCGGGCCGTGATCTGCGAGCCGCCATAGGGGTCGGTGTGGGGCTCGGCGCCGTCATCGTCGCCTCGCTGTTCATCGTGAAGGCCGTCTTCGTCGGTGTGATCGCCGTCGCCGTCGTCGTGGGGCTCTGGGAGCTCACCTCGCGGCTGGAGGAGCGCAAGGGCATCAAGGCGCCGCTCGTTCCGCTTGCGGTCGGTGGCGCGGCGATGGTGGTGGCCGGGTACGCCCGGGGCGCCGAGGGTGCCTGGGTGGCGATGGCGCTGACCGCGCTCGCGGTGCTCGTCTGGCGGATGACCGAGCCGCCGGAGGGCTACCTCAAGGACGTCACGGCCGGTGTGTTCGCCGCGTTCTACGTGCCGTTCCTGGCGACCTTCGTCGCGATGCTCCTGACCGCGGACGACGGGCCGCAGCGGGTGCTCACCTTCCTGCTGCTGACCGTGGTCAGCGACACGGGCGCGTACGCCGTCGGCTGGCGCTTCGGGAAGCACAAGCTCGCGCCGCGCATCAGCCCCGGAAAGACCCGCGAGGGGCTGTTCGGGGCCATCGCCTTCGCGATGGTCGCCGGGGCGCTGTGCATGCAGTTCCTGATCGACGGCGGTTCCTGGTGGCAGGGGCTGGTGCTGGGGCTCGCGGTCGCGGTCAGCGCCACCCTCGGCGACCTGGGCGAGTCGATGATCAAGCGGGACCTCGGCATCAAGGACATGGGCACGCTGCTGCCGGGGCACGGCGGCATCATGGACCGGCTGGACTCGCTCCTGCCGACCGCCCCGGTGGTCTGGCTGCTGCTGGTGCTGTTCGTGGGTTCCGGCTGATCTGCGAGATCCACCGTCCTGACCTGGGCATTCATGCGTGAGGGTCCGTCGTCCACAGGGCGGCGGGCCCTCATCGTTGCGTCTGCGACACTGGATGGACCATGCCTAAGCCCGGAGAACTCACTTTCGTCGCGCCCCGCGGAGCCAAGAAGCCGCCGCGGCACCTCGCCGACCTCACGCCCGCCGAGCGCAAGGAAGCGGTCGCCGCGATCGGCGAGAAGCCGTTCCGCGCCCAGCAGCTCTCGCAGCACTACTTCGCGCGGTACGCGCGCGACCCGGCCGAGTGGACCAACATCCCGGCCGGTTCGAGGGACAAGCTCGCCGAGGCGATGTTCCCCGACCTGATGTCCGTGGTCCGCCACATCAGCTGTGACGACGACACCACCCGTAAGACGCTGTGGAAGCTGCACGACGGGACGCTCGTCGAGTCCGTCCTGATGCGCTACCCGGAGCGGGTGACGATGTGCATCTCGTCCCAGGCGGGATGCGGGATGAACTGTCCGTTCTGCGCGACGGGACAGGCCGGTCTCGACCGCAATCTGTCGACCGCCGAGATCGTTCACCAGATCGTGGACGGCATGCGGGCCCTGCGCGACGGGGAGGTCCCCGGAGGCCCGGCACGGCTCTCCAACATCGTCTTCATGGGCATGGGTGAACCGCTCGCCAACTACAACCGGGTGGTCGGCGCGATCCGTCGCCTGACCGACCCGGAGCCGGACGGCCTGGGGCTCTCGCAGCGCGGGATCACCGTCTCCACCGTGGGTCTGGTGCCCGCGATGCTGCGCTTCGCCGACGAGGGTTTCAAGTGCCGTCTCGCCGTGTCCCTGCACGCGCCGGACGACGAACTGCGCGACACGCTCGTCCCCGTGAACACGCGGTGGAAGGTGCGCGAGGTGCTGGACGCGGCGTGGGAGTACGCGGAGAAGTCCGGTCGCCGGGTCTCCATCGAGTACGCGTTGATCCGGGACATCAACGACCAGGCGTGGCGCGGTGATCTGCTCGGCCGGCTCCTCAAGGGCAAGCGGGTGCACGTCAATCTGATCCCGCTGAACCCGACGCCCGGCTCCAAGTGGACCGCCTCGCGGCCCGAGGACGAGAAGGCCTTCGTCGAGGCGATCGCGGCCCACGGGGTGCCGGTGACGGTGCGGGACACCCGCGGCCAGGAGATCGACGGAGCCTGTGGACAGCTGGCGGCGGCCGAGCGCTGAGGCCGGGACGGCCCGTGTAACCTGGGCCTGAAATCAACTTCATATTCCGACAGGGGAGCGCCACAGCGCTGAGAGTGCGGCACCGAGGACAGGTCGTCCGCAGACCCTCTGAACCTCGCCCGGGTCATTCCGGGTAGGAAGTTCGGTCATCAACTCATGCTGTTGCGCCCTGCCCGCATTGCGCGGGCGGGGCCGCGTCTCTTCCTGGCCAAAACCCAGGAGGAATCCACAATGAGCACCACACGCAGAACCAAGCAGCTCGCGGCGACTGCTGCCGCTGCCGCGCTCGGCGTCACGGCGCTGGCCGGATGCGGGAGTTCCGACAAGTCCGCCTCCGGTTCCGGCGGCACGAAGGGCTCCGGCTCGAAGACCGTGACGCTCGTCAGCCACGACTCCTTCAACGCCTCCCCGGACGTGCTGAAGGAGTTCACCAAGGAGACCGGCTACACCGTCAAGGTGCTGAAGAGCGGCGACGCCGGTGTCGCGCTCAACCAGGAGATCCTGACCAAGGGTTCCCCGCGCGGCGACGTGTTCTTCGGCGTCGACAACACCTTGCTCTCCCGTGCCCTGGACAGCGGGCTCTTCACGCCGTACGAGGCGAAGGGCATCGACCGGGTGGCGGCCGACACGCGGCTGGACGGCGCCGGGCACCGGGTCACCCCGATCGACACCGGCGACATCTGCGTCAACTACGACAAGAAGTACTTCGCCGACAAGAAGCTGGCACCGCCGCGTTCCTTCGACGACCTGGCGAAGCCCGCGTACAAGAACCTCCTCGTCACCGAGAACGCCGCGACCTCATCGCCCGGCCTCGGCTTTCTCCTCGGCACCGTCGCCACTTACGGCGACAAGGGCTACCAGGACTACTGGAAGAAGCTGAAGAGCAACGGCGTCAAGGTCGTCGACGGCTGGGAGCAGGCCTACAACGAGGAGTTCTCCGGCTCCGCGGGCGGCCGGAAGGCGAAGGCCGACCGGCCGCTGGTCGTCTCGTACGCCTCCAGCCCGCCCGTCGAGGTGCTCTACGCGAAGCCGCAGCCGGCCGAGGCCCCCACCGGCGTCGCCACCGGGACCTGCTTCCGCCAGATAGAGTTCGCCGGTCTGCTGAACGGTGCGAAGAACGAGGCGGGCGGCAAGGCCCTGCTGGACTTCCTGATCAGCAAGCGGTTCCAGGAGGACATGCCGCTCAACATGTTCGTGAACCCGGTCACCGAGGGTGCGAAACTGCCCGAGCTCTTCACGAAGTTCGGTGCGAGGGTCGACAGGCCGACGACTCTTGCCCCTGATCGGATCTCCAAGAACCGTGAGCAGTGGGTCCAGTCGTGGTCCTCGCTCGTAGTGAAGTAGCGAAGACTCCCGTACGCGGATCGGACGCGGGCGGGAAGGGCGCGCCCGAGGGGGACGAGCAGCGGACGCGTGGCGAGGAGCCGCGCGGCCGCTTCGGGCGCGTGGACCCGGTGCGCGCGAAGGCGTGGCGCGGGAACGCGGTGCGGCTCGGTCTGATGGCCGTGCCCGTCGCGTTCTTCGCGCTGTTCTTCGCCTACCCCGTCACCGCCATCGTCGGCCGCGGGCTGAAGGCCGACGGCGTCTGGCAGTTCGGCCGGATCGGCGAAGTGCTGACCCGGCCGGACATCCGTGACGTCCTCTGGTTCACCACCTGGCAGGCGCTCGCCTCGACCGCGCTGACCCTGCTGATCGCGTTGCCCGGCGCCTATGTCTTCGCCCGTCTCGACTTCCCCGGCAAACAACTGCTGCGGGCGGTCGTCACCATTCCGTTCGTCCTGCCCACCGTCGTCGTCGGGACGGCCTTCCTGGCGCTGCTCGGGCGCGGCGGGTTCCTCGACCAGCTCTGGGGCGTACGGCTCGACACCACGGTCTGGGCGATTCTGCTCGCCCATGTCTTCTTCAACTACGCGGTGGTCGTACGGACCGTGGGCGGGCTGTGGTCACAGCTCGACCCGCGGCAGGAGGAGGCCGCCCGGGTACTGGGCGCCGGACGGTTCGCCGCCTGGCGACGGGTCACCCTGCCCGCCCTGGCACCCGCCGTGGCCGCCGCCGGGCTGATGGTCTTCCTCTTCACCTTCACCTCCTTCGGGGTCGTGCAGATCCTCGGCGGTCCGGGGTACGCCACGCTGGAGGTGGAGATCTACCGGCAGACCGCCCAACTGCTCGCCCTGCCGACGGCCGCCGTACTGACGCTGGTGCAGTTCGCCGCCGTCGGAGCGATCCTCGCCGTGCACGCGTGGACCGTACGGCGCAGGGAGACCGCGCTGAAGCTGGTCGACCCGGCACAGACCGCCCGCAGGCCGCGCGGCGCCGGGCAGTGGTCGCTCCTCGGCGGGGTGCTGCTGACCGTGCTGCTGCTGATACTGCTGCCGCTCGGGGTACTGGTGGAACGCTCGCTGGACACTCCCGGGGGCCATGGCCTGGACTTCTACCGTGCCCTGCAGTCCGTGGACGCGGGCGGCGGTACGTTCCTGGTCGCACCGCTTCAAGCGATCTGGAACTCGATCCAGTACGCACTGGTCGCGACGGTCATCGCGCTGTTCGTCGGCGGGCTCGCCGCCGCGGCGCTGACCCGGCGCGCCGGGCGGCTCGTCCGCGGCTTCGACGCGTTGCTGATGCTGCCGCTCGGGGTCTCCGCGGTCACCGTGGGCTTCGGCTTTCTGATCACGCTGGACAAGCCGCCGCTGGACCTGCGGACTTCATGGATCCTGGTGCCGCTGGCCCAGGCGCTGGTCGGTGTGCCCTTCGTCGTACGGACGATGCTGCCGGTCCTGCGGGCGGTGGACGGCCGGCTGCGGGAGGCGGCGGCGGTGCTCGGGGCGTCCCCGCTGCGGGCCTGGCGGGAGGTCGATCTGCCCTTGGTACGGCGGGCGTTGCTGGTCGCGGCCGGCTTCGCGTTCGCCGTGTCGCTGGGTGAGTTCGGCGCGACGGTGTTCATCGCGCGGCCCGACCGCCCGACGCTGCCGGTCGCCGTGGCCCGCCTGCTGGGGCGGCCCGGGGAGCTCAACTACGGCCAGGCGATGGCGCTGAGCACCATTCTGATGGTGGTCTGCGCCGTCTCGCTGCTGCTGCTCGAACGTATCCGTACCGACCGATCCGGGGAGTTCTAGGGATGCTGACACTGGAATCGGCCACGGTTCGCTTCGGTGAGCGGGCGGCGCTCGACAGGGTGGACCTCGACGTCGCCGAGCACGAGATCGTGTGCGTGCTGGGGCCGAGCGGCAGCGGCAAGTCGACCCT
This sequence comes from Streptomyces sp. NPDC088252, assembly GCF_044740965.1. Classification (NCBI taxonomy): domain Bacteria; kingdom Bacillati; phylum Actinomycetota; class Actinomycetes; order Kitasatosporales; family Streptomycetaceae; genus Streptomyces; species Streptomyces sp. NPDC088252. The sequence goes on along the minus strand of NZ_JBIURS010000015.1, from coordinate 42,543 downwards.
GCTGCGGGTGGTCGCCGGGCTGCGTCCGCCGGACGGCGGCCGGGTGCTGCTGGACGGCGCGGACCAGGCCGGGGTGCCGGTGCACCGGCGTGGTCTCGGCCTGATGTTCCAGGACCACCAGCTGTTCCCGCACCGGGACGTCGGTGCGAATGTCGCCTTCGGGCTGCGGATGCGCGGGGTCTCGCGACGGGACCAGGAGCTCAGGGTCGCGGAACTCCTGGGCCTGGTGGGCCTGCCCGGCGCGGAACGCCGGGCCGTCGCCGCGCTGTCCGGCGGTGAGCAGCAGCGAGTGGCCCTCGCGCGGGCCCTCGCCCCGCGACCGAAACTGCTGATGCTGGACGAGCCGCTCGGCCAGCTCGACCGCGGCCTGCGCGAGCGGCTCGTCGTCGAACTGCGGACGCTCTTCGGGCGGTTGGGCACGACGGTGCTCGCCGTCACCCATGACCAGGGCGAGGCGTTCGCCCTGGCCGACCGGGTGGTGGTGATGCGCGAAGGGCGGATCGCGCAGGTGGGGACCCCGCTGGAGGTCTGGCAGCGGCCGGCGTCCGCCTTCGTCGCCCGGTTCCTCGGTTTCGACAACGTGGTGGAGGCGACGGTGTCCGGTACGGCCGCCGACACGGTGTGGGGCAGGGTCCCGGTGGCCGAGGGCTCGCCGCAGGGGGCGTGCGACCTGCTGGTGCGCCCCGCCGGGGTCCGGATCGGCGCCCCGGACGAGGGGCTGCGCTGCACGGTCGGGACGCGTACGTTCCGGGGCAACCATGTCGCCGTACGGCTGACGCCGCCGGGCGGTCCGGTCCTGGAGGCGGAGTGCGCGTTGCGGAACGCGCCGGAGGAGGGCGCGACGGTGGGGGTCGGCTTCGACGCGGCGGAGACCGTCGTCCTGCCCGCCGTTCTCTGACCGGTCGTGCGGCAGGCGCCGGCCGCACCGCGTTCACTGGACCGGCCGAGGCGCATCCGGCGCTCCGGCCCGCCCTTTCCCGGCGCCCGGAACTGCCGGAGCGCGCCGGGGGACGGTACGCGCCGGGTCGGCGCAGTGATCTGCGTGCAAGCTGGGGGAGGAGACGCGCAAGGTCCGGAAGGACTCCGGGAAGGACGGGAACAATGACCGAGTCAGCACGCGAGGGCATCGACATCACCCGCGTCCTCGACGCCCCGCGGGAACTGGTCTTCGAGGCCTGGACGACACCCGAGCACTTCGCCGCCTGGTACGGCGGGGACGCCGAGGTTCCGCTCGACCGGGTGTCGATGGACGTCCGGCCGGGCGGTACCTGGAGCCTGGTCATCGTGGTGCCGGGTACCGAGATGCCCTTCCACGGGGTCTACCGAGAGGTGGTCGCCCCCGAGCGGCTGGTCTTCACGCTGAAGGACGCCACCGCGCCCGCCGACGTCGAGGGCGAGACCGTCACCGTCACTTTCACCGACCGCGGCGACAAGTCCACCGAAATGGTCTTCACGCAGCGCGGCGGCAACCTCACGGCCGAGCAGTACGCGGCGGCCGAGGACGGCTGGGACGCCTTCTTCGACGCGCTCGTGACCCGGTTGGCCTCGCTCTGAACCGGCCCCGGCCGCCGGTCCGCCGGGCGAGCGGTCACGGGGCCGGGCGGCCGTCGTCCACCCGGTGACCGGCGGGGTGAACGAGGGCCCGGCGGCCCGGTCCCGGCCGGACGACGGCGGTGCGAGGACACGACCTCGCCGAACGTGGCGAGCGACTCGGTCCCCGGGCAGGGCGGTGCCGGTGTCCACGTCTCCCGGCCGACGTGCCGGGAGACGTGGACTCAGGCCGTCAGCGGCAGCGCCGCCAGCTCGGCGATCAGCCAGGTCAGCGGGGCGAAGACTACCAGCAGGGCGGCGGCGCGCAGCGCCGTCGCGAACCGCAGGGCCGAGATCGGGGCGCCGAGCCGCAGCACCGCCCGCGTCGTCAGGGTGCGGTCCTGCCTCGCCTCCAGCGCCGAGGTCAGCAGCGTCGCCGTCGTACAGCCGAGGACGAGCACCGCGCCGAGCGCCGTGAGCGGGCCGAAGGGGCGCGGCCCCGTTCCGTACAGCGCGTAGGCGGCGATCACCGCGGAGAGCACCGCAGAGACCACCCCGAGCGGCCCGCCGATCCGGCGCGCCTCGTCCATCAGCACCCGTCCCGCCAGCAGGCGCACGGCACCGGGGCGCACCGCCTGCAGCAACCGCCCGCAGTGATACGCCAGGCCGGGGCCGGCCATGGCCAGACCGATCGCCGTCAGCGTCCAACCCGCCAGCACTCCGGCCGGGGTGGCGTCCAGCCTGCCGGGGAGCGGGAGCAGGCTCCGGCCCTCGCCGCCGCTCATGTACGCCTCGACGGCGAGACCGGCCGCGGTCAGCGCCACCCCCCAGGGCAGCCCGGTCGGGGGAGCGGCCGGAGCGGGCGGCTCGGCCTCCGGTGAGGTCTCCGCAAACGCGTCGTCGTCCCCGGCCGCCGTCGCGAACGGCCGGCCGCGCAGCGCCAGCCCGCTCGCCGTCGCCGCGGCCACCGGGACCAGGGCCAGCAGCACGAGCACGCCCGCGAGTGGCAGCGGGGCGCCCGCGTCGAGCATCCCGGCCGCCGCGCCGTCGAACGGCAGCCCGGACAGATCACCGCGCAGATGCAGGAAGAGAAGCAGCGCCACCATGGACCCGAGAGTGCAGGAGACGGCGGTGGAGACCGCGGCGAGCACGGTGAGCCTCACCGGTCCGAGGCCCACGGCGGACAGTCCGGTGCGCGGCCGGGTACTGGGGTCCGTACGGGCCACGGCGACCGCGAACTGCACGGTGGCGGCCAGCGGGACGAAGCACCACAGCAGCCGCAGCACGGCCCCGGTGGAGTGCGCGGGGTGCCCCGACGCGTAGCCCAGGGCGCACAGCAGCAGGAAGCCGACTCCGGCGGAGGCGGCCGCGACCAGCAGCCGCCGCATCAGGACCAGTGGGTGGGAACCCCGGGCTAGACGGAGAGCGAGCACGCCGCGTGGCCCTCCGCATCGGATACGGCGGGCAGGGCGACGGTGGCGACGCGGCGGCCGTCCAGCATCGGGACGGTGCGGTCGGCGAGGGCGGCGACCTCCGCGTCGTGGGTGGCCAGCACGATGGTGATGCCGTGCGAACGGGCCGCGCTGGTGAGGGTGCGCAGCACATGGGTCCGGTCGGTGCGGTGCAGGGTCGCGGTCGGCTCGTCGGCGAAGATCACGGCGGGTGAGGCGGCCAGCGCGCGGGCCACGGCGATCCGCTGGCGCTGTCCCTGGGGCAGGGTGTGCGGTCGCTGTTTGGCGCACCCGCCGATGTCCAGCCGCTCCAGCCACTCCAGGCCCGTCCGCTTCGCCTCCCGGTGCGAGGCGCCGCGCAGCAGCAGCGGAAGAGCGACGTTCTCCCAGGTGTTCAGCTCCGGCACCAGCTGGGGCTCGGGGGCGATCCAGCCGAACCTGTCGCGGCGCAGCCGCTCGCGCAGCCGGGGGCCCATGGTGTGGACGGGGACGCTGTTGAACCACACCTCGCCCTGCTGGGGCACCAGTTGACCCGAGAGGCAGTGCAGCAGGGTCGTCTTGCCGCTGCCCCGGGGGCCGGTCACGGCGAGGATCTCGCCGTCCCGGACACCCACGGAGACTCCGCCGAGCGCGGGTGAGCCGTTGTGGGAGTGCTGCAGGGAACGTGCCCAGATCACGTCGTTGTCCGGCGGGGCCACCATGGCGTACACCTCGGTTCAGATCGTAATTCCCGTCCCCCGTACGGGGGAACGAAGAGGGGGCCGATCGGTCACTCGGCACCGTAGGGATTCGAACCGCGGTGTGGGCACAGCACACGGCCCGGATGCGCCCCTTCCCACTCGAATGGGCTCATCCGGGCCGTGTGGACCGTATGAAACGACCGGCGGAGGCCGGTCATGTGGTGGTCAAGCGAGGGTCAAGCCCCGGGGGCCGTCCGGCCCGTCGACCGGATGCCCGATCCGTGGTCGGACAGCCGGTCGAGGCGTTGGTCAGAGCTTGGTCCACGCCTCGGTGAGGACGGTCCGCAGAATGCCCTCGATCTCGTCGAACGTCGACTGGTCCGAGACCAGCGGCGGCGCGAGCTGGACGACCGGGTCGCCGCGGTCGTCGGCCCGGCAGTACAGGCCGTTGTCGTAGAGCGCCTTGGAGAGGAAGCCGTACAGGACGCGCTCGGTCTCCTCGTCGGTGAAGGTCTCCTTGGTGGCCTTGTCCTTCACCAGCTCGATGCCGTAGAAGAAGCCGTTGCCGCGGACGTCGCCGACGATGGGCAGGTCGAGCAGCTTCTGCAGCGTCGTGAAGAAGGCGTTCTCGTTGTCCAGGACGTGCTGGTTGAGGCCCTCGCGCTCGAAGATGTCGAGGTTGGCGAGGCCCACCGCCGCGGAGACCGGGTGGCCACCGAAGGTGTAGCCGTGCAGGAAGGTGTTGTCGCCCTCGTAGAACGGCGCGGCGATGCGGTCCGAGACGATGCAGGCACCGATCGGGGAGTAGCCCGAGGTCATGCCCTTGGCGCAGGTGATCATGTCCGGCACGTAGCCGAACTTGTCGCAGGCGAACATCGTGCCCAGACGGCCGAAGGCGCAGATGACCTCGTCGGAGACGAGCAGCACGTCGTACTTGTCGCAGATCTCGCGCACGCGCTGGAAGTATCCGGGCGGCGGCGGGAAGCAGCCACCGGCGTTCTGCACCGGCTCCAGGAAGACCGCGGCGACGGTGTCCGGGCCCTCGAAGAGGATCTCCTGCTCGATCTGGTCGGCGGCCCAGCGGCCGAAGGCCTCCGGGTCGTCGCCGTGGATCGGCGCGCGGTAGATGTTGGTGTTCGGCACCTTGTGCGCGCCGGGGACCAGCGGCTCGAAGGGGGCCTTCAGGGCCGGCAGGCCGGTGATGGACAGGGCGCCCTGCGGGGTGCCGTGGTAGGCGACCGCACGCGAGATGACCTTGTACTTGGTCGGCTTGCCCTGGAGCTTGAAGTACTGCTTGGCCAGCTTCCAGGCGGTCTCGACGGCCTCGCCGCCACCGGTGGTGAAGAAGACCTTGTTGAGGTCGCCCGGCGCGTAGTCGGCGAGGCGCTCGGCCAGCTCCACGGCCTTCGGGTGGGCGTAGGACCAGACCGGGAAGAAGCCCAGCTCCTGGCCCTGCTTGTACGCCGCCTCGGCGAGCTCGTGACGGCCGTGACCGGCGTTGACCACGAACAGGCCCGACAGGCCGTCGAGGTAGCGCTTGCCTGCGTCGTCGTAGATGTAGGTGCCCTCGCCACGCACGATGGTGGGAACGGGCGCGGTCTCGTAGTCCGACATGCGGGTGAAATGCATCCACAGGTGGTCGTACGCGGTGCGGCTGAGGTCCTTGCTCACGGCTATCGGGTTCCCCACATATAGGTCTGCTTCTTGAGCTTCAGGTACACAAAGCTCTCGGTGGAGCGCACACCGGGGATGGCCCGGATGCGTTTGTTGATCGTTTCCAGCAGGTGGTCGTCGTCCTCGCAGACGATCTCCACCATCAGGTCGAAGGAGCCCGCGGTCATCACCACGTACTCGCATTCGGCCATGGCCGACAGCGCCTCGGCGACGGGATCGAGGTCGCCGTCGACATTGATGCCCACCATCGCCTGCCGCCGGAATCCCACGGTGAGCGGGTCCGTGACGGCGACGATCTGCATCACGCCCTGGTCGAGCAGCTTCTGAACGCGCTGCCGCACGGCCGCCTCGGAGAGGCCGACGGCCTTGCCGATCGCGGCGTACGGGCGACGCCCGTCCTCCTGGAGCTGCTCGATGATTGCGAGGGACACGGCATCGACCGCTGGGGACGATCCGTTCCCTGTCCTGGAGTCTGCGCTGCGACTGGCCACGCATCCACTCTGCACCGGGACTCGTCTGTCTGGCAACCCCAGATCGATGAAATTCGTTGTTTGAGGGTCCTGATCTCACTGAATCCGAAGTTCACGGCGGGTAGGCATGTCGAAAGCGACACCCGAGCGACTACGCTGGTCATCTCATCCACTGGACGTGTCGACAGGAGGGGTGGTTGTGACCACCGAGGTGCGCCGTCTGCGCAACTACATCAACGGAGAATTCCGGGACGCCGCTGACGGGCGGACCATCGACGTGGTCAACCCGGTGACGGAAGAGGTCTACGCGACCTCGCCGCTCTCCGGCCAGGCCGATGTCGATGCCGCGATGGACGCCGCCGCGGCCGCCTTCCCTGCCTGGCGGGACGCCACGCCCGCCGAGCGCCAGAAGGCCCTGCTGAAGATCGCGGACGCCTTCGAGGAGCGCGCCGAGGATCTCATCGCGGCCGAGTCGGAGAACACGGGCAAGCCGATCGAGCTGACCCGCACCGAAGAGATCCCGCCGATGGTGGACCAGATCCGCTTCTTCGCGGGCGCCGCGCGCATGCTCGAAGGCCGCTCGGCCGGTGAGTACATGGAGGGTCTCACCTCCATCATCCGCCGCGAGCCGGTCGGCGTCTGCGCGCAGGTCGCGCCGTGGAACTACCCGATGATGATGGCCGTCTGGAAGTTCGCCCCGGCGCTCGCCGCGGGCAACACCGTCGTCATCAAGCCGTCCGACACCACCCCGGCGTCGACCGTGCTGATCGCCGAGATCATCGGCCAGATCCTTCCCAAGGGCGTCTTCAACGTCATCTGCGGCGACCGCGACACCGGCCGTGCGATGGTCGAGCACGCGACCCCGGCGATGGCCTCCATCACCGGTTCGGTACGGGCCGGCATGCAGGTCGCCGAGTCCGCCGCCAAGGACGTCAAGCGGGTCCACCTGGAGCTCGGCGGCAAGGCCCCGGTCGTCGTGTTCGAGGACACCGACATCGCCAAGGCCGTCGAGGGCATCTCCGTCGCGGGCTACTTCAACGCGGGCCAGGACTGCACGGCCGCGACCCGGGTCCTGGTCCACGAATCCATCCACGACGAGTTCGTCACCGCCCTCGCCAAGGCCGCGGCCGACACGAAGACGGGGCAGCCGGACGACGAGGACGTGCTGTACGGCCCCCTCAACAACGCCAACCAGCTGAAGCAGGTCAGCGGCTTCATCGAGCGGCTCCCCGCCCACGCCAAGGTCGAGGCGGGTGGCCACCGGGTCGGCGAGAAGGGCTACTTCTACGCGCCGACCGTCGTCTCCGGCCTCAAGCAGGACGACGAGATCATCCAGAACGAGGTCTTCGGCCCGGTCATCACCGTCCAGAAGTTCACGGACGAGGCCCAGGCCCTGGAGTACGCCAACGGCGTCGAGTACGCCCTGGCCTCCTCGGTGTGGACCAAGGACCACGCACGGGCGATGCGGATGTCCAAGAACCTCGACTTCGGCTGCGTGTGGATCAACACCCACATCCCGCTCGTCGCCGAGATGCCGCACGGCGGATTCAAGAAGTCCGGCTACGGCAAGGACCTCTCGGCGTACGGCTTCGAGGACTACACCCGCGTCAAGCACGTCATGACCTCGATCGAGGACTGACCCTCGGTCCGCTGTCGCGTACGGCCCCGGGCTCGTTCCCGGGGCCGTTCCCGTGTCCCGGAACCCGCGGCGGCATCGACAGGGTGTGCGGACGGAGCGGTTGCCGCTGGACGGTTGGTCCATTGCCCGCAACGTCGTCCGACCGGCATCCTGCGCAGGTGCGAGCAACCCCGAAGAACCCCATGTCCCGCCGGTCCCTGCTGCGCGCCTTCGGGGCCACGGCAGCCGGTGTCACGCTGGCCGGCTGCGGAGTGCCCGCCGCCTACGTGGCGCCCGGCGACCGCGCCGGACGCGACACCTCCGCGAGCGACCACTCCCTGCACTTCGCGAACTGGCCCCTCTACATCGACACCGATGACAAGAACGCGTCGAAGCGGCCCACCCTCGACGCGTTCGGCAAGCGCACCGGGATCTCCGTCACCTATACCGAGGAGATCAACGACAACGACGAGTTCTTCGGGAAGATCAGCCCGGCGCTGATGAACCACCAGGAGACCGGCCGGGACCTGATCGTCATCAGCGACTGGATGGCCGCCCGGTTCGTACGGCTCGGCTGGGTGCAGGAGATGGACCGGGCCGAGCAGCCCAACGTGGCCAAGTACCTGGATCCGCAGCTTCGTTCGCCCGCCTTCGACAAGGGCCGGACGCACAGCGTGCCCTGGCAGTCCGGGATCACCGGCATCGCGTACAACCGCAAGAAGCTCGGCCGCGAGATCAAGCACCTGAGCGACCTGTGGGCGAACGACCTGCGCGGCAAGGTGACGCTGCTGTCCGGGCTCGACGAGTCCTTCGCCCTCCTGATGCAGGGCAACGGCGTCGACATCACCCGCTGGAAGCGGGACGACTTCTACCAGGTGTGCGACCAGGTGGAGAAGCTGGTGAGGACGAAGCACATCCGCCGCTTCACCGGCAACGACTACATCAAGGACCTGTCGACCGGTGATGTGCTCGCCTGCCAGGCCTACTCCGGCGACGTCATCCAGCTCCAGGCCGACAATCCGGAGATCGAGTTCGTGGTGCCCGAGGAGGGTGCAGAGCTCTGGGCGGAATCGCTCATGATTCCCAACCTCGCCCGCCACAAGCGCAATGCCGAGAAGCTGGTCGACTACTACTACGAGCCGGAGGTGGCGGCGGAGCTGGCGACCTGGGTCAACTACGTCTGCCCCGTCCCGGCCGCCCGCGAGGTGCTGGCCTCCTCCAAGGACGAGGAGACCGCCGCGCTCGCCGAGGACCCGTTGACCTTCCCCGACGACGCGATGCGGCGACGGCTGGCGATCGCCCGTGACATCACGTCCGACGAGCGCACCGAGTTCGCCAAGAAATGGAACGCCGTCGTCGGGCTGTGAGCCGACCGGGGCGGCGAGAACCGCCGGTGAACACGGGCGTACGCTGCGGACATGAGCGAGCGAAGAGCCCTGCTGAGGCGCATACGCGTGTGGTTGGCCGTCTTTGTCGTGTGTCTGGCGCTGAGCGGGCTGACCGCCTTCCCGCTCGTCCATGAACTCCACTGGGCCGAGGACCTGTTGAGGTCCTCGGCCTCTCCGGTTCCCGAGCACTTCCCGGCGCTGATGGAGTGGATCACCCGGGTCCGCACCGGTCTCGACGAGGCCGACGCGAAGTATCCCTTCGTGCTGTACGGCACCGACTGGCTGGCCTTCGCGCACCTCGTCATCGCGGTCGCCTTCTACGGCCCCTACCGCGACCCGGTCCGCAACATCTGGGTCATCGAGTTCGGCATGATCGCCTGCGCGGGGATCATCCCGCTCGCCCTGATCTGCGGGCCGATCCGCGGCATCCCCTTCTGGTGGTCCGTCATCGACATGTCGTTCGGGGTCTTCGGGGTGATCCCGCTGCTCCTCCTGCGACGCCTGATCAAGCGGCTGGAGGCACTGCCGCGGACGCCGGACCCGGTCGTCGGACCCGCGGCCGCGGCAGGGGTCTGAGTCACCCGGCCTACGGGGCGCCGAAGGCGGCCACCACGATGTTCATCGCCGTGGCGTTCATGCCCTCGCCCTTCGCGTCCGTCGCATTGACGCTGTAGACGAGGGTCCGGGAGAGATCACGGGTGGCCGCGACGGCCGTGTTGTAGCCCCACCGGCCACCCGTCTTGCCCCACACCTCGCGCCCGCCCAGCCTCATCACCGACAGACCCGCGCTGTACGCGGCCGGGCCGCCCGTGCCGTACTCGCGCACCGATGCCCCGGGCAGCGTGAACATCTCCTCCAACAACGCTCCGCGCACCACCTGCCCGCGGAACAGGGCCCGGATGAAACGCTCCAGATCGGCGGTGGTGGAGATCAGGTCGCCCGCCGCCCAGGCGTCCGTCGCACCCCACACCGACACATCGCGCAGTTCGCCGCTCCCGTCGGCCCCGGTGAAGACCTGGTAACCGTGGTTGTGCGGGCCGCGGATCGTCGGGTCGGTGCCGGGGAAGCCGGTGTCCCGGAGCCCCAGGGGCTCCAGGATGCGGCGGGAGACCTCCGACGCGTACCGGTGGTCCGTGACCTTCTCGATCAGCAGGCCCGCCACGGTGTAGCCGATGTTGTCGTAGTGCTGCTGCGTACCGGGAGCGAAGTCCGGCCGCAGGGAGGTGGCTTCGCGGACCGTGTCGGCCGCGTCGTGCAGATCGAAGCGGTGCGCGTACCACTCGTCGAGGTTGTCACCGCCGGAGCCGACGGACGGTATGCCGCTGGTGTGGTTCAACAGCTCGCGCACCGTGACCTTCCAGTACGCCGCCGGGATCAGCTCCGGCAGATAGTGCCGGACCGGCCGGTCCAGGTCGAGCTTCCCCTCGCCTGCCAGCTGCAGCACGACGGCCGCCGTGAAGACCTTGGTGACCGAACCGGCCCGGAAGCGGCCGTCGGGGTTCGCCGGACGGCCCGACGTCAGATCGTGCACACCGGAGCTTCCCCACCAGCTTCCCGCGGAGCCTGCGACCCGCACCAGCGCGGCCGTGGCATCGGCCCTCGGGAGCCCGGCGATCGCCCCCCGCAGAGCCTCGGCGTCCGGGGCCTGCCGGGTGGTCGCGGCGGCGGCCTTCGGGGCATGGCCCGCCGCGAGCGCGGGTCCGGCCGGGCCGGCGGCCACACCGAGGACCAGAGCGGCTGCGACGACGGTGCGGGAAGTGCGGGCGTTCATGTCGGTTCCTCCTGGGCATGGAATCCGTGACTGCTGCCGGAATCCATCCTGTTGAAAGGCGGGACCCGGCGGATCACCCGGCCGAGCGGTCCTCGCCGGGCGCTCTTCTCACCCGCGCGGGGGAGGCGGCGGGAGACCGTCCCTCCGGCGAGGGAGTGACGACACCGCACTCGTACGCGCAGATGACCGCCTGGATCCGGTCGCGCAGCCCCAGCTTGGACAGCACATTGCCGACATGGGTCTTCACCGTGTGCTCGCTGACGACCAGCGCGGCCGCGATCTCCGCGTTCGACAGACCGTGGGCCAGGTGCAGCAGGGTTTCGCGTTCGCGTGCCGTCAGCACGTCGAGGCGCGCCGACGGAGGTGCGGCCGGGGCCGCCGGACGCGAGGTGTAGTCGGCGATCAGCCGGCGGGCCACCGAGGGCGCCAGCAACGAGTCCCCGGCGGCCACCACCCGTACCGCATGCACCAGATCGTCACGGCGGACGTCCTTGAGGAGGAACCCGCTCGCCCCCGCGTGCAGCGCCTCGTAGACGTACTCGTCCGAGTCGAAGGTGGTGAGCATGACCGTCCGGCAGCCGGTCTCCGTGCAGATGGTCCGGCACGCCTCGATGCCGTCCGTGCCGGGCATCCGGATGTCGAGCAGTGCCACGTCGGGCGCCAGTCGGCGAACCGCGTCGACCGCCGCGGCGCCGTCGCCCGCCTCGGCCACCACCTCGATGTCCGGCTGCGAGTCCAGGATCATCGCGAAGCCGCTGCGCACCAGCTCCTGGTCGTCGGCCACCACCACACGGATCGTCAATGTGCCGCCACTCCCGTATGCGTGTCCGACTGCGGAATCGTGACTCTGACCCGGAACCCCCGGCCCTTCGGTCCGGGGCCGGTGGCGGCGGTACCTCCGTGTGCTGCCGCGCGTTCCCGGATGCCGATCAGCCCCATGCCGGTGCCGGTGCCGGTGCCGGAACCGCGGCCGTCATCGGTGATGGTGAGGGTGAGCTCCTCCGCTCCGTACGCCAGTTGCACGGAGACCGTTTCGGCGGCCGCGTGTCTGACGACGTTCGTCAGCGCCTCCTGCACGATCCGGTGGACGGTGGTCTCGACGGCCGGGCCGAGCGGCCGGGCCGCGCCGGTGACTTCGTACCGGATCTCCAGACCGCTGCCGCGCACCCGCTCGATGAGTACCGGCAGTTCGGCCAACGAGGGCTGAGGCCGGCGCGGCGCATCCGGCGGGCTCTCGTTCTCACGCAGCACGCCCAGCATCCGGCGCAGCTGCGCCATGGCGTCGCGGCCGGCCTCCGAGACCGCGTCGAACGCCGCCTCGGCGCGTTCCGGCGCGGTACGGACCGCCACCGGTCCTGCCTCCGCCTGCACGATCATCAGGCTCACCGCGTGCGACAGGATGTCGTGCATCTCCCGGGCGATCCTGGCCCGTTCGCGGGCCGCCGCCTGCTCGGCCTCGATCCGGTGCGTCAGCTCCAGCTGCCGGGCCCGGTCCTCCACCGCGTCGAGATAGGCCTCGCGCGTCACGGTGAACCGGCCGAACGCGTAGGCGGCGGAGAACACGAAGAGGGAGAAGAGCAGCTCCCGGGCCTCACTGCTTCTCAGTCCGACCGAGAACACCACCGACACGGTCGTGAGCACCACGATCGCCAGCCGTTTCAGCGGCGAGGAGAGTTCGGCCACCGTGTAGAAGGCCACCAGGCCGGAGTACGGAAGCGGCTGGCCCGGACCGTCGACGGCGAACTGGTACAGGCCACCGGCTGCGAGCACGGCGAGCAGGACCGCGACCGGCGCCCGCCGCCGGGCCACCAGCGGCAGCACGGTCAGCGTGGTCAGTCCGTACGCCGCCCACGTCGCTTCCGGCAGCTCCGGGGCGCGTGGGACGACGAACGGCATGGTCACCGCGGCCTGCACCAGCAGCGCGACGGTGAGGTCGACGGCCCGGGGACCGACGCTGCGCGGCCCCCGGGCGCGGGCCCACATCCCCCGTATGCCCACTAGGGCTTCCGCGCCACCGCGCCGAACTGGGCGACCTCCGCCGCGCCGGGCTCCGCGCGCCAGCGCGCGCAGGACACGATGCCCGGCTCCACGAGTTCGAGCCCGGTCAGGAACGAGGTGAACTCGGACCGGCTGCGCGCGGTGATCGCAGGGGTGGCGTTCTCGTTCCAGAAACGCATCGCGGCCTCGTTGCCCTCGCCGCCCAGTTCCAGCGTGGGATGGGTCAGCACCAGATAGCTGCCGGACGGCATCGCGTCCATCAGCTTCCGCACGATGTCCCGCGCCTCGCCGGTGTCGAGGACGAAGTTGAGGATGCCGAGCAGCATGACCGCGACCGGCTTCCCCAGGTCCAGCGTCGGCTCGACGGCCCGCAGGATCTCCTCCGGGCGGTGGGCGTCCGCGTCGATGTACTCGGTCGCGCCCTCGGGCGAGCTGGTGAGCAGCGCGCGGGCGTGTGCCAGCACGATCGGGTCGTTGTCGACGTACACGACGCGGGAGTCGGGCGCGGTGTGCTGGGCGACCTCGTGCGTGTTGTCGGCGGTCGGCAGGCCGGTGCCGATGTCCAGGAACTGGCCGATCCCGGCCTCCCCGGCCAGATACCGGACGGCCCGCCCCAGGAACGCCCGGTCGGCGCGCGCCACTTCGCCGATGCTCGGATACATGCCGGTGACCTGGTCGCCGACCGCACGGTCCACGGGGTAGTTGTCCTTGCCGCCGAGCCAGTGGTTCCAGACCCGCGCGTTGTGGGCGATGTCGGAACGGATCCGGTCGGGGACGGGGGTGGTGCTCTCTTCGGTCACGTCTCTGCTCCTCTGGCTCCGGGCGCCTGGCACCACGCAGGATGCGGCGCGGTCCATGATGCCGGACCGATCAAGAGGGGCCGGTGGCACCGGAGTTGCCGAGGAGCGCGCGCAGGGCGTCGATCCGGTTGGTGGTGATCGAGTCGACGCCCTGGCGGACGAGGCGGCGCATGGTGCGCCTGGTGTCGACGGTCCAGGCCGAGACCAGCAGTCCGTCCGTGTGGAGGCGGTCCGTCAGCTCCCGGTCCACCAGGCCGAACCGGTAGTTCAGCCATCGGGGCCTCACCGCGTCGAGCAGCACGGCGCGCGGCGGCGCGAGCGTCGTCCAGGTCAGCGCGATCTCGGCGGAAGGATCGGCGGAGCGCACCCGCAGCATGGCATCGGCGCCCGCGCAGTAGTACGCCCGCTCGTCGGCCCCGCACTCGCGCACCACACCGACGGCCTTGCGCACGGAGTCGTCGGTGGAGTCGGGCAGATCGACCATGACGCGGTGCGCCCCGGCGGCGAGCAACGCCTCGCGCAGTGTGGGCACACCGCCCCCGGTCAGCTCGTCGAGCTCCTTGTGGGTCAGCCCGTCGAGCCGCAGGTCATGGCCCCACAGCCGCTTCAGCGTGGCGTCGTGCAACAGCACCGGCACGCCGTCGCGGGTGACCCGGACATCGACCTCGACCGCGTCCGCCCCCCGTTCGAGGGCGGAGTGGATCGAGGGGAGCGTGTTCTCGCGGACACGGTAGGGATCCCCGCGGTGGGCTACGGCGGTGACAGTGGTGGCCATGGGGCCATTGTCGCCACCGGGGTCAGCGGCCCGCGCGTTCCAGCCAGTTCGCCGTGTACGTGTCGATCTCGGCGGCCAGCGTCCGCTTGCCGGCCGCATCGAGGTACGACGCCTCGACCGCGTTTTTCGCCAGCGCCGCGAGACCCCGCTCGTCCAGACCGAGGAGGCGGGCGGCCACGCCGTACTCGTTGTTGAGGTCCGTGCCGAACATCGGCGGGTCGTCGCTGTTGATGGTGACCAGGACGTCGGCTTCCACCATCTCCTTGACGGGGTGCCGCTCGATGTCGGTCACCGCGCGGGTCGCGATGTTCGAGGTCGGGCAGACCTCCAGCGGGATGCGGTGCTCGGCGAGGTGGGCCAACAGCTTCGGGTCCTGGACGGAGTTGGTGCCGTGGCCGATGCGCTCGGCGCGCAGATGGGTCAGCGCGTCCCAGACGGTCTGCGGCCCGGTCGTCTCCCCGGCGTGCGGCACGGAGTGCAGGCCCTCGGCGATGGCCCGGTCGAAGTAGGGCTTGAACTGCGGGCGCTCCACGCCGACCTCCGGACCGCCGAGCCCGAACGAGACGAGCCCCTCGGGCCGCAGGTTCACGGCGAGCCGGGTGGTCTCCTCGGCCGCTTCGAGCCCGGCCTCGCCGGGAATGTCGAAGCACCAGCGCAGGACGACCCCGAGCTCGGCCTCGGCGGCCTTGCGGGCGTCCTCTATCGCCTCCATGAACCCCTGCTCAGGAATGCCGCGCCGGGTCGAGCTGAACGGGGTGACGGTCAGCTCCGCGTAACGGATGTTCTGCCGGGCCATGTCACGGGCGACCTCGAAGGTCAGCAGCCGGACGTCCTCCGGGGTGCGGATCAGGTCCACGACGGAGAGATACACGTCGATGAAGTGACCGAAGTCGGTGAAGGTGAAGTAGTCGGCCAGCGCCTCGGGGTCGGTGGGCACCTTGGAGTCGGGGTGGTGCGCGGCCAGCTCGGCGACGATACGCGGCGAGGCCGAGCCGACATGGTGGACGTGCAGTTCGGCCTTGGGCAGCCCCGCGATGAACGGGTGCAGATCGGGCATCGGATTCTCCGGAGGCGTGGGCGGTGCGGGTGCCGGCACGGTCGGCCGGGCAGCGGACGGGGATCATCGTAGGCCGGGTCCGGCGGCGGGGGGACGGGCCGTAGCATGACGGGACCACGATGGGGGAGGCCCATGTCAGACAACACAGAGCAGCCCGCGGGCGGGGCCGCGCCGCGCGATCCGTGGGCTCCGCCGGACAGCAGGGTGCCACTGGAGAAGCCGGCCGGTGATCCCCGGCCGCCCGCTGTGCACGATCAGCAGACGGTGACGTCGATGCCGGGCGTCGGGGACGGCCCCGCACCGGCCGCGGCACCGGGATTCGGCGCACCGGAGCAGACCAGGCCGGTGCCCGGACCGGGCCCCGCGTTCGGCCCCGGAGAAGTGCCGCCACCGCCCGTCGCACCGAACGGACCGGGCCAGCCGGTCCCGCCGGCCGCGGGGCAGTACGGCTACCCGGCCGCACCGGCCGCGCAGTACGGCGGCTACCCGGGATACCCCGGCTACGGCCAGACGTCATGGGGCGGGCCGGCGCCCGCGAACGGTCTCGGCATCGCCGCGATGGTGCTCGGCATCATCGCTGTCGTGGGGTTCTGCATGTGGGGCCTGGGGGTCGTTCTCGGTGTCCTCGCGCTGATCTTCGGCATCATCGGCCGCGGCCGGGTCAGGCGGAACGAGGCGACCAACGGCGGCATGGCGCTCGCCGGAATCATCCTCGGATCGATCGGCATCGTCATCAGCGGGGCGTTCCTCGCACTCATGATCTGGGGCATGGCGAGCGGCAACTTCGAGGAGGGCGGCACGACCGGCGACCAGACCGTCTACGAGGAGCCCTTCGCGTCGTAGCCCGTCGGTGTCCCGCACCGAACCCTGCAGTGACGACAGCAGTTCCCACCCGAGGGCCGGGTGGTCCGGACTCCGGACCACCCGGCCCTCGGGCATCCGGCCGTCTCATGCGGCGCGCAGTTGTGCCCGCGCGTCCATCAACGCGAAGCCCAGCAGATTCAGCCCCCGCCAGGTCGCCGGATTCTCCGCACGCGGGTCGTCCGCCGCCAGCCCTATGCCCCAGATCCGGTCCATGGGGCTCGCCTCGACCAGGACCCGGTCCCCGGTGTTCAGCAGGAACTCCCGCAGCTGAGGGTGGTGGCCGAACTTGTGGACGCTGCCGGCCACCACCAGGGCGTACCGCTCGCGTACCCACACCGCCTCGTCGAAACCCCGGACCAGCCGCCCCACCTTCTTCGCCTGGGCCGGGCTCTTCGCCGACACCGCCCGCTCCTGTGACTCCGCGTCGCCGAAGAGCCGTGCCTTGGCGGCCATCATCCAGTGCTCGGCCGATGCGTACGTCACGCCGTCGACCGTGAAGGGCGACGGCCACCACTGACTGAGACAGCTCGCACCGATGCGGCCGTCGGGCCGCGGGCGGTGCCCCCAGAAGCGCAGGTACTTCACCTTCTCGCCGCGCCGGGTCCGTGCCAGGAGATCGTCCATGTGTTCCATGACACGCGAGTCTGGCATCCGCCACGGACACTCCGTACGGGGAATTCCGCGCCGACGCGACACATGGTCGAAGGATTCCGTCGCGTAACCAAAAGGCAACAACGGAATCACTTGTTGGGGTCGATCCCCTCTGTCAGGATCGGCACTCAAATCGAGCAGAGACTACGCCGCCCCGCACTCCGGGGAACGCGGCGGAGGAGAACGTCATGGGCAACGGCATCCAGGTGCGGGACCGCTTCGCGGACGGCGCACAGTACATCGGCGGAAAGCTGCGGTCCGGAACATCGGGACGTCACCACGACGTGGTGGACCCGGCCACGGGCGAGACCGTCTACACCTACGAACTGGCGGGCACCGCCGACGTCGACGCGGCCGTCGCCGCCGCACGGGCGGCGTTCCCCGGCTGGTCGGGCGCGACTCCCGCCGAGCGGGCCGAGGCGATGCACCGCTTCGCCGCCGTCCTCGCCGAGCAGGCCGACGACTTCGCGTACGTCGAGTCCCTCCAGTGCGGCAAGCCGATCAAGCTCTCCACCGAGTTCGACGTGCCCGGCACCGTCGACAACACCTCCTTCTTCGCGGGCGCCGCCCGTCATCTGGAGGGCAAGTCGGCCGCCGAGTACGACGGCGACCACACCTCGTACGTACGCCGTGAGGCGATCGGCGTCATCGGCTCCATCGCGCCCTGGAACTACCCGCTCCAGATGGCCGCCTGGAAGGTCCTCCCGGCCATCGCCGCAGGCAACACGATCGTGCTGAAGCCCGCCGAGATCACCCCGCTCACCTCGCTGATGTTCGCCCAGGCGGCCACCGAGGCAGGCATCCCGGACGGTGTGATCAACATCGTCACCGGGGCGGGCAAGGACGCCGGCGAGCACCTCGTCGGCCACCCGGACGTCGTCATGACCTCGTTCACCGGCTCCACCGCCGTCGGCAAGCGTGTCGCGGAGATCGCCACCTCCACCGTCAAGCGCCTCCACCTCGAACTCGGCGGCAAGGCCCCCTTCGTGGTCTTCGACGACGCCGACCTCGAATCCGCCGTCCACGGCGCGGTCGCCGGAGCGCTCATCAACAACGGCCAGGACTGCACCGCCGCCACCCGCGCCTACGTCCAGCGCCCGCTGTACGACGCCTTCGTGCAGGGCGTCGCCGAGTTGATGGAGACCGTCCGGCTCGGCGACCCGTTCGACCCGTCGACCGACCTCGGCCCGCTGATCAGCCACGCCCAGCGGGACCGGGTCGCCGGATTCGTCGAGCGAGCCCGCGCCTACGCCACCGTCGTGACCGGCGGCGAGGCCCCCGGCGACGAACTGGCGAACGGTGCCTACTACCGGCCGACCCTGGTCGCGGGAGCCGCCCAGGACAGTGAGATCGTCCAGTCGGAGATCTTCGGCCCGGTCCTGGTCGTGCTGCCCTTCGACACCGACGACGAAGGCATCCGCCTCGCCAACGACACTCCGTACGGACTCGCCGCCTCCGCCTGGAGCCGCGATCTGTACCGGGCGAACCGCGCCACGCGGGAGATCAAGGCCGGCTGCGTCTGGGTCAACGACCACATTCCGATCATCAGCGAGATGCCGCACGGCGGATACAAGGCCAGCGGCTTCGGCAAGGACATGTCGTCGTACTCCTTCGAGGAGTACACGCAGATCAAGCACGTCATGTACGACAACACCGCGGTCGCCCGCAAGGACTGGCACCGCACGATCTTCGGGGACCGATAACCCGGCCGCCCCCCGGCCACACCCACCCGAAAGGGCAACGCGCATGGAGCAGTACGAGCCCGAGCGCCTCTCCGCGGCCCAGCTGGCCGCGATGCGGCGCAGCCTGACCAGTGGCAGGGGCGCCCTGACCCGTCGATCGCTGCTTCGCGCCTCCGGCCTGGGGGCGCTCGCGATCGGCGGGCTGGGCACGCTGAGCGCCTGCGGCATCCCGCCCGCCAAGCGGGAGGAGGACGCCGCGGCGGCCTCGGACGACCACTCGGCCCGCGAGAAGCAGATCAACTTCTCCAACTGGACCGAGTACATGGACGTCACCGACGACGGCAAGCACCGGCCCACCCTGGAGGCGTTCACCGAGCGCACCGGGATCCAGGTCAAGTACACCGAGGACATCAACGACAACGTCGAGTTCTTCGGCAAGATCAAGCCGCAGCTCGCGGCCGGCCAGGACACCGGCCGCGACCTCATCTGCGTCACCGACTGGCTGGCCGCCCGCATCGTCCGCCTCGGCTGGGCGCAGAAGCTCGACCCCTCGAACCTGCCGCACGCCTACGCCAACCTCTCGGGCCAGTTCCGCTCCCCGGACTGGGACCCCGGCCGCGCCCACTCGTACCCCTGGGCGGGCATCCCCACCGTCATCGCCTACAACTCCAAGGCGACCGGAGGCCGCAAGGTCGATTCCGTCAGCCAACTGCTCGACGATCCGAAGCTCAAGGGGCGGGTCAGCTTCCTCTCGGAGATGCGCGACTCCATCGGGATGACCCTGCTCGACATGGGCAAGGACCCCGGCTCCTTCACCGATGCCGACTACGACGCCGCGATCGGCCGGCTCCAGAAGGGCGTCGACAGGAACCAGATCCGGCGCTTCACCGGCAACGACTACACGGCCGACCTCGACAAGGGCGACATCGCCGCCTGTGTCGCCTGGGCGGGCGACATCATCCAGCTCCAGGCCGGCAACCCGGACATCAAGTACGCCATCCCGGCCGCCGGTTACGTCATATCCAGCGACAACCTGCTCGTCCCGGTGAAGGCCCGGCACAAGACCAACGCCGAGAGGCTCATCGACTACTACTACGAACCGCCGGTCGCCGCCAAGCTCGCCGCGTACATCAACTTCGTCTGTCCGGTCGACGGGGTCCGCGACGAACTGGCAAGGATCGACCAGGCGATGGCCGACAACGTCCTGATCCTTCCGGACAAGCAGATGGCGGCCAAGTCGCGAGCCTTCCGGTCCCTGACCGCCGAGGAGGAGACGGCGTACGAAGAGAAGTTCGCCAAGCTCATCGGCGCCTGACCACCTCGCCCTTCCTCCACGACCTCCCCTGACACCACTGGGACTGCGACCCATGACACAGCAGCAGACAGGCGGCGACGTCCGCCTCACCGGGATCAGCAAGACGTACGGCTCCTTCACCGCCGTCCAGCCGCTCGATCTGACCGTTCCGCAGGGCTCCTTCTTCGCGCTGCTCGGCGCGTCGGGCTGCGGCAAGACCACCACCCTGCGGATGATCGCGGGCCTGGAGGAGGCGACCACCGGAACCGTCTCGCTCGGCGGCCAGGACATCACCGACCTGCCCCCGTACAAGCGGCCCGTCAACACGGTCTTCCAGAGCTATGCGCTCTTCCCGCACCTCGACATCACCGAGAACGTCGCCTTCGGCCTGCGCCGGCGCGGCATCAAGTCGGTGAAGAAGCAGGTCGACGAGATGCTGGAGCTCGTCCAGCTCGGTGACTTCGCCAAGCGCAAACCGCACCAGCTCTCCGGCGGCCAGCAGCAGCGCGTCGCCGTCGCCCGCGCCCTGATCAACCACCCGCAGGTGCTCCTGCTCGACGAGCCGCTCGGCGCCCTCGACCTCAAGCTGCGCCGCCAGATGCAGTTGGAGCTCAAGCGCATCCAGACCGAGGTCGGCATCACGTTCATCCATGTCACCCACGACCAGGAGGAGGCCATGACCATGGCCGACACCGTCGCGGTGATGAACGGGGGCCGGGTCGAGCAGCTGGGCGCCCCCGCCGATCTGTACGAGAACCCGAAGACGACCTTCGTCGCCAACTTCCTCGGCACGTCGAACCTGATCGAGGGCGAGATCGTCTCCACGGACACGGACGTCGTCGTGACGGTCGGCGGCGGAAAGCTGCGGCTGCCCACCGGGCGATGTACGGCCCCCACCGCGAACGGCGGCAAGCTGCTGCTCGGCGTACGCCCCGAGAAGATCTCGCTCGCGCACGCCGACGAGGCGGACGCGATAGCCGACGGCCGCAACCGGGTCACCGGCCGGATCGTGGATTCCAGCTTCATCGGCGTGTCCACGCAGTACGTGGTGGAGAGCCCGGCCGGCAAGGCGCTCCAGGTCTATGAGCAGAACATCGAGAGGGATGCCCGGCTCGCCCCCGGTGCCGAGGTCGTCCTGCACTGGAACCCGGCGCATACCTTCGGCCTGGACGCCGCCCAGGACATCGACGCCGGTGTGGAGACGGTGGAGGACGCGGCGTGACCGTCACCGAGGCGCCTCCCGCCGCGCCCCCCGCCGAGCCGAAGGTTCGCAAGGCCTCCACCCGTAAGCGCCTCGTCCCGTACTGGTTGCTGCTCCCCGGCATTCTGTGGCTCGTCGTCTTCTTCGCGCTGCCGCTGGTCTACCAGGCGTCGACCTCCGTGCAGACCGGATCCCTGGAGAAGGGATTCGAGGTCACCTGGCACTTCCAGACGTACTGGGACGCGCTGAAGGACTACTACCCGCAGTTCATCCGGTCCCTGATGTACGCGGGCACCGCCACGATCCTCTGTCTGCTGCTGGGCTACCCGCTCGCGTACCTCATCGCCTTCAAGGCCGGGCGCTGGCGCAATGTCGTCCTCGTGCTGGTCATCGCGCCGTTCTTCACCAGCTTCCTGATCCGTACGCTCGCCTGGAAGACGATCCTCGCGGACGGCGGCGCGGTCGTCGACGTACTGAACACCCTGCACATCCTGGACGTCACCAGTTGGCTGGGCTGGACCGAGTCGAACCGCGTCCTGGCCACGCCGATGGCGGTGGTCTGCGGTCTCACGTACAACTTCCTGCCGTTCATGATCCTGCCGCTCTACACCTCGCTGGAGCGGATCGACGGCAGACTGCACGAGGCGGCCGGCGATCTGTACGCCACACCCGCCACCACCTTCCGCAAGGTGACCTTCCCGCTCTCGATGCCGGGCGTCGTCTCCGGAACGCTGCTGACGTTCATTCCGGCCAGCGGCGACTACGTCAACGCGGAACTGCTGGGCTCCACCGACACCAAGATGGTCGGCAGCGTCATCCAGACCCAGTTCCTGCGCGTGCTCGACTATCCGACGGCGGCCGCGCTCTCCTTCATCCTCATGGCGGTCGTCCTGATCATGGTCACCGTCTACATCCGCCGCTCCGGGACGGAGGACCTGGTCTGATGCCCGTACTGCGCTGGATCCGCCGGAATCTGATCGTCATCGCGGGTCTGCTGACCCTCGCCTACATGATCCTTCCGAACATCGTCGTGATGGTGTTCTCGTTCAACAAGCCGAAGGGGCGCTTCAACTACGCCTGGCAGCACTTCTCGCTGGACGCCTGGAAGGACCCCTGCGGCGTCGCCGACATGTGCGGCTCGCTCTCCCTGTCCCTGCAGATCGCCACCTGGGCCACCGTCGGCGCGACCGTCCTCGGCACGATGATCTCCTTCGCGCTGGTCCGCTACCGCTTCCGGGCGCGCGGCGCGATCAACTCGCTGATCTTCCTGCCGATGGCGATGCCCGAGGTCGTCATGGCGGCCTCGCTGCTCACGCTCTTCCTCAACATGGGCGCACAGCTGGGCTTCTGGACGATCCTCATCGCGCACATCATGTTCTGCCTGAGCTTCGTCGTGACGGCCGTCAAGGCACGGGTGATGTCGATGGACCCGCGACTGGAGGAGGCGGCCCGCGATCTGTACGCGGGCCCCGTGCAGACCTTCCTGCGGGTGACGCTGCCGATCGCCGCCCCCGGAATCGCGGCGGGAGCGCTGTTGGCCTTCGCGCTCTCCTTCGACGATTTCATCATCACCAATTTCAACGCGGGCTCCACTGTGACCTTCCCCATGTTCGTCTGGGGATCGGCACAGCGCGGCACGCCCGTGCAGATCAACGTCATCGGTACGGCGATGTTCATCATTGCGGTACTGGTGGTTGTCGTCGGCCAGCTCATCGCGAACCGGCGGAAGAACACCGCACGATAGAAAGCCCTGAAGGAGTTGGAAACCATGGCCCCAGCTGCCATGCGTACTGCTGCACGATCACTCTCCGACGCCAAGCCGGTCTCGTTCTGGCTGGACGACCCCGGCAAGCCCGACGCGCTCCCCGCGCTCACCGGCGACGAGCACTGCGATCTCCTCGTCGTCGGCGGCGGCTACAGCGGGCTGTGGACCGCGCTGATCGCCAAGGAACGCGACCCGGAGCGGGACGTCGTGCTGATCGAGGGGCACGAGGTGGGCTGGGCCGCCTCGGGCCGCAACGGCGGATTCTGTGCCGCTTCCCTCACCCATGGTCTGCCCAACGGTCTGGAGCGCTGGCCGGACGAGATCGCGAAGCTGGAGGAGCTGGGCGAGCGGAATCTCGACGCCATCGAGGCCGCCGTCGCCCGCTATTCCATCGACTGCGAATTCGAGCGGACCGGCGAAATCGATGTCGCCACCCAGCCGCATCAGCTCGAAGAGCTTCAGGAATGGCACCAGGAGGCAGAAAAGCTCGGCTTCACCGGGCTGGAATTCCTGGACCGGGACGCGCTGCGCGCCGAGGTCGACTCGCCCACATTCCTGGGCGGTCTCTGGGACCGGCGCGGGGTCGCCATGCTGCATCCCGCCAAGCTGGCCTGGGGCCTGAAGCGGGCCTGTCTCGACCTCGGGGTGCGGATGTACGAGCACACCCGGGGCCTCGAACTGGCCAGGTCCACTGCCTCGATGGCGGTCCGCACGCCGTACGGGAGGGTCTTCGCGCGCCGTGTCGCGCTCGGCACGAACATCTTTCCGTCCCTGGTCAAGCGGGTACGCCCGTACACCGTGCCGGTCTACGACTACGCGCTGATGACCGAACCGCTCACCGCCGACCAGCTGGCCTCGATCGGCTGGAAGAACCGGCAGGGGCTGGGCGACAGCGCCAATCAGTTCCACTACTTCCGGATGTCGGCCGACAATCGGATCCTGTGGGGCGGCTATGACGCGATCTATCCGTACGGGGGCCGGCTGAGCGCCGATCTCGATCAGCGTCCGGAGACCTTCCTCAAGCTCGCGGGCCAGTTCTTCGATTGCTTCCCGCAGCTTGCCGAGGTTCGTTTCAGTCACGCCTGGGGCGGGGCGATCGACACCTGTTCCCGCTTTTCCGCATTCTTCGGTACGGCCCATCAGGGCCGGGTCGCCTATGCCGCCGGATACACCGGGCTCGGTGTCGGAGCCACCCGTTTCGGGGCCGATGTGATGCTCGATCTGCTGGCGGGCGAAAAGAATGAGCGGACCACTCTGGAAATGGTCCGCAGCAAGCCGATGCCCTTCCCGCCGGAGCCCTTCGCCTGGGCCGGGATCGAACTCACCAAGAGGTCCCTCGCCAGGGCGGACGACAACGGCGGGCACCGCAACCTGTGGCTGCGGACGATGGACCGGCTGGGGCTCGGCTTCGACAGCTGAGCACGGACCGGCGCGACGTGACCAGGGTCACCCCGGACAGGCGGCCCGAAGTCGCGTAATAGATCACCGCCACCCCTCTCTCCCGTGTGAACGCACCGGCAACGCATGGCCGGTGCACACGGGATTGGAGGCCGGTCATGGCTTGCGCGGGGGCCGAAGCAGCAGTCGAGTGGCTCGCATCGGTGGCACCGGACCCTGACGCCTGCCGGAAGGAGTGGGAGCGCGATCCCCGGGGGATCGCGCTCCTTCCCGCCGGCAGGCGCTGGGACGTACTGATTCTCCCGGGGGAGCTGGGCCATCCCACGTTCGATGTGCTCACCCGGCTCGTCGACCGGCCCGGACCGGTCCTCTCCGATCTGAGCGAAGCCCGCATGGGCTTCCTCGTGCCCCCGGGCACCGCCGCTCGCTGGGTCGGCACGGGCGTACGGGGAGCGGGACAGGGGACCTGGATCGTGGTGCCGTACCCCGGGCGGGAGGCCGCCGGCGCGGTGCGCTGGCTGATTCCGCCCGACGGCTCGGGCACGCTCAACGACGCCATGCTCCTGGAGCTCGCGATGCATGAGGCGGCGGCCGCACGGGCCGAGATCCGCGGGGACTGACGGGGCCGGGAACGGGGGGATGCCGAGCGCGAGGGCGGCCGGCTCCGGCGGTGGGCGGACGCCGACGGCCGGAACCGCCGCGGCCAGGGAGCGGCGACGCGGACCGGGACCCGGGTGCGGCCGGGCCACTGACAGAGGTCTTGACAACCTGATTGGTCTGGACCATGTTGTGGCCGCCGCACTCAATTCCCCCATGCACGGAGGCCGTTGTGGAACGCACGGGACCCCCCGCCCGATTTGCCGGATTTCTGGCCGCCTTCTCGGCCGTCCTGCTCGCCGCAGGCGGCCTCGCCGCCACCGCGCCGTCCGCCGCCGCCGCGGACTCCGATCTGGCGCGCAACGGCGGCTTCGAGGCGGGCCTGGATGGCTGGAGCTGTAGCGGCGGCAGCGGAGCCGTCGTCAACTCTCCCGTCCACAGCGGAACTTCGGCGCTGAAGGCGACCCCGGTCGGCGGCGACAACGCCAAGTGCGCCCAGTCCGTGACGGTCAAGCCGGACTCCACGTACACGCTGAGCGCCTGGGTGCAGGGCAGTTACGTCTACCTCGGCGCCGACGGCACCGGCACGACCGACGTGTCCACCTGGACGCAGTCGGCGGCCGACTGGAAGCAGCTGACCACCACGTTCAGGACCGGCCCGGCCACCACCTCCGTCACCGTCCACACCCACGGCTGGTACGGCACCCCTGCCTATTACGCCGACGACGTCAGCCTGGTCGGACCGGGCGGCGACCCGGTCGCGCTCCCCGCCGTCCCCACCGGGCTGAAGGCCGGCACGGCCACCTCCTCCTCGGTCGACCTCTCGTGGACCGGTTCCTCGGGGGCCACCGGCTACAACGTCTACCGGGGCGGCACGAAGGTCCTCTCGGTCACCGGCACCTCCGCGACCGTCACGGGGCTGGCCGCCTCGACCGCGTACAGCTTCCAGGTCGCCGCGACCAACTCCGCCGGTGAGTCCGCCAAGTCCGCCGCGGTCTCCGTCACCACCACGGCGGGCGGGGGCGGCGGCACCGGCGGCGGCCTGCCCGCGCACGCACTCGTCGGCTACCTGCACTCCAGCTTCGCCAACGGCTCCGGCTACACGCGCATGGCGGACGTGCCCGACTCCTGGGACGTCATCGACCTCGCCTTCGGCGAACCGACCTCGGTCACCTCGGGCGACATCCGCTTCTCGCTCTGCCCGGTCACGGAGTGCCCGAACGTCGAGTCCGTGGCCGAGTTCAAGGCGGCCATCAAGGCCAAGCAGGCCGCGGGCAAGAAGGTGCTGATCTCCATCGGCGGCCAGAACGGCCAGGTACAGCTCTCCACCACCACCGCCCGTGACACCTTCGTCTCCTCGGTCAGCAAGATCATCGACGAGTACGGTCTCGACGGCCTCGACATCGACTTCGAGGGTCACTCGCTCTCGCTGAACACCGGCGACACCGACTTCCGGAACCCCACCACTCCGGTCATCGTCAACCTGATCTCCGCGGTGAAGACCCTCAAGGCGAAGTACGGCGACAAGTTCGTCCTCACCATGGCCCCCGAGACCTTCTTCGTACAGCTCGGTCACCAGTACTACGGCTCGGGTCCCTGGGGCGGCCAGGACCCCCGTGCCGGCGCCTACCTCCCGGTCATCCACGCACTGCGCGACGACCTGACCCTGCTGCACGTCCAGGACTACAACTCGGGCTCCATCATGGGTCTGGACAACCAGTACCACTCGATGGGCGGCGCGGACTTCCACATCGCCATGACCGACATGCTGCTCGCCGGATTCCCGGTGGCCGGGGACCAGACCAGGATCTTCCCCGGGCTCCGTCCCGACCAGGTCTCCATCGGCCTGCCGGCCTCCCCCCAGGCGGGCAACGGCTACACCACCCCCGCCGAGGTGACCAAGGCGCTGAACTGCCTGACGAAGAAGACCGACTGCGGTTCGTACGCCACCCACGGGACATGGCCCGGGCTGCGCGGACTCATGACGTGGTCGATCAACTGGGACCGCTTCAACAACGGGGAGTTCGCGAAGAGCTTCGACGCCTACTTCGGCAGCTGAGGGCCCACGGCAGGAGCAGCGGGCCGCACAGGAACCAGCTGCCCAGCACGTCCAGCGGCCAGTGGTAGCCGCGCAGCACCAGACCGACGCCCGTCGCAGCCGTCAGCGAGACGGCGGCGACGGGCATCATCCACGACCGGCGCACATACGGCGCGACCAGCAGCGCCGCCGTCCCGTACGCCACCGCGGCCGTCGCCGCGTGGCCGGACGGGTAGTAGCCGGTGGCGTCGGTCAGCGGTCCCGGACGGGCGATCCATGCCTTCAGCGGGACGACCAGCACGGGCACCATCGCCATGGTGAGCGCCGCGTACAACGGCTCACGGCGTGCGCCGCGCACCAGGGCCCAGACGATCGCGCAGCCCAGCACCGGGAGCGCGAGCTGCATATTGCCGAGATCGGCGAGGAGTTCGGTCAGCCGGCCGGGGCCGTGTCCGACGACGGCACGTCCGGTCCGCTCGTCCAGGCCGCGCAGCGGACCGGCGGCCGCGACCTGCCAGGTGGTGAGCGCGAAGAGAGCGAGGAAGGACATCACCGGAGAAACGAGAAGAGCCGGCCGCCCGAGAACAGGGGGGGTGGTTCCGGGGCGGCCGGTCGGATCGGTTTGCCGCGCGCCCCGGGGGGTTTGGGGCGAGCGGCCATCCGATCGGTGAGGAGTTCCGGAGCCGAAGGCCCCAGTGGTGTGCGCGAAGGCACGGCCGGGAAGGTGCTGGGGAAGCTCCGACCCGGTGTCGCCGGCAGTCCCCTGCGGGCGGGGTGTTTCTCTCATCTGCAGAAACCGTACGTCAGCCGATGGGGGACCGACAGACGGAAACGGATCCCGCCATCGGCCCCCCACACACTCTTCACAGGCCCACACTCGGCCCCCCTGCAACCCCGACGGAACGGCTTCTGCCACCGCCGGGGGTTCGCACAGATCAGATCTGGCCGAAAGCCTGCTCGATGACGTCGAGGGCCTCGTTCAGCAGGTCCTCGCCGATCACCAGCGGCGGGAGGAAGCGCAGGACGTTGCCGTACGTGCCGCAGGTGAGGACCAGCACGCCCTCCGCGTGGCAGGCCTTGGCGAGCTTGGCGGTGGCCTCCGGGTTCGGGTCCTTCGTGCCGGACTTCACCAGCTCGATCGCGATCATCGCGCCGCGGCCGCGGATGTCACCGATGACATCGCCGTTCGGCAGCTTCGCCTGCATCTCGGCGAGGCGGCCCTTCATGACCTCCTCGATGCGCTTCGCCTTCCCGTTCAGGTCCAGCTCGCGCATCGTCTCGATGGCACCGAGCGCGCCCGCGCAGGCCACCGGGTTCCCGCCGTAGGTGCCACCGAGGCCACCGGAGTGCGCGGCGTCCATGATCTCGGCGCGGCCGGTCACGGCGGAGAGCGGGAGACCGCCCGCGATGCCCTTGGCGGTGGTGATCAGGTCCGGGACGATGCCCTCGTCCTCGCAGGCGAACCACTGGCCGGTACGGCAGAAGCCGGACTGGATCTCGTCGGCGACGAAGACGATGCCGTTGTCCTTGGCGAACTGGGCGATCGCCGGGAGGAAGCCCTTGGCCGGCTCGATGAAGCCGCCCTCGCCGAGCACCGGCTCGATGATGATCGCGGCGACGTTGTCCGCGCCGATCTGCTTGGTGATCTGGTCGATGGCCTGGGCGGACGCCTCCGCACCGGCGTTCTCGGCACCGGTCGGCCAGCGGTAGCCGTACGCCACCGGCACGCGGTAGACCTCGGGCGCGAACGGCCCGAAGCCCTGCTTGTACGGCATGTTCTTGGCGGTCAGCGCCATCGTGAGGTTGGTGCGGCCGTGGTAGCCGTGGTCGAAGACGACGACCGCGGAGCGCTTGGTGTAGATGCGGGCGATCTTCACCGCGTTCTCGACGGCCTCGGCGCCCGAGTTGAACAGCGCGGACTTCTTGGCGTGGTCGCCCGGCGTCAGCTCGGCGAGCTGCTCACAGACCTCGACGTACCCCTCGTACGGCGTGACCATGAAGCAGGTGTGGGTGAAGTCGGCGAGCTGCGCGGACGC
Source organism: Streptomyces sp. NPDC088252 (assembly GCF_044740965.1). Classification (NCBI taxonomy): domain Bacteria; kingdom Bacillati; phylum Actinomycetota; class Actinomycetes; order Kitasatosporales; family Streptomycetaceae; genus Streptomyces; species Streptomyces sp. NPDC088252. The sequence continues at coordinate 13,805 of NZ_JBIURS010000015.1, read as the reverse complement.
ACGGCGTACGACGGCCTCGGCGGAGGCGCCGACCGAGGTCACGGCGATGCCGGAACCGAGGTCGATCAGACGGTTGCCGTCCACGTCCTCGATGATCCCGCCACCGGCGCGGGCGGTGAACACCGGCAGGGTGGAGCCCACACCTGCGGCCACCGTCGAGAGGCGGCGGGCCTGCAGCTCCACCGACTTCGGGCCGGGAATGGCAGTGACGACGCGGCGCTCCTGCGGAATTGCGGTCATGAGGGGCTCCTGTGGGGTGTTTCGGACGCTTCTCTGTCTGCAGGCTATGGGCGGGGCCCGGGGTCCGGCATGTTCCGTTCGGGAGTGGTGGCCGGACGCGGTTGTCCGTCACGGACATAGCGAGGGGATTCGGGGCCGGGCCGCGGCGGTGCGCGGACGGGACGAGGGCTCCCCGGGCGCGCCGAAGACATCCCGCCGGACCGCGTCCGACGGGGTGGCACGGGGCACTAGATTGATGACTTCGGGCGCATGCGCCCGGAGTTACCGGTCGGCGCTGGTCAGGGGACGAGGGACAGCACATGGACACCGAGGGCACGTACGACTCGCGCGGCACCCGCTCCGGTCCACCGGTGCCGCGTCCGGCCGGCCCGCCACCGCCCGAACTGCCCCCGAGGCCGGGATACGCCCCCGCGTCCGGCCCCTCCCTGGGGGACTGGCTCCGCACCCCGAGGCCCGCCGCGGAACCCGGTGTCTGGCGGCTCGGCCACAGCCCACGGCCCGCCGAGGAGAAGGAGCGCCCCCCGGACCGCGCGCTGGTGAGCGGCGCGGTGATCTCGCTGCTGGCCTGCGTCCTCGTCTGGTCGCTCCTGCGCAACAACTACATCCCGTACTGGCGGGTTCCACTGAAGCTCTTCACCCCCGGCGACTGGTGGGGGCCGTTCGACGACCGGCCGCAGACCCGCGGAGCGGTCCGCGCGCTCGACATCTACCGCCTGCTGATCATCGGGGGCCTCGTCTACGGATTCGGCCGCCTGGGCAACTGGCCGACCGCCTTCGAACGGTGCGTCGCGGCCAGGGGAGCCGCGGCGCGGGCGGGTGGCGCGGCGATCGGCGCGCTGCTGGTCTGGATCCTCGTCTGGAACGGGACGGTGCCCGGGATGGGGCTGGCCTTCGGCCTGGTTCCCGGCTCCTGGCTGGGACCCGACCGGCCGCTGTCCCCGGTGATCAGCTACGGACTGTACGTCCTGCTCACCCTGGTGATCGTGTGGCCGTTCGCCAGGCTCGGAGGCTGGGCCGAGGCATGGCGCGCCCGCAGGCCCGCGCCGCCGGCGCCGGGCCGGGAACAGCGCGACCCGTCGAAGCCGACCGCGCCCGGCGGAACGGACGTCGTCGAGGTGGGCGGCGAGGACGACCCGGCCGAATGGCCCGACCTGCGCGCCGCCGGACAGCAGCGGGTCGCCGCCGAGCTCGCCAAGGAGACCCGGTCCGGGCGGATGAACGACGTCGACTACGTCCGCATCCGCCGCGCCTGGACCTCCGTGCGCGCCGACCACTCCCGGCTCTCCGCCTTCGCCGACACCGTGCTGCGCAACGGCTCCGCCGCCTGCGCCCACCCCTCCGGCGCACGCGACCTCCCGGTCCGCGCCGCCCGGCACGATCTTTTGGTCCAGCAGGTCAGGCTCGGCGCCGTCGAGGACGGCGAACGCAATCCGTACGCCCGCCGCGGCAGCGGCATCGCCCTCGACCCCGGACTGCTGGGCACCTCCCTGCTCGCCGTGGGGCCGCCCGGAGCGGGCAAGAGCCGGGCACTGGTCCGGCCCGTCGTCGAGGCCCTCGCACTGCAGGCGCTCGCCGGGCAGGCCGCTGTCGTCGCCGTGTGTGCGGCCGGTACCCGGCTCGGCGGCGACCAGGGCTTCGACGTCGTCATCAAGATCGGCGACGCGTCCTCCGTCCACGACCTCGACCTGTACGGCGGCACCAGCGACCCCGACGAGGCCGCGACCGTCCTCGCCGAGGGTCTGGTCGGCGACCTCCCCGAGGTGGACAGCAGGCGTGCCGCCACGGCCCTCGCCCAGCTCCTCGGCCCGTTCCGGGCAGCCCACGGACGCTTCCCCTCCGTGCCGGAACTGCGGGAACTCCTGGACGGGGTGCACGAGGCCCTCACCGCTCTGCGGGAGGCGCTCGACGTGAGCGGACACCCCGGCATGCTGCGCGAGCTGGATGCCCGCGCACGCCAGTCCGGGTCGACCGGCGACCCGGGCCCCGCCCTGGCCGACCGGGTGGCGCTGCTCGACCGGCCGGCCTTCGCGGAGTTCTTCGACACCACGGGCAAGTCCCGCCCCTTCTCGCCGCGGGCCCTGGAACACCCGCTCCGGGTCCGTATCGATCTGCCCGAACGCGGTCATGCCGAGGCGTCCCGGGTGCTGGCACGCCTCGTCCTCGCCCAGTTCACGGCGAGCGCCGCGGCCCGTACCGACCGTTCCCTGTTCGCCTGTCTGGTCCTCGACGACGCGACCCACACCCTGACGCCCGACACCGTCCGCGGAATCCAGCGGCTGCGCTCCGCCCACGCCGGGGCCGTACTCACCCTGCGCACCCTCGACGACGTGCCGGAGCAGTTGCACACGGCGCTGCTCGGCGCGGTCGGCTGCCGGATGGCGTTCTCCGGGATCACGACGTGGGACGGGAAGAAGTTCGCCGAGGCCTGGGGGACGGAGTGGGTCGAGACCCGCGACGTCACCCAGCGCACGGTCTTCGCCGACCAGCCCATGACGCGGGCCATCCACGCCTTCCGCAAACTGGTCACCGGCAAGGCGGTCACCACCGACGCGGTGACCGTGCGGCAGGTCGAACGGGAACGCTGGTCGGCCTCCGAGCTCGCCCACCGGGTACCGGCCGGACACGCGGTGCTGTCCCTGACGACCGTACGGGGGGAGCACGCGCCGCCCCTGCTGGTGGACCTGAACGGCTGAGCGGTGCGGGGGCGGGGCCCGCGGTGTGAGAGCGGTTACCCCGGACCCTGCCGCCCTGGCAGAATCGAGAGGAGTCGTTCATACGGGACGGCGAAAATCGATTTCTGAGGTCCCACGGTCCCCATGCCCCCCACTCTCGCCTCGCTCGTCCAGCATTCGGCGCTCAAACTCACGGTGCGTGCGGGGGCGGACCGGCTCGACGCGCCCGTGCGCTGGGCCCACGCCAGCGAGCTGGCCGACCCCGTGCCGTACATGGAGGGCGGTGAGCTCCTGCTGGTCACCGCCACCAACCTCGACGCCGAGAATCCCGAGGCGATGCGGCGGTACGTGCGGCGGCTGGCCGGGGCCGGAGTCGTCGGGCTGGGGTTCGCCGTCGGCGTCAACTACGACGACGTGCCGCAGGCGCTGATCGACGCCGCCGAGGAAGGGGGACTGCCGCTCCTCGAAGTGCCGCGTCGCACGCCGTTCCTCGCGATCGCCAAGGCCGTGTCGTCGGCGATCGCCGCCGATCAGTACCGGGCGGTGACAGCGGGGTTCGAGGCCCAGCGGGAGCTGACGAAGGCCGCGCTCGCGGGCGACGGCCCCGGCGAACTCCTGTGCCGGCTCGCCACGCACGTCGACGGCTGGGCGGCGCTGTACGACGCCTCCGGCGCGGTCGTCGCCGTGGCCCCTGAGTGGGCCGCGCGCCGGGCCGCCCGGCTCACCCCCGACGTGGAGCGGCTGCGGGAGCGTCCCGCCCCGGCCAGCGTGGTCGTCGGCGACACCGACGACCGGGTCGAGCTCCAGTCCCTGGGCACCGGCCGCCGCGTCCGGGGCGCGCTGGCCGTCGGCACCGGCGCGGCACTGGGTACCGCCGAGCGGTACGCCGTGCACTCGGCGGTCGCCCTGCTGACCCTGACCACCGCCCGTTCCCGGTCCCTCCAGGGCGCGGAGCAGCGGCTGGGCGCGGCGGTGCTGCGCATGCTGCTCGCCGGCCAGCCCGACCACGCGCGGGCCGTCGCCGGGGATCTGTACGGGGGGCTGCTCGACGCCCCGTTCCGGCTGCTCATCGCGGAGGCGTCGACCCCCTCGGCGACCGCGTCGCTGGGCGAGGCGATGGAAGCGGCGGCCTTCCGGACCGGAGAGGCACTGCTGAGCGTGGACGAGGGCGAGCGGCTCGTCGTCCTGGCCGCGGACGGCGGAGCGGCGGTCGCCGCGTGCGCGGCGTACGCGCAGGCGCAGGAGGCCCGGGAGGCACGGCCCGCGCGCGAACCGGCGACGGCGGAGGAGGAGGCACAGGTGGTCGTGGGCCTGTCGGCACCGGTGGGCCCCATCGCCGTCTCCGCCGCGTACAAGCAGGCCGAGCAGGCCTTGTCGGTGGCCCGCCGCCGGGGCAGGGCGCTGGTCGAGCACGAGGAACTGGCGGCGGGTTCGGTGCTCCCGCTGCTCGCGGACGACGCCGTGCGGGCCTTCGCCGACGGAATGCTCCGCGCCCTGCACGAGCACGACGCCAAGGGCCGCGGCGACCTGGTGGCCTCGCTACGGGCCTGGCTCGCCCACCACGGCCAGTGGGACGCGGCCGCGGCGGACCTGGGCGTCCACCGCCACACCCTGCGCTACCGGATGCGTCGCGTGGAGGAGATCCTGGGCCGCTCACTGGACGATCCGGACGTCCGGATGGAGCTGTGGCTGGCCCTGAAGGCCACGGGCTCCCCCGCGACGCCGGAGCCGTAGCGACCGCCCGGAGGGGCGGGCACCGCCCGTCGGCTCCGGATCCGTACCCGCTGCCCGCTCGGCCCCGCCCCCCGCGATCCCGTCGGCGCATCCGACAAAGCGGCGTGTCCCGGTCGTGCTCTGCTCCACCTCGGACAAACGCCAGGTCGGCCGCGCGGCCCTACGGTGGGGGGCAGCACACCCCACGACTTCGAAGGGCCGGACCCGCCATGACTTCCACCCACGCCTTCTGGCTCGCCGGCCGCCAGGCCACCGGTGAGGACAGCTTCGACGTCACCAACCCCTGGGACGGCCGTCTCGTCGGCACCGTCAGCGTGCCGACCGACGCGCAGATCGAGGAGGCCGTCGCGGCCGCGCACGCCGTGCGCGAGGAGTTCGCCGCGACCCCGGCGCACGTCCGGGCCGCCGCACTCGATCACGTCGTACGGCGTCTGGTGGAGCGCACCGAGGAGATCGCCCAGCTGATCTCCGCCGAGAACGGCAAGCCCATCAAGTGGGCCCGTGGCGAGGTCGGCCGTGCCGTCTCCGTGTTCCGGTTCGCCTCCGAGGAGGCCCGTCGCTTCAACGGCGGCGACGCCCAGCGCCTCGACACCGACGCCGGCGGCACCGGCCGTCTCGGTCTGACCCGACGCTTCCCGCGCGGCACGGTCCTCGGCATCGCGCCGTTCAACTTCCCGCTGAACCTGAGCGCCCACAAGGTGGCCCCGGCCATCGCCGTCGGTGCCCCGATCATCCTGAAGCCCGCCCCGGCCACCCCGATCTCGTCGCTGATCCTGGGTGAGCTGCTGGCCGAGACCGACCTGCCGGCCGGTTCGTGGTCCGTGCTGACGGTCCCGAACGACCGGATGCCCGCCCTGGTCCAGGACGAGCGCCTGCCGGTCATCTCCTTCACCGGTTCCGGCCCGGTCGGCTACTCGATCATGGAGTCGGTGCCGCGCAAGCACTGCACCCTGGAGCTCGGGGGCAACGGCGCCGCGGTCGTCCTCGGCGACTACGCCTCCGACGAGGACCTGGACTGGGCCGCGAACCGCATCGCGACCTTCTCCAACTACCAGGGCGGCCAGTCCTGCATCTCCGTGCAGCGCGTCATCGCGGACGCCTCGGTCTACGACCGGCTCGTCCCGAAGATCGTCGCGGCCGTCGAGGCCCAGGTCACCGGCGACCCGTCCGACGCCGCCACCGATGTCGGCCCGCTGGTCAGCGAGGACGCCGCCAAGCGCGTCGAGTCGTGGGTCGACGAGGCCGTGCAGGCCGGCGCCCAGCTCCTCACCGGCGGCAAGCGGGACGGTGCCACGTACGCCCCGACCGTGCTCGCGGAGCTCCCGGACGGCGTCACCCTCTCCTGCGAGGAGGTCTTCGGACCGGTGCTCTCCGTGCAGAAGGTGGACGGCGAGGCCGAGGCGTTCGCGGCGGTCAACTCCTCCAAGTACGGCCTGCAGGCCGGTGTGTTCACGCACGACCTGCAGACCGCCTTCCGCGCCCACCGCGCCCTTGAGGTCGGCGGCGTGATCATCGGCGACGTCCCCTCCTACCGTGCGGACCAGATGCCGTACGGCGGCGCCAAGCAGTCCGGCGTCGGCCGCGAGGGCGTCCGCTACGCGATGGACGACTACACCTACGAGCGCGTGCTGGTCCTCACCGGCCTCGCCCTGTAGGACCGCGAACCGGATCGGACCGATCCACCAGCGTCGCCTGTGATCCGCCTTGGACAGCACGACAGCAGGCGGCAGAGAGACGGCCGGTGCCCACTGTGCGGGGGCACCGGCCGTCTCTGCGTTCCTCCGCGTCGGCCTGCCGGAGCTGCCGCCACGGGGTCCCGCACATGGATGCGGACCAGGACGGGGGGACGAACACCGACCCCCCGTCAGGTGCCGTTCTCCGGGTGGAGAAGATGGAGGAGACCGACGGGGGCCGAACGGCTTCGAGAGGAAGTTCCGTGACGTCGTGTACAACGCGGGCCGAAGGGGAACACCATGGCCGCGGACGGATGCCGGTACGGGCCGATGAAGGACGGGACCGCCGGCACGCGTCCGTGTCTCATTCCGGCGCCGTACTCGCGTCCGATCAGCAACGGAAGGACGCCTCTGTTCCAGGCCCCCGTGTCCGCCCTCAGTGACCAGGAGGTTTGAATGGCCACTCCCTTGACGGCCACCGCCGTCCTCACCGCCCTCCGCGCCGAAGGTGTGCGCGTGGTGGAGGTCGGCAACTGGACCACCCACAACCGTAATTCGAAGGGGGCTTGGGGACCGGTCAACGGGTCGATCGTGCACCACACGGTCACCAAGGGCACCGCTGCCACGGTCGCGACCGTGCGGGACGGCTACGCAGCCCTGCCGGGACCGCTGTGCCACGGGATGATCGCGAAGGACGGCCGTGTGCACATGGTCGGCTGGGGCCGCGCCAATCACGCGGGCGGTGGCGACCCGCGCGTGCTGGAGCAGGTCGTGTCCGAGTCCTACGGCACCCGCCCGACCCCACCGACCCGCGGCAACAGCAACGGTGTCGACGGCAACAGCAGGTTCTACGGGTGGGAGTGCGAGAACCTCGGCGACGGCAAGGACCCCTGGCCCAAGGCCCAGTACGACGCGATCGTCCGTGTCCAGGCCGCGCTCTGCCGGAAGCACGGCTGGTCCGCGAAGTCCGTGATCGGCCACCTGGAATGGTCCAGCGACAAGATCGACCCCCGCGGCTTCACCATGGCCGGGCTCCGCGCCGATGTGGCCGAACGGCTGAAGCACCCCGCGAGCTGGAACCCCGGCTCCGACCACGAGGAGGACCCCATGGCAGGCATCACCAAGAAGGACATCTTCGACGCCGTGTGGAAGACCGATGCGATCGGCGGCCCGGCAGACGCCGCGGACCACAGCACGAATCCGACCTGGCAGGCGCAGTCGATCCTGAAGGACGTCCAGGCCCGCATCCGCCGCATGGACAAGACCCTGGCCGCCCAGTCCGCCGCGATCACCGCACTCGCGGGGCAGGTCGGTACCGGCGCCGACACCGAGACCATCGTCGCCGCGGTCGAGACGGCCATCAAGAACGCGGTCATCGACGTAACATCAACACCAACGGGGCCTGACCGCCTCGATGTTCGCGGCCGCGTTCGGGGCTGCTGCGGCGGAGCGCCCCGTACGGACGCCACGCAGACCCTGAACGCGAGGTCGGGCCCCGGCACCACCGGTGCGCCGGTGGCGCCGGGGCCGGGGACGCCTCGGACCGCGCGGTCGGGGAGCTGCAGGACGGATCTCCGGCGGTCCCTGATCCGGCCGGAAATTCCGACTCGGGCCACCAGGGCTCGGCCGGCCGCTCACGAGGTTGCCGGGAAGCGCGTGGGCGCGCGGCACGGCGGGTGCCATGATCACGCGGGCGTTCCGGCGCGGGTCCGGCGTGCAGGGAGGGACCATGAAGCTCTGCATCGCCATATTTCTCGCGCTGTCGGCGTTGCTCATTGCCGCCTCCGGCGCGGCGGCGGTCACCCGTGGCTGGGTGCTTCCCGTGTACCGGCGACCGGTCCACCGCCCTCGCGTCCTCGGCTGGGGCCAGTTGGTGGCTGCCGCCGCCCTGTGCTGGCAGGTGCTCTTCTTGCTGGTGCTCGACGACCCCGACATCCTCGGCCCGGACATCCGGGGGTGGGGGAGCCTGCCCGGCGGCGCGCTTCTGCTGACCGGTCCCGTCCTGATGATGCTGAGCCGGCGCCCGGGCGGCGACCGACAGGGCAACGGCACGCCCTGAGCCCGTGGCGTCCGACCACGGTCCGGCCGCCGTGTCACCGCGGGGCTGGCCAGTGGAGTGGCTGTCGACCCGATCGGCGTTCCGGGGATGGTGGGCGTGCCGGGAATCGGGTACATCAGGACAAGTAGCACCGGTTGGTACGGCTCGGCAGGCGCGCATGCCTCCGTGCGTTCCGGCCGTGTCCGCCCATCCCACGACGCGGCGAGGTGAGCTCCTCATGTCCGCACCATCCGCCCCGAAGAACACGCCCAAGGTCACCGAGCGTGAAGCGCGCCAAGTGGCCGAGGCCGCGCGCGAACAGGACTGGCACAAGCCGAGTTTCGCCAAGGAACTCTTCCTCGGCCGCTTCCGGCTCGACCTGATCCATCCGCATCCGCTGCCGCCCGCGGACGACGTCCGGCGCGGCGAGGCCTTCCTCGCCCGGCTGCGCGCCTTCTGCGAGACCAGGATCGACAGCGCCCTGATCGAGCGTGAGGCCAGGATCCCCGACGAGGTGATCAACGGCCTCAAGGAGCTCGGCGCGCTCGGGATGAAGATCGAGCCGAAGTACGGCGGGCTGGGCCTGACCCAGGTCTACTACAACAAGGCCCTCGCCCTGGTCGGCTCCGCCAGCCCCGCCATCGGTGCGCTGCTCTCCGCCCACCAGTCCATCGGCGTGCCGCAGCCGCTGAAGCTCTTCGGCAGCCAGGAGCAGAAGGACGCCTTCCTGCCCCGGCTGGCCAGTACCGACATCTCGGCGTTCCTGCTCACCGAACCGGACGTCGGATCCGACCCGGCCCGGCTCGCCACCTCGGCCGTTCCGGAGGGATCGGACTACATCCTCGACGGTGTGAAGCTGTGGACGACCAACGGCGTCGTCGCCGACCTGCTCGTCGTGATGGCCCGTGTTCCGAAGTCGGACGGTCACAAGGGCGGCATCACGGCCTTCGTCGTCGAGGCGGACTCCCCGGGCATCACCGTCGAGAACCGCAACGCCTTCATGGGCCTGCGCGGCCTCGAGAACGGCGTCACCCGCTTCCACCGTGTCCGGGTCCCCGCCGCCAACCGCATCGGCCCCGAGGGCGCGGGGCTCAAGATCGCCCTCACCACGCTCAACACGGGACGGCTCTCGCTGCCCGCCATGTGCGTCGGCGCCGGGAAATGGTGTCTGAAGATCGCCCGCGAGTGGTCGGCGGTGCGCGAGCAGTGGGGCAGGCCGGTCGCCCGGCACGAGGCCGTCGGCGCCAAGATCTCCTTCATCGCCGCGACCACCTTCGCGCTGGAAGCGGTGGTCGACCTCTCCTCCCAGATGGCGGACGAGAACCGCAACGACATCCGTATCGAAGCCGCTCTCGCCAAGCTGTACGGCTCCGAGATGGGCTGTCTGATGGCCGACGAACTGGTCCAGATCCGGGGCGGCCGGGGCTTCGAGACCGCCGCGTCCCTCGCCGCCCGCGGCGAACGGGCCGTACCCGCCGAACAACTCCTGCGCGACCTGCGGATCAACCGGATCTTCGAAGGCTCCACCGAGATCATGCACCTGCTGATCGCGCGTGAGGCCGTCGACGCCCATCTGAAGGTCGCCGGAGACATCATCGACCCCGACAAGCCCCTCTCCGCCAAGGCGCGAGCGGGCGCCAACGCGGCCGGCTTCTACGCCCGCTGGCTGCCCAAGCTCGTCGCGGGGCCGGGACAACTCCCGCGTACCTACGGGGAGTTCAACCCGGCCGGGCACCCGGACCTGTCCACCCACCTGCGATATGTCGAACGTTGTGCCCGCAAGCTCGCGCGCTCCACCTTCTACGCCATGTCGCGCTGGCAGGGCCGGATGGAGACCAAGCAGGGCTTCCTCGGCAGGATCGTCGACATCGGCGCGGAACTCTTCGCGATGAGCGCGGCCTGTGTCCGCGCCGAGCTGCTGCGCTCCTCCAGCGACCACGGCCGCGAGGCGTACCGGCTCGCCGACGTCTTCTGCCACCAGTCCCGTGTCCGGGTCGAGGAGCTCTTCACCCGCCTGTGGTCCAACACCGACGACCTGGACCGGCGCATGGTCGACGGCGTGCTGTCCGGTGCGTACACCTGGCTGGAGGACGGCATCATCGACCCGAGCGGCGAAGGACCGTGGATCGCCGATGCCACACCGGGGCCGTCCAGCCGGGACGATGTCCACCGCCCCATTCGCTGACCCGTTGTCCACCGGGCGTGCGCACGCCCCCTCGTCGGCCGTACCCCGCCCCACCGGGCGCGGAGTACGGCCGACGGGCGTGCGGGTACCGCGCCTCGCCGCGTTGTCGCCGGTCGCGTACCGCCGGCTCGGGCCGTACGGACGGGGACGGCGAACCGTCGGGTGACGGCCCGGGGACGGAGGCGTTCGGCGAGGCACGGCTCCCGGCCGCCGCCTTCGCCGGTGTGCCGCGGGAGGTCCCGGCCGCCCGGCGGACAGGGGTTTGCGCCACGGGCCGAGCACGGCTTCGCCGGGCCGCGTCGGCCGGGCGCGGGGACGCACTGTCCACACCCACAGCCGATGCGGCAACAATGGGGGCATGAGCGACAGCCCTGCCCCCCTCGCCGACCCGCACCTCGTCTTCGACGCCGCGGAAGGCCGCCGGGATCTCGTCATCCTCGGCTCCACCGGTTCCATCGGCACCCAGGCGATCGACCTGGTGCTGCGCAACCCCGACCGCTTCCGCGTCACCGGACTCTCCGCCGCGGGCGGACGGGTCGCCCTCCTCGCCGAGCAGGCGCGGCAACTGCGGGTGCGCACCGTGGCCGTCGCCGCACCGGACGCCGTCCCCGCGCTCCGGGAGGCGCTGCGCGAGCAGTACGGGACGGGCGAGCCGCTCCCCGAGATCCTGGCCGGGCCGGACGCCGCCGCGCAGCTGGCGGCGAGCGACTGCCACACCGTGCTCAACGGAATCACCGGCTCGATCGGACTCGCCCCCACGCTCGCCGCGCTGGAGGCGGGCCGCACGCTCGCCCTGGCCAACAAGGAGTCGCTGATCGTCGGCGGCCCGCTGGTCAAGGCGCTGGCGAAGCCCGGCCAGATCATCCCGGTCGACTCCGAGCACGCCGCGCTCTTCCAGGCACTGGGCGCCGGCACCCGCGCCGACGTACGCAAGCTCGTCGTCACCGCCTCCGGCGGCCCCTTCCGGGGACGGACGAAGAGCGAGCTGGCGGACGTCACACGCGAGCAGGCCCTCGCCCACCCGACCTGGGCCATGGGACCGGTCATCACGATCAACTCGGCCACCCTGGTCAACAAGGGACTGGAGGTCATCGAGGCGCATCTCCTCTACGACATCCCGTTCGACCGGATCGAGGTCGTGGTCCACCCCCAGTCGTACGTCCATTCCATGGTGGAATTCACCGACGGCTCCACCCTGGCCCAGGCCACGCCCCCCGACATGCGGGGCCCGATCGCCATCGGCCTCGGCTGGCCCCAGCGCGTCCCGGACGCGGCACCCGCCTTCGACTGGTCGAAGGCGTCCAGCTGGGAGTTCTTCCCCCTGGACGACGAGGCCTTTCCGTCCGTGGGGCTCGCCCGGCACGTGGGCACGCTCGGTGCCACCGCCCCGGCCGTGTTCAACGCCGCGAACGAGGAATGTGTCGACGCATTCCTGGCAGGACTGCTGCCGTTCAACGGAATCATGGATACGGTCACGGCGGTGGTCGCCGAACACGGCACCCCCGCCACGGGAACTTCGCTCACGGTCGCAGACGTCCTCGAAGCGGAGACCTGGGCACGCGCCCGGGCCCGTGAACTCTCGGCGAAAGCGACAGCGGAGGCGCGCGCATGAGTATTACGACGGTCCTGTTGACGATTCTGGGCATCGTCGTCTTCGTCATCGGCCTGCTGTTCTCCATCGCCTGGCACGAGCTCGGACACCTCTCGACCGCGAAGCTCTTCGGCATCCGCGTTCCCCAGTACATGGTCGGCTTCGGGCCGACGATCTGGTCGCGGAAGAAGGGCGACACCGAGTACGGGATCAAGGCCATCCCGGCCGGCGGCTACATCCGCATGATCGGCATGTTCCCGCCGGGACCGGACGGGCGCCTGGAGGCGCGGTCCACTTCCCCGTGGCGCGGCATGATCGAGGACGCCAGATCGGCCGCCTTCGAAGAGCTCGAACCCGGTGACGAGAAGCGGCTCTTCTACACGCGCAAGCCGTGGAAGCGCGTCATCGTGATGTTCGCCGGACCGTTCATGAATCTGGTCCTCGCCGTCGCGATCTTCCTCGGCGTGGCGATGACCTTCGGGTTCCAGACCCAGACCACCGAGGTGGCGGGGGTCCAGAAGTGCGTGATCGCCCAGAGCGAGAACCGCGACACCTGCAAGAAGTCCGACCCGGTCTCGCCCGCGCAGGCCGCGGGACTGAAGAAGGGCGACAGGATCGTCGCCTTCGACGGCCGGAAGGTCGACGACTGGGCCACGCTTTCCGACAAGATCCGCGACACCATCGGCCCCGCCACCATCACCGTCCTGCGCGACGGCCAGGAGAAGACCCTCCACGCCGTGCTCCAGGAGAACTCGGTGGCCGAGAAGGACTCCAAGGGCGAGGTGGTCCCCGGGAAGTTCGTCCCGGCCGGCTACCTCGGCTTCGCCGCCCAGACCGAGATCGTCCCGCTCTCCTTCGGCGACTCGGTCGTCCGCATGGGAGACATGATCGAGAACGGTGTCGACTCGATCATCGCCCTCCCGTCCAAGATCCCGGACCTGTGGAACGCCGCCTTCGGCGACGGCCCGCGAGCGGCCGACTCCCCGGTGGGCGTCGTCGGCGCGGCCAGGATCGGCGGCGAGGTGATGACGCTGGACGTACCGGCGCAGAACCAGATCGCGATGATGCTGTTCCTGCTGGCCGGCTTCAACCTCTCGCTGTTCCTCTTCAACATGCTGCCCCTGCTGCCGCTCGACGGCGGGCACATCGCCGGAGCGCTCTGGGAGGCCCTGCGCCGCAATGTGGCCCGGGTCTTCAAGCGCCCCGACCCGGGCCCCTTCGACGTGGCCAAGCTGATGCCGGTCGCCTATGTCGTCGCGGGCGTCTTCATCTGCTTCACACTGCTCGTGCTGGTCGCCGACATCGTCAATCCGGTCAAGATCTCCTGATCTCCCGACCGGTCCGGTGAACCAAGGGTGACGGCCCGGCACACAGCGTGTGTCCGGGCCCGCCCTCCGTGCGGCGCTCCCGGACGCGGTGTGCGCCGGGCCGCCGCCGGTGACGTAACCTCGAAGCCCGGAGCCCGCCGATCTCGGGACCTCGATCCACACCTTGGGGATGCTCAGCGCATGACTGCGATTTCTCTCGGAATTCCGTCCGTTCCGACCAAGCTCGCCGACCGGAGGGTCAGTCGAAAGATCCAGGTCGGGTCGGTGGCGGTGGGCGGGGATGCGCCGGTGTCGGTGCAGTCGATGACCACGACGCGTACGTCGGACGTGGGTGCGACGTTGCA
>NZ_JBIURS010000014.1:185508-196955 GCF_044740965.1 Streptomyces sp. NPDC088252 | reverse complement strand
CGACTCTATCAGACTCTTTCGTGTCCGATTCCCGGTCGAAGCGGGGCCGCTTTCCAGTTCCACGCTTTCGCGTTTCCCTTTCCAGCGATTCCAACTTTACCAGACTCTTTTCTCGCCGTTTCCGGTTCGAATTTGAATTCCGGTGACCTTTGGAGTGGCCTTGCCTTTCGGCGTGTCCACCACATTAGCCGATTTCCTTGGTGACTCATAATCGAGTCGATGAGGTCGAATTATGGCATGCCAAATTCGCACCCGTCAGGGTGAATCGTAGGTAGTGGTTGGCCACTTCGGGATGATCGGGCGATCCAATGGACCGTACCGACAGCAGTGCCCGTTTCAAGCGGCTCGGACTACATTAGGTGGCTCCCAAGGGCGAGTCAAGTTGCGCGGCGGCGTGGCACATGGGCTCTGTACGGGCTCACCGTGGGGTCTCCGTCGATCCAGAAGCGCCAGGGGTGTGTGGCTCCGTCACCGCCCACTCCGGTGCGCGGACCGTTGCGTACCTGGTCGTGGGGTGGAGGGGTGCCGTGCAGTAGGAACAGCGGGGCATCGGGGTGTGCGACGGCGTCGGTGCCGTTCAGGGCGCGGTCGACGTCGAGCGCGGTAGCCAGTCGGGCCGGGCCTTTGGCCAGTTCGTTGTCATTGCGGGCCGAGAGTCGACGTTTGCGGGTGAGGTCGGCACCGACCTGAATGTCGCCGGCCCGGAGCAGGACTCCGGAGGCCTTGCCCTCCGGACCGCACACCAGGTTCAGGCAGTGCCACATTCCATAGGTGAAGTACACGTACGCGTGACCGGGCGGCCCGTACATGACGCTGTTGCGCGGGGTGCGGCCTCTGAACGCATGCGATCCCGGGTCGATCTCGCCCGCGTAGGCCTCCACCTCGGTGAGGCGCAGCTCGATGGGGCCTTCGGGGGTGCTGCGTACCAGGGTGCGGCCCAGGAGGTCGGGTGCCACGTCCAGTACGGGGCGGTCGAAGAAGTCGCGTGTCAGCGGGGTACGGTCCAGGCCCTCGATCATGACGTTCGAGGCTACCTGGAACCGACCACGGTCGTGACGCGTATCTAGGGGTCAGGACCAAGGAGGAGTGAACATGGGCTTCAAGCGGCTGCTCGCGAGCATGGGTGCCGGTGGTGCCTCGGTGGAGACCGGGCTGACCGAACTCAATGTCGTACCGGGTGGGGTCGTCCAGGGCGAGGTCCGGATCCAGGGTGGATCCGTGGAGCAGCGCATCGAAGGACTCTCCGTGGGTCTGCAGGCCCGGGTCGAGGTCGAGGGCGAGGACACCGAGACCAAGCAGGACATCGAGTTCACCACGCTTCGACTCGGTGGCGCGTTCGAGGTGCAGGCCGGTGCCGTGCACGTCGTGCCGTTCGGGCTCGAAATTCCCTGGGAGACGCCGATCACGATGTTCGCCGGTCACCATCTGCACGGCATGAACATCGGTGTGACCACGGAGCTGGAGATCGCGCGGGCGCTGGACTCGAGCGACCTGGACCCGATCAATGTGCACCCGTTGCCGGCCCAGCAGGCCATTCTCGACGCCTTCGGGCAGCTCGGTTTCGGCTTCCGCAGCGCGGACATGGAGCGCGGCCACATTCGCGGTACGCGCCAGCGCCTACCGTTCTACCAGGAGATCGAGTTCTTCCCGCCGCAGCAGTACCGCGGGCTGAACCAGGTGGAGCTGACGTTCGTCGCGGACGACCGCGAAATGGACGTCGTACTGGAGATGGACAAGAAGTCCGGGCTCTTCAGCGAGGGCAGCGACTCGTACCGCACGTTCAAGGTCGGGCTGAACGACTTCCAGGGGACCGACTGGGCTGCGTACCTCAATCAGTGGCTCGCCGAGGTCGGCGGTCGGCGCAACTGGCTCTAGGGTCGGTGGAAGACCTGCTGACAGCAGTAGAGCGATCAGGAGAGGTGCTGACGTGACCGAGCCGAAGAGGGCGCCGCTGCCGCACGACTTCCATCCCGAGGTGCCGTCCTTCACGGTGGTGAGCGAGGACCTCGCCCCCGGTGCCGTTCTGGCGGACGCCCAGGTGTTCGCGGCCGGTAACACCTCACCGCAGCTGCGGTGGGAGGGGTTCCCGGCCGGAACCAAGAGCTTCGCCGTGACCTGCTTCGATCCGGACGCTCCGACCGGCAGCGGATTCTGGCACTGGGTGGTCTTCGACATCCCGGCTTCGGTCACGGAGCTGCCGACGGGTGCGGGCAGCGGGAAGTTCGAGGGGCTGCCCGCCGGTGCCGTACAGGTCCGTAACGACTACGGGTCGAAGGAGTTCGGCGGCGCGGCACCGCCGGCCGGGGAGAACCACCGCTATGTCTTCACCGTGTATGCGGTGGACAGCGAGAAGCTGGGTGTCGACAGCGATGTGTCGCCCGCGGTCGTCGGATTCAATCTGCGGTTCCACACGCTGGGACGTGCCCAGCTGATCGGTGAGTACACAGGTCCCGCCTGATACCCGGTGAGCCGAGAATTCTCCCGCTGTTTGCCCTGCCCTGGTCCTGGAGAGATCAGGGCAGGGCATTTTTTATTGCGTTGTCCATCACGGCCCGCCCGGCCAGAGTTGATCCGGGCCTGCCAGGGGGCGGGCGGCACACGGGAGGTGGGCGAGATGCGGGACACGCTGGTACTGAACGCGAGCTTCGAGCCGCTGTCGACGGTGACACTGAACCGTGCGGTGGTGCTGATTCTGCAGGACAAGGCCGTCGTCGAGCAGTCGCATCCCGATCTCCGCATGCGTGGCGCCGCCGTGGACATTCCGGTGCCCCGGGTGATCAGGCTCTGCCGGTACGTACGGGTGCCGTTCCGAAGACAGGCCCCGTGGTCCAGGAGGGGTGTGCTGATACGGGACCAACACCGGTGCGCGTACTGCGGGCGGCGGGCGAGCACCGTCGACCACGTGGTGCCGCGCGCCCAGGGTGGTCAGGACACCTGGCTCAACACGGTGGCGTCCTGCGCGGAGGACAATCACCGCAAGGCGGCCCGGACCCCGGAACAGGCAGGGATGCCGCTGCTGAAGCAGCCCTTCGTACCGTCTCCCGCGGAGGCGATGCTGCTGGCGATGGGAGTCGGTGAGCGGTCGGCGCTGCCTGAGTGGCTGGACCGTACCGCGGCCTGAGGGCTGTCCCGTACGCGTCCTGTCGTACCGGTAGCCCGTCTCCTTGCGGAGGCGGGCTTCCGTGGGTCAGCGGAGCAGCAGCTGGACGATGGCGGCCGTGCCGACCACGACGATGAGGACGCGCAGGACGATCGGACTGAGGCGGCGGCCGACCTTGGCGCCTATCTGACCGCCGAGCGCGGAGCCGACCGCGATCAGCACGACGGCCGTCCAGTCGAAGTCCGCGACGAAGAGGAAGAAGAGCGCGGCGATGCTGTTGACGACGGCTGCCAGGACGTTCTTGACCGCGTTGAGGCGCTGCATCGTGTCGTCGAGCAGCATGCCCATCAGGGAGAGGTAGATGATCCCCTGGGCGGCGGTGAAGTAGCCGCCGTAGACGCTGGCGAGCATCAGTCCGAAGACGAGGAGCGGGCCGCCGTCGGGGCGGGCGGTGGTGCCGGTGTGTGCGCGTCGGCGCTGGACGGCATTGCTGATGCGGGGTTGCAGGATGACCAGGACGAGGGCCAGGGCCACGAGGATCGGCACGATCGTCTCGAACGCCGTGGACGGCAGGGCCAGCAGGAGGGTGGCACCGGTGAGGCCGCCGATCAGCGCACCGACGGCGAGCTTGAGCACGCGGCGCCCCTGCCCGGCGAGTTCCTTGCGGTAGCCGATGGCGCCGCTGATCGAACCGGGGATCAGGCCGAGGGCGTTGGAGACGGTGGCGGTGACCGGGGGCAGGCCGGTGGCGAGCAGTACGGGAAAGGTGATCAGCGTTCCCGATCCGACGATCGTGTTGATCGTGCCCGCGCTGATGCCTGCGGCGAAGACGGCGAGCATCTCCCAGGTGGTCATGGCGAATCCCCCGTGCATGATCGGTGCTTGGTGCATTGATCATGCACGAGGGCGTGTACGCGTCATTCGACCGGGGGTTGTTCCCGGCGTTCCTTGCCGGTGTCGAAACCGGGTGCGCCGGAGCCGAGGTTGCCGAAGGCCCCGCTGAGGCCCTTGAGCGCGTCGCCGATCTCGCTGGGCACGATCCAGAGCTTGTTGGCATCGCCTTCGGCGATCTTCGGGAGCATCTGGAGGTACTGGTACGAGAGAAGCTTCTGGTCCGGGTCACCGGCATGGATGGACTCGAAGACCGTACGGATGGCCTGGGCCTCGCCCTCCGCGCGCAAGGCCGAGGCCTTGGCCTCACCTTCGGCGCGCAGGATCGCGGACTGCTTCTCGCCCTCGGCGGTGAGGATCGCGGACTGCCGGGTTCCTTCGGCCTGGAGGATCGCGGCGCGCTTGTCACGGTCGGCGCGCATCTGCTTCTCCATCGAGTCCTGGATGGAGGTGGGCGGTTCGATCGCCTTGAGTTCGACGCGGTTGACCCGGATCCCCCACTTGCCGGTCGCCTCGTCGAGGACTCCGCGGAGGGCTGCGTTGATCTCCTCTCGGGAGGTCAGGGTCCGCTCCAGGTCCATGCCGCCGATGATGTTGCGGAGGGTGGTGACGGTGAGCTGCTCGATCGCCTGGATGTAGCTGGCGACTTCGTAGGTCGCGGCCCTCGCGTCGGTCACCTGGTAATAGATGACGGTGTCGATGTTGACGACCAGGTTGTCCTGGGTGATCACCGGCTGGGGCGGGAACGGGACGACCTGTTCGCGGAGGTCGATGCGGTTCCTGATGGAGTCGATGAATGGAACGACGATGTTCAGGCCCGCGTTGAGCGTGCGGGTGTAGCGGCCGAAGCGCTCCACGATGGCGGCGCTGGCCTGTGGGATGACCTGGATCGTCTTGATCAGGGCGATGAAGACGAGCACCACCAGAATGATCAGAACGATGATGATCGGTTGCATCGTGTTCCTCGTTGCCCTTCGGTTGCCGACGGATCGCGATGATCGAGGTCGAGTTCGCGGGAGGGGCCGTACGGCTCGACGGCCCCGATCTCATGATGATCGACTTCGAGTCTGACAGAACGTGCGCTGTCGTGTGGGTGGTTCGGTCACATGACGACTGCTGTGGCTCCGTCGATGTCGACGACATCGACCTGTTGGCCCGGATCGAAGCTCTGCTCCCCGTCGAGTGCGCGGGCGGACCAGATCTCTCCGGCCAGTTTGATCCGGCCGCCGCCGGCGTCGACCCGCTCCAGGACGACTGCCTGACGGCCTTTCAGCGCATCTATGCCGGTGGCGAGTTGAGGCCGGTCCGCGCGGTGTCTGGTGGCGATCGGGCGCACCACGGCGATGAGCGCCACGGAGACCACGACGAAGACCAGTACCTGGGCCACGATGCCGCCGCCGAGTGCCGCGACGACCGCTGCGGCGACCGCCCCGACGGCGAACATGCCGAATTCGGGCATCGCGGTCAGGACGAGCGGGATGCCCAGTCCCACTGCGCCGATCAGCCACCACACCCACGCTTCGATGTCCACGTGGCCATGGTAGGACCGCGGGTGCCCTCGCGGACAGGGTGCAGCCGGGCGGGCGCGACGCTGCCCGTGGGGACCGTCGGCCGGCCGTACCGGGCCGTGCCGTCGAACCGCCGTCCGCCGTGCGACGAGGCGGCCCGGGGTCTTTCGTTCGGATCAGGCCGGTCCGGATGATCCGAACGAGAGGCCTTAGGAGAGCGGGAGTCCGTGGGCCGTGTAACGGTCGCCGGTGTGCTCGACGACGAGCGGCAGACCGAAGCAGAGGGAGAGGTTGCGGGAGGTGAGCTCGGTCTCCATGGGGCCGGCGGCGAGCACCTTGCCCTGGCGGATCATCAGGACGTGGGTGAAGCCGGGTGCGATCTCCTCGACATGGTGGGTGACCATGATCATGGAGGGGGCGTACGGGTCACGGGCCAGTCGGCCGAGGCGGCGGACCAGGTCCTCGCGGCCACCGAGGTCGAGTCCCGCCGCGGGCTCGTCCAGGAGCAGCAGTTCGGGGTCGGTCATCATGGCGCGGGCGATCAGGGTGCGCTTGCGCTCGCCCTCGGAAAGGGTGCCGAACTTGCGGTCGAGGTACTCCGTCATGCCGAGCCGGTCGAGGAAGGCGCGGGCGCGCTCCTCGTCCACGGCTTCGTAGTTCTCGTGCCAGGTGGCGGTCATGCCGTACGCGGCGGTGAGCACCGTCTGCAGGACGGTCTGGCGCCTGGGCAGCTTCTCGGCCATGGCGACGCCCGCGATGCCGATGCGGGGGCGGAGCTCGAAGACATCGGTGCCGACGCCGCCGAGTTGTTCGCCGAGGATCCTGGCGGTGCCGGTGCTCGGGAAGAGGTAGCTGGACGCGATGTTGAGGAGGGTGGTCTTGCCGGCGCCGTTCGGGCCGAGGATGACCCAGCGCTCCCCCTCCTTGACCTGCCACGAGACATCGTCCACCAGAGCGCGTCCGTCGCGGACCACGGATACGTCCACCAGCTCCAGTACATCGCTCATGGCGCGTTGTCTCCCCATGCAGTGTCGAGATCGTCGCGTGCCTGTGGGCACAGCTCCCAGGGAAATCTACGCCACCGCGGGAACACCGCAGGCGCTGGGCCCGTGTGACGACAGGCCCCCGCTCCGTTCCCTAGGCTGTTGCCATGCTTTCGGAACCACGCTCAGGGCTGCTGGCCGCTTGGGGAAACGCACTTCTCGCGGGACTCGTGTCCCCGGACGACGCGGTGCTCGCCATCGTCGGGGAGGACGCGGTGCACCGTGTGGAGGGACTGCCGGGTGAGGCGGGGCCGGTGGGGCTCACGCTGGCGCTCGGACGGCTGCGGGGTCTGGGGGTGACCGGCTTCCGGGTCGCGCTGCCGGCCCCCGGGCATCCGCTGGGGCTGAGCGGTCCCCCGGACTTCAACGCGCGGGCGTTGGAGGCCGAGGAGGCGGTGGTCGCCGTCGGTGCGCCGTACGGGCTGGTGCCCGAGGTGCGTGAGGTGGGCCCGGAGGGGGATCTGCACGTCGAGGTGGTGTGGCGTTGCCTGCCGGTGCGGGAGGCGCCGCCGGCCGATGTGCCGTCGCTGGGTGAGGCGGAGCGGGAGCTGGCCGAGGCGTTGCGGGATGCGACGACGGTTCTGTCGCGGCTGGACGTGGCCGGTTCCGGGCCGGTGGCTGAGGCGGCGGTGGATGCGTACCGGGCGCGGGTGGAGCGGGGGCGCGAGGTGCTGGCGCCGGGGTATCCGCCGCGGGCGGTGCGGGTGCTGGAGCTGGCGCAGCGCGTCGGGCTGCTGATCTCGGTGGCGTGCGAGAACGGGCACGGCGGGGCGGTGAGCGCGTCGGAGATCGCGGCCCGGGGGGAGGCGCTGCGGCCGGTGGAGCGGGTTGCTCGGCGGGCGCAGGTCGCCGCGTACAACGCTTATGTGGAGGAGCAGGAGCGCAGGCGGTAGGGCTGGGAGGCCCGGCCGGGCCTCCCGTTGCCCGGCCGGGGCCGGCCGGAGTGTTGTGCGCTCGATCGACGGACGGGGCGGGCGGGCCGCGTGCGCCCGAGCGGGCTTGCGATGTCGCCGTGGCGGATGCCGCCGGACGGGCTCGACGCGCCCGTCCGGCGGCGCAGCAGGGCGGTGCGGCCGGTCAGCCGTTCGGACCGAGGTTGCCGAAGGCCGGGTTGAGCAGGCCGATCACGTTGACGGTGTTGCCGGCCACGTTCACCGGGACCTGTACCGGGACCTGGACGACATTGCCGCTGACCACGCCCGGGGAGTGGGTCGCGGCGCCGTGGGCGCCCGCGCCGTGGCCGGTGGCGGAGGCCGCGCCGGCACCGGCGGCGATGAGTCCACCGGCGATCGCGGTGACGGCAGCGGCCTTCTTCAGGTTCTTCCTTCAGGATCCTCCGGGGCGTTCTCCAGGGTGCTGCGGCCCGCTGCCGCAGCACCCTGGAGAACGCCCCGGAGTCGAACGGATTGCACCGTCCGGGTGACATACACCCGACAGTATGAATCTCGGACCGGAGGAAGACGGTCCGTTTCAGTGCCGCTCAGCCCGCCGCCCCGTGCCGGACGGCCCAGAGAGCCGCCTGCGTCCGGTCCGAGAGGTCGAGCTTCATCAGGATGTTCGAGACGTGTGTCTTGACGGTCTTCTCGGAGAGGACCAGTGCTCGCGCGATCTCCCGGTTGGAACGGCCGTCGGCGATCAGGCCCAGTACTTCCCGCTCCCGTTCGGTGAGGGAGTTCCCCCGGCCCGTACCGCCGCCCGCGTCGTCCTGGGCGAGGAGGGCCCCCGCGACCTCCGGCTGGAGCAGGACGTGGCCCGCGTGCACCGAGCGGATGGCGCCGGCCAGGGCGTCCGGGTCGACGTCCTTGTACACGTAACCGGAGGCTCCGGCGCGCAGGGCGGGGACCACGGTGCGCTGCTCGGTGAAGCTGGTGACGATGAGGACCTTGGCCGGATTCCCCAGCTCGCGGAGCTTGCGCAGGGCCTCGATCCCGTCGGTGCCGGGCATCTTGATGTCCATCAGGACGACATCGGGGCGGAGCTCCTCCGTCCGGGCCACTCCTTCGGCGCCGTCGGACGCCTCGCCGACCACTTCGATGTCGTCCTGGACCTCCAGGAACGTACGCAGACCGCGGCGGACCACCTGGTGGTCGTCGACCAGCAGCACCCTGATGATCCTGTCAGCCACCGGGTACCTCCATCTCGATCGTGGTGCCCTTGCCGGGCGCCGATTCAACGATGAGTCTTCCGCCGACCCCGCTCGCGCGGTCCCGCATGGACACCAGGCCCAGGTGCCGGCCTGCCTGCCGGGTCGCCGCGGGTTCGAATCCGCTGCCGTCGTCGGTGATCCTGAGCAGCGTGCCGCCGCCGTGCCGGGACAGCGTGACGTCGACGTGATCGGCACCGGAGTGGCGCAGTGCGTTGTGCAGGGCCTCCTGGGAGACCCGGAGCAGCGCCTCCTCCTGGGCGGCGGGCAGGGCCCGTACGCCCAGGCTCTCGAAGGTGACCCGGGCCGTGTGGGCCCGGTCCAGGACCTGGATCTGGGTACGGAGCGTGGCGATGAGACCGTCCTCGTCGAGCGCGGCGGGGCGCAGTTCGACGACGGCGGCGCGCAGCTCGTCCACTGCTTCCGCGGCGAGCGCGGCGACCTGGTGCAGCTCACCCTTGGCTCGGGCCGGGTCGCGGTCGATCAGGGCGGTGGCGGCCTGTGCGGTGAGCCGCAGCGAGAACAGCTTCTGGCTGACCGCGTCGTGCAGCTCATGGGCGAGCCGGGACCGCTCCTCGGCGATGGTGAGTTCGCGGCTCCGCTCGTACAGCCGGGCGTTGGTGAGGGCGATCGCCGCGTGCTGGGCGAGGATCGCCAGCAGTTCCTCGTCCTCGCCGGTGAATCCGCAGCTTCCTTCCGGCTTGGGACAGCGCTTGTTGGCGAGGAAGAGTGCGCCGATGATCTCGTCGCCGTCCCGGATGGGGAGGCCGAGGAAGTCGGACATGTCGGGGTGCGCGGCGGGCCAGCCCTCGAAGCGGGGATCCTTTCGGACGTCCGCCAGGCGCTCGGGCTTCGCCTCGTGGAGCATCGCGGCGAGGATGCCGTGCTGCCGGGGCAGGGGGCCGATGGCCTTCCACTGCTCGTCGCTGACCCCGTCGACGACGAACTGGGCGAAGCCGCCGTGGTCGTCGGGCACGCCCAGGGCCGCGTACTCGGCGTCCAGCAGCTCGCGGGCCGAGGCGACGATCGTCTTGAGGACGTCCCGCACCTCGAGGTGCCGGCTCATGGCGAGCAGCGCGGCACTCACCGCTGCGAGGCCCGACGGTGGGCGATGACTCATGACCTCACGGTACCGGCGGCGGTGGAGGTGTCGTATCAGCCCGTGGGAGGCCCCTGATTAGGGCGTAGGGACTAGGCCCATCGACGGCGTGGAGTGCGGCGATCCCCCACGAGTCCGGTCGGCCCGGCCGGAGCCGTGGTGGCCACGGGGCGTCGAGCCCGGCCGGGCCTCGTACGGGCGCGCCCTTTCCTGCCGCCCCTTGTCCGGGCACCCCTCTTGTACGGACGTGACGTGGACGCCCCCAGGAGTCCGGACCGGGTGCCGGCCGGGCGTACGGCTCCCGCCGTGCCCGGGTCTGCTGGCGTGGACGCGGGGGCCGGGTGGGTCCGGGAACGCCCAACTACCGTTCTCCGACGCGGAACCTAACACTCTGGATTGCTTGAGCAACGGTTGGTGAGTTTGCCGCCCGGCCGGTGTGAGGCCGGGCATAGGACCCACATCACTTACGAAGCTCGCTAGTGGAGATGTAAGTGGCACATCAATGGGCATGAGCGCGGGCCAGCACGTTCGAGCGGGGCACCGATCCACTATCCGGGTTCGTACATCACACCTTTGCCACCAGATTTTGCTGGCGCTAAGAATTGCTCTCGTCCCCGACGGAGATGCGAAAACGCCGCTTCCCGTCTTCGTCCTCCGTGAGGACTCCCGCAATTCGAAGAGGTACGTCTGTATGTCCATGTCCAGCATCCCCGGCAGTCGTCGTCGCCTGAACAAGACCCAGAAGCTCTCCGTCGCGGGCATCTCCGCCGTTGCCGTCGCCTCGCTCTCGTTCTCGCTCGTCCCCGCCAACGCGGAATCCAAGTCCGAGGCGCAGGCCCCCGCGTCCGGCGCCCCCGTGGTTCTCGCGTCGGCCGCCGGTACTCCGCAGGCCAAGGCACTGCAGGCCAGCCTCATCGAGCAGCACTCCACCGCCGCGAATCTGGTCAAGGCCGCCGATCTCGCCAGGGCCGAGAAGGCCGCCGCCGTGAAGGCGAAGGCCGAGGCCGCCGCGAAGGCCGAGGCCGAGGCCGCTGCCAAGGTCAGGGCCGAAGCCGAGGCGAAGGCCAAGGCCGCCCGGGCGAAGGCCGCGGCCGCCGCCGAGAAGCGCAACGAGACGCAGGCCGCGAGCCGCTCCGAGGCGCGCACCCCGGTCTACGCCAACAACCTGGACGGCTGGATCAGGCAGTCCCTGGACATCATGCGGGCCCACGGCATCCCCGGTTCGTACGACGGTCTGCACCGCAACATCATGCGGGAGTCCACCGGCAACCCGAACGCCGTCAACGGCTGGGACATCAATGCCAAGAACGGCACCCCGTCCTGCGGCCTGCTGCAGGTCATCCGGCCGACGTTCAACGCGTACCACGTCCCCGGCACCTCGACGAACATCTACGACCCGGTCGCCAACATCACGGCCGCGGCCAACTACGCCGCCGACCGGTACGGCTCGATCGACAACGTCAACAGCGCGTACTGACCGGCTCCGGACGTCCTTCGGACGGCCCGTGCGTCGAACGGCACACGGCCGATGCCGGAGGGGGGGCCCCCCCCCCGGGGGGGGGCCCCCCCCCCGGGGGGGGGGCGGGCGGCGCCGCCAAGGGCAGGAAACCCACCGCGGGGGGGGGGCGCCCGGGCGGGCCCCCCCCCGCCCCCCCGGTTAGCC
>NZ_JBIURS010000014.1:0-185498 GCF_044740965.1 Streptomyces sp. NPDC088252 | reverse complement strand
CCCCGCCCCGGGTCCGCGCCCCACCACCACCCAACCCCGGTCGACCGCGGGGCGCCCCCCCCCCGCCCCGCCCCCCCGGCCCCCCCCCCCCCCCCCCCCCGGGGGGGGGGCCCCCCCCCCGGGGGGGGGGCCCCCCCTCCGGTGTTCCGTGCCGTGCTCGCGCCTACTTGCGCATGACCTCCGGCTCGTGGCGGCGCAGCAGTCGCGCGACCGCGATGCCGCAGATGATGCCGAGCAACAGCAGCACCGAGATGTTGATCCCCCACTGGCCTGCCGAGTGCTCCCACAGCGGGTCCAGGTCGGTCGGGTTCTTCGGGTCCCACGGCGCCATGAGGTGGGAGAGGTCGAGCGTCGTGCCCGCACCGGCGATGGCCCAGCGGGACGGCATCAGCCAGGCGAACTGCTCCAGGCCGGGCGATCCGTACACCTGGAAGAGGATGCCGGTGAAGACGACCTGGACGATCGCGAACATGACCAGCAGCGGCATCGTCTTCTCGGAGGTCTTCACCAGCGAGGAGATGACCAGGCCGAACATCATCGAGGTGAAGCCGAGCGCGGTGATCGTCAGGCAGAGCTCGACGGCCGGCGGCATGATCAGGCCCTCTGCGGGCAGCTCGCGGGTGGAGAATCCGATGCCGCAGATGATGACGCCCTGGAAGGCCGTGATCACGCCGAGGACGATCACCTTGGACATCAGATAGGCGGAACGGGAGAGACCGGTGGCCCGTTCCCGTTCGTAGATGACGCGTTCCTTGATCAGTTCTCGTACGGAGTTGGCCGCGCCGGAGAAGCACATGCCGACCGCGAGGATCAGCATGATCGTTCCGGCGGCGCTGTTGAACCGGGACGGCGGGTCCGGCGGGGCCAGGCCGAACTTGGCCGGGATGACCACGCTGACGATGCCGAGCACGGCGGGCAGGATCACCATCAGGCCCATGAAGCCCTTGTCGGACGCGATCACCGAGACGTATCGGCGCATCAGTGTGAACAGCTGAGCCGTCCAGCTCTGCGGCTTGGGCGGTCGCAGCTGCTGTGGGGGCGACATGTGCATGGGCTGCGGGGCGACGGCGTCGATGTCCGCGGCGTACATCTGGTAGTGCTGCGAACCGCGCCAGCGGCCCGCCCAGTCGTAGTCCCGGTAGTTCTCGAACGCGGAGAAGACATCGGCCCACGTGGTGTAGCCGAAGAAGTTGAGCGCTTCCTCCGGCGGGCCGAAGTAGGCGACGGAACCGCCCGGCGCCATGACGAGCAGCTTGTCGCAGATCGCCAGCTCGGCCACGGAGTGGGTGACGACGAGGACCGTACGGCCGTCGTCGGCCAGGCCGCGCAGCAACTGCATGACGTCGCGGTCCATGCCCGGGTCGAGGCCGGAGGTCGGCTCGTCCAGGAAGATCAGCGACGGCTTGGTGAGCAGCTCCAGGGCCACGGAGACACGCTTGCGCTGGCCGCCGGAGAGCGAGGTGACCTTCTTGTCCTTGTGGATGTCGAGCTTGAGCTCGGCGAGGACTTCGAGGATCCGGGCCTCTCGCTCGGCCTCGGTGGTGTCCGCGGGGAAGCGGAGCTTGGCCGCGTACTTGAGGGCCTTGGTGACGGTGAGTTCCTTGTGCAGGATGTCGTCCTGCGGGACCAGACCGATGCGCTGACGCAGCTCGGCGAACTGCTTGTACAGGTTCCGGTTGTCGTAGAGGACGTCGCCCTGGTTGGCGGGCCGGTAGCCGGTGAGCGCCTTGAGCAGGGTGGACTTGCCGGAGCCCGACGGGCCGATGACCGCGATGAGCGACTTCTCCGGGACGCCGAAGGACACGTCCTTGAGGATCTGCTTCCCACCGTCGACCGTCACCGTGAGGTGGCGGGCGGAGAAGGAGACCTCGCCGGTGTCGACGAACTCCTCCAGCCGGTCACCGACCAGGCGGAACGTCGAGTGACCGACGCCGACGATGTCGTTCGGCCCGATGAACGCGGAGCCGGACTTCGAGAGCGGCTGACCGTTGACGTAGGTGCCGTTGTGGGACCCGAGGTCACGGATCTCGAAACGGCCGTCGGGGGTCGCGTGGAACTCGGCGTGGTGGCGCGAGACCTGGAGGTCGGAGACGACCAGTTCGTTCTCCAGCGCACGACCGATGCGCATGACACGGCCGAGGGCGAACTGGTGGAACGTGGTCGGGCTGCGGTCGCCGTAGACCGACGGCGCCCCCGCGGCACCGCCGGGCCCGCCCGCGCCGGGCGTGTTCGCCCTGCCCTGCTGCTGAGGCACATGGGGCTGCTGGGGCTGCTGCGGCTGCCCCTGAGGGGCCTGCTGCCAGCCCTGCTGCGGCTGATGTTGCTGCGGGACGGGCGCCTGCTGGCCGGGCCAGCCGGCGCCACCCTGCTGGGGCTGCTGGACGGGGGCCTGCGGTGCGCCCGCGGCGGCACCGATGCTCAGCCGCGGTCCGTCAGTGGCATTGCCCAGGTGCACGGCGGAGCCGGGCCCTATCTCCAGCTGCTGGATGCGCCGCCCCTGCACATAGGTGCCGTTGGTGCTGCCGTGGTCCTCGATGAACCAACTCCGGCCGCCCCAGCTGATCGTGGCATGCCGCCACGACACCCTGGCGTCGTCGATCGTCAGGTCCCCCTGCGGATCGCGGCCCAAGGTGTACGACCTGGACGGATCGAGCGTCCAGGTCCTGCCATTCAATTCCAGTACGAGTTCCGGCACTCCGCGCCCCACTAGTTGTCCCCCGTGTTACCCCCGTTGCAGGGAGTCTAGGGATGCTGAACATCGTGGGGAACTATTCCAGGAGCAGTCCCGGATACGAAAGTCGGGCGGGGTGAAGGCCCTGCCGGGACCTGCGGCGTCGCGCCGTCGCCCGGGAGGAACGGGAACGGAGAGTGGTAAGCGACCATGACTCGATATGAACCATGAGTGAACGGGTCATTACGGGATGTACCTTCCGGTCGGGCCGGAGCCCGGTCGCCGGACGAGCCCGCGTGCGTGCCGTCCGTCGCCGCCCGCACGCTCGGGGCGGGGCCGGGTGGCGGCACGCTGTCCGACCCTCGGGACGGAGCGCCGGTGCCACTAGGCGGACCGATACGGTGGGAGCACCATGAGCGCATCTCAGCCACCTCAGTCCTCTCCGTCTCCTGAGCCCCCTGAGTACCGTCAGGGGGCGGACACACCCACCCTTCTCGTGAAGATCTTCGGGAAGGACCGCCCCGGGATCACCGCCGGGCTCTTCGACACCCTCGCCGCCTACTCGGTCGATGTCGTCGACATCGAGCAGGTCGTCACCCGCGGCCGCATCGTCCTGTGCGCGCTGGTCACCACCCCGACCGCGGGCGGCACCACCGAGGGCGACCTGCGGGCCACCGTGCACAGTTGGGCCGATTCCCTGAAGCTGCAGGCCGAGATCATCTCCGGTACGGGTGACAACCGGCCGCGTGGCTACGGACGTTCCCATGTGACGGTGCTCGGGCACCCGCTGACCGCGGAGTCGACCGCCGCCATAGCGGCCACGATCACCTCGACCGGCGGCAACATCGACCGCATCTTCCGGCTCGCGAAGTATCCGGTCACCGCGGTCGAGTTCGCGGTGTCCGGTGCCGGGACCGAGGAGCTGCGGACGGCGCTGGCGACGGAGTCCGCCGGGATCGGTGTCGATGTGGCGGTCGTGTCGGCCGGGCTGAGCCGCCGGGCGCAGCGACTGGTCGTCATGGACGTCGACTCGACGCTGATCCAGGACGAGGTCATCGAGCTCTTCGCCGCCCATGCCGGCTGCGAGGACAAGGTCGCCGAGGTGACCGAGCAGGCGATGCGCGGCGAGCTCGACTTCGAGCAGTCGCTGCACGCACGGGTGGCGCTGCTGGCGGGGCTCGATGTGTCGGTGGTGGACAAGGTGCGCGCCGAGGTGCGGCTGACGCCGGGCGCCCGCACCCTGATCCGTACGCTGAAGCGGCTCGGCTACCAAGTGGGCGTGGTTTCGGGCGGGTTCACCCAGGTCACCGACGATCTGAAGGAACGGCTCGGGCTCGACTTCGCCTCTGCCAACACCTTGGAAGTGGTCGACGGCAAGCTCACCGGACGGGTCGTCGGTGACATCGTCGACCGGGCCGGCAAGGCCCGGCTGCTGCGCAGTTTCGCCGCGCAGGCAGGGGTGCCGCTGGCACAGACCGTGGCGATCGGTGACGGTGCGAACGACCTGGACATGCTGAACACCGCCGGGCTCGGGGTGGCCTTCAACGCCAAGCCGGTGGTCCGCGAGGCCGCGCACACCGCGGTGAACGTGCCGTTCCTGGACACCGTGCTGTATCTGCTCGGCATCACCCGTGAGGAGGTCGAGGCCGCCGACGGTCTCGTCGACTGACGCCCATCCGCGTACGCGCGAACTCGCGTAGCAGCAGGGCCCCGGTGGTTTCCGCACCGGGGCCCTGCTCGTACATACGACGGAGGGAGCCGTACGGCGGCGCGGGCCGTGGCCCTGCTCGTACGACACGGGAGACGCACGACGGCGAAGCCGTTCGGCAGCACGGGCCGTGCCACGGCGGGATCAGTCGTTGGGCGTCCAGTACTCGACCAGCTTGCCCACCCCGTGCTCCACGCCCTTCCAGGAGCCGGAGAACTCGACGACGGCGAAGGCGGCGGTCGGGAACCCTCCGCGGTTCATCCGGGCCAGGGCGTCGCCCTCGGCCGATTCCGAGAGGGCGTCGGCGACGGCGTGCATGCCGGGGTTGTGGCCGACGACGAGGAGATCGCGCACATCGTCGGGGGTTTCGTTGATCAGGGCGATCAGCTCGCCGAGGGACGCCTCGTACAGTCGCTCCTCGTACACGGTCCTGGGTCGGTGCGGCATCTCGTGCACCGCCAGTTTCCACGTCTCTCGCGTCCTGGCCGCCGTCGAGCAGAGGGCCAGATCGAGGACGATCCCGGAGTCGACGAGCTTGCGGCCCGCGACGGGGGCGTCCTTGCGGCCGCGCTCCGCGAGTGGCCGCTCGTGGTCCGAGTCCTGCGACCATTCCGCCTTTGCATGTCTGAGAAGGACGATCCTGCGAGGTGTATCGACGCTCATACACCTCAGCTTCGCACGAAACGCGCCGCCCGTCGCAGGGTGTTGAAGGGCTCGGGCGGTGGGCGGGAGCACCGTCAGCGGGTCACGAAGGCCACGATCCGCTCAAGCAACCGGCCGACCGCGGGGTCGGTCGTCGCCGCGTGGGCCTCGCCGGATCCCACGATCATCAGCAGCAGCGCGGCGAACCCGATCGCGGGCAGCGCGACGGCCCACCACGGCAGCCGGACCTCGACGGTGCCCGTGGCCGGGTGGGTGGTCCGGGTGTGCGTACGGGCCGACATGTCCGCCTCCGTGGGTCGTCGGTTCTGATACCTCGAACCTACGGACGCGGCGGCGCCGGTCCCATCCGGTGACCCACCCACTTCACCCTGACCCTGGCCCCCTAGGGGATGGTGGGGCCGGCCCCACCATCGGCCGCCGGGCGCGGGTCAGGGTGATGCGACCGTGGCGATCACCGAGATGATCACGGTGACCAGCAGCATCGCCCCGAGTACGAGGAGGAGCTTCTTCTGACCGTTCTGCGGATTCGGGTCGAGCACAGGAGACATGGGCCCAGTCTCGCATCTCAGCATTCGTCCTCGATCGTCCGGTCCCGTCCCGCCAGGGTTCCGGCCACCATCTGCGGCACCATGAGTCCCGCCATCAGCGCGATCGGCAGCCCCCAGCCGCCGCTGTGCTGGTGGAGCACGCCGACGAGCAGTGGCCCCGGAATCGAGATCAGATAGCCGGTGGACTGCGCGAAGGCGGACAGCCTGACCACTCCGGCGCCACTGCGGGACCGCATGCCGATCATGGTCAGGGCGAGCGGGAAGGCACAGTTCGAAATGCCCAGCAGCAGTGCCCAGGCCCAGGCCCCGCCGGCGGGTGCGAGGTACAGGCCCGCGTATCCGATGAGGCCGCACGCGCCGAGGACGACGACGATCGGGCCCTGGTTCTTCATACGGGCGGCGACCCGGGGGATGACGAAGGCGAGCGGCACACCCATCGCCATGGTCACGGCGAGCAGGACGCCCGCGGTGCCGGCCGAGACCCCGGCGTCGCGGAAGATCTGCGGCATCCATCCCATGGTGATGTACGCGGCCGTGGCCTGCAGGCCGAAGAAGCAGGCGAGGCCCCACGCGGTACGACTGCGGACGATCTTGAGTGCCGGGGCTTCCTGATGGTGGGCGGCGGTCTGTCCCGCGGCACGGCGCCGGTCCCGTACCAGCGGGATCCACGGCAGGACCGCGGCGGCGGCGAGCACGGCCCAGATGCCGAGGCCCGCCTTCCAGCTGCCCCCCAGTGCGTGGGTCATGGGCACGGTCAGGGCGGCGGCGAGCGAGGTACCGAGGGCCAGGGACATCGAGTAGAGCCCGGTCATGGAGCCGACGCGGTCCGGGAACCAGCGCTTGACGATCACCGGCATCAGGACGTTGCTGACGGCGATGCCCATGAGCGCGAGGGCGCTCGCGGCGAGGAAGCCGGCCGTACCGCCCACGAGCGGCCGGATCACCAGACCCGCCGTGATGGCGATCATGCCGGCGCAGACGATCGCACCCGGCCCGAAGCGGCGGGCGAGGCGCGGCGCCATGACACCGAAGACCGCGAAGCAGAGCGGCGGTACGGAGGTGAGGACGCCGGCGACGCTGCCACTCATGTGCAGGCCGTTCTGCACCTCTTCGAGGAGGGCGCCGAGGCTGGTGATGGCGGGGCGGAGATTGAGCGCGGCGAGCACCAGCCCGACGGCGACCAGTCGGAGCAGCCACGGGGAGGCTTCAGGGGCGGTCCGCATGGCCTGTGCGGCGTGCGGGGCCGGGGTGTTCGTGGGGGTGTCCACTGCGGTGGCGGGGCTCAGGGTCCGGGTCTGCGGCCGGGTCTCGTCGTCGGGCATGGGGTCATCATAGAATCATGGGATGATTGATTGTCCAATCCTTCGAACTCTGCTCTGAGACCATGCACTCCCGGCAGAACGCCCCCGTACCCCTCTCCCCTCCCCACACACCGAGTACCGAGCACCCCCATCACCCAGTGACCCCAGTCATTACCCAGCGACCCGAGCAAGGAGCACCATGGCGCTGACGTCACCACGACGTTCGGCACTCGCCGACCAGGTGATTGCCCAGCTGAGGAATCAGATCACCTTGGGCGAGTGGCCCGTGGGTTCGCGGATTCCCACCGAGCCCGAGCTGGTGGAGCAGCTGGGGGTGGCCCGTAACACCGTCCGCGAGGCCGTCCGCGCGCTCGCGCACAACGGCCTGCTCGACATCCGTCAGGGTTCGGGCACCTATGTCGTCGCCACCAGCGAACTGGCCGGGGTGATGCACCGCCGCTTCGCCACCGCCGATCCGCGCCATGTCGCCGAGCTGCGCTCCACCCTGGAGTCGTCGGCCGCGCGACTGGCCGCCGCACGACGCACGGAGCGGGATCTGAAGCAGATGGACGCGCTCATGGCACGCCGGGAGGAGACCTGGGCCGCGGGCGACGCCGAAGCGTTCGTCGCGGCCGACGCGACGCTGCACCTGGCCGTGGTCGCCGCCTCGCACAACGACGTGCTGACCGGGCTCTACGCCGACCTGGGCGATCTACTGCGCGACTACCTCAGGGGCGACGTCGGCCATGAGCTGGGGCCGGAGAGCCTCATGGACCACGGCCGGCTGGTCGAGGCGATCCGGGCGGGGGACGCGGAGACGGCAGCGGCCGAGGCGGCGAGTCATGCGCTGAGCTGTCTGGTGGACCGGGTGTGAGGCGTCACGTCCAGGCGTGCGGAGAGAACGTCACGGAGAACGCCGCAGAGGGCATTCAGACGGAATCCTGAACCCGGTGTGTGACCCAGACGGTGCCTATTTCCTTCCAGCAGCGGTCGTCGATCCGAACCGTCTGCCCCGGTCCCACGTCGACCGGGGTGGCGTCCGCGTCTATGTCCCACCAATGGCGGCACTCGGTGTGCAGCTGCACGCGGTCGGTGGACGGGTACGGGTTGTGGCAGTAGGCGACGACCCGGGAGCCCTGGACCGAGGTACGGCATTCGGCGCCGGAGGGTTCCGGGGTGGGTGCGGCGGGTGCGGGCGCGCCGGCTCCTGACCGCCCCGCCACGGATATGCCCACAGGGGCGGCAAGCGCGGCGACGGCCACCGAGCCGGCCAGCAGAATCCGGGTTCGGCGACGTGTGGAGCGCACAGCGATCTCCTCCCCGCAGCCTGACAAGAAGTCCGGTTCCCACCACATTCTGCGGTGGATCGACCATCTTTTCGACTTGAGCGGCCCGGGGCCGGGCACGGACGCACGACGGCCGCGTACCGCCTGCTCAAAAGCGGTACGCGGCCGTGTCACAGCCTGTGGTGCGCGATCAGGCGCCCATCATGTGCACGCCACCGTCGACGTGGATGATCTCGCCCGTGGTCTTCGGGAAGAAGTCCGAGAGCAGGGCGACGACACCGCGGCCGGCCGGCTCCGGGTCCGCCATGTTCCAGGACAGCGGGGAGCGGGTGTTCCACACGTCCGCGAGCTCGGAGAAGCCCGGGATGGACTTCGCGGCCATGGAGCCGATCGGTCCGGCCGAGATCAGGTTGCAGCGGATGTCGTCCTTGCCCAGGTCGCGGGCGAGGTAGCGGGAGGTGGCCTCCAGCGCCGCCTTGGCCGGGCCCATCCAGTCGTACTGCGGCCAGGCGAACTGAGCGTCGAAGGTGAGGCCGACGATCGAGCCGCCCTCGCTCATCAGCGGCTTGCAGGCCATGGCGAGCGACTTCAGCGAGAACGCCGAGACGTGCATCGCGGTGGACACGGACTCGAACGGGGTGTTCAGGAAGTTGCCGCCGAGCGCGTCCTGCGGCGCGAAGCCGATGGAGTGCACGACGCCGTCGAGCGAACCGAGCTCGTCCCGGACCAGACCCGCGAGGCGGTCCAGGTGCTCCGAGTCGGTGACGTCCAGCTCGATGACCTTGGCCGGCTTCGGCAGCTTCTTGGCGATGCGTTCCGTCAGCGTGGGCCGGGGGAAGGCGGTCAGGATGATCTCGGCACCCTGCTCCTGGGCCACCTTGGCGGTGTGGAAGGCGATGGACGACTCCATCAGCACACCGGTGATCAGGATGCGCTTGCCGTCGAGAATTCCGCTCATGGTGATCAGTGACCCATGCCCAATCCGCCGTCAACGGGGATGACGGCTCCAGTGATGTACGACGCGTCGTCGGAAGCGAGGAAGCGCACCGCGGCGGCGATCTCCTCGGGCTGCGCGTAGCGGCCGAGCGGCACCTGGGACACGATGCCCTTGCGCTGCTCCTCGGTGAGCACCTGGGTCATGTCGGTGTCGACGAATCCGGGTGCGACGACGTTGAAGGTGATGTTCCGCGAGCCGAGCTCACGGGCCAGCGACCGGGCGAAGCCGACCAGACCGGCCTTGGAGGCGGCGTAGTTCGCCTGCCCGGCCGAGCCGAGGAGCCCGACGACGGAGGAGATGAGGACGACGCGGCCCTTCTTGGCGCGCAGCATGCCGCGGTTGGCACGCTTGACGACCCGGAAGGTGCCGGTGAGGTTGGTGTCGAGTACGGACGTGAAGTCCTCCTCGGACATCCGCATCAGCAACTGGTCCTTGGTGATACCGGCGTTGGCGACCAGTACCTCGACGGGACCGTGCTTCTCCTCGATCTCCTTGTAGGCCTGCTCCACCTGTTCGGCGTCCGTGATGTCGCAGCGGACGGCCAGAACGCCCGCCTCGGTGAGGATCTGGGGAGGCTCGCCCGAGCGGTACGTGATCGCGACCTTGTCGCCGTTGTCGGCGAAAGCGCGGGCGATGGCGAGGCCGATGCCCCGGTTTCCTCCGGTGACGAGAACCGAGCGGCTCAACGGATCACCCTTTCGATAGCGGTCTGGTACATCTGCAAACTATCGGTCCGAGCGACCGTACGGAGAATCGGGGCCTGACAGCGCCGTACGGCCCCCGCTGTCGGGTCCCTACAGAAAGAAGCCTCCATGGCCCCCTCTGGATGAAGGCGTCCAACGCGCCCCCGCGACTACGCTGGGTCACCCAGGTGCCCAGTGTGGGCGTGTCCATGAGATCAACGGTCGTCCTTTTCGTGCTCGGCCGGCAGACGCGCCACGGGGGCGGACCCTTGCTGTCACTCGGCGTCCTTTCCCTCCTCCATGCCGTCGAGGAGCCGCCGCGCGAGGACGGCGAGCGTCTCTCCGTCCTGGGTGGCCCAGCGGGCGGTGCCCTGGTTGGAGACGGGACGTCCTTCCCATTCGGCCAGTTCCCACATGCGTGCGATGAGACCGCTGGGCGAGTATTTGAGGCCGTCGGCGGCCCAGACGATCGGACGCGCTCGGTTGGTGTTGGTCCACTTCGCCAGTGCCCGGCGCGGGTTCGCGGCGAGCCACTCGGCCAGCGCGTCCTTCTCCGGCTGGAGGTACAGCGCCATGTGAAGGGGGGCGCCTTCGTCCAGAGCCCCGCTGTCGACGATCACATGCACGGCGTTGGGCCTGCGTCGCTTGCGTGGCTTGTTCTCCTGTCGCCGATACTTCGCGGCGGCGTCGCCGGCCTCGCCGCCTTCGAGGGACTCCAGGACCGCATTCACGAGCTCGGCGGCCTGCCCAGGGTCGGCGCACACGCGCTGGACACTCGTCCGGGTGCCCACCTCGTCGTCCAGAACCTGTACGAGGACGGGGACGACGCGCTTGACGAGATCGGGTACCTGCGCCGCCGCCTCGGCGGCCCATGCCAGTGACTGGTCCGGCTCCCCCATGCCGGCGTCCTGGGCGAGCAGCTGCCGGAGCACCAGGTGGGTGATGAGGAACGCACCGTCGTCGATGACCGCGGCCGCACGCCCGGCGTACTGCTCGCGTTCCGTACGCAGCGCCGTCCGCACCGCCCGTAGGACCTTCACCGCGTTCCAGGTCTCGTACACGCCCGGCACGGAGCGGAAGAGGGGGTCGTAGATGCCGCTGCTGCCCCGTTCCCACAGCACATCCGTAGAACCGGATGCAACGAGCCGTGCCGCGAACCGGCTGCCGGTGTGGGCGCAGGCGAGCGCGCACGCGGCTTCCACTACGGAGCAGCCCTCGTCGTCCTGCGGTTCGAGTTCGCTGCGGCGCACGCTGTAGACGAGGCCGAGTTCGGCGCGGAACTCGGCCATGAGCTCCGCCTGGACGGGGTCGAGGGCGATGCGGTCCCGTTCGGTGATGTGGTTCTGCCGGTTGGTGGCCTGGGTGGTCCGGTTGGCGAACTCGGCGTCGCCGCCGGTGACGATGAAGCGGACGGTGACCTGAGCAAGTTCGGCTTCCTCGGCTTGCTGAGCGGCGTCGATGACGGAGCGTACGGTCTGTGCGCCGTTCACCACGCTGGCGCCGTGGGCGGTGAGACGGACGGGGTGGCGCTCCGGGAACTTCTGTGACGCTGGCACCGCATCCATGGAGTCGCACAGGACCGTGACACCGTTGTTGAAGTACCAGAAGTGGGACGGCTCGTCGGTGAGGGTGTCCACCAGTTCCTTGTTGATGGGGGTCAGCCCCAGCGGGTTACGAATGTTACGGGCGAACAGCTCGTTGCCGTGCTCGGCCCAGCTCGCAATCTCTTCCGCCTGCACGATCCCCTCATAGGAGAGGTAGGGCGAGGACACACTGAACCAGGGGCTAAGCGTCACTTCCAGGGTGACGGGTTCGCTTCGCTGATCCTCGCGGATCAGCGCGTGTATCTCCGGAGCGTGCAGGAACCGGTGGTCGACGTAGTCGCCGTGGGAGTTGAACTCCTTCTCACCGTTCTCGATGGCCTGCCGTACGCCCGGCGCGGGCGGCTCGGTTCCCATGAGGGCGATCACCTGCGTGACCCGGGTCGCCTTCTCGCCGATGAGTTCGTGCGCCCGCTTGGCGAGGATCTGGCCGCGCGGGTTGAACTGGGCCGCCTCTCCGGAGTCGATGAGGGTCAGTCCCGCGAAGAGCTTCTGGACCGCGGTCTCGTCGGCCCTGGCCTTCCCGTTCGGGCTCCACTTGGCCTGTACAAGGTAGATGTGTGCCTCCGCCTCGTCGATGGCGATGGCGTCGATCCCCTGGTCCTGGCCGCCGTCGATGACGCAGTCGGCCGCCTGCTCGGGGGTCCATCCCGTCATGATCCGCACGGCGTGCGCCGCCAGGGCACGTGAGCGGAAGGCAGGTTTGGTCTGCTCCGGCGGCCGGTTGCCGAAGTCGCTCACATCGATGAGGCCGGTGTACGTCTCGTCGAAGGCACGCTCGGTCTGGCGGACCTGGGTGGGGACGTCGGGCTGCTGAGAGGTGGTGTTCACGGTCTTCCTGTCCGGTCGGCTGCGAGCGGTGAAGGGGGTACGGCGGTGTCAGCCGAGGGAGTCCAGGACCAGTTCGAAGCTTCGCTGCGCGTCGCTGAGGTGATCCACGATCGAGCGGGCGATGTCGCGCGGATCACCGAAGTCGTCTGGTGCGTCGGCGAGATCGGCCCTCAGATCGAGGCTGACGCCGGGACTGTCCAGTATCTTCCGCACGGCGTCACGGTCGTAGCGCTTGAGGCGGGACGACTCGATACGGCCGGAGAATCCTTCCTCCCCGGGCCGGTACGCCTCCAGGAACTCCGCGAAGTCGTCCTCGGTGAGAGGGTTCTCGGTGTCCGTGTGGTGGAGGTCACGGGCGTCGTACACCCACAGCTCATCAGTGTTCGGCTCGCCGGTCGGGCGCCGCACTGCCTTGGTGAAGAAGAGCACGTTCGACTTGGAACCGGTGTCGTGGAACATGCCCGTCGGCAGGCGCAGCAGCGTGTGCACAGTGCAGTTCTTCAGCAGCTCCCTGCGAATGGTGGCCGCCGCACCGCGGTGGAACAGCACACCGTCGGGGACGAAGACGGCCGCTCTGGCGCCCTGGGGCAGGGTGATGGCCAGGTGCTGGAGGAAGTTGGCCGGAAGCGTGGCGTTCTGCGCCCAGAAGTCGTCCCGCTGGTCGGTGTTCGTCTCGACGCTCTTGAACGGCGGATTGCAGATGGCGACGGTGGCGGCCACGTCCCGCTCGTGCCGTCGCACCAGCCGCTCCTTCACCTTGAGCGAGTCGGCGCGCAGGATCGGCGGGACGTCGTGGAACTGGCGCCCGGTATTGAGGAGCACGTTCATCGTCGCCAGGCGGCACATCTGCACGTCGATGTCGGCGCCGGCGATGGCGGAGGCGTCGACACGGTCCCCGTGTGCGGCCATCTCGCGGTGCGCGGCAATGAGGCTGGTGCCGGCCCCGACGGCGGCATCGATCACCCGGTCGTGCGGGGTGAGGGCGAGCGCCTTGGCTATGACCTTCAGCAGGTACGGCGGGGTGAGGAACTGGCCCGTCTCCCGCTTGGCCCGGATGTCGTCGCGGCAGTCGGCGATCATCAGGGAGAAGGCCGCGCCGAGTTCGTCCTGTTTCAAGTCTGACCAGCGGTACGGGTCGAACTCCTCGATGATCAGCCGTCCGAGTTCCGCCATCCTGTCCACGGGCCAGGGGCGGGAGTCCTGGAAGAGGACACTGGCGATGGCCCGACGGGGGTCCTGCGGGTTCGGCCTGCCGAGTTCCGCCATCAGCCGGGTGAGGGCACCGTGCAGATCCTCACCGCTGGCGAGTACGAGGTGCGGCCAGCTGTTTGCCGGGGCGATCGGCTGACTCGCGAACATCCCTGACCGCTGGGCGCGTTCGTGGTCGAGCTTGAGGAAGAGCAGATACGCGATGTGCTCGGTGAACTCCAGCCGGGTCAGAGCCTTGGCGCTGGTCTTCTGCTCGAAGAAGCGCTGCCAGCGCTCGAAGATCTCCTTAGCTGTCCAGTGCTCCTCCGGCCCT
This sequence comes from Streptomyces sp. NPDC088252, assembly GCF_044740965.1. Taxonomy (NCBI): domain Bacteria; kingdom Bacillati; phylum Actinomycetota; class Actinomycetes; order Kitasatosporales; family Streptomycetaceae; genus Streptomyces; species Streptomyces sp. NPDC088252. The sequence goes on along the minus strand of NZ_JBIURS010000014.1, from coordinate 171,687 downwards.
CTCGTCCCGACACCGTCGCGCTCCGCTGCCATACCCCACCCGTTCTCGTACGTCCCGGTCCGAGCGGATACGCCGTTGGGCCATCCCCCCGTCCGGCGCAGGCGCCGACCGCGGCAACGACAAAGGCTCCGAGAGCACACCAGACTGGTCGACCGGACCGCAGGCGATCAACTCCTCCTTATCGTAGGCACAAGTCGACACCGGTACGACGAGATAAGGTCACGGGACCGTCCGGACGTACACCGCCGAGCGCGGGCGGCTTCGCACGGCGGGGGGATCCGGGGCAGCGGCTCCCGTCAGAGCCCGGACTCCCTCTCGGCGGGGATCCGGCAGCGCACCTGCTTCCCGACCGGCGTGCCCGCGACCCGCCACCCGGGCGCGAGCAGGTCGATCAGGGGCAGCCCCCGCCCCGACTCCGCCTCGGGATCGTCCAGCCGTACACCGCCCAGCACGGGCATCGCCGCCTGGTAGGGGTCGTGCAGCCTGACCCGAACACCTCGCTCCGCTCCACCACCGCACCCCTGCGGCGGCTCCACGGCCACCTCGGCGACGAGCGGCACGAAGTCGCCACAGGCACGAACCGCGTTCCCGAACAGCTCGGACATCACCAACTGCACGGCGTGCGCCTGCCCTTCACCCACTCCGGCATCGGCGAGCGTCTTGCCGATCAGGGCACGGGTGGCGCGGAGATGGTCGGGGGTGGCGGAGAGATGGAGGACGAACCCGGTGAGGGTGGAGGTGTGGTACCAGCCGAGGGAGTGGGGCATGGAGGCTCCTGCGTCGAGGTGAACTCTGCTTGCACTGCGCTGACTTGAGAGTGCCCCGCCATTGCCGCGAATCGCAACCTTTCTACCCTAACGGGTGACACTTTCGATTCCTTGCCTCCTGGCATCGGCTGAATGGCACCATGTCTGCATGCCGAACGCCCCACTGGCCCCCACCGTCAGGCGTCGCCGCCTCGGAGGAGCACTGCGCAGGCTCCGCAACGAGGCCGGCCTGAGCCTGGACCGCGCCGCCTCTGCCATGACATGGCAGAGCCCGAAAATGTCGAAGATCGAGAATGCCGTGCAGGCGATCCGGCCCGCTGACCTGGACAAGCTGCTCACGGTGTACGGAGTGAGTGACCACGAGATCCGTGGGGTTCTGGAGCAGCTGCGGAACGACGCCGCGAAAAAAGGGTGGTGGCAGGCTTATTCACAAGTCGTCAGCCCTCTGTACGCGGACTACATCTCGTTGGAGACGGACGCCGAAGTGGTGTGCTCCTGGTCGCCACTCCTGATTCCGGGGCTGCTGCAGAGCGCCGCCTACGCGCGCGAGACGATCGCCGGGATCACCACCACCCGGAGCGCCGAAGAGATCACCGCACTGGCGGAGGTGCGCATGGCTCGCCAGTCCGTGCTCAGCAGACCGGGCGCCCCTCTGGAGTTCTGGGCGATCATCCACGAGGCAGCCCTGCACCTGAGATTCGCCAGCCGACCCGCCACCATGCATGAGCAGCTGCGCAGACTGCGTGAGACAGCAGAACTTCCTAATGTGACAGTTCAGTTGATGCCCCTCAGCGCGACGCCTCATCCCGGGCTTGAGGGCGGCTTCTCACTCACCAAGTTCCGGGCACCGCTGCCGAGCGTCGTCCTCTTGGAGAACCCTGGAGGAGCCACGTACGTTGAAGGCGAGGACGCAATCCCCTTCGAGCGGGCGTACGAGCGCATTCGCGCCACGGCCTTGCCCGTTGAGGACTCACTCGTACGCATCGCCGAGTTGGAAGAAGGCTTCCGGAAGTGACCGACCGCAAGACTGAGCTGTACGAACTGGACCTCGGTGGCGCCTTCTGGCGCAAGGCGGCAGCCAGTGGAGCCGAGAACGACTGCGTCGAGGTCGCCGAACTGCCGCACGGCGCACGGGCTGTACGGGACTCGAAGAACCCGGATCGGGAACCGCTGCGCTTCACCGCGTCGGAGTGGGCCGCGTTCCGGGCCGGTGTGATAGCGGGCGAGCTGTGAGCTCGTAGAGGAGGGTACGACGGCGGGCCGGTGGTTCTCGGAGAACCACCGGCCCGCCGTTCCTGTCTACTTGTCGTCGGCCGACGGCGCGTCCTTCTTCAGGGCCCGGACCACGGCCGTGAACTCGGCCAGTGCCACCTCGAGTTCGTCGACGATCTCCTGCGCGATCACGTCCGGTGACGCGTACTTCGTGCTCGCGGCGGTGTCGGACCTGAGGACCGCAAGGTCGAGGTTGACCTTGTCCCGGGCGATCAGCTCGTCGTAGTCGTACGGGCGGAACCGGTCGCTCGGGGTGCGCTGGGTGAAGTCCCTGCCGCCGGAGTGGTAGGCGGCGACGAAGTCGTCGAGGTGCCGTCGGCCCAGCTGGCGCTGCTTGAGCGTGAAGCGCTGGTCCGTACGGAAGTCGTAGACCCAGAGCTTGCGGGTGCCGGGGCGGCCTCCGGAGCGCTGGCCCGTCTTATCGAAGAACAGGACGTTGGCCTTGACGCCGTTGGCGTAGAAGATGCCAGTGGGCAGGCGCAGGAGGGTGTGGACGTCGCAGAGGTTGAGCAGGTTCCTGCGGATGCTCTCACCAGCACCACCCTCAAAGAGGACGTTGTCGGGGAGGACGAGGGCGGCTCGGCCGTTGGTCTTCAGCAGGTTGTAGATGTGCTGGACAAAGTTGAGCTGCTTGTTGGTCGTCTGCGCCCAGAAGTCGGTACGGGCGGTGTACGACTCACCGGTCACCGAGCCGACGCCGAAAGGGGGGTTGGCGAGCACGATGTCGTAGTGCCGCTTCGGGGGGCGGGCCAGGGAGTCCTGGATGGTGATGAGTGGCTTGGCCTCGGAGTTTCCGATGCCGTGCAGCAGCATGTTCATCAGGGCGAGCCGGCCGGTCTCGCGGACGAGTTCGTAACCGGTGATCGCGCCGGTCTGGAGGGCCCGGCCCTGGTCTCCGTAGAGCTCGTTCTCGTAGTTCTGGACGAGGTGGGCGTGCGCCGCGATGAGGAAGCCGCCGGTGCCGCAGGCCGGGTCGGTGATGGTCTCGCCGGGCTTCAGCTGCACGCAGTCGACCATGGCGTCGATAAGTGGGCGGGGTGTGAAGTACTGGCCCGCGCCGGTCTTGCGGTCCTCGGCACCGCGCTGGAGGAGACCTTCGTAGGCGTCGCCCTTGAGGTCCTGGTTTTCGGTGGTCCAGGTGTAGGGATTGATCAGATCCTTGATCAGACGTTCGAGGACCGCCGGTTCCTGGATCTTGTTCTGCGCCTTGGTGAAGACCTCCCCGAGCATGGTGCCGCCGCGCTGGCCGAGGTCCTTGAGGATGAACTCGTAGTGGTCGAGCAGCGCTTCGGCTGACCGGGTCATCAGGCTCTTCCAGTCCCGGCCCTCGGGTACGAGAGGCTTTTCGGGGGCGTTGCGCCGGAAAATGGCCGGGCGGTTGGCGCGCTCGTCGGCCATCTTCAGGAAGAGGAGGTAGGTGAGCTGCTCGACGTAGTCGAGCGTGGAGACGCCGGAGTGGCGGAGCAGTTCGCAGTACGACCAGAGACGGTTGACGAGCGTCGAGGTCGAGGTCGAGGCCGGGGCGGCGGGAGTGGCCTTGGTCTTGGACTGGGCCCCTGCTGTGTGGGGGGTGGTGGCCACGCCGGATGCCGACGAGGTCACCACGCCGGCGGGGCTCGCGGGGGTCGGCTTCTCGGTACTGCTGCTCATGATCGTGCTCACAGGGGAAGTGCTTCCTGGGTGCCGGAGGGAACCGGTCGGCCGGAGGTCTGGGGAGCGGCCGGGGGTGTCGTACGGGGGGCGCGCTTACGCTTGGCCGGCTTGGCGCCGCAGGCCCGCTGGGCGCGGATCCGGTCGAGGAGGACAGAGGCGGGCTCGTCGTCGGGGTTCTGGGGGACCAGGGTGCCGGTGAAGGCGGCGTGGAGGAGGGCGTTGCGAAGCCGTGCAGCTTCGCGAGTCTGTTCGTCCAGCTGCCCTTTCAGCGGGCTCACCAGACTCACCGTATCCGCAATGGCCGCCGCCACACCTTTCTGCTCCGCACCTTTAAGAGGAATAGGAATTCGAGCAGAGCGAACGGTTGCCTGCGAGATGTTCCGCATCGAGTCGCTGGTTCCTGTCGCTGCCGCAGAATACTGGGATCGCACTGGTCGTGACGAGAGGACTTCGATGAGCCAATTCCTGTCAGTCCCGTCTTTTGGCACCAATCGCAGGCTCTTGTCACTGAGCATCAGCTTGACACGAGTAGCACCGACCAAGACTGGAGCACCAACGTAGTCAACGGTGTTTGCGCGACTCACGAGAATATCGCCGCTATGGATCTCGTAGTCAGGATTTGGTTCACGTTCGAGCGGCAATGCCTTATTTTCGTCCGCCCTGAACTCACCCCAAGTCATAGCGCTGACCTTGATGACACCCCACTCATCATCACAAGCTGGCCTCGGAAGACAGGTGAAAGATTTCCCAGCTTCAATTCTTTCGAGAACATCCCCTACAACACCCCATGCCCACCCTTCCGGGAGCAAATCCCCATCTGCTTGCCAGACACCTCGCGAACGCACAGCCTGGATAAGATCTTCAAACTTCTTGGCAGCCAGGCCCAAAGCTGCCTCCCCCACCTCAAGATGCGCCAGCTGATCTTCCAACTTGGCAACGATGCGGTGCTGTTCGACGAGGGGTGGGACGACGATCACGGTATCCAAGAGGGCCTTACGGGATACGCTCGCCTGGTTCACATGGTTGTTCAGGATCGACTTGAAATACCCAGTGGCCCACATATGGTGCAACTGCGTGGCCAGGAACTTCCCATCCATTCCTTCCGGACCACGCAGCCGCGTCATGTGGTTCGAGAAGGCGAGCGGCTCGATTGAATCCACCCACGCCGTCTTTCCGACCAGCGCTGGACTGTTCGTGTTATTGAAAAGAACATCGCCCCGTTCAACGCGCCTGTCAGATTCATCAACGACGTAACGCGCATCCCGGGTGTCCAGCATCCCATTACGAGTAATGTTCATTGGACGAAGATGAAGGATTCCAACACCATCGCGGTTGTGCTTACCGCTGGCAAACCCTGGTTGGACCTCGACGCCCAATTCCCCGAGCGTCGCCCGGACCCACCCCACAGGAAGCCCCTCCGTGACATCCCTCTCAGAACCCGAGCCCCCCGGCTCCGGCCCCGTACCCGAGTCGGTTGTCACGCGCTCAGCTCCCTGTCCAGTTCAGTGATGATGTGTTCCGCCCGCGTCCCCCCGAATTCGGCGATGAAGCCGTCCGTGCCGTTGTGCGAGGTGAAAGGGGCATAATCGAGGTCAGCGGTGTCGAAGCGTACACGTCTGGCAGTCGCCTCGGCGATGTGGTCGAGCCACCAGCATTGTCGTTCCGTGAACCGGGTGCCCGTCTGCTCCTGGCGGGTGATCCAGGCCTGATAGCGCTCACGCACAACCTCCTCGTGCGGGCGGGGGGCCGGTGCGCCCCGCTCGGCGCCGCCCGCGAGTTCGTAGCGGAGCAGGGCCAGCAGGTCAGGGGCCGTATGTGTGCGGCGGGTCCCGTCGGTCGCTGCCTCGCCGAGCTTCTCGTACGCCTGCCAGAGCTTGTCCGGGGTCCAGGCGCGCGGTGGGCGGGCGATGCTGCGGGCCACGTCGTTGAGCGTGTTCATGGCGACGCTCGGCGGCACGTCGGAGCCGGCGCTGAACGCGATGGACATGGCCGCGATCTCGTCGCGGTTGTCGGCGATGTACTGGCGCCAGTCACGGACCGTCCTCGCCGCCGTGTCCTCGTCATCGGCGACCGCGCCCGCACGGAGCAGTTCGTCCACGCCGTTCTCGTCGTAGAGGATGTCCTTCGCGCGCCGCATCTCCAGCAGTCGGGCACGCAGCGGTGGCTGGGCGGCGAGCGGCTGCACGGCACGCTCGATGAGGTCGCGTACCGCGCGCTCGGGATCGCGGCCCGCGCGCTCGGCGGCCTCCCGGGCTTCGAGCTGCCGGTCGGCCGAAACAGCGTCGACCATCTTGTGAACGATCTTCGTCAGTTCCAGTCCGCCGCTCAGGCGCTGGATCTCGGCCCGCTCCTCGTCCGTCATCTGAATATCGAGTTTGGCGAGGCGGGCCGCGAGGGTGGAGACCTCCTCCTCCTCGATGGTGTTCGCGGCGGTCTTACGAAGCAGCTTTTCCAGGCTGATTTGTTTGTCGGTGTGGCGTTCCAGCGGCGCCGCGTCGACCTTCGGTTTCTTTGTCACGCCGACCGCGTCGACGATCACGAAGCGGGTTTTCGGCCCGACACCGGGGGTGACCTTCTCGAAATCCGTGAGGGAGAGCGTGCGGGCGCCGCGGCCCTTCATCTGCTCGAAATATGCCCAGCTCTTGACGTCCCTGAAGAACAGCAGACATTCGAGCGGCTTGACGTCCGTCCCGGTGGCGATCATGTCGACCGTGACCGCGATGCGCAGGTCGGGAAGGTTGCGGAAGGCCGCGAGGCGCTCGGCGGCGTTGTGGGCCGCACTGGTGATCTTCGCGCAGAAGTCGTTGCCCTTGCCGAAGACGTCCCGGATGACTTCGACGATCTCCTCGGCGTGGTTGTCGTTCTTGGCGAAGACCAGTGTCTTGGGCACGTACATCTCGTCCCACAGCAGAGCGCCCGTGTCCGGATGGTGTCTGGCCCGCTCGGGGAAGATCTCCGTGAACAGCCGGTCGCGGAAGGTCTGGACGACCGTGCGCAGCTGGTCCTTGCTGATGACTCCGACACCGACCTGACGGGCGCCGTACTCGATGTCCTCGTCGATGTCCTCGTAGCGCTGGCGGCGCGTGCGGCGGTCGCGGACCGGGATGGTGCCCTGCGCGATGACTCCGCCCTCGGCGGTTATCCGTGTCTCGATCTCGTAGACGGAGAAGTCGACGTTGACGCGGTCGGCCACGGCCTCCTGGTACGAGTACTCGCTGACCAGGTTGGCGTTGAAGTAGCCGAAGGTCTGGGCGACGGGGGTGGCGGTGAGGCCGACGATGGGGGCGTCGAAGTATTCGAGGACGGAGCGCCACTTGCCGTAGATGGAGCGGTGGCACTCGTCGACGACGATCAGGTCGAAGGCCTCCGGGGGGATGTTCGCGTTGTAGCCGACCTCGATGCCGCCCGGCACCTCGATGTCGTAGCCGGTCTCCCCCTCCCCCCGTTCGGTTCCCGGCAAGATCGCGCCGGTGAGTTCCATGTAGAGGCGCTGGACGGTGGAGATGACGACCTTGGAGGAGGCGAACATGCCCTCCGCGCCGAGGCGCTGGACGTTGTAGAGGTCGGCGAACTTGCGGTCGGTGTCCGGGGTCCTGAAGTTCTCGAACTCCGCGAAGGCCTGTGCACCGAGGTTGTTGCGGTCGACGAGGAAGAGAACGCGCTCGGCGCGTGCGTGCTTGAGGATCCGGTACGAGAACGTGACGGCCGTGAACGTCTTGCCGGCGCCGGTGGCCATCTGGACGAGGGCGCGGGACTGCCCCATCCCCTGCTGGCCCTTGCCCAGGGCTAGCGAGTTCTCGACACCCCGTACGGCTTCGATCTGTGCTGGCCTCAGGGGGCGTATGTCGAGTTCGGGCATGCGCCGTCGCAGTCTGGCCCGGTAGCTGGGGGCCTGCTCGTCCTCCTCGGCCTGGCGGACCCAGCGGACCAGTGTGCGCGGCTGGTGGAAGGAGAAGATGCGGCGAGTACGGGAGTCCGGGTCGAGGACGGACCGGAAGCGGGTCTCGCCGCCGTCGCTGACGTAGCGGAACGGGAGCGGGGTACGCCAGGCGGTAAAGCGCTGCTGGGCATCGGTGGGATGGTCGGCGTAGCGGTCGGCCTGGGCCTCCGCGGCGGACAGGTCGGCGCCCTCGCGCTTGGCCTCGATGACGCCGACGAGCTTGCGGTCGACGTAGAGTGCGTAGTCGGCGCGGCCCCGGGCGGTTTTGACCTCGCGGACAGCCACACCGTTGCCCCGCCAGTCGCCCTGGACGTGGAGGTTGAGGTCGGCGCCACCGTCCTGGACGTCCCAGCCCGCCGCCGTGAGCATGGCGTCGAGCCGCTTGCGGACCTGCACTTCGGTGAGGGGTTCGCGGGATGCCTGCTCGGCGTTGTCGAGGAGGCGCGCGCGCTCGGCGACGGCGGCCGATGCGGCGGCAGTATCGGTGGCGCCTACGTGTCGGCGGCCGAGCTGTGCGGCCTCGGCGGCGGCCTGGAACTCCTTGACCTGGTGCTGCATGGCCGCGACCGCGCGGGCCAGTTCCTCGCGCTCGGCCTGGGCCTGGGCCAGCTCGCGCTCGACGGCACTGCGGGCGGCCTGCTCTGCCTGGGCCTGGGATGCCTGGTCGTGGTAGCTGAGGCGGGCCTCCTCCAGCTCCTTGCGGGCCCGGGCGACGTCCTGGAGCAGGCGCTCGTTCTCGGTGGCCGGGGTGCGGTCGGGGCTGGGCGGCACGAACGGCAGCTGCTCGCGCGAGCCGGTGAGCAGCCGGTGGTACCACGCTCCGAGGCGGAAGCAGGTACGCAGGGCGCGGAAGGCGTCGTCGGCGCTGTCGAGCCCCGAGTGATTCGCCTCGTTGCCGAGGGTACGGACCTCGTGGAAGGCGGAGCCCACGTCGCCGTGGAGGTAGCCCTCCCGGTCCAGGGCCCGCAGCCGGTCGAACTGGGTGGTTCCCTCCACGCGGACCCGGGCCCGGCTGATCAGGTCGGCCGCCATGGCCTCCGCGAACTGGCGGCACTTGACCAGGGAGGTGTTCGGGTCGGTGAAGACATGGCTCTCGGCGGCGGTTCCGTACGCGACGAGCAGCGGAAGGTGCGGCAGCAGGAACCCGAAGTTGCGAGACTTCCCGGCCAGGCGTACGAGTTGGGGGTCTGGCGCCTGAGACACCCCGTCAGCGCTGCTCATGGGTTGGTACCGCCTTTCCAGGAGTACGAAGGTCACCGCTGCTCATACGGTGTGATCACCCATCGAGCCTAACCGGCGACCGGTCCTTGCCGCTGGTTCTTCTGCCGCACGATTCCGACCGCCGTGATCTGGTTCCCGCCACCGTCGAAAAGCCACGCCAGCACGTTGGCAACATGGTTCACTCACCCGGACCGCGCCATGACTACAAGGGGAGGCCACACATGGCCAATGAGATCGATCCATCGTTCACGGCCCTGCCCCTGCGGGCCCTCGCCGACGCGGCGCTCGCCCGCGCGCGTGCGCTGGGGGCCGTACATGCCGACTTCCGTTTCGAACGGGTGCGCAGCGCGTCCTGGCGGTTGCGGGACGCCCGGCCCGCCGGGACGTCGGACACCACCGATCTCGGCTACGCGGTGCGCGTGGTGCACGGCGGGGCGTGGGGGTTCGCGTCCGGCGTGGATCTGACGATGGACGCCGCGGCGAAGGTGGCCTCGCAGGCCGTCGCCATGGCGAAGCTGTCGGCGAAGGTGATCGCGGCGGCCGGGTCCGACGAGCGGGTGGAACTGGCGGACGAGCCGGTGCACGGTGAGCGGACCTGGGTCTCTGCCTACGACGTGGATCCCTTCGACGTACCGGACGAGGAGAAGGCGGGGCTGCTCGCCGAGTGGAGCAGCCGGCTCCTGGGCGCCGAGGGTGTCGCGCATGTGGACGCCTCCCTGATGACCGTCCACGAGAACAAGTTCTACGCGGACACGGCGGGCACCGTCACCACTCAGCAGCGGGTGCGGCTGCATCCGCAGCTCACCGCGATCGCCGTGGACGGGACCACCGGCGAGTTCGACTCGATGCGGACGATCGCCCCGCCGGTGGGCCGCGGCTGGGAGTACCTCACCGGGACCGGCTGGGACTGGGACGACGAGCTGGAGCGGATTCCCGGACTGCTGGCCGAGAAGATGCGGGCGCCGAGCGTCGAGGCGGGGACGTACGACCTGGTCGTCGACCCGTCCAACCTCTGGCTGACCATCCACGAGTCGATCGGCCACGCCACCGAGCTGGACCGGGCGCTGGGGTACGAGGCGGCGTACGCCGGGACCTCGTTCGCCACCTTCGACCAGCTGGGGAAGCTGGCGTACGGCTCCCCCGTGATGAATGTGACGGGCGACCGCACCGCCGAGCACGGGCTCGCGACCATCGGGTACGACGACGAGGGCGTCGAGGCGCAGTCCTGGGACCTGATCAAGGACGGGACACTGGTCGGGTACCAGCTGGACCGGCGGATCGCGAAGCTGACGGGTCTGGGCCGTTCCAACGGCTGCGCGTACGCGGACTCGCCCGGCCATGTCCCCGTGCAGCGGATGGCCAACGTGTCGCTGCGGCCGGATCCGGGCGGGCTGTCCACGGAGGATCTGATCGGCGGGGTGGAGCGCGGGATCTACGTGGTCGGCGACCGGTCGTGGTCGATCGACATGCAGCGCTACAACTTCCAGTTCACCGGGCAGCGGTTCTTCCGCATCGAGAACGGCAGGCTGGCCGGTCAGCTGCGCGATGTCGCGTACCAGGCGACGACGACGGATTTCTGGGGCTCGATGGAGAAGGTCGGCGGCCCGCAGACCTATGTCCTGGGCGGCGCCTTCAACTGCGGCAAGGCCCAGCCGGGCCAGGTCGCGGCCGTCTCGCACGGCTGCCCCTCCGCCCTCTTCCGGGGCGTGAACATCCTCAACACGACGCAGGAGGCCGGACGATGAGCCGCGTCAGCAAGCCGCACGAGATCGTCGAGCGGGCGCTCGAACTGTCCACCGCAGACGGCTGCGTGGTCATCGCCGACGAGGAGTCGTCCGCGAATCTGCGCTGGGCCGGCAACGCGCTCACGACGAACGGGGTGACGCGTGGGCGGACGCTGACCGTCATCGCGACCGTCGACGGTGCGCAGGGCACCGCGTCCGGTGTGGTGTCCCGGTCCGCGGTCACCGCCGACGATCTGGAACCGCTGGTGCGGGCGGCCGAGGCCGCCGCACGCGGGGCCGGTCCGGCGGAGGACGCGCAGCCGCTGGTCGCCGGGGTGCCCGCGTCGCCCGATTTCACGGACGGGCCGGCCGGGACGGGCTCGGACGTCTTCGCGGAGTTCGCCCCGGCGCTGGGCGACGCCTTCGCCCGTGCCCGGTCCGGCGGCCGGGAGCTGTACGGCTTCGCCCACCACCGGATGACCTCGACGTACCTCGGTACCTCGACGGGGCTGCGGCTGCGGCACGATCAGCCGAACGGAACGCTGGAACTCAACGCCAAGTCCCCCGACCGGACCCGTTCGACCTGGGCCGGCCGCTCCACGCGCGATTTCAAGGACGTCGACCCCGCCGAGCTCGACGCCGAGCTGGCGCGGCGGCTGCGCTGGGCCGAGCGCCGTATCGAACTGCCCGCCGGGCGGTACGAGACGCTGCTGCCGCCGACCGCCGTGGCCGATCTGCTGGTCTACCAGCTGTGGTCGTCGACGGCACGGGACGCCGCGGAGGGCCGGACGGTGTTCTCCAGGCCGGGCGGCGGGACCAGGATCGGCGAGACGCTGTCCGAGCTGCCGCTGTCGCTGCGCAGCGACCCGCACGCACCGGGCCTGGAGTCGGCACCGTTCGTGATCGCCCATGCCTCCGGGGACGGTGCCTCCGTCTTCGACAACGGTCTGCCACTGGCGTCGACCGACTGGATCCGGGACGGCCGGCTGGAACATCTGACGACCACCCGCCACACGGCGGGGCTGACCGGGCTGCCGGTCGCGCCGGCGATCGACAACCTGGTGCTCGAAGGCGGGGGCGAGCGGTCCCTGGAGGAGATGGTGGCCGCGACGACCGGCCGCGGGCTGCTGCTGACCTGCATGTGGTACATCCGGGAGGTCGATCCGGCGACGCTGCTGCTGACCGGGCTGACCCGCGACGGGGTGTACCTCGTCGAGGACGGCGAGGTCGTCGGGGAAGTGAACAACTTCCGGTTCAACGAGTCGCCGGTGGACCTGCTGTCGCGGGCCACGGAGGCGGGCCGTACGGAGAAGACGCTGCCGCGCGAGTGGGGCGACTGGTTCACCCGGGCCGCCATGCCCGCGCTGCGGATCCCGGACTTCAACATGAGCTCGGTGAGCCTCGGCGTGTGACCCGCCTAGACTGACTGTTGCCTTTCGACACACGTAGCTGAGGAGACACGGAACCGTGACGGACATCGTCGACGAGCTGAAGTGGCGTGGGCTGTTCGCCCAGTCCACTGACGAGGACGCACTGCGCAAGGCTCTCGCGGACGGTCCGGTCACGTTCTATTGCGGCTACGACCCCACCGCGGCGAGCCTGCACGTCGGTCATCTGGTGCAGGTGCTCACCATGCGCCGGCTCCAGCGGGCCGGTCTGCGGCCGCTCGCCCTGGTGGGTGGCGCCACCGGCCAGATCGGTGACCCGAGGCCGACCGCCGAGCGCACGCTGAACGACCCGGAGACGGTCGCCAACTGGGTGTCGCGGCTGCGGTCCCAGATCGAGCCGTTCCTGTCCTTCGAGGGCGAGAACGCGGCGGTCATGGTGAACAACCTGGACTGGACCGCGGGCATGTCCGCGATCGAGTTCCTCCGGGACATCGGCAAGCACTTCCGCGTCAACAAGATGCTGACCAAGGACTCCATCGCCCGGCGGCTGGAGTCCGACGAGGGCATCAGCTACACCGAGTTCAGCTACCAGTTGCTCCAGAGCATGGACTACCTGGAGCTGTACCGGCGCTACGGCTGCACCCTCCAGCAGGGCGGCAGCGACCAGTGGGGCAACCTCACCGCGGGCCTCGACCTGATCCACCGCCTGGAGCCGGGCGCCGAGGTGCACGCGCTGGCGACGCCGCTGATGACGAAGGCGGACGGGACCAAGTTCGGCAAGTCCGAGAGCGGTGCCGTCTGGCTCGACCCGTCGATGACGACGCCGTACGCGTTCTACCAGTTCTGGCTGAACGTGGACGACCGGGACATCTCCCGGTACATGCGCATCCTCAGTTTCCTCAGCCCCGCGGAGCTGGAGGAGCTGGAGAAGGTCACCGAGGAGCGTCCGCAGGCCCGGACGGCGCAGCGCGCGCTGGCCGAGGAGCTGACGACGCTGGTGCACGGCGCCGATCAGTGCGCCGCGGTCGTCGCGGCGTCGAAGGCGCTCTTCGGTCAGGGTGAGCTGGGCGAGCTGGACGAGGCCACGCTGAGCGCCGCGCTGTCCGAGGTGCCGCACGCGCAGGTCACCGAACTCGGCCCGCTGGTGGACCTCCTCGTGGAGGTCGGCCTGGCGCCGAGCAGGTCGGGTGCCCGCCGCACGGTGAAGGAGGGCGGCGCCTACGTGAACAACGTCAAGGTCACGGACGGCGAGAGCGCGCCGGCCCGCGAGGAGCTGCTGCACGGGCGCTGGCTGGTGCTGCGCCGGGGCAAGAAGAACCTCGCCGCCGTCGAGGTCACCGGCTGATCGCGTTGCGTCGGCACTGCGGCCGGGCACGCGTGACGCGTGTCCGGCCGCAGTACGTTCAGCGGTGCGTCGTGGCCCGGTGCCCCGGAGGCTCCGCTCGGCTCAGGCTCCCTGCTTCTGTTTGGTGCCGCGGAACGACGTCCACAGCATGTCGCCGACACCGACGACGACCACCGCGCCGATCAGCTGGAGCAGATGGCGTGTCCAGTCGATGCCCTTGGTGTCGTTGACGCCGATCCAGGTGGCGACGGCATTGCCGAGGACACTGCCCAGGATGCCGAAGACTGTCGTCAGCCAGAGTGGGATGTTCTGTTTGCCGGGCAGGATCGCCCTCGCGATCACACCGAGCACGAGGCCCACGATGATTGCCCACAACCAGCCCATGTCGCCTCCTCGTGCGACGCGATGTCGCGCATGTGGGCCCAGTCTCCGCCGGTGGGCCGTGTGCCGCATGCCGGGCACGTCCGTATGTGCGGCACGGCCGCCGATTCGCGCGAATGCGGCGCGCCCCGGTCTCGAAGCCGTCGGACGCCGGGCGTACCGTGGATGCGGTCCGGTCCGGGGAGTGTCCGGCGCGGGAACGAGGTCCCTCCGGTCCACCGGGTGCCGGGGGAAGGGTGGTGGAGACGTGATGCGGAAGCAGGGCGGTACCGAGGTCTTCCGGATCACGGGGGCCCGGCAGGGGCTCGCGGACGATGTGCGCGGCAGGCAGCGGCGCTATGTGATCTCGATGTCGGTGCGCACGGTTTCGGTGATCCTGGCCGCCGTGCTCTGGAACGTGGAGCGGTACGTCGCGATCGTGGCACTGGTGCTCGGGGTTCTGCTCCCGTACGTGGCGGTGGTCATCGCCAACGCGGGCCGGGAGAACACCCCTTCGCTTCCGTCGACCTTCGTCCCGGCGCCGATGCGGCCGATGCTCGATGCCGCGCCCGTGTCCGGTGCCGCCGAATCCGGTCCGGAGGCCGACGGGGCCCGTCACGGCGGGGAGACGTCGTGAGCCACGGGCCCTCGATGTGAGCCGAAGGCGATCGTCGTGAGTCACGGGCGCTCGGCAAGAGCCATGAGAAGTCGGTTCGGGGCGTGCGGATCCGGCAGGAGCACAGGTGAGGCAGCAGCGCACCCGAGGCTCGCGAAAACCTCAGATCAATCGTGAAGTTACGGTGCACCGCACCCCCGTCTGCGTGACATACTTCGTAGGCGCTCCGCATCCCCCGTCGGAGCGACGGACCGACGCCGGGCAGCTCCCCCCGTGGCTGCTCGGCGTCGCTTTTTCTCCGGCCGGGGATGCGTTCGGGCCATCCGCCGCGCGGCCGGCCGGGAGACCGGAACCGGTGCCGGCCCAGGTCCTCGCGTTTGGATCACGCCGGGCCGACCCGAACGAAAGATCCAATGAAAGACCCTACGATTGAGCCGTGAACTCCCCTGAATCCGCGGCCGAGAGCGCTGCCGCCGCCCCCGTCTGTTCCGCCAAGGGCTGCCGGACCGACGCCGTGTGGGTGCTGGCCTGGAACAATCCGAAGCTGCACACCCCTGAGCGTCGGAAGACCTGGCTGGCGTGCGAGGAGCACCGGGAGCATCTGTCCTCGTTCCTGGATGTCCGGGGCTTCCTCAAGGATGTCGTGAAGCTGACGGAGTGGGAGTCCGACGGTCCGGGATCGGGCGGGCCGTAGGAGGGAAGGTCCGGCCGGGTCCGGCGTCCCGGCCTCGCGGGATCCGTCCGTCCCCTCTCGGCCCCGACAGGCTCTCAGCCTCCGATCGCCGACATCGGCCGGTCCGGCTGCAGGAAGGACGGGTCGTCCAGACCGGATCCGGCCTTCTTCCCCCACATCGCCAGCGTCCAGATCCGGGCGATCTCCTCATCCGGCGCGTCGGAGCGCAGGGCGCCGCGCAGATCGGTCTCCTCGCGGGCGAACAGACAGGTGCGCACCTGCCCGTCGGCGGTGAGCCTGGTGCGGTCGCAGGCCCGGCAGAAGGGACGGGTGACGGAGGCGATGACACCGACGCGATGGGGTCCGCCGTCGACGAGCCAGCGCTCGGCGGGGGCGGAACCGCGTCGGTCCTCGCCCTCCTCAGTGAGGGTGAAGCGGGTGCGCAGCGACTGGAGTATGTCGCCTGCCGTGATCATGCCGTCACGCTTCCAGCCGTGCTGTGCGTCCAGCGGCATCTGCTCGATGAAGCGGAGCTCGTAACCGTGCTCGACGGCCCAGGCCAGCAGGTCGGGGGCCTCGTCGTCGTTGAGTCCCGGCATCAGGACGGTGTTGACCTTGACCGGGGTGAGTCCGGCCTCGCGGGCGGCTTCGAGGCCGGCCAGCACGTCGTGGTGGCGGTCGCGGCGGGTGAGTGCCTTGAAGACCTCGGGGCGCAGCGTGTCCAGCGAGACGTTGACCCGGTCCAGGCCGACGGCCCGGAGCGCGGCCGCCGTGCGCTTCAGTCCGATGCCGTTGGTGGTGAGCGACATCCTGGGGCGTGGGCTCAGGGCCGCGCACCGCTCGACGATGGAGACCAGGCCCGGGCGCAGCAGCGGCTCACCGCCGGTGAAGCGGACGTCGGTGATGCCGAGCCGGGTGACGGCGATGCCGACCAGCCGGACGATCTCGTCGTCGCTCAGCAGGTCGGGCTTGGCCAGCCATTGCAGGCCTTCTTCCGGCATGCAGTACGTGCATCGCAGATTGCACCGGTCGGTCAGCGACACGCGCAGGTCGGTGGCGACCCGATCGTAGGTGTCGATGAGCATGTGAGCCCCCTCCCCCAGTTGCTGTCCGGCCGCCGTGTCCGGCACGTCCGGCTTTCCCGCTCGCCCGTCCGGTCGGATGTCCCGGTCGGCGCTTCCGGCTGACCTCTTCGAGACTACGCGAGACCTGTGACATCGGATGGGGCTCGTATGACACGAGGAGCGGCACGGCCGTGTCGTAGGGTCCTACGACACGGCCGTGGAAGAGGATGCGGCCCGGCGCGGGCCTCGCCGGGTTCCTCCCCGGTCAGTGCGCCCCGACTCCGGTGAGGGACTTGACCTCCAGTTCGGCGTACTTGCCCTTGTCCGGTTCCTCCTTCGAGAGGAGGGAGCCGATCCAGCCGAGCAGGAAGCCCAGCGGGATGGAGATCAGCCCCGGGTTCTCCAGCGGGAACCAGGCGAAGTCGACGCCCTTGAACATCGAGGTCTTCGGGTTGCCGGAGACGACCGGGGAGAACAGCACGAGGATCACCGAGCTCGCCAGGCCGCCGTAGATCGACCACAGAGCGCCCTGGGTGGTGAAGCGCTTCCAGAAGAGGCTGTAGAGGATCGTAGGCAGGTTGGCGGAGGCGGCGACGGCGAAGGCGAGTGCCACCAGTCCGGCGACGTTCATGTCGCGCGCGAAGGCGCCGAGGACGATGGCGACCGCACCGATGAGGACGGTGGCCCAGCGGGCGGCGCGCATCTCCTCCTTCTCGGTGGCCTTCCCCTTGCGGATGACGTTGGCGTAGATGTCGTGCGCGAAGGAGGACGAGGAGGCGAGGGTGAGGCCCGCGACGACGGCGAGGATGGTGGCGAAGGCGACGGCCGAGATCACGGCCAGCAGCACGGCGCCGCCCGTGGAACCGACCCCGCCGAGGTACTCGGCGAGCTGCGGGGCGGCCGCGTTTCCGGCCGGGTTCTTCGCCTTGATCTCGTCCGGGCCGATCAGGGCCGCGGCGCCGAAGCCGAGCGCGATCGTCATCAGGTAGAAGGCGCCGATGATGCCGATGGCCCAGTTGACCGACTTACGGGCGGCCTTCGCGGTCGGCACCGTGTAGAAGCGGATCAGGATGTGCGGCAGACCGGCGGTGCCGAGGACCAGCGCGATGCCGAGGGAGAGGAAGTCCAGCTTCGAGGTGCCGGTCGCGCCGTACTTGAGTCCGGGCTCCAGGAACGCCGCTCCGTGACCGCTCTTCGCGGCGGCCGTGCCCAGCAGGTCGGAGATGTTGAAGTCGAACTTCAGCAGCACCAGGAAGGTCATCAGGAGCGCACCCGCGATGAGCAGCACGGCCTTGACCATCTGGACCCAGGTGGTGCCCTTCATGCCGCCGATGGTGACGTACACGATCATCAGCACGCCGACCAGCGCGACGATGAGAATCTTGCCCGCGTCGCTGGTGATGCCGAGGAGCAGGGAGACCAGGACGCCCGCACCCGCCATCTGCGCCAGCAGATAGAAGATCGAGACGACGATGGTGGAGACGCCGGAGGCGGTACGGACCGGGCGCTGCCGCATCCGGTAGGCGAGGACGTCGCCCATCGTGTAGCGGCCCGAGTTGCGCAGCGGCTCGGCGACCAGCAGCAGGGCCACCAGCCAGGCGACGAGGAAGCCGATGGAGTACAGGAAGCCGTCGTAGCCGAAGAGGGCGATGGCTCCTGCGATCCCGAGGAACGAGGCCGCCGACATGTAGTCGCCGGAGACCGCGAGTCCGTTCTGGAAGGCGGTGAACTGACGGCCGCCGGCGTAGAAGTCGGAGGCGCTCTTGGTCTGCCGGCCGGCCCAGACGGTGATGCCCAGCGTCGCGGCGACGAACACGGCGAAGAGCGTGATGATCAGCGGCCGGTGCTCGGTGGTCGAGGAGGCGGCCAGCTGGAGGGCGGGGTGCGAGTGGTACACGGCGCTCATGCGTCGGCCTCCATACGGGACTTGATGGCCTCGGCCCTCGGGTCGAGCTTCGCGGCCGCGTGGCGCGAGTAGAACCAGGCGATGAGGAACGTGGTGACGAACTGGGCGAGGCCGAAGACGAAGGCCACGTTGATGTTGGCGTAGACCTTGGTGCCCATGAAGCCGCCCGCGTAGTTGGACAGCAGCACGTACAGCAGGTACCAGAGGACGAAGGCGATGGTCAGCGGGAAGGCGAACGAGCGGTGCGCGTGTCGGAGTTCGCCGAACTCCGCGCTCTCCTGCGTCGCGATGAACGCCTCGGTCGTGGGCTGGGCAGTGCGGGTGTCCGTACTGACCTCGGGCGGCGGTGCATCGGTAGTCACGGAATCTCCTCGCGACGCGGGTGCGGTGGTGGGGACGGTGGATTTCACTGCGGAACCTCGATGGCCGGGGACGATGGAGCGCTCCCCCTGACAACGGCACGGACGGCGCTGCGAAGCGGTTCACCGCACAACCGCACTTCTCCGACCGGCCTCTGCGCGACCATCCGGCCCGACCCCGCCCCGCACCTCTTCGAACAGATCCTTCGAATTCATTGATGACAACTCATTGATCAGCAAGGATGATCAGCGATAGCTTCACTCGTCATGTACGCGACTGGGCACACGCCGTGTCCGGTCGCCCGGCACGGATGATGTGGAGACCCCATGGCTCATCTGGGATCCAGACGGACGCGCGCACTGACGTTGCCCGTCGGATTGGCACTCACGGCCTCGCTCGGCTTCCTGCCGACGGGGGCCGCCTCTGCCGCACCAGTGGACGCGCAGCCCGCGGCGGCGGTTTCGGCGGACGGCCCGAAGCTCTCGTACGTGGTCAACACGCGGAGCAACCACGGGACCGTGAAGCAGGTGAAGAAGGCGATCGCCGAGGCCGGCGGCACGGTGGTGGTCGCCTACGAACAGATCGGTGTCATCGTCGTCCACTCCCAGAACCCGGACTTCGCGAAGTCGATCCGCCGGGTCAAGGGCGTCGATTCGGCGGGGGCCACCCGCACCAACCCGATCGTCCCGCAGGCCACCACGGACATCGGCGTGGAGCAGCCGCTCACCGCCGAGCAGGCGCAGAGCGCCGCGGCACAGGCGACGGCGGACCAGGATCCGATGGAGCCCCTGCAGTGGGATCTGCCCGCCATCAAGGCGGACCAGGCGCACCAGAAGACCCTCGGCAGCAGCAAGGTCACGGTGGGTGTCATCGACACGGGCGTCGACGACACCCACCCGGACCTCGCGCCGAACTTCTCCCGCGCGGCCTCGGCGAACTGCGTGTCCGGGGCGCCGGACACGACGGACGGTTCCTGGCGTCCGAAGACCGGTGAGAGCGACCACGGCACGCATGTCGCGGGCACCATCGCCGCCGCGAAGAACGGCATCGGGGTCACGGGGGTCGCGCCGGGCGTGAAGGTCGCCGGGATCAAGGTGGCGAACCCGGACGGCTTCTTCTACACCGAGTCGATCGTCTGCGCCTTCGTCTGGGCCGGCGAGCACGGCGTCGACGTCACCAACAACAGCTATTACACCGACCCGTGGATGTTCAACTGCAAGGACGATCTCGACCAGGGCGCCCTGGTCGAGGCCGTCGCCCGCGCCACCCGGTACGCGGAGCACAAGGGCACCGTGAACATCGCCTCGGCCGGCAACAGCAACTTCGACCTGGCCTCCGGCGCGATCGACGACACGACCAGCCCGAACGACACCACGGCCGTGAAGCGGACGATCGACCCGAGCAAGTGCCTCGACATCCCGGCGATGCTGCCGGGCGTCGTGACGGTCTCCGCGACCGGCGCCAAGGGACTGAAGTCCTCGTACTCGAACTACGGGAACGGTGTCATCGACGTGGCCGCCCCGGGCGGCGACTCGACGGTCTACCAGACGCCCGCACCGCCCGCCACGAGCGGTCTGATCCTGTCCACGCTGCCGGGCGGCAAGTACGGCTACAAGGCCGGTACGTCGATGGCCTCCCCGCACGTGGCGGGAGTCGCGGCCCTGATCAAGTCGACGCACCCGCAAGCCTCCGCGGCCGCGGTGAAGGCGCTTCTGACGGCCGAGTCCGACGCCACCGCGTGCGGCGCGCCGTACGACATCAACGGTGACGGCAAGATCGACGCCGTCTGCGAGGGCGACAAGAACCGCAACGGCTTCTACGGAGCCGGTGTGGTGAACGCGCTGAACGCGGTCCGCTGGTAGGAACGCGACGCAGTGGGCGGGGCTGGAGTCACCGGCCCCGCCCGCCGTCCTTTCGCGGTCCCGTCCCGTACCGGGCTCGCCCGGCGCCCCTTCTCCCGCGGTGGCACTCGGTGCCATAGTGCGGGCATGACTCATGCGCACCTGTCCGGCACCGAGCAGGCCTGGGCGGCACTCGGCGGGGATCCCGCGCTTCTCGCGCGCATCGGGACGGATGGCCCCGAGGACCTGCTGCCCTCCCGACTGCCCGTCATGGAGCTGGCCCGTTCCGCGGTCGCGGTCTGCTCCCTGGCCGCCGCCGAACTGGCCGCCCGCCGCACCGGGCGCCCCGTGCCCCGGGTCCGCGTCGACGACGGCGCGGTGGCCACGGCGTTCACCAGCGAGCGCCATCTGCGGATCGACGGGCGCGCTCCGACGACCTTCGCCCCGATGTCGCGGTTCTGGCGCGCGGCGGACGGCTGGGTCCGTACACATGCCAACTACCCACACCATCGGGCCCGGCTGCTCGCCACGCTGGGGCTGCCGGCGGACACCGCGGACGACCTCGCCGTGGCCGCCGTCGCCGCCTCGTTCGCGGGGCGGCGGGGCGACGAGATCGAGCAGACCGTGTACGCCGCGGGCGGCCTGGCCGTCGCGGCCCGTACGCCCGGGGAGTGGTCGGCCGACCCTCGGGGTGCCGCGGTGGCGGGCACCCCGCTGGTGACCGTCGAGCGTATCGGCAGCGCGCCTGTCCGTCGGACGGCGGCGCCGGACGGTGCGTCACTGCTGCCCGCCGCCGGGGTGCGCGTACTGGACCTCACCCGGGTCATCGCGGGCCCCGTCGCCACCCGCACGCTCGCGCTGCTCGGCGCGGACGTCCTGCGGATCGACTCCCCACGGTTCCCGGAGAGCCCGGACGCACACGGCGACACCGGTTTCGGGAAGCGGTCGGTGACCCTGGACCTCGGCAGCAGCTCCGGCAGGGCCGTGTTCGACGAGCTGCTGGCCGAGGCGGACGTGGTCGTCGTGGGCTACCGGCCCGGCGCGGTCGAGCGGTTCGGTCTGACCACTCGGTCCCTGGCCGCGCGCAGACCGGGGCTGGTGATCGGGCGGCTCTCGGCCTGGGGCCACGGTCCGTGGGCCCAGCAGCGCGGCTTCGACAGTCTGGTGCAGGTGGCCACCGGCATCGCCTCGGTCGAGGCCGCCGCGGGAGCGGAGCACCCGCCCGGCGCGCTGCCCGCCCAGGCACTCGACCACGGAACGGGCTATCTGCTGGCCGCCGCCGTGCTGCGCGCGCTGACCGAACAGCACGACGAGGGGGGCTCCCGCCTGATCACGCTCTCGCTCGCCCGTACCGCCGCGTGGCTGCTCGACGAGCTGCCCGCCCGTCGGGAAGCGGGGGCCACGGGTGCGTCGTACGACCCTCGGAAGTGGCTCACGGAGACGGCCGGCCCACTCGGTCGGCTGCGTCACGCCCTGCCGCCCGTCGCCTTCGACGGTTCGCCCACCGACTGGTCGCGCCCGCCCGGCCCGCTGGGGGCGGACGCGGCCGCCTGGCTCACGGCTTGATGAGCACCTTCAGCGCCGTGCGCTCGTCCATCGCCTTGTAACCGGCGGGGACGTCGTCGAGACCGATGGTCAGGTCGAAGACGGGCGACGGATCGATCGTGCCGGACAGCACGTCGGGGAGCAGCTCCGGAATGTACGTGCGCACGGGTGCGACGCCGCCGCGCAGAGCGATGTTCCGGTCGAACATGACGCCGAGGTCCAGGCCGGTGCCGCTGCCGTGCGGTACGCCGACGTAGCCGATGGCGCCGCCGTCGCGGGTGATCCCGACGGCGGTGCGCATCGACTGCTCGGTGCCGACGGCCTCGATCACCGCGTGGGCGCCCTCGCCGCCGAGCAGTTCCCGTACGGCTTCGACGGCGGCCTCGCCACGCTCGGCGACGACGTCCGTGGCGCCGAAGGTGCGGGCGATGTCCGTACGGACCCGGTGGCGGCCGAGCGCGATGATCCGCTCGGCGCCGAGCCGCTTGGCGGCCAGGACGCCGCACAGTCCGACCGCCCCGTCACCGACGACCGCGACCGTGCTGCCGGTCTTCACGCCCGCGCCGACGGCGGCGTGGTGTCCGGTGCCCAGAACGTCGGACAGGGCCAGCAGCGCGGTGAGCAGATGGTCGTCGGAAGCCGCGGCCGCGGGGAGCTTGACCAGCGTGCCGTCGGCGAACGGGACGCGGACGGCCTCGCCCTGCCCGCCGTCGGAGCCGACGGAGCCCCAGAAGCCGCCCTGCGGGCAGGAGGTGGTCAGGCCCTCCGCGCAGTACGCGCAGGTGCCGTCGGACCAGACGAAGGGCGCGACGACGAGGTCACCGACGGCGAAGCCCGCCACCTCGGAGCCCGCCTCCTCGACGATCCCGAGGAACTCGTGCCCGATCCGCTGACCGGGCTCGCGGGCGGCCTCGCCGCGGTAGGCCCACAGGTCGCTGCCGCAGATGCAGGCCCGCAGGACTCGCAGGACCACATCGGTGGGCTGCTGGACCGACGGGTCCGGCACTTCCTGCACACGTATGTCGTGGGGGGCGTGGATGACGGTGGCGCGCATGCGTGGGGGTCCTTGCCGATCTCAGATGCTGGTACTCCGTTCACGGTACGCCCCAGGGGTGACACCGACCCATTTCGCACCGGGTGCCAGCGTTCCGGCGGTCAGCAGGAACTGCGCGGCGATGTAGGTGAGCATGATCCAGAAGTCGGGGGCGGGCGGCTGGGGCCGGTCGGCGACGCCGGTGCCGATGAGCGCGTCGGAGAGCAGGAAGAGCGCCCCGCCGACGGCCGCGTACCGGCCGCGGGTGCCGGCCCGGTAGGCCATGGCCGTGAGCAGCAGGCTGTAGCCGGTCATCGGAATCCGCATGTCCGCCGGCAATCCGCTCCAGAGCAGCGCGACGACGGTGACCAGGACGGCCGCGTACACCGCCCCGACGGCCGGGGAGCTCCGGGCACGTCCGAAGAGCAGCAGGTAGCAGACGTGCCCGGCGGCGAAGGAACCCATCCCGATGAGGAAGGTGGCGTCGGCGTCGGGCAGCAGGAGCGTGTCGCCGCCCCAGCCGAACAGCAGTGCCGCGATGAGCAGCCGGGGGCCGCGCCGGGCGGCGGCGTACCCGGCCAGCAGCGGCATCAGCAGGGGCTTCGCGACGAGGTGGGCGACCGGGACGTCGGCGAGCAGGCCGAACAGGTCGACGACGGCGGCCAGCAGGAAGGCGGCGAGCAGCGGTCGTACGAGACGTTCCCGCCGGTCCGGGACGATGTCGGCGCTCATCCGATGCGCTCCTGGGCGGGGAGGGGCGTGGGTGCGGCCGTTGTGGACGGCTGCCAGCCGGGGCCGCGGAAGATCCGCCCGGTGCGCTCGCTCCAACTGCCCGCCGCGCGCACGTCGCGGGCGATCGCGGCGTACTCGTGGGTGGCGACGCGGAGCGGGTTGAACGTGTCGATGTTCTTGGTGAGTCCGAACACGGGCCGCTCCGTCTCGGCGGTGAAGGATCCGAAGAGCCGGTCCCACACGATCAGGATGCCGCCGAAGTTCCGGTCCAGGTAGCCGCCCTGCGACGCGTGGTGCACCCGGTGGTGGGACGGCGTGTTCAGTACGAACTCGAAGGGCCCAGGGAGCTTGCCGACGCGCTCCGTGTGCACCCAGAACTGGTAGACGAGGTTCGCCGACGAGCAGAACGCCAGCGCGGCAGGGTGGACACCGCAGGCGATGAGCGGCACGTAGAACGGCCAGACGGTCAGCGACGTCCAGGGCTGGCGCAGCGCGGTGGAGAGGTTGAACTTCCGGCTGGAGTGGTGGACCACGTGACAGGCCCAGAGGATCCGGACGACGTGGTGTCCCCGGTGGGACCAGTAGTAGAAGAAGTCCTGCGCGAGCAGCATCAGCAGGACGGTCCACCACAGGACGGGGACGCGGAGCGGGGTCAACTGGTGGACCGCGGTGTAGACGGCGACGATGGGCACTTTCCACAGCAGGTCGAAGACCAGGCTGCCGAGCCCCATCGTGATGCTGGTGGCGGCGTCCTTGGCCTCGTATCCGGCGGCTTCCTCATCGGGATGGAAGTGATGGAGTGCCATTTCGAGGACGGTGAGCAGCACGAAGGCCGGTATGGACCAGAGCACGACATCGGGCAGGTTCGGCGGCATGCGAGCACCGTAGAGCCGCAGGTCGGCTGCGGACTAGAGGTTGTTACCAACAAGTATGCGAGACATGTTGTCAGCAGTCTTTGGTGGCTTCTGCCAATGCGGGTACCGGACGGCCCCTGTACCGGAGCTTGAGCGGAGAAAGAACCGCCGTGCGGGGCCCGGCAGTTGCGAGGGCCCGGCCGGCCACGACGACGAGCGGCACGGTCGCCCGGACGCCGGTGGCGCCGAAGCCCCGTGCGGGCCTCCCGGAGCGCGGGGCGCCCCTCGTACGCGCCCACGGGGACCCGTCGCACGGAACCGCCGAGGCTCCAGGCACACTCTGCGTGTTGTAGTACCCGTGACAGAAGGATGGCCCACGCATGATCACACTCACCAAGGAAGACGGTCCCGCAGACCTGGACGGAGTGACCCATCTGTCCATCGGCGTGTCCTGGGACCCCACGGCCGGCAGCAGCGGCGGTGTCATGGGCCTGCTCCGCCGCAAGGCCGGAACGGACCTCGACCTGATCGCCGTCGCCACGCAGGACGGGGACCCGGTGCGCCTGGCCGGCCTCGACTCGCTGGACCCCATGGGAAACGGCTCCCTGGTGCACAGCGGCGACAACCAGACCGGGCGGGGGGACGGCGACGACGAGACCGTCACGGTCGAGTTCGCGCGCATCCCGCGCAACATCACGTCGATCGTGTTCGTCGCTGCCGCCTTCAAGAAGGGCAGTTCCTTCCAGAAGGCCCGCAACATCAGCTTCAAGGTCTACGACGCCACCGGGGGGAGCTCGCAGCAGGTCGCCGACATATGGCCCAGCCTGCTCACCCAGGACAACGGCTGCGCGGTGGCCAAGGCCGTACGGTTCGGCGACACGTGGAAACTCGAAGTGATCAATGTGACGGGGAAGATCAAGCAGGGCGACGAGCATGCCCTGATGCGTTTCGCCGTCAGCAAGTAGAACGTCCCCGGGGCCCGGCGTCCGTGTGGCGCCCGGGCCCTGGGACACGGCCCCGCCGCGTGAGGGTGGGCGCCGCTGAACCGGACATGTGCGTATGGGGGTTGTTGTGAGCCGGACACTCCATGGCGAGCGGTCGTGGATTCCCTTGGCACGGGCCGTGGAGTTGACCGACGACCGACTGCAAAGGGGCGGCAGGGCAACGCCGTTGAGCGAGCTGAACCTCGGCGCCATGGCCGAGTCGTTTCAGCGTGCGTGCTGGCTCGGGGCGGCGGAGCGGAGCGCCCGCTGGAGCGGCTGGTAAAAGGGGCCGGCGTCGTCCCGGTGACCCGCTCGGCGACCCGGGCGGTGAACGGGGCGCCCAGCAGGTCGTCGCCCCAGGGTCGAATCCTGTTGCCGAGCCTCCCGCCGAAGGCGAGATCCGCGTAACTGTCGCCCTCCCACAGCTCGTGGGCCTTCAGGAGGGCAGGTGGCTGGTCACGCCGCCAGCCTAAGGGTGCACCGTTCCGGCGCCCGGGGCGGCCGGGTCGTGTCCGCGGCACCTGGCCCCGCTCGCCGATCCGGCCCGATCCGAACGAAAGACCTCAGACCCCCACCGCCCCCAGCAACTCCCCCGCCGCGTACGTGACCGCCATCGCCAATGCTCCCCCGCCCATGTTCCGCAGCACCGCCGGTCCCGCCGCGGCCTCGCCCAGGCGGGCGCTCCACCAGCCCGTCAGTGCCAGCGCCGCCAGTACCGACACCACGGTCACGATCAGTCGCAGCGACGCCGGGGGCAGCACGATCGCCAGCAGCGGCAGCAGCGCGCCCACCGTGAAGGCCAGGAAGCTCGCGCCCGCCGCGTGCCACGGGTTCGTCAGCTCGTCCGGGTCGATGCCCAGCTCCACCTCCGCGTGCGCGCGGAGCGCGTCGCGTTCGGTCAGCTGGAGCGCGGCCTCGCGGGCGACCTCCCGGCTCAGCCCCTTGCCCTCCAACAGGCCGGTGAGCTCCACGAGTTCGGCCTCCGGAGCGTCGGCCAGCTCCCGCTTCTCCATGGCCAGCGCGGCCCGTTCCGAGTCGCGCTGGGTGGACACCGAGACGTACTCGCCCGCCGCCATCGACATGGATCCGGCCAGCAGTCCGGCCAGGCCCGCCGTGAGCAGGGTGCCGCGGTCGCCGGTGGCACCGGCCACACCGACGACCAGGCCGGCGGTGGAGACCACACCGTCGTTCGCGCCGAGGACCGCGGCGCGCAGCCAGTTCAGCCGCGCGCCGAGGCCGTTGTCGTGTGCTTCGTCATGCGTCTGGGTACCCGTCACCCGGGGATGGTCTCACCCCGCCCCGTCACCAGACGCGTACCGACCCGCCGGGCGCGAAGGCGGGGCTGGTCGCGTCGGGCGGGGCCTCCTTCAGGGGTTCAGCGATCTCGTCCACCGTCGGGCCGACGGTCGCGGCGATGCGGTCGAGGGCGGCCAGGTCGAAGCCGTAGACACGGGCGGCGTTGCCGCCGGTCATCGCCGCGATCTCGCAGGGCGGCAGGCCCGCGTACGCGATCCGCAGTCCCTCCCGGGAGTACGGATGGGTGCCCTCGTCGTGCGGGTAGTCGCTGCCCCACATGATCTTGTCGAGGCCGATCCGGTCCCGCAGCGGCACCTCGTGCGGTCGCATGAAGCTGGCGCCGACGTAGCAGTTGTCGCGCCACACCTCGCTCGGGCTCGCACCCATGGAAGCGGCAAGGCCCGCACCGAACTTGGACTCGGCGGTGGCGGCCCGTCCGGCCGCCGCCACCAGTCGGCCGTGGTAGTAGTCCAGCATCTCCACGACACCAGGGATCCAGCCGGATCCCTGTTCGGTGAGGACGAGCTTCAGTCCGGGATGGCGGCGGAACGCCCCGCCGAAGACCAGGTGCCACAGCGCCCGGTGCGAGAACCAGGTCGTCTCCACCATGAAGACGGCGCGGGCCGCCGGTTCGTCGCCGAGCGGCGGGGAGGCCGAGCCGCCGTGGTGGTTCACCGGTACGTCCAGTTCCGCGCAGACCGCCCACAGCGGGTCGTACACCTGGGAGTACAGCTCCGGGATGCCGGAGCCGGGCGGGGCGCCGGGCAGCAGGATGCCGCCGGTCAGGCCCGCCTCCTTGGTGCGGCGGACCTCTCGGACGGCCTCCTCGGGATCGTTGAGGAGGATCTGCGCGACACCCGCGCGCCGGCCCGGCGCCTGGGCGCAGAAGTCGGCGAGCCAGCGGTTGTGGGCGCGCAGACCCGCCCAGCGCTGCTCGTACTCGGCCCGGGAGGGCGCGGGCGCCATCAGGGCGGCGGAGGGGAAGAAGGGCGGGATGGTGTTGGGGAAGACGACCTCCGCGACGACGCCGTCCGCCTCCATCTCCGCGACGCGGCGTGCGGAGTTCCAGTTGCGGTCCGCGGTGTCGGCGAGGAGGTCCTCGTACGGGTTGACGTAGGCCGTCGCCCACGCGTCGAAGTCGTCGTGGTGCTTCGTCTCCAGGTACGACCGGTAGTCGAGGAGGTCGGCACCGGCGTGGCAGTCGGCGGAGATGACGGTGTAGCGATCCGTACGACGGTCCATCAGTCGGCCCCCAGGACCGGGAAGTCGCGGCCGGTCAGCCAGTGCCGGCCCACTTCGCGCGACCTCGCCCAGGACGCCTCGACCGTTGTCTGGTCGGGGCTCTGGCCCAGGTCCCCGGGGGTGGGACCGACGCGCTCGGCGATCGGGGCGAGCTTCGCCGTGTCGAAGCCGAAGACGTCCGCGGCGGTGAGGCCCAGCATGCGGCGGGTCTCGGCGACGGGGATGTCGTGGAAGGTGTCGCGCAGCCACTGGGCGGTGTTCGGCCAGGTGCCTTCCGGGTGGGGGAAGTCGCTGCCCCACAGGATGTTGTCGACGCCGATCTCGTACCGCTGGGCGAGTTCGCGACGTTTGGTGTTGGTGGCGCAGACGAAGACCTGGCGGTCGAGGTACTCGTGCGGGGGCCGCTTCAGTTCGGCGAACGGCGAGAGCTTCTTTCCACCGTGGGCACCGAGATAGAGCCGGTCCATGAACCAGAGAAGATTCGGCAGCCACCAGCAGCCGGACTCGGCGACCCCGAACCGCAGCCCGGGGTGGCGTTCGAAGGCCCCCGACCAGAGCAGGAACCAGAGCGGGCGGGACGGCCACCAGGTGACCTCGGAGACATAGATGCCGAGGTGGTCCCCGTACTCGTGGCGCGGGGCCGCTCCGGAGTGCGTGACGACCGGCATGGCCGTCTCGGCGGCGGCTGCCCACACGGGGTCGTAACGGCGGTCGTGGTACGGGGCCTTGTCCACCCACATGGAGGGGATCATGAGCGCGCCGAGCCCGGACTCCTTCGCCCGGTGGATCTCCGCGACGACCCGGTCGACCTCGCCGGTGACGGGCAACAGGGCGACCCCGCAGTGGCGTTCGGGGTTCTGCGAGACGAAGTCGGCGAGCCAGCGGTTGTGGGCCTGCGCGCCCGCCATGCCCAGCTCCGGGTCCTGGTCGCCGGAGAGCCCGAGGCCCACGCCGAACGGGGCGGCGGTCCGGCTGTCGACGGCGTCCGCGTCCGGGAAGACGACCTCGGCCGCCACCCCGTCGCCGTCCAGTTCCTTCAGGCGCCGGGCGGCGTCCCAACCGCCCTTCAGGCCTTCCTCGTTGTCATGGAACCACTTGTCCGCGAAGGCCTCGTTGCGTACGCCGAGGCGGGTCATCTCCTCGCGGCGGCGGTCACGGCCGGCGAGGAAGTCGTCGAAGTCCCGGTGGAAACGGGGGTCGAGATAGGGCCGGTACTCCTCGGTGGGCAGTCCGGCGTGGCAGTCGGAGGAGATGATCAGGTACGGGTCGTCGGTCATCGCTCGCTCCTCAGTCGAGTATGAAACTCTCCAGGTACGACGGTTCGGCCCGGTCGAGCATCGACTGCGACCTGGCGCGGATCTGCCGGTCGCTGTGCTCGCTCTCCGGCAGCATCCAGAAACGGTCGGCGCGTATCCCGTCCACGACGGTCTGCGCGACGTCCTCGACCGGGGTGAACTCCACCTCGTGACCCGCCGCCCGCATGGCGGACTCCCACTGGTCGAGGCTGCGGTACGGGGTCCTGCGCGGGCGCTCCTTGGCGTACCGCTCGGGCCGGTTGCGGTGCGACTCCCACAGCCCGGTGCGGAGCATGTGCGGGCCGGGGAAGAGCACCGAGGCGCCGACCGTCGCCCCCTCCGCCTTCAGATGCGCGTACAGCGACTCGGTCATCGTGACGACGGCGGACTTGGTGACCGCGTACACGGAGGCGGTCGGCAGCGGGGCGATCCCGCCGTCGCCGGACGAGGTGTTGACGACGTGTCCCGGGCCGCCGTCCGCGATCATGCGGGGCACGAACGCCTGGATGCCGTGGAAGACACCCCACACGTTGACGGCGAAGGCCCACTTCCAGTCGTTCGGCTCGTGCTCCCACATCCGGCCCTCGGCCCCGGAGCCGACACCGGCGTTGTTGCACAGCACGTGCACCGCGCCGAAGGTGTCGTACGCGGCTTCGGCCAGGGCCTGTACGGAATCCCGATCGCCGACGTCGACGACCCGGGCCAGCACCCGCGCGCCGTCCCGGCGCAGTTCGTCCGCCGCCCTCTCCAGCGCGCCCTCCTCCACATCGGCGAGGACGACCTTCAGTCCCTCGGCCGCGAACCTGCGCGACAGCGCGAGGCCGATGCCGCTCGCCGCGCCGGTGACGACGGCGACCTGGGCCTCCCCCAGCCTCATCGGGCACTCCCTTCCGGCGGGCCGTCATGGATCTGCTGCGGGTCGTCGTAACGCTGGTGGATGTACGGCAGCAACGCCTCGGCGCTCACCCGCTGCACGGCTCGGCCCCGCTGGTCGCTGGTCTTCTCGCCGATGGTGAGGTCGACCAGCCGGCGTACGGGGAGGTCCGCGACCGGGTCGTACACCGACTCGCGCAGCACCACGTCGCCCGAGATCCTCTCCAGCCTCCGGACCTTCTCGTGGCGGGTGCAGTGGATCAGGACGGGGTCGGAGTCGAAGCCCTCGCCGTCCACGGCAGGCAGGAACTTGAAATAGAAGTCGAGCTTGGCCGTCGGTTCCGGCAGCGGGAGCGGTCCGCCGACCGCGCCGCGCACCTCGACGAACGCGATCCCGTGCCGGGCGAGTGCGGCGCGGACGACGAGGCCGTCGCGTTCGACGGTCACCTCGCCGAGCTTCTTCGGTTCGCCGAACACCTCACGGCCGCCGATCAGCGCCCGTTCATGGGTCATCGGCATGACGAGCGGATACCAGCCCTCGTGCCCGTCATGGACGGCGGCGACGGAGACGGAGCCCGCTCCGAGCGGATAGCCGGGCAGCTCGACCGTGCTGATGTTGGCCCGGACCAGTGGGCGTCCGGCGGGTTCGAGGGGCGGCGGGAGAACGGCCGCCACCGCGTCGGGGTCGCTCTCCCAGAGGGCCACCACACCGGTGGACCAGATGTCGGGGAGTTTGGAGCGGGCCGCGCGGGCCGCCGCGATCTCGGCCGTGGTGCGCGCGCCGTACCGTACACGTGCCATGCCGTACCACCCTTCTCGGCCGTCCGTGGCCCGGTCGGCCGTGAATCGGTTCTCCGTGTCTTCGCGTCTCCGTGTCTTCGCGTCTCCGTGTCTTCGCTCCTTCGCGTCCGGTGTTTTCCGTGCGGTTCTGTAACACAGTTACACCGTCGTCGATGAAGGGTAAATAGACATGCACGTAACGGAGTTCGGGAATCAAGGAGCGCTGTGCCGCGATCGTCACTGACCCGCGAAGAGGTCCTGGAAACGGCCGCCGTCCTGGTGAGGCGGCACGGCTCACAGTCCCTCACCATGCGCGGGCTCGCCGCCGAACTCGGCACGGCGGTCACGTCGATCTACTGGCACGTCGGCAACCGCGAGTCGTTGCTGGACGCCCTCGTCGAGCGCACCGTGCGGGAGATGGGCACCCTCCGCCCCGCCGGCCGGACCCCGGCGTCCCGCATGGTCTCCGTCGCCCGCGGTCTGCGCCGCGAACTGCGGGCCCGTCCGCACCTGATCGCGATGGTCCATGAACGGGGCCTCACCGAACGGATGTTCCTCCCCGCACAGCAGGCCCTCGTCCGCGAGGTGCACGCCGCGGGGCTGCGCGGGGCACGGGCGGCCGCCGCGGTCCGGGCGGTGCAGTTCCACACCGTCGGCTTCCTGCTCGTCGAACGCAACCGCGAGCGTTCCCCCGTGCAGTCCCCCGGCGAGGGCGACCTGTGGACCGCGGCCGCCTCGGAGGACGACCCGGCACTGGCCCGCGCTCTGGCCCGGCCCGCCGATCCGGACCGGCTGTTCGCGGACTCCGTACGGGCCTTGGTGGCGGGGCTGCTGGCCGGCCCCGTACAGCACGCCTCGCGCCCCGGAACCTCCGCGCCGGAGCGGGAGGCGGCCGAATAGGAGACTGTCAGTCGCGGCCCGTATTCTCTGTGACCATGCTCGACGACCGCCAGACCGCAGCAGCGTGGCCGACCGCGTACCCGCAGGGGTACGCGGTCGTCGACGTGGAGACCACCGGACTCGCACGGGACGACCGGATCGTGTCCGCCGCCGTCTACCGCCTGGACGCGCAGGGCGATGTCGAGGACCACTGGTACACCCTCGTCAACCCCCAGCGCGATCCCGGTCCTGTCTGGATCCACGGGCTGACCAGCGACGTCCTCGAAGGCGCTCCGCTCTTCCCGGAGATCGCCGCCGAACTGTCCGAACGGCTCGCGGACCGCGTGCTCGTCGCGCACAACGCGGCCTTCGACTGGTCGATGCTGGCCCGGGAGTACGCACGGGCCTCGGTCACCGCCCCCGTCGAGCACCGGCTGTGCACCATCGCGCTCTCCAAGGAACTGCGGCTGCCGCTGCCCAACCACAAGCTGGAGTCGCTGGCCGCGCACTTCGGGGTCGTGCAGCAGCGCGCCCACCACGCGCTGGACGACGCCAGGGTGCTGGCCGAGGCGTTCCGGCCGAGTCTGCACGCGGCGGCGCGGGGCGGGGTGCGGCTTCCGCTGCTGGAGTGCCGGCCGCTGACCGAGTGGTCGGACTCCCCGGTCACGCCCCGGATCGGGTACCAGCCTTCGTACGGTCACAACAGCTGGCGTCCCTCACGCAAGCGTCCGGCGTGCCCGTATCCGAACCCCGGACGGTACGAGAAGGACAAACCCCTCATGCAGGGCATGCGGGTCGCGTTCTCCGGGGACACCTCCGTCGACCGCGAACTGTTGGAGGACCGGGCCGTGGAGGCCGGGCTGCATGTGGCGACCAGCGTGTCCCGGCTGACCAGTCTGCTCGTCACCAACGACCCGGACTCGGCGACGTCGAAGACGGTGAAGGCGAAGTCGTTCGGCACCCCGGTCCTGGACGAGAGCGCCTTCACGCATCTGCTGCGCGATGTGGCGCCGGCCCGGACACAGCCGACCGCGCCGTCATCGGAGTGAACCGGGGCGACTCGCCCGCCCGCCGCTCGCCCGCCGCAGCTCCCGCGTCCCACCCTGTGGCGCATGGCACGTTGCGAGGTCTGCGGAAACGACTACGGCATGTCCTTCGAGGTGCACGCGCAGGGCGCCGTGCACGTCTTCGACTGCTTCTCCTGCGCCATTCACCGCATGGCGCCCATCTGTGAACACTGCAGGGTCCAGATCATCGGCCAGGGTGTCGAGGTCGACGGGCACTGGTTCTGCGGCGGTCACTGCGCCCGCGCCGAGGGGAAGGTGGGCATCATCGACAAAGTCTGACCACCGGTCGCCGCGCCCCCTTCCCCGACCCCTGAGCGATGCACCCCATGACGCAGTTGTACCGTCATGGGGTGTACCGCTTCCTGTTGACCCGGCAGTGGCTGATCCTCGCCCTCCTCTCCCTCGTGCTGATTCCCACGATGGTCGAGCTGGGCTTCTGGCAGCTGCACCGGCATGAGCACAAGGTCGCGCAGAACGCACTGATCTCCCGCAACCTCAAGGCGAGACCGGTTCCGGTCGCCTCGCTCACCTCTCCGGGCCACACGGTTCCGCGCTCCGACTACTGGCGCACGGTGACCGCCACGGGTACGTACGACACCGCGCACGAAGTGGTCGTACGCCGCAGGACCTCCACCGACGGCCGGATCGGTGTCCACGTCCTGATCCCGCTCGACCTCAAGGGCGGTGGCACGGTCCTGGTCAACCGCGGCTGGGTGCCCTCCGCCGAGAGTCAGCGCGCCTTCCCCGACGTGCCCGCCGCGCCCAGGGGCGAGGTGACCGTCACCGGACGGCTCAAGGCCGACGAGACGACGAGTACCAGCGGCATCAAGGACATCTCGGACCTGCCGGACCGCCAGGTGATGCTGATCAGCAGCTCCCAGGAGGCCAAGCGGCTCTCCCGGCCGGTGCTCGGCGGGTACATCGAGCAGACCGGTCCCGAGCCGGTCGGCGGCTCCCCGGAACTGATCGCCTCCCCCGACGACAGCTCGATCGGCCCGCACATGGCGTACGCCGTGCAGTGGTGGCTGTTCGCCGCCGGTGTTCCGGCCGGCTTCGTGGTCCTCGCCCGCAGGGAGAAGCGCGACCGGACGGAGGCTGCGGCCAAGGCCGCCGCCGGGGAGCGGGAGACGTCCGGCCCGCAGCAGCCTGAGCAGCCGGAACCCGCGAAGGCCTGAGCCCGACCCTGCGGCTGCCGGCCGGGCCGTCCGGGCTCTGCGTCGGCGTGACCCCCTGCTTCTCGTGGGACAGGAACTGCTTAACGGGGCCCAGGTCCGGGAACACGCCAGAACGTGACCCCACGCATCGAGGACTACGCCCTCATCGGCGATCTGCAGACAGCCGCCCTGGTCGGCAGGAACGGCTCCGTGGACTGGCTCTGCCTGCCCCGCTTCGACTCGGGCGCCTGTTTCGCGGCCCTCCTCGGCGACGAGGACAACGGCCACTGGCGGATCGCCCCGAAGGGCGCCGACTCCTGCACCCGGCGCCGCTACGCGGGTGACTCCCTCGTCCTGGAGACGTACTGGGTGACCCGTACCGGCACGGTCAAGGTCATCGACTTCATGCCGCAGCGCGACCAGGAACCCGATGTCATGCGGATCGTCGAGGGCATCAGCGGCACCGTCGACATGACCTCCGTGATCCGGCTGCGCTTCGACTTCGGCACGGTGGTGCCGTGGGTGCGCCGCTCGGAGGGGCACCGGGTGGCGGTCGCGGGACCGGATTCCGCCTGGCTGCGCAGCGAACCACCGGTCAAGACCTGGGGCCAGCAGTTCTCCACCTGCTCGTCGTTCACCGTCTCCACCGGCGAGCGGGTGGCGTTCGTCCTGACCTGGCACCCCTCGCACTCGCCCCGCCCCGATCTCGTCGACCCGTTCGAAGCCCTGGAGAACACCCTGTCCGACTGGGCCGAGTGGTCCGCACAGTGCAAGTACCGGGGCCCGTACCGGGAGGCGGTGGTCCGCTCGCTGATCACGCTGAAGGCGCTCACCTTCGCCCCGACCGGCGGCATCGTGGCGGCTCCCACCACCTCGCTGCCCGAGGAGATCGGCGGCGTACGGAACTGGGACTACCGCTACTGCTGGCTGCGGGACTCCACGCTCACCCTCGGCGCCCTCATCTCGGCCGGCTATCTGGAGGAGGCCGCCGCCTGGCGGGACTGGCTGCTGCGGGCCGTTGCCGGGGACCCGGCCGATCTGCAGATCATGTACGGCCTGGCGGGCGAGCGCCGGCTGCCCGAGTCGGAGCTCCCGTGGCTGAGCGGTTACGAGAACTCCACCCCGGTCCGGATCGGCAACGCCGCGGTCCGCCAGCGCCAGCTCGATGTGTACGGCGAGGTCATCGACTCGTTGCGGCTCGCGCGCGAGGCGGGTCTGGACGAGAGGCCGCACGCCTGGAATCTGCAGCTCAGCCTGCTCGGCTTCCTGGAGTCGACCTGGCGCGAGCCGGACGAGGGCCTGTGGGAGATCCGTGGCCAGCGCCGCCACTTCGTGCACTCCAAGGTGATGGCCTGGGTCGCCGCCGACCGTGCGGTCCGCTCCCTGGAGAAGAACCCCTCGCTGGCCGGCGACGCGGACCGGTGGCGGGTGATGCGGGACGCCGTGCACCGCGAGGTGTGCGAGAAGGGCTTCGACCCGGTGCGGAACACCTTCACCCAGTCCTACGGCTCCCGGAATCTGGACGCCGCCACGCTGCTGATCGCCCGGACCGGTTTCCTGCCGCCGGACGATCCCCGGATGATCGGGACGGTCGACGCGGTCCGGGAGGAACTGGGCAGCGGCTGCCTGGTCCGCCGCTACAGCACGGACGGCTCCTCGATCGACGGCCTGCCCGGCAGCGAAGGAGCCTTTCTGGCCTGCTCGTTCTGGCTGGCCGACGCCCTGCTCCTGACCGGGCGCGCCAAGGAGGCCGGAGAACTCTTCGAGCAGCTCCTGACACTCCGCAACGATGTGGGTCTGCTCGCCGAGGAGTACGACATCGTCGGGCGCCGGCAGCTCGGCAACTTCCCGCAGGCGTTCAGCCATATCGGACTGGTGGGCACCGCCATGGCACTGGCCGGGGAGGACACGCTGGAGGGCGGCACGGCAGGATAGGCCCCATGGATCTTGGACTGAAGGACCGTGTGTACATCGTCACCGGAGCGACCCGTGGGCTGGGCAACGCCACCGCTCGGGCGCTGGCCGAGGACGGCGCGAGGGTGATCATCACCGGTCGGGACGAGAAGCGCGCCGAGTCGGCCGCCGCCGAGCTGGGGCCGGACGCCGTCGGCGTCGCCGCCGACAACGGCGACCCCGCCTCCGCGCAGCGCCTGCTGGACGGCGCGCACGAGCGCTTCGGACGGCTCGACGGCATTCTGATCAGCGTCGGCGGACCGGCGCCCGGCTTCGTCGCCGACAACACCGACGAGCAGTGGCAGTCGGCCTTCGAGTCGGTTTTCCTGGGCGCGGTGCGCCTGGCCAGGGCCGCGGCGGCCACGCTCGGCGAGGGCGGCGTCATCGGTTTCGTGCTCTCCGGCTCCGTGTACGAGCCGATCGCCGGGCTGACGATCTCCAACGGGCTGCGCCCCGGTCTGGCCGGATTCGCCAAGTCCCTGGCCGACGAGCTCGGTCCCCGGGGCATCCGGGTGGTCGGCGTGCTGCCGGCCCGGATCGACACGGACCGGGTGCGTGAGCTGGATGCGCTCTCGGGCGACGCGGAGGCGTCCCGTGCGGCCAATGAGGCGCGTATCCCGCTGCGCCGTTACGGGACTCCGAAGGAGTTCGGCCGGACGACGGCGTTCCTGCTCTCGCCCGCGGCGTCGTATCTGACGGGCGTCATGCTGCCGATCGACGGCGGCTCCCGGCACGGCTTCTGAACCGGGCCGCCGCACCGATGACCGGACGGGGCACCTTCCTCGCCCCCGTCCGGTCGTCGCGGACAGCCGTCGCGAGGCCTGTCAGCTCACCCTTTCCGCGCGGTGCTCGACCGCCCTCAACCGCACCTCGGCCGGCAGCCGCGCCAGCCCCGCGGAATCCCGTGCATGGGCCAGCGCCTCGTCGGTGAGGCGGCCGAGTGTCTCCTCCGGTGCCGCGTGCGGCTCCATCAGCAGACGGATCCTGGCGTGCGGCGAACTGCGCCGGCCGGTCAGCACGACCCGGGCGCGGGCCACGCCGTCCAGGTTTCCCGCCTCGTCGGCGAGCACGCCTTCCAGGGCCCGGCCCCTGAGCAGCGCGCCCTCGCCGTCACCGCTGTCCACCAGCACCTCGGCGAGGCGGGCCCGGCGCGGCTGGGCCAGCAGCCACCACAGGGCGAGCACGACCACGATCGCCAGGGCCGCGATGACCGCGGGCCACCACCAGCCCTCGCCGCGCCAGCGGTCCCGGTCGGCCTCGCTGAGGAGCACGTCGCTCCTGCCGTACCAGGGCCACCAGGGCGGCACCGAGAGGCCGAGCCCGGCGGCGAGCACCGCACCGCCGACGCAGACCAGCACCACCGCGGCCAGGCCGAGCAGTATCCGGTTGACGGTCCTGAGCAACGGGCTCACCCCTTTCTCGTGGGACGGCGGACATGCACGGACAGGCTGGGCGGCCTGGCCAGCCCCAGCTCCTCGATGCCGGTCGCGAGCACGGTGTCCAGATCGGCCCGCACGTCGTCGAGCTCGCGGAAGTGCGACACCGCACGCACCACGGCCCTGGTCCGGCTCATCCGGACCCGTACCGACTGCACACCGGAGATCTCGACGGCCCGGTCGCGCAGGGCCAGAGCCGCCGCGGGCCGGTCGAGTCCCGCGCGTACTCCGGGCCGGTCGTGGCGCATCGGCAGCACGGCGCGGAGTCCTGGGGTGACGGCGAGCACCAGCAGCCACAGCCCGATCGCCACGGCGGCCGCCGCGCCGGCCAGCACCCAGACGTCGTCCAGCGGCCGGTGGGCGAGTTCGTCGGCCAGTGTGCGGCGCCACTTCATCGCGGGGCGGTCGGCCCGTACCGCCGCCACGTCGTAGAGCAGCAGACCGGTGGCGCCGAGGACCACCAGGGCGAGGACCGCCGCGGGGATGCGGCGCGCGGACCAGAAGCGGCCCGCCCTGCCGTCGCCGTCCGGCCGTGCGGGCACCGGGTCGTACGCGGCAAAGGAGGCGGACTGGTCGGGTTCGAGCACATCCTCCTGTTCGACGGGCCGGGCGGTGGGCGGCCGTCGTGTGCCGTCTTCCGGTTCCTGGGGCTCCGTCATCGGACCCTCCCCCGTGCCGCGACACCCGCTCCCGTCGGATACAGGCGCTCGACCCGTACGACGACCTCGGGCACCTCCATCCCGGCCAACGCCATCACCCGCTCGACGACATGCCGACGCACCCTGCCGCACTGGCGGCCGATGTCGGAGGGGTATCCGAGCTCCAGGCTCACCCGCACCCGGGCGGTGTCCCGGTGCACCGTGACCGTGGCGCGCGGCGAGGCGCCCTCCTCCGGCGGTTCGTCGATCGCCTCCTTCGCCGCCTGCGCGGCGATCTTCGCGACCACCCGGTCGGCGATCCTGGTCTCCCCGCGCTCACCGGCGGCCACTCGGCCGCTCACCGCCGACAACGCCGTCACCGCCGTCGGTCGCCGCGCTCGCGACTCCGGAAGAAGTCGCCGGGATCCAGGTCGCCCTCCAGGAAGCGACCGGCGACGAAGCCGATCGCCCCCAACGCCGCCACCAGGAGAAAGGCCCCGAATCCGCCGAAGTACCCGGCGAATCCGAGCGCCATGCCGGCCACCATGCCGACCACCGCCATGCTCATCGTGTGCTCCTCAACTGCCTCCGGTGGGAGGCCT
This sequence comes from Streptomyces sp. NPDC088252, assembly GCF_044740965.1. Classification (NCBI taxonomy): domain Bacteria; kingdom Bacillati; phylum Actinomycetota; class Actinomycetes; order Kitasatosporales; family Streptomycetaceae; genus Streptomyces; species Streptomyces sp. NPDC088252. The sequence continues at coordinate 133,195 of NZ_JBIURS010000014.1, read as the reverse complement.
ACTGGAGACGTGGCTCGGGCTGGTCCTCGTCGTCGGGCTCGTCGGGCAGCTTCACATCGCTCACCGCGATATTGACCTCGACGACCTCCAGGCCGGTCATCCGCTCGACCGCCGCGATCACGTTCTCCCGTACGTCGCTGGCCACGTCGCCGATCGAGACGCCGTAGTCGACGACGATCTCCAGATCGAGCGCGGTCTGTGATTCACCGACCTCCGCCTTCACCCCGCGGGTGACGGACCTGCCGCCACCGGGCACCCGGTCGCGCACCGCGCCGAACGTGCGCGAGAGGCCGCTGCCCATCGCGTGGACGCCGACCACGTCGCGCGCCGCCATTCCCGCGATCTTCTCGACGACACCGTCGGCGATGGTCGTGCGGCCACGGGTGGCCGGGTCTCCGCCGCCGCGCTTGATGAGCGTGCTCGGCTCCTTGTCGGGGCTGTCGGGACGGTTCCGCTGTGGGGTGTCGGTCATCGCCACTCTTCCCTTCGGGGCAGGTTGGACCTCGTTGCCCACACTAGGTGCGCTTGCCCCGTACCGCGCCATGGATGCGGCAGGCTGGGGAAATGACGACGGCTGACAGCCCGGACAGGGCCGACGGGTGGACGGCGGCGGTTCGACGACGGCTCGGACCGGGTCGGCTCATTCCACTGGGCGGTCCGGCGGACGGGGCATGGATCTCGGAGCGGGCCGCGGTGGCGGTGCTGCGTGACGCGGTGGGCGGACCGGGCCCCGGTCCGGTGCTCGGGGAGCTCAGGATCCGGGTGGCGGATCCGGACGGGGCCCCGGCCCCGGAGGTGGAACCGCCGCCGAGCGCGCTGCCGCCGGGGCCGCTGTGGATGGAGGCGACCATGTCGGCGATGTCCGACCGGCCGCTGCCGGCGGCGGCGTCGGCGCTGCGCTCGGCGTTGCTGACGGCGGCCGGGCGGCGGCTGGGTCTGGTGGTCGCCGGGGCCGATCTCCGGGTGACGGAGCTGCTGGACACCCCGGCCCGGCCGGTGCGGGCGCCCGCACCGGCCGGGGTGCCCGCGGCAAGACCGCAGGGGCCGGCGGGCATCGCGGCCGCGGCTGTTCCCGGTGTCGTGACGCTGACCCGGGTACTGGGCGATGCCGTGCACACCGGGCCCGATCATGTACGGATCGAGCTGGCGACCGATCCGGACCACCGGGCGCTCGACGTGGCACGTGCGGTGCGCGGCGCGGTGGCGGCCGCGGTGGACGGGCACCCTTCGGTCGCGGTGCTGGTCACGGCGGTGATGGGGCGGGACTGATCCCCGGACGGGTCGAGGACCGGGCCCGCCCGGCGACGGCGGTCGTCGGTGCTCAGTCGGTGATGCCCGCCAGGTCGCGCAGTCGCCGCCCCTGCGCGGCGCGTTCGGCGGTGCGCTGCTCCTCGTAGCCACGGGAGACGGCGCCGCTCAGCAGCGCCTTGGTCTCCACGACCGCGTCGCGCGGGGCGGCCAGCAGCGCGCCGGCCAGATCGCGGGCCGCGGAGTCCAGCTCGTCGCCGGGAACCACGAGGTTGGCCAGTCCGGTGCGCTCGGCCTCCTCGGCGTGCACGAAGCGGCCCGTGGCACAGATTTCGAGCGCGCGGGCGTACCCCACCAGGTGCACCAGGGGGTGGGTGCCGGTGAGGTCGGGGACGAGACCGAGGCTGGTCTCACGCATGGCGAACTGCACGTCCTCGGCGACGATCCGCAGATCGCAGGCGAGAGCGAGCTGGAAGCCGGCACCGATCGCATGCCCCTGGACGGCCGCGATCGACACGATGTCGTTGCGGCGCCACCAGGTGAACGCCTCCTGGTATTCGGCGATGGTCGCGTCGAGCTCGGACTCCGGGCCGCGCGCCATGTCGAGGAAGGACGGCTCGCCGTCGAACCCCTCGGGGGTGAACGCCTGCCGGTCGAGACCCGCGGAGAAGGACCTGCCCTCGCCACGGAGCACGACGACCCGCACACTGCCGGGCAGCGCCCGTCCGGCCTCCGTCAACGCCCGCCACAGAGCGGGGGACTGAGCGTTGCGCTTGGCCGGATTGGTGAGGGTCACCGTGGCAACCGCGTCATCGACGGTGAGTCGTACGCCGTCCTGGTCGAGCACAGAGTCGAGCGAGGTCATGGAGCGCCTCCGGTTCGGGTCAGTCAGCAGGTCGAGCCAGGGCCTCGCGTTTGGATCAGGCCGAACTCGATCCAAACGAAAGACTCTAAGTGACTGAACAGTAACCACCCGATCGACATCACGATCGACCGGGTGGCCACCGCCGAAACCGGTGAGCCCCGGGACGGGCCTGACGGCCCTGCCCCGATCCGCCGAGGGCCGTCAGGCCGTGGCGGCCTTCTTGCCTCGTGTCGCTCCGCCGCGTCCACGCAGCGTGACTCCGGACTCACTGAGCATCCGGTGGACGAATCCATAGGAGCGGCCGGTCTCTTCGGCCAACGCCCGGATGCTCGCACCGGAGTCGTACTTCTTCTTCAGGTCTGCCGCGAGCTTGTCGCGCGCGGCGCCGGTAACCCGGCTGCCCTTCTTCAGAGTCTCGGCCACCCGTGCCTCCTCATGGGAAGTGCGCTCTGGACTCTCATGATCACCCCTCGGGGGCTTCCTGGCCACCCATTCGGCAAGGTCCATGCAACCGGATTACCGCCCGGAGAACGGGTCTACACGAGCGGAATCCCCCATTCCGTGGGGCTGTGGAGAGGGGTGGGGACAAGCCCGGGATGAACCGCCAGGTCAGGGCCACACGGGGATCGCCGCCCCCGAACGGGTGCGCCCGGCAGCCATCTGCCGGGCGCCGCGCCGAGGTACGAGACGTACTCACGCAGATGATGGATCACGCGTAGGCCGAATGATCCATTCGGAGTGGATCAGACGGTGGCCGGACGGGGATCAGGCCAGGGCGACCAGGTCCTGGTAGTCCGCACCCCACAGGTCCTCGACCCCGTCCGGCAGCAGGATGATGCGCTCCGGCTGGAGGGCCTCGACCGCCCCCTCGTCGTGCGTGACGAGGACGACGGCGCCCTTGTAGGTGCGCAGCGCGCCGAGGATCTCCTCGCGGCTGGCCGGGTCGAGGTTGTTCGTCGGCTCGTCCAGGAGCAGCACGTTGGCGGAGGAGACCACCAGGGTCGCCAGCGCGAGACGGGTCTTCTCACCGCCGGAGAGGACTCCGGCGGGCTTGTCGACGTCGTCGCCGGAGAAGAGGAACGAGCCCAGCGTCTTGCGGACGTCGACGAGGTCGAGGTCCGGCGCCGCGGAGCGCATGTTCTCCAGCACGGAGCGGTCCGGGTCGAGGGTCTCGTGCTCCTGGGCGTAGTAGCCGAGCTTGAGTCCGTGCCCCTCGATGACCTGGCCGGTGTCGGGCTTCTCGGCGCCGCCGAGGAGCCGGAGCAGCGTGGTCTTGCCCGCGCCGTTGAGTCCGAGGATGACGACCCGGGAGCCCTTGTCGATGGCGAGGTCCACATCGGTGAAGATTTCGAGCGAGCCGTACGACTTGGACAGCCCCTCCGCCATCAGGGGGGTCCTGCCGCACGGCGCGGGCTCGGGGAAGCGCAGCTTGGCGACCTTGTCGGAGACCCGGACGGCCTCCAGGCCGGAGAGCAGCCGCTCGGCACGCTTGGCCATGTTCTGCGCGGCGACCGTCTTGGTGGCCTTGGCGCGCATCTTGTCGGCCTGCGAGTTGAGGGCCGCGGCCTTCTTCTCGGCGTTCTGCCGCTCGCGCTTGCGGCGCTTCTCGTCCGCCTCGCGCTGCTGCTGGTAGAGCTTCCAGCCCATGTTGTAGATGTCGATCTGCGAGCGGTTGGCGTCGAGGTAGAAGACCTTGTTGACGACCGTCTCGACGAGCTCGACATCGTGGGAGATCACGATGAAGCCGCCGCGGTAGGTCTTGAGGTAGTCGCGCAGCCAGACGATCGAGTCGGCGTCGAGGTGGTTGGTCGGCTCGTCGAGCAGCAGGATGTCGGCGTCCGAGAACAGGATGCGGGCCAGCTCGACGCGGCGGCGCTGACCGCCGGAGAGCGTGCGGAGCGGTTGTCCGAGCACCCGGTCGGGCAGGCTGAGCGCGGCGGCGATGGTGGCGGCCTCGGCCTCGGCGGCGTACCCGCCCTTGGTGAGGAACTCCGTCTCCAGGCGCTCGTACTTCTTCATCGCCTTCTCACGGGTGGCGCCCTTGCCGTTCGCCATCCGTTCCTCGTTCTCACGCATCTTGCGCAGGATCTCGTCGAGACCGCGGGCGGAGAGGATGCGGTCCCGGGCGAGTACGTCGAGGTCACCGGTGCGCGGGTCCTGCGGGAGATAGCCGACCTCGCCGGAGCGCGTGATGCTGCCGCCCGCGGGGTTGCCCTCACCCGCCAGGCACTTGGTGAGAGTGGTCTTGCCCGCTCCGTTGCGGCCGACGAGGCCGATCCGGTCACCCTTGGAGATGCGGAAGGAGGCGGACTCGATGAGGATGCGGGCGCCGGCGCGCAGCTCGATGCCGGAAGCGGTGATCACGGTAAAACTCCAGGGCGGTGTGGACGGCGGACGGGACGATGACTGAGTTCGACTCGACGCCGCTACTCATGCACAGGGAGATTTGCCATAGGGGTCAGTCTACTGGCGGTGTGCAACTGCTTTTCCGCATGAGTTCACGGCACTTGCCGGGACTCGCTCAGCGCTGCCGCCCCACTCCACCGCGCGACCGAAAAGGGCATCGCCGAGTGAACTGCCCGATACTCGGCGGAGGTGGCGAGACCACCACGGCCGGAGCAGAGGGTGGCCGTTCTACTGTCCGGGCGACCGGCAGGTCTATCCGGACCTCGGGTTCTTCGACGAGCTGCGGACGAGGTTCGGCTCCAGCGGCGGCCCGTTCGCCCAGGCGTACGTCGTCGCCCATGAGTACGGACACCATGTGCAGGACCTCATGGGGACGCTGAGCCGGGCGCAGGGCGGTCGCGCCGGCGCGAACAGCAACGCGGTCAAGGTGGAACTGCAGGCGGACTGCTACGCCGGGGTCTGGGCGCATCACGCGACGACGACGCCCGACGAGTCGACCGGTCGGCCGCTGATCACCTCGCTGACGCGGTCGGACATCCGGGACTGGCTGGACGCGGCCGCCGCGGTCGGGGACGACCGGATCCAGGAGAGGTTCCAGGGCCGGGTCACGCCGGAGTCCTGGACGCACGGTTCGTCCGCGCAGCGGCAGCAGTGGTTCACCGCCGGATTCCGCCGCGGCGACATGGCCGACTGCAACACCTTCCGCTGAACCCGGCCGTTCCGCCCTGGCCGCGGGGCGGTTTCCCTGCCGGGCCGGGTGGGACGGGCCAGGCCGGGCCGTTGTCGGTGGCCGATGGAAGACTGGGACCAGATCTGAGACGCAGATCACAGAATTCGGGAAACGGTTCATGGAGTACGGGAAGAGGTGAGCGCCATGGCAGGCGCACCGGCCGGCGTTCCGACGATCTATCCGACGATTCTGTACGACGACGCGAAGGCCGCGATCAAGACGCTGACGGAGGGCCTCGGCTTCACCCAGGAAGCGGTGTACGAGGGTGAGAACGGCCAGGTGCTCCACGCGGAGCTGTCCTGCGGCAACGGCAGGGTGATGCTGGGATCCAAGGGGCGTGAGGGTGTCTTCGCCAAGGCGATGCGGGACGCGGGACCGGCCGGTGTCTACGTCGTGGTGGACGAGGTCGACGCGCATCACGCCCGTGCCGTGGAGCACGGGGTGGAGATCCTGATGCCGCCCACGGACCAGGACTACGGCTCGCGCGACTACATGGCGCGGGACGCGGAGGGCAATGTGTGGAGCTTCGGGACGTACGCGCCGGGGTCGGCCGGCTGACGGCCGGACGGGCCCGGGACCGGGCCCGTCCGGTGCGGACACACCCGTGCTACGCGCCGCCCGTGTGCACCTGGAACGCGGCCCGGCGCATCGCTTTGGCCAGCGCGGGGTCCGGGTGCGCGGCGGCCAGGGCGACCAGGACCTGCACGGTGCGCGGGTGCCCGACGGCCCGTACCTCGTCCAGCAGCGCCGGGACGGTGCCCTGGACGGCCGAGTCGAGATGGCGGACCAGCAGCCCGGTCTCCCCGTGGTCGGCGACGGCCGCGGCGGTGTCCACCCAGAGCCAGGTGGCCTCCTCCCGGCTGAGGACGTCCTGGGCGTCCTCGGGGTCGGTGCCCTCGTACTCGGCCAGCCACAGCAGTGCGTAGGGGCGCAGCGAGGGGTCGTCGGCGACGGAGCGCACCTCGGGTTCGGCGGGGGCGCCCACGACCCGGAGCGCCTCGAAGGCGAGCCCGCGCAGCAGCGCGTCCTCGCCCCGGGCGACGGCGAGGAGTTCGGCGACGGCGCTGCCGACGGGGCGGGCGGCGAGCCAGGCGCGGTACTCGTCGCGGGCCGGGCCGGGGGTGAGGCGGGCGCAGCCGAGGAGCATGTCGGCGGCGGACTGCTCGATGTTCCCGGCCGGGCTCTGGGCCGCCACGCAGATCTGTTCCAGCTTGACCCAGACCGCCCAGTTGCCGAGCGGGGTGAGGGTGGCGTGCCCGGCGCCCAGGGTGAGCGCGCCGACGGCGGCCAGCCCCTCCAGGGCCCAGTCCAGAAGAAGGGCGACCAGGGCGGCGGGGTGTGCCGCGGGGGCGGCTTCGGCCGGTCCGGGCATCGCCTCCGGTCCGTACGGCACCTCGCAGCGTTCCTCGTGGAGTTCCGCGACGCGCTGGCCGAGAAGGTCCAGGAGGGCGGGCACGGTGACCGGGCCGGCCGAGAGCTGGAGGAGGGAGAGCACCTGCGGCACGGCCTCGACGGCCTCGGCGACCGCGGTCGACTCGATGCCGTCGGGCGCGGGGTGGACGAGCGACCAGGCGTCGAAGAGCGCCACCCAGCCGCGCAGCACGGCGGAGTCGTCGCGATCCCAGGCGCGCAGCCGCCAACCGGGACGTGCGGTGCCCCCGTGCAGTTCGACGAGTCCGGCGAGGCGGGCCCGGTCCCAGCCGGAGCGCACCTGGGCCGGGGACAACTCCAGGGCCGTCGCGGCCCGTTCGAGAGCATGGGCGGCCGGCGGCGGAGCGCCGGGGATCGCGCCGTCCGCCGCCCAGCGGGCGATCCGTACGGCGTCGGCGAGGGCCGTCCTGGCCTGGCGGGCCAGTTCCGCCCGGGGTGGGGTGCCCTCCGGGGGGCGCGGGGCCGGCCTGGTGCGCCGGGTGGTCACGGCCTTGCGAGCGGTGGCAAGGGGTCGCGGGCGGACAAGTCGCAGCCTGGAGTCGCGCGGAGTACGGGACGTCACGGGGAGCAGTCTTGCCCCTGACGGCCCGAAAGCCCAAACGGAACCTGAATTCGCGGGCGGAGGGGTGCCGGGCCGGCTCCGGCACCAATCAGCCGATCCCTCGCATCAGCTCACATCAGAGGTGTGAGGAAGCGACGCAGGATCTCCTCGTAGTGGACCGGATCGGCATTCCACATCGCCGCATGCGGAGCCTGCGGTACGGCGTGCAGCGCCACGAGTTCCGGGCGACGGGCGGCGAGATCGCGGGAGGGCTGCCAGGGGGCCAGGGTGTCGTCCGGGCCGTGGAAGATCAGGGTCGGGGCACGCAGCGCCGATGCGATCGAGCCGTCCAGGAGCCGGGCGCCGTGCAGCCCGGTCTGCCCCTGCGCGGCCCGGACGGCCAGCGGCAGCAACGCGGCGGGGACACCGCGGGCGGCGGCCAGGGCGCGCAGCGTGGCGGCCCAGTCCAGGACCGGGGAGTCGAGGACGAGACCGCCGATCCGGTCGCGCAGCGCGGAGTTGACGGCCGCGTGCAGCGCCATCGAGGCGCCGGTGGACCAGCCGTGCAGGACGACCTTCTCGGCCCCGTACCGCACGGCGAAGCGGATCGCCGCGTCCAGGTCGCGCCATTCGGATTCGCCGAGATGGGCGAGGCCGTCGGGGGAACGCGGGGCCCCGGCGTCGCCGCGGTAGGCGAGATCGAGCACGGGCAGGCGCAGATCGTGCAGGAAGCCCATGACGTTCATGGGGTGTTCCCAGGTGGTCCCGAGTCCGTGCACGGTGATCACCCAGGTGTCGCGGGGGCCGGGCAGGAACCAGGCGGGCAGGGTGCCGAGTTCACCGGGGATCCCGACCTCCTCGTGTTCGAGGCCGAGGGCCGAGGAGGGGTCGCCGCTGTGCAGCTGCGGGGTGATCCGGACCTTGGCGCCGGGTTCCAGGCTGCCTCGGTCGACGCGTTCGAGTCTGCGGACGACGGTGTCGGGGGCGTGGTGGGCGTGTTCGATCACCGGGCCGACCACGGCGTGGAGGTCGTCGCCCACCAGTCCGTACGTACCGGGCCGCAGGGCGGCGAAGGAGCGGGTCAGCGTGATCTGCCCGGCGGCCGTGGCGTGCACGGTGAGTCTGCGGTCGGCCGGGAGCGGTTGTCCGGACGGCGCCCTGAGGGCGGCGTCGCTGGCGTACCGGCCGGCGGCGACCGCTGCCGCACCGACGCCGAGGATCGTGGTGACGGCTGCTGCCGTGACTGTTGCCGGGCGCACGGCTCCAGTGTCGTGGGGTGTTGTGCACCCTGCCAGCGGACGGGGCCGTCCGGTGGCCCGGCGGGGGCGGGACCGGCCGGTTCAGCCCGGCTGTCCGTACCCCTTCAGTGCTTCCTGTACGTCGCGCAGCTGGGCCGTGGAGAGGAGGTTCGGGGTCCGTCCGGGCACGGAGCTCGCGGCGAGCCAGAGCCGGCAGAGCCATTCCAGCTGGGCGGTCCGGTCGTACGCCTCTTCGAGGGTGGCTCCGTGGGTGACGGTCCCGTGGTTCTGGAGCAGGCAGCCCGTGCGGTCCCGCAGGGCGGCGAGCATGTTCTCGGCCAGCTCCTCGGTTCCGTAGCGCGCGTAGGCCGCGACCCGGACGGTGCCGCCGAGCATGGCGGCGGCGTAGTGGACCGGGGGCACCTCGGGGACCAGGGTGGAGACGGCCGTGGCGTGCACCGCGTGGGTGTGCACGACAGCGGCCGCGTCGCTGTTCCGGTAAACCGCGAGATGAAGCGGGAGTTCGCTGGTCGGGGCCAGTTCACCGAGGACCCGGTTGCCCTCCAGATCGACGCCGACGGCATCCTCGGGGCCGAGCCTCTCGTACGGCACTCCGCTGGGGGTGACCAGGACCGTCCCGCCGACCCGGGCCGACACGTTTCCCGAGGTTCCCACGACGAGGCCGTCCGCCGCCGTCCTGCGGGCGGTGGCGACGACCGCGTCCCAGGCCCGTCCGATCGCGTCCCGCTGCTGATCGCTCATGCGGAGATCCTGTCAGCCCGGATGCCGAACGGACATGCGATCGGCCACAGAAGTCACAAACCGGTGAAGTTCACAAAAGGGGTGTCGGGGGCCGAAATCAGCCCCCTTGAGGCCCGTCCCCGGCACGTGCCGCACCGGGGAGGACAAACAGCGTGACCCGACTCCGCTTCGAGTCACCACAACGCCCTTCCCAGTTCATCTTCCGTTCACCCAGGTTGCCTACGGTCCACGTGCCAATGACGTCGAACGATTGCCTGGGTAAATGGAACACATCACGCTGCTCCTCGCGATTGTGATCGTGACAGCTCTAGTGTTCGATTTCACGAACGGTTTCCACGACACCGCCAACGCGATGGCGACGACCATCTCGACCGGTGCGCTCAGACCGAAGACAGCGGTGGCCATGTCCGCCGTTCTCAACCTCGTCGGCGCGTTCCTGTCCGTGGAGGTCGCCAAGACGATCTCCGGCGGGATCATCAACGAGGACGGGTTGCGGACAGAAGTCATCTTCGCGGCACTCGTCGGCGCCATCCTCTGGAATCTGCTGACCTGGCTGGTCGGACTGCCGTCCAGCTCCTCGCACGCCCTGTTCGGCGGCCTGATCGGTGCCGCCGTGATGTCGGCGGGCTGGTCGTCGGTCAACGGCGGCACGGTCGTCACCAAGGTGCTGCTCCCCGCCGTCGCCGCCCCGATCGTCGCCGGCCTGGCCGCGTTGCTGGCCACCAGGCTGACGTACCGGATCGGCGGGAAGATCCGCAACGACGCCCAGGAGAAGGCCACCGCCAAGGGCTACCGCGCCGGTCAGATCGCCTCGGCCGGACTGGTCTCCCTCGCCCACGGCACCAACGACGCGCAGAAGACCATGGGCATCATCACCCTGGCCCTGGTCACCGGCGGCGTCCTGCACCCCGGCGCCAACCCGCCGGTCTGGGTCATCGTCGCCGCCGGTACGGCCATCGCGCTCGGCACCTACCTGGGCGGCTGGCGCATCATCCGCACCATGGGCAGCGGCCTCACCGACCTCAGGCCGCCGCAGGGCTTCGCCGCCCAGACCAGCGCGGCCACGGTCATCCTGGCCTCCTCCCACCTCGGCTTCTCCCTCTCCACCACCCAGTCCTGCTCCGGCGCCGTCATGGGCGCGGGCCTCGGCCGTCAGGGCGGTGTGGTCCGCTGGTCCACCGCCACCCGGATGTTCGTCGCCTGGGGTCTGACCCTGCCGGCCGCGGGCCTGGTCGGCGCGGGTGCGGAACTCCTCACCAAGCAGGGCACCTGGGGTGTCGTCGTCGTCGCGGCGCTGCTGGTCGCGGGCTCCGGCTCGATCTGGCTGGTGTCACGCCGCAAGCCGGTCGGCCACGGCGATGTCGCGCCGGCGGACGGCGTGGCCGAGCCCGCGGGCGTCGTCACCACGGCCATCGCCGCCGTCAGCCCGCCGCCCACCGCGGCCCAGGCGACGGCCCAGGACCTCAAGACCACCATTCCGGCCCCGGCCGGAACCCCCCAGGACCCGGCGCGACCCGCCACCGTCTAGGCCAGCCGTCTGAAGAGCGTCCGGCAATTGGAGGGCGGCGTCGCGGGGTTGGGTGCGCGCATCTGCCGCATTGTCGTCGATCGCCATGCCTCAATCCTCCGCCTCGCAGCCGCACGCACCCAACCCCGTTCCTTCTCCCCCCGATTGTCGGACGCTCTAAGGATTCAGCATGAACATCGACTGGGCAGCCCTCGGCTCCGTCTTCGGCGTCTCCCTCGTCGTCACCGTCGCGCTGGTGGGTCTCTTCACCCTGGGCATCGTCGGTCTCTCCAAGCAGCCCGAACCGGCGGCGCAGGGCGGCACCGGCGGCTCACTGCTGCTGGCCCGCGCCGGCGCGTACATCTGCTTCGGGCTGTGCGCGGCGGCGGTCGCGTACGGGATCTATCTGATCGTCGCCTGAGCCCTCCCCCGCGCACTCCCCGACGGGCCGGACACACCTCGTGTGGCCGGCCCGTTCCGGCGTGCCCGGCCCGATGTGGGCCTCAGCACACTGCGCCGCCGCAGGTCAACGGCAAGTTGACGGGCGTTCGCGGAGCGTGGTGGACTGCCGGAGCCAATTACGGCGACAGCAGAGGAAGCCGGTGCGAATCCGGCGCGGTCCCGCCACTGTCACCGGGGAGCAGTCCCCCACACCGGAAGTCACGGCGCGCGCGAGCGGGCTGGAAGGCCGGGGGAACTGCGGATCCGGGAGCCAGGAGACTCTCGTCGCCGGTCACGTCGAACCAGGGCGCGGACCCTGAGTGAGGACATATCGCCATGCCTGGCTGCCGTGCGTCCGTTGCTGTGGCGCTCTCGTCGAGAGCCGCCTGTACGAAGGTCCTTCGAGGCGCGTCGGCCGGTTGAGCCGTGCGTGCCGACCGCATGTTCGCGTACGGTGCCACGGCCGGTCTGATCGGTGACCTGCTGCTCGGTGACCCCCGCAGGGGGCATCCGGTCGCCGCCTTCGGGCGGGCCGCGGCGGGCGTCGAACGCCGTCTGTGGCGCGACCACCGCGGGTGGGGCGCGCTGCACACCCTCGTCCTGGCCGGGGGCGCCGCGGGTGGTGCCGCGCTGATCACCCGTGCCGTGCGCGGCCGTCCCGCCGCCCGTGTCGCCCTGACCGCGGCCGCCACCTGGTCCGTCGTCGGCGGTACGTCCCTGGGGCGTGAGGCCCGGACGATCGGCGACGCCCTGGCGGCCGGTGACATCGGGTCGGCCCGCGAGCGACTGCCGCATCTGTGCGGACGCGACCCGCACTCCCTCGACGGACCGCAGATCGCCCGCGCCGTGGTGGAGTCCGTCGCCGAGAACACCTCGGACGCGGTGGTCGGCGCCCTGGTGTGGGGCGCGCTGGGCGGGGTGCCGGGGCTCGTCGGCTTCCGGGCCGTCAACACCCTCGACGCCATGGTCGGCCACAAGTCCCCCCGCCACCGGCGCTACGGCTGGGCCTCCGCCCGCCTCGACGACGTCGCGGGCTGGCCCGGTGCCCGGCTCACGGCCCTGCTCGCCGTGGCCGCCGGGGGGCGGCCACGGGGCGCGGTACGGGCCTGGCGGGCCGACGCGGCCAAGCACCCGAGCCCCAACGCGGGCCCGGTGGAAGCCGCGTTCGCGGGCGCGCTCGGCGTGCGGCTCGGCGGGACCCTCGCGTACGGCGGAAGGGTCGAGCACCGCCCCGTCCTCAACGGGGCACGGGGCCGGGCGGTGGAGACCGAGGACATCGAACGCGCGGTGCGGCTGTCGCGCCGGGTGAGCGCGCTCGCCCTGGGCGTGTGCGTGGCGGGACGGCTGGGCGCCGGCCTCGCCGCACGACGCATCGCGGGGCGCCGGACCGCGGCAACTGCTGCGGCAGGGACTCGGATCGCAGGACGGAGACATACATGAGCGGCGGGCTGCTGGTCGCCGGAACCACCTCGGACGCGGGCAAGAGCGTCGTCACGGCGGGCATCTGCCGCTGGCTGGTGCGCCAGGGCGTGAAGGTGGCGCCGTTCAAGGCGCAGAACATGTCGCTGAACTCGTTCGTCACCCGCGAGGGCGCCGAGATCGGGCGCGCCCAGGCCATGCAGGCCCAGGCCGCGCGGGTGGAGCCGTCCGCGCTGATGAACCCCGTCCTGCTCAAGCCCGGCGGCGACCGCTCCAGCCAGGTCGTCCTGATGGGCCGGCCGGTCGGCGAGATGAGCGCACGCGGCTACCACGGGGGCCGGCAGGAAGCGCTCCTCTCCACGGTCGTGGACTGTCTGGAGCGGCTTCGGGGCAGCTATGACGCAGTGATCTGCGAAGGGGCGGGCAGTCCGGCCGAGATCAATCTGCGGCGCACGGACATCGTGAACATGGGCATCGCACGAGCGGCCCGCTTCCCGGTGGTGGTCGTCGGCGACATCGACCGCGGGGGCGTCTTCGCCTCCTTCTTCGGTACGACGGCGCTGCTCGACGCCGAGGACCAGTCGCTGATCGCGGGCTACCTCGTCAACAAGTTCCGCGGTGACGTGTCGCTGCTGGAGCCGGGCCTGGAGATGCTGCGCGGGATCACCGGACGGCGGACGTACGGGGTGCTGCCCTTCGCCCACGGCCTCGGCATCGACGAGGAGGACGGGCTGCGGGTCTCGTTGCGCGGGACCGTGCGGGAGTCGGTCGTCGCGCCGCCGCACGGCGAGGACGTGCTGCGCGTCGCGGTGTGCGCCGTGCCGCTGATGTCGAACTTCACCGATGTGGACGCGCTGGCCGCCGAACCGGGCGTCGTCGTGCGGTTCGTGGACCGTGCCGAGGAGCTGGCCGACGCCGACCTCGTCGTCGTGCCGGGCACCCGCGGCACCGTGAAGGCGCTGGCCTGGCTGCGCGAGCGCGGTCTCGCCGACGCCCTGGCCCGGCGCGCCGCCGAGGGCGGACCGGTCCTCGGCATCTGCGGCGGCTTCCAGATCCTCGGCGAACACATCGAGGACGAGGTCGAGTCGCGGGCCGGGCACGTCGACGGCCTCGGCCTGCTGCCCGTACGCGTCCGCTTCGACCGCGAGAAGACCCTCGCCCGCCCCTCGGGCGAGGCGCTCGGCGCCCCCGTCGAGGGGTACGAGATCCACCACGGCGTCGCCGACGTACGCGGAGGTGAAGCGTTCATCTCCGATGACCGAGGCCGCAGCCTGGACGGCTGCCGGGCCGGCGCCGTGTGGGGCACCCACTGGCACGGCGCGCTGGAAAGCGACGAGTTCCGCCGCCGCTTCCTGACCGAGATCGCGCGGGCCGCCGGCCGGCGCTTCGCCCCCGCTCCCGACACCGCCTTCGCCACGCTGCGCGAGGAACAGCTCGACCGCCTCGGCGACCTCATCGAAGAACACGCGGACACCGACGCGCTGCTCCGGCTCATCGAGTCGGGCGCGCCCTCAGGACTTCCCTTCATCGCCCCCGGAGCACCTGGAGCACGCGCATGAACGCCCCTACGAGCACCGTGCTGTTGCTGTCGACCGCCGACACGGACCTCCTCGCCGCCCACGCCAGCGGCGCGCCGTACCGGATCGGCAATCCCACCCGCCTCGACGTCCACGAGGAACTCCCCGCACTGATCGAGGGCGCCTCCGTCGCCGTCGTCCGTCTCCTGGGCGGCAAACGCGCCTGGGAGGACGGGCTGGCCGTCCTCAAGGCGTCCGGCATCCCCACCGTGCTGCTGGGCGGCGAGGCCGTGCCGGACGCGGAGCTGATGGCCGAGTCGTCCGTACCCGCCGGTGTCGTCGCCGAGGCGCTGCGCTACCTCGTGGAGGGCGGCCCCGGAAACCTCGTGGAACTGGCCCGCTTCCTCTCCGACACCGTCCTGCTGACCGGTCACGGCTTCGCCGAGCCGCAGAAGATGCCCGAGTGGGGCCTGCACGGCGGCCGCGAGTTCGTCGAGGGCCGCCCGACCGTCGGCGTGCTCTTCTACCGGGCGCACCAGCTCTCGGGGAACACGTCGTTCGTGGACGTCCTCTGCGACGCGGTCGAGGCACGCGGCGCCAACGCCCTTCCGGTGTACTGCGGTTCGCTGCGCGGCGCGGACGCCGGTCTCTACGAGCTGCTCGGCAGGGCGGACGCCCTGGTCGCCACGGTGCTCGCGGCGGGCGGCACCCGCGCGTCGGACGCCTCCGCCGGGGGCGACGACGAGGCCTGGGACATCGGCGCGCTCGCCGAGCTGAACATCCCCGTCCTCCAGGGCCTGTGCCTGACCTCCTCGCGCGACGCGTGGGACGCCTCGGACGCGGCGCTCTCCCCCATGGACGCCGCGATGCAGGTCGCGATCCCCGAGTTCGACGGCCGGCTGATCACCGTCCCGTTCTCCTTTAAGGAGCAGGGACCGGACGACGTGCCGGTGTACCGCGCCGACCCCGGGCGCGCCGCGCGTGTCGCCGGTATCGCGGTGCGCCACGCCGCTCTCAAGCACAAGGCGAACGCCGAGAAGAAGCTCGCCCTCGTCTTCACCGCCTACCCGACCAAGCACTCCCGCGTCGGCAACGCCGTCGGCCTGGACACGCCCGCGTCGGCGGTACGGGTCCTGGACGCCCTGCGGGAGGCCGGTTACGCGGTCGACGGGTACCCGGACAACGGCGACGAGTTGATCCACCGTCTGATCGAGGCCGGTGGACACGACGTCGAGTGGCTGACCGAGGATCAGCTCGCGGCCGCCCCCGCGCGGGTGCCGCTCGCCGACTACCGGGCCTGGTTCGAGACGCTGGAACCGGGGCTGCGCGACTCGATGCTGGAGCACTGGGGCGAGCCGCCGGGTTCGCTGTACGTGGACGGGGACGAGATCGTCCTCGCCTCGCTGCAGTTCGGGAACGTGGTGGTGCTGATCCAGCCGCCGCGCGGCTTCGGCGAGAACCCGATCGCGATCTACCACGACCCGGACATGCCGCCGTCCCACCACTACATGGCGACGTACCGCTGGCTGGAAAACTCCTTCGGCGCGGACGCCGTCGTCCACATGGGCAAGCACGGGACGATGGAGTGGCTGCCGGGCAAGGGCCTCGGTCTGTCCGCCGGCTGCGGCCCCGACGCCGTACTCGGCGAACTGCCGCTGATCTACCCGTTCATCGTCAACGACCCGGGAGAGGGCACTCAGGCCAAGCGACGCGGACACGCCACGGTGGTGGACCATCTGGTGCCGCCGATGGCCCGTGCCGACACCTATGGTGACCTGGCCAAGCTGGAGCAGCTGCTCGACGAGTACGCGCTGGTCAGCGATCTCGACCCGGCCAAGGCTCCCTCGGTGCGGGCGCAGATCTGGACGCTGGTGAAGGCCGCCGAGCTGCACCACGACCTCCATGTCGACGAACAGCCGGGCGACGACGACTTCGACTCGTTCGTCATGCACATCGACGGCTACCTCTGCGAGATCAAGGACGTGCAGATCCGCGACGGCCTGCACATCCTCGGTGGCGGTCCCGTCGACGAGGCGCGGGTCAACCTGGTGCTGGCCGTGCTGCGCGCCTCCCAGGTGTGGGGCGGCACGGCGAACGCGCTGCCGGGGCTGCGGGCCTCGATCGCCGGGCACTTCGGGCTCGGCGAGAAGGAGCTGCTGGCCGAGCCCGGCGCCGCGGTCAAGGTGCCGGTCGAACTGACCGAGCTGGTCGACGGTCCGGCGCGCACCGGATCCGACGCGATCGAT
Source organism: Streptomyces sp. NPDC088252 (assembly GCF_044740965.1). Taxonomy (NCBI): domain Bacteria; kingdom Bacillati; phylum Actinomycetota; class Actinomycetes; order Kitasatosporales; family Streptomycetaceae; genus Streptomyces; species Streptomyces sp. NPDC088252. The sequence continues at coordinate 116,844 of NZ_JBIURS010000014.1, read as the reverse complement.
CTGCTGGAGCGGCTGTGCCGTCGGCTCGCGGAGGGCATGGAGGAGCGCGGCTGGGACGTCGCCGCCGCGGCGGGGCTGGTACGGGACGTGCTGGGCTTCGAACTCCCGGACGCGGTGGCCGTACTGGGCTTCGCGTGCGAGGAGGTCGTACCGCGGCTGGCGCGGACGACGGACGAGATCGCCCACATCCTGCGGGCCCTGGACGGCGGCTTCGTGCCGGCCGGCCCGTCCGGATCGCCCACGCGCGGGCTCGTCAATGTGCTGCCGACGGGACGCAACTTCTACTCCGTGGACCCGAAGGCGATTCCGTCGCGGCTGTCGTGGGAGGTCGGTCAGTCGCTCGCCGACTCCCTGATCGCCCGGTATCTCGCCGACACGGGCGACTACCCGAAGTCGGTCGGCCTGACCGTGTGGGGCACCTCCGCCATGCGTACCCAGGGCGACGACATCGCGGAGATCCTGGCGCTGCTCGGCTGTCGGCCGGTGTGGGACGACGCCTCGCGGCGGGTGACCGGGTTCGAGGTCGTGCCCGTGAGTGAGCTGGGGCGCCCGCGCATCGATGTGACGGTGCGGATCTCCGGGTTCTTCCGCGACGCGTTCCCGCATGTGGTGGGGCTGATCGACGACGCGGTGCGGGCCGTGGCGGAGCTGGACGAGCCGGCCGACGCCAACTACGTACGGGCGCACGCCGACGAGGACACGGCGGTCCACGGCGACCGGCGGCGGGCCACGGCGCGCGTCTTCGGGTCCAAGCCGGGGGCGTACGGGGCGGGGCTGCTGCCGCTGATCGACGCGCGGAACTGGCGCAGCGACGCGGACCTGGCCGAGGTGTACGCGGTCTGGGGCGGTTACGCGTACGGGCGCGGGCTCGACGGGCGGGCGGCGCGCGGCGACATGGAGACGGCGTTCCGCCGGATCGCGGTGGCGGCGAAGAACGTCGACACGCGCGAGCACGACCTGGTCGACGCGGACGACTACTTCCAGTACCACGGCGGCATGGTCGCCATGGTGCGGCATCTGACCGGCGAGTCGCCGGAGGCGTACGTCGGCGACAGCGCCACGCCCGACCAGGTGAAGACGCGGACGCTGGGCGAGGAGACCCACCGGGTGTTCCGGGCGCGGGTGGTGAACCCGCGATGGATGGCCGCCATGCGCCGGCACGGGTACAAGGGCGCCTTCGAGATGGCCGCGACCGTGGACTACCTGTTCGGGTACGACGCCACGGCGGGAGTCGTCGACGACTGGATGTACGAGAAGTTGTCGGCGGAGTACGTCTTCGACGAGACCAACCGGGACTTCATGAAGAAGTCCAACCCCTGGGCGCTGCGCGGGATTTCGGAACGGCTGCTGGAGGCGGCCGAGCGGGGGCTGTGGGCGGAGCCGGACGCGGAGACGCTGGAGCGGCTGCGGGCCACGTATCTGGAGCTCGAAGGCGATCTGGAGGGGGACGAATGAGCGGTCCGTCCATGCCCGTCCACCGGGGGCTCCGCCGCCGGACCCCCGCTCCCCGTGCGCCGGAGGGGCTGACACCCCGCCGTACCCCCAAGGAGGCATCGTGAGTACGCCGTACCCCTTCACCGCCGTCGTCGGGCAGGACGATCTCCGGCTCGGGCTGCTGCTGAACGCCGTCTCTCCCGCTGTCGGCGGAGTGCTGGTGCGCGGCGAGAAGGGCACCGCCAAGTCCACGGCCGTGCGCGCCCTCGCCGCGCTCATGCCCGAGGTTTCCGTCGTCTCCGGCTGCCGGTTCTCGTGCGACCCCGTGTCGCCCGATCCGGCGTGTCCGGACGGCCCCCACGAACCCGGGACCGGCGTGTCGCGCAACGCGCGCACGGTCGAGCTGCCCGTCGGCGCGTCCGAGGACCGGCTCGTCGGCGCGCTCGACATCGAGCGGGCGCTCGCCGAGGGCGTGAAGGCCTTCGAGCCGGGGCTGCTCGCCGACGCGCATCGCGGGATCCTGTATGTCGACGAGGTCAACCTCCTCCACGACCACCTCGTGGACCTGCTGCTGGACGCCGCCGCCATGGGCGCCTCGTACGTGGAGCGCGAAGGCGTCTCCGTACGGCACGCCGCACGTTTCCTGCTCGTCGGGACGATGAACCCCGAAGAGGGGGAACTGCGACCGCAGTTGCTCGACCGGTTCGGGCTGACCGTCGAGGTCGCCGCGTCCCGCGAGACCGATCAGCGGGTCGAGGTCGTGCGGCGACGCCTGGCGTACGACGACGATCCGGCGGGATTCGCCGCCATGTGGGCCGACGAGGAGGGCGCGTTGCGCGCCCGGATCGTCGCCGCGCGGGCCCTGCTCCCCGAAGTGCGCCTCGGGGACAAGGCGTTGCGGCAGATCGCGGCCACCTGTGCGGCCTTCGAGGTCGACGGGATGCGCGCGGACATCGTCATGGCACGGACGGCCACGGCGCTGGCCGCATGGGCGGGACGTACGGATGTGCTCGCCGAGGACGTGCGGCAGGCCGCTCTGCTCGCGCTCCCGCACCGGCGTCGGCGCAACCCCTTCGACGCGCCGGGCCTGGACGAGGACAAGCTCGACGACACGCTGGAGCAGAACAGCGGCGAGGACGACGACCCGGATCCGGACGGCCCCGGTGGCGGCGGCCGTCCCCCGCGGGGCGACGGGCCCGACACGCCGCCGCAGCCCGAGGGCGAGGCCGGCGACACGCCCGCGCAGTCCGTGCCCGAGCAAGGACAGGGCCAGGGGCAGCAGTCTTCCGGGGGCGGTGAGCAGCAGCCCGTACGCGCCGCCGAACCGTTCCGCACGAAGATGCTGAGCGTGCCCGGCCTGGGCGAGGGCGCGGCGGGACGGCGGTCCCGGGCACGTACCGAGCACGGCCGTACGACCGGCGCCCGGCGTCCGCAGGGCGCCCTGACCAAGCTGCATCTGGCGGCGACCGTGCGGGCCGCCGCCCCGCATCAGCGGGCACGCGGGCGGTCGGGGCGCGGACTGGTGGTCCGACGGGACGATCTGCGGCAGGCGACCCGGGAGGGGCGCGAGGGGAACCTCGTGCTGTTCGTGGTGGACGCCTCCGGGTCGATGGCCGCCCGGCAGCGGATGAGCGCCGTGAAGGGTGCGGTCCTTTCGCTGCTGCTGGACGCGTATCAGCGGCGGGACAAGGTCGGGCTCATCACCTTCCGGGGCAGGGACGCCGAGGTGGTACTGCCTCCGACGTCGTCGGTGGACGCGGCGGCGGCGCGGCTGGAGATGCTGCCGACCGGAGGACGCACCCCCGTGGCAGCCGGGCTGCTGAAGGCCCACGAGGTGCTGCGGGTGGAGCGGCTGCGCGATCCGTCGCGGCGGCCGTTGCTGGTCGTGGTGACCGACGGGCGGGCGACCGGGGGGCCCGAGCCGGTGGCGCTGGCCTCGCGGGCGGCGCGGCTGCACGAGGTCGAGGGCACCGCCTCCGTCGTCGTGGACTGCGAGTCGGGGCCGGTACGGCTCGGTCTCGCGGGAAGTCTCGCGCGCGACCTGGGGGGCACCGCCGTCACGCTCGACGAACTGCGGGCCGACTCGATCGCCGGGCTCGTCAAGGACGTTCAGGGAACCAGCAGGAGGGCCGCGTAATGCCGCAGGGACAGCCGACCACCGTGCCGGACGACGGGCTCACCACCCGTCAGCGCCGCAACCGCCCGCTGCTGGTGGTGCACACCGGCATCGGGAAGGGCAAGTCGACGGCGGCCTTCGGGCTGGCGCTGCGCGCCTGGAATCAGGGGTGGCCGATCGGCGTCTTCCAGTTCGTCAAGTCGGCGAAGTGGAAGGTCGGCGAGGAGAACGCGCTGAAGGTCCTCGGGGCCAGCGGCGAGGGCGGTTCCGTCGCCTGGCACAAGATGGGCGAGGGCTGGTCGTGGGTGCAGCGCGACGAGCAGTTCGACAACGAGGAGGCGGCGCGCGAGGGCTGGGAGCAGGTCAAGCGCGACCTGGCCGCCGAGACGTACCGTCTCTACGTCCTCGACGAGTTCGCGTACCCGATGCACTGGGGCTGGGTCGACACCGACGAGGTGATCGAGGTGCTGCGGAGCCGTCCCGGTACGCAGCATGTGGTCATCACCGGGCGCAACGCTCCCGAGAAGCTGGTGGCGGCCGCCGACCTGGTGACCGACATGTCGAAGGTCAAGCACCCGATGGACGCCGGTCAGAAGGGTCAGCGGGGCATCGAATGGTGAGGGGCCCGCGGTGAACGTTCCGCGTCTGGTGATCGCCGCGCCCGCTTCGGGGAGCGGCAAGACCACCGTGGCCACGGGGCTGATGGCGGCCTTCGCGGGGCGGGGTCTTGCCGTGTCCGCGCACAAGGTCGGGCCCGACTACATCGATCCCGGGTACCACACGCTGGCCACGGGACGCCCGGGGCGCAATCTCGACGCGTACATGTGCGGACCCGAGCTGATCGCCCCGCTGTTCGCGCACGGGGCGCTGGGCTGCGATCTGGCGGTCGTCGAGGGTGTGATGGGGCTGTACGACGGGGCGTCGGGGCAAGGCGAACTGGCGTCCACCGCCCAGGTCGCGAAACTGCTGCGGGCGCCCGTGGTGCTGGTCGTCGACGCGTCGTCGCAGTCGCGGTCCGTGGCCGCGCTGGTGCACGGCTTCGCCTCGTGGGATCCGCGGGTGCGGATCGGCGGGGTGATCCTGAACAAGGTCGGCTCCCCGCGGCACGAGGCGCTGTTGCGGGACGCGTTGGACGAGTCGGGCGTGCCGGTGCTGGGGGTGCTGCGGCGGACGGAGCGGGTGGCCGTGCCGTCGCGGCATCTGGGGCTGGTGCCGGTGGCCGAGCGACGGGCCGACGCGTCGGCCGCCGTGGCGGCGATGGCGGACCGGGTGCGGGCGGGGTGCGACCTGGACGCGCTCATGGCGTTGGCCCGTTCGGCGCCCGGGGTGCCGGGTGAGGTGTGGGACGCGGCCGGTGCGGTGGCCGGGTGCGGCGAGCCCGTTGCCGGGGCCGGAAGGGTCGCCGTCGCGGGCGGGCCCGCGTTCACGTTCTCCTACGCCGAGCACACCGAGCTGCTCGCCGCCGCCGGGGCCGAGGTCGTGCCGTTCGATCCGTTGCGGGACGAGGCGTTGCCCGAGGGCACCCGGGGGCTGGTCGTCGGTGGCGGATTCCCGGAGGTGTACGCGTCGGAGCTGTCCGCCAACGAGGCGCTGCGCGGGGCCGTTGTCGAGCTGGTGGAGTCCGGGGCGCCGGTGGCTGCCGAGTGTGCGGGGCTGCTGTATCTGGCGCGTTCGCTCGACGGGCTGCCGATGTGCGGGGTACTCGATGCCCGGGGGCGGATGTCCGAACGGCTGACGCTCGGCTACCGGGAGGCCGTGGCGGTCTCCGACAGCGTGCTGGCGGCGCCCGGGACGCGGGTGCGCGGGCACGAGTTCCACCGGACCGTGCTGGAGCCGGGCGCCGGGGCCGAACCGGCGTGGGGTCTGCATCAGCCGGAGCGCCGCGTGGAGGGGTTCGTCCAGCAGGGCGTGCATGCGAGTTATCTGCATACGCATTGGGCTTCGGCGCCCGGTATGGCCCGCCGATTCGTTGAGAGGTGCAAGGGATGAACCACGGTCACGGTACGAGCAGGCTGGTCGGCGTCGGTGTCGGGCCCGGTGACCCGGAGCTGGTGACCGTCAAGGGCGTGAACGCGCTGCGTGACGCGGCGGTCGTCGTCGTGCCGGTGATGGACACCGGTGAGCGGGGGCGGGCCGAGGCGACGGTGCTGCACTACGTGTCGGCCGACAAGGTCGTGCGGGTGGTGTTCGCGCTGAACGAGCGGACGGACCGGGCGCGCCGGGAAGCGGCGTGGGACGCGGCGGGCGAGCGGGTCGCGGAGCTGCTGCGTACGCACGGTTCGGTGGCGTTCGCGACGATCGGCGACCCCAATGTGTACTCGACGTTCACGTATCTCGCGCACACGATCGGTGAGTTGCTGCCGGGGACGGCCGTGGAGACCGTACCGGGGATCACCGCCATGCAGGATCTGGCCGCCCGCAGCGGTGCGGTGCTGACGGAGGGCACGGAACCGTTGACGCTGGTGCCGGTGACCGCCGGGGCCGCGGTCCTCAAGGAGGCTCTCGAAGGTCCGGGCACGGTCGTCGCGTACAAGTTCGGGCGGCTGGCCGCGGAGGTGGCCACGGCGCTGCGGGAGACGGGACGTACCGAGGACGCGGTGTGGGGTTCGGCACTCGGGCTGCCCGAGGAGTCGATACGGCCGGCGGCGGAGCTGGACGAGGGGCCGTTGCCGTATCTGTCGACGCTGATCGCGCCCGCACCGCGCGACGGCGGGCGGGGCGGGAAGTTGTGAGGCGCCGGGGTCCGGCACGGTGGTCAGTCCGCGATGCCCACCACCAGCCAGATGAAGCCCACCCCCGCCACGGTGCACAGCAGCGTGGAGCGGGCCGGGTGTGCGTGGTGTGCCTCGGGCAGGATCTCGGCGGCGGCGAGGTAGAGCAGTACACCGCCGAAGAAGCCGAGATAGCAGCCGAGCGCTTCCTCCGGAAGGGTGAACAGCAGCGTCGTCGCCGCGCCCACGAGCGGTGCCAGGGCGTCCGCGAACAGCATGAACATCGACTTGCGACGGGCGTTCCCGTACAGGCTGGTGACCGTGTAGGTGTTGAAGCCGTCGGCGAAGTCGTGCGTGATGACGGCGAGGGCGACGGCGGCTCCCATGCCGGCGCCCACCTGGAAGGCCGCACCGAGCGCGACACCGTCCATCAGGCTGTGGCCGACCATCGCCGCCGCTGCCGTGAGTCCGACCTGCGGCACCCTGCCCTCGCCCGCGCCGTGTGCCGCCTGGCGTACGGCGAGCAGACGCTCCACCAGATGGGCGGCCAGGAAGCCGCCCACGAACAGCAGCAGGGCCGCCGGGACGCCGAAGACCGGATCGCCCGCGGCACCGATCGCCTCCGGCAGCAGATCCAGGCCGACCACGCCGAGCATCAGTCCGCCGGCGAAGCCGAGCACCAGGTGACGGCGGTCGGTGACGCGCTGGGCGACCCAGCCGCCGGCCAGGGTCATCAGGAACGCGCCGAGCGCGACGAACACCGCCATGCGCTCTTGCTAGCCGATTGACCCGGGTGCGCGCATCTCACCGCGCCCTGCCTCACGCCCCGCCCTTCTGTCCGCTTTTCCCGTTTCCCCCGTTTCCCCCGTTTCCCCCGTTTCCCCCGTTTCCCCCGTTTTCTTCGTTTTCCGTTTCCCGAAAGGACCCCGTCCCATGTCCGAAGCAGTCGACGCAGCCGGCACGGTCGCCGCGCCCACCCACGGCAAGGTGACGTTCGTCGGTGCTGGCCCCGGCGCCGCCGATCTGCTGACCTTCCGGGCGGCGCGGGCCATCGCGGACGCCGACATCGTCATCTGGGCGGCCAGCCTGGTGCAGGCGGAGGTTCTGGAGCATGCCCGGGAGGGCGCGGAGATCCTCGACTCGGCGCAGATGTCGCTGGAGCAGGTCGTCGCCGTCTACGAACGCGCGGCGGCCGAGGGGCTGAAGGTGGCCCGTATCCACTCCGGCGATCCTGCGCTGTGGGGCGGCACGCAGGAACAGGTCGACCGCTGTGCCGGCCTGGGGGTCGCGGTCGAGATCGTGCCGGGGGTGTCGTCGTTCTCCGCCGTCGCGGCGATCGCGCAGCGGGAGCTGACGATTCCGGAGGTCGCGCAGTCCGTGATCCTGACCCGTCTCGGTGGCGGCAAGACGCCGATGCCGCCGGGCGAGGAAGTACGGGAATTCGCGCGCCACGGCACGACGATGGCGCTGTTCCTGTCGGCCGCCCGGTCCGGCCAGCTCACCCAGGAGCTGCTGGAGGGCGGCTATCCGACGTCGACGCCGGTCGTGATCGCGTACCAGGCGACCTGGCCGGAGGAGCTGATACTGCACTGCACGATCGGGACCCTGGAGGAAACGGTCAAGGAGCACAAGCTCTGGAAGCACACCCTCTTCCTGGTCGGCCCGGCGCTTTCGGCTTCGGGGACACGCTCGCACCTCTACCACCCGGGGCACTTCCACGGCTTCCGCAAGGCCGACAAGGCGGCGCGGGCCGAACTGCGCGCCCGGCGGTCCGGCTCGTGAACCCGGTCTTCGGCATGGGGACCGCGCCGATCCGGGTCTTCGGTACGGGGACGGGTCAGCCGCTCGGTTCCGACGCCCAGGACGCGCTGGCCGCGGCCACGTTGGTGGTCGGCGCCCGGCGGCATCTGGAAGCCGCGGGGCTGCCGGAGCAGGTCGAGCGCATCGTGCTCGGCCCGCTCGCGCCGGCGCTCGACCGGATCGCGGAGCATGCGCACGGAGGCGGGGCGCGGGTGATCGTGCTGGCCTCCGGTGACCCCGGATTCTTCGGGGTCGTACGGGCGCTGGCGGAGCGTTTCGGGGCGAGCGCGCTCGATGTGCGGCCGGGTTCGCCCTCCGTCGCGGTCGCGTTCGCCCGGCTCGGGCTGGCCTGGGACGACGCGGTCGTGGTCAGTGCGCACGGCCGTGACCCGCGTACCGCGGTGAACGCATGTCTGGCGCACCCGAAGGTGGCCGTCCTGACCGGGCCCGGCGCCGGGCCCGCGGAGCTGGCGGCCGGGCTGGTGCACGGTGCGGAGGGACGCACCCTGGTCGTGGCGACGGCGCTCGGCGATCCGGAGCGGGAGCGCATCGAGCGGCTGACCCCTGCCGAGGCGGTGGCCCGCGACTGGCCGGATCCGGTGAGTGTGGTGCTGTGTCTGGACGAGTCCCGGGTGCTCTCCCCGGTACGGACCGTCGCGGGGCCGCCCGCCGGGCCGGGCGGATGGGCGCTGGACGAGAGGGAGTTCGAGCACCGCGACTCGATGATCACCAAGTTCGAGGTGCGGGCGCTGGCGCTGGCCCGGCTGGGACCGCGCACCGGTGACCTGGTGTGGGACGTCGGTGCGGGTTCGGGTTCGGTCGCGGTGGAGTGCGCGCGGCTCGGCGCGGCCGCCGTCGCCGTGGAGAAGACCCCGGACGGGGTCGAGCGGATCAGGGCGAACGCGGTCGCGCACGCGGTGCATGTGCGCGCGGTGCACGGCTCCGCGCCCGCCGTGCTCGACGCTCTGCCCGACCCGGACGCGGTGTTCATCGGAGGCGGCGGGCGTGAGCTGCCCGCCATCGTGACGGCGTGCGCCCGGCGGGCGCGGCGCTCGGTGGTGGTGGCGCTGGCGGCGCTGGACCGGGTGCCCGAGGTCCGGGCGGCGCTGGCCGGTGCCGGGCTCGTGCCCGAGGGCGTGCTGCTGCAGTCCTCCCGGCTGGCGCCGCTGCCCGGTGAGGTGACGCGGCTCGCCGCGACCAACCCGGTCTTTCTGCTGTGGGGCACCCGCCCCGCGGTCCGTGCAAGTGAAGGAGCAACCCAGTGATCGGCCTGATCTCCGCCACGGCGGCGGGCACCGTCGCCCGCGACCGGCTGGCCGCGGCCTGGCCCGGCCGCACCGTGGTCTACGAGGGACCGGTGCGCGAGGCCGTGCAGCGGGCGTTCGCCGAGTGCGAGCAGCTGGTGTGTTTCCTGGCGACGGGGGCCGTGGTGCGGCTGCTCGCGCCGCTGCTGTCGGACAAGGCCTCGGACCCGGGTGTCGTCTGCGTCGACGAGGCGGGACGCCATGCGGTGGCACTGCTCGGCGGGCACGGCGGCGGGGCGAACGCGCTGGCCGGGGCGGTCGGTGAGGTGCTGGGCGCGGCGCCGGTCGTGACGACGGCGACGGACGCGGCGGGGGTGCCGGGGCTGGACATGCTGGGCCTGCCCGTGGAGGGCGATGTGGCGGGGGTGTCGCGCGCGATGCTCGACGGGGCGGGGGTGGAGCTGCGTGCTGATGCGGTGTGGCCGTTGCCGCCGTTGCCGGCGAATGTCTCCCCCGACGCCGGGGGTGGTGCGGTGCTGCGTGTCACCGACCGGATCGTGGAACTGGGGGCGCGGACCGCTGTGTTGCGGCCCGCGTCACTCGCCGTCGGGGTCGGCGCGTCAAAGGACGCACCGGCCGAGGAGGTCCTCGGGCTGATCCTGGACGCTCTGCACGACGCCGGGCTGTCGCCGCTGAGCATCGCGGAGTTGGTGACGGTCGACGCGAAGGCGGACGAGCCGGGGATCGTCGGCGCGGCCTCGCAGCTCGGCGTACCGCTGCGGACGTACGCCGCCGACGAGTTGGCCCGTATCGAGGTGCCCAATCCCTCCGGCGCGCCGCTGGCCGCCGTCGGGACATCCTCCGTCGCGGAGGCCGCCGCACTCGCCGCGGGGGGCGAGCTCCTCGTACCGAAGCGGAAGTCGAACCCCGCGGGGCGGGCCGCGATGGCTACCTGCGCGGTGGTGCGCCGGGCCCCGCGCGGGCGCCTGGCCGTCGTCGGTCTCGGCCCGGGCGCGCGTGATCTGCTGACGCCGCGCGCCCGTGAGGAGCTGCGGCGGGCCTCGGTGCTGGTCGGGCTCGACCAGTACGTCGACCAGATCCGGGACCTGCTGCGGCCCGGCACCACAATCCTGGAGTCGGGGCTGGGCGCCGAGGAGGAGCGGGCCCGCACCGCGGTCGCCGAGGCGCGCAAGGGGCATGCGGTGGCACTGATCGGCAGTGGTGACGCGGGCGTGTACGCGATGGCGTCGCCCGCGCTCGCCGAGGCCGGCGCCGACATCGATGTGGTGGGTGTGCCGGGTGTGACGGCCGCGCTGGCGGCCGCCGCGATCCTCGGCGCCCCGCTGGGCCACGACCATGTGTCGATCAGCCTCTCCGATCTGCACACGCCGTGGGAGGTCATCGAGCGCCGGGTACGGGCCGCGGCCGAGGCCGACATCATCGTGACGTTCTACAACCCGCGCAGCCGGGGCCGTGACTGGCAGCTCCCGAAGGCCCTGTCGATCCTGTCCGAGCACCGGGAGGCGGCCACTCCGGTCGGTGTCGTACGCAATGCCTCGCGCCCCGACGAGAGCAGCCGGGTGACCTCGCTGGCGGCTCTGGACCCGGCGACGGTGGACATGATGACGGTCGTCACGGTCGGCAACACGGCCACCCGGGAGATCGCCGGCCGCATGGTGACGCCGCGCGGCTACCGCTGGCAGTCGGCCACCGCGGCCCCCGCACAGGAGGGAGCCGAGTGAACCGGCCCTGGGAGAGAACCGTCCACCCCATCGAGCAGGAGTCGTACCGGCGGCTGCGCGCCCGCCTGGACACCTCGCACTTCCCCCCGCTCACCCGGGCCGTCGTGGAGCGGGTCATCCACTCCGCGGCGGATCCGGCGTACGCGACGGACCTGGTCTGCGACGAGGCGTCGCTCGTCCTCGCGCACGCGGCGCTGCACGCCGGCGCTCCGGTCGTCACCGACGTGGAGATGGTCGCGGCGGGCATCACCCGCCGCGAGACCGTGTGCCGTCTGAAGGAGGCCAGGTCCGCTCCCGGGCTGACCCGTTCGGCACACGCGATCCGGCTCGCGTACGAGCAGGTCGGGCCCGGCGCGATCTGGGTGATCGGCAACGCGCCGACCGCACTGGAGGAACTGCTCGTCCTCGACACCGCGCCCGCGCTCGTCATCGGGCTGCCGGTCGGTTTCGTCGGCGCGACCGAGTCGAAGGCGGCACTGCGCGAGAGCGGCCTGCCCGCCGTGAGCAACGTGTCCGAGAAGGGTGGCTCGGCGGTCGCCGCCGCCGCCCTGAACGCCCTGCTGTACCACCCCGTACCCCCCACGAACACCGAGGAGAACCTGTGACCACCGCGTCCACCCGGCCCGCACTGCTCATCGCCGGACACGGCACCAGGGACGAGGGCGGGGCCGCGGCGTTCCGTGACTTCGTGACCGAGCTGGGCGAGCGCCACCCCGAACTGCCCGTCGCGGGCGGCTTCATCGAGCTGTCCCCGCCGCCGCTCGGCGACGCCGTGACCGAGCTGGTCGGGCGCGGTGTGAAGCGCTTCGCCGCCGTGCCGCTGATGCTGGTGTCGGCCGGGCACGCCAAGGGGGACATTCCGGCGGCGCTGGCCCGTGAGAAGGAGCGCCACCCCGGCATCTCCTACACCTACGGCCGCCCGCTCGGCCCGCACCCGGCGCTGCTGAAGGTGCTGGAGCGCCGGGTCGACGCGGTGCTCGGCGACACCGACCGGTCCGAGGTGACGGTGCTGCTGGTCGGGCGCGGTTCGACGGACCCGGATGCCAACGCCGAGGTGTACAAGGCGGCGCGGCTGTTCTGGGAGGGCCGTGGCTACGCGGGGGCGGAGACGGCGTTCGTCTCGCTCGCGGCCCCGGACGTGCCGTCCGGTCTCGACCGTTGCGTGAAGCTGGGTGCCGGGCGCATAGTCGTTCTGCCGTACTTCCTCTTCACCGGCATCCTGCCGGACCGGGTGCGTCATCAGACCGAGGAGTGGGCCGCCGCCCACCCGGAGCTCGATGTCCGCTCGGCCGAAGTCATCGGTGCGGCCGAGGAATTGTACGACCTGGTCATGGAGCGCTACCGGGAGGCCGTCGAGGGCGATCTGCGGATGAACTGCGACTCATGCGTGTACCGGATCGCGCTGCCGGGCTTCGAGGACAAGGTGGGGCTGCCGCAGCAGCCGCACTTCCACCCCGACGACGACGGCCATCATCACCACCACACCCACGGCGGTCATGCACACTCCCACTGAAAGTCCCGACGCGACAAGCGCGGGCACGCACGATCTGCGGCACCACGGTGACGCGGAAGTACGGGGACGGGGACGGGATCTGACCGATCTCGCCGTCAACGTACGGGCGGATACGCCCCCGGCCTGGCTGAGGGCGCGGATAGCCGCATCGCTGGGCACGCTCGCCGCCTACCCGGACGGGCGTCCGGCGCGGGCGGCGGTCGCGGCCCGGCACGGGCTTCCGACGGAGCGCGTGCTCCTGACGGCGGGGGCGGCGGAGGCGTTCGTGCTGATCGCACGGGCGTTGCCGGCCCGCCGTCCGGTCGTGGTCCATCCGCAGTTCACCGAGCCGGAGTCGGCGCTGCGCGCGGCCGGGCACGAGGTGCGGCGGGTACTGCTGCCGGCCGAGGACGGCTTCCGGCTGGATCCGGCGGCCGTGCCCGAGGACGCGGATCTGGTGGTGGTCGGCAATCCGACCAACCCCACGTCGGTCCTGCATCCGGCGGCCGTGCTGGAGCAACTGGCGCGTCCCGGGCGGACGCTGGTCGTCGACGAGGCGTTCATGGACGCGGTGCCGGGCGAGCGCGAGGCGCTGTGCGGGCGTACGGACGTCCCCGGGCTCGTGGTGCTGCGCAGCCTCACCAAGACCTGGGGGCTCGCGGGGCTGCGGATCGGTTACGTACTGGCCGCCCCGGGGACGATCCGCGCGCTGGCGCAGGCGCAGCCGTTGTGGCCGGTGTCGGCCCCGGCGCTGGCTGCGGCCGAGGCGTGCGTGGAGCCGCGGGCCCTGGCCGAGGCGGCCGCCGCGGCGGAGCGGATCGCGGTGGACCGGGCCCATCTGGTCGCGGGGCTAAGGGAGTTCACCGAAGTGCGGGTGATGGAGCCGGCCGAGGCGCCGTTCGTGCTGGTGCGCCTGGAAGGGGCCGACGAGGTACGGGAGCGGTTGCGGGCGCTGGGGTTCGCGGCGCGGCGTGGAGATACGTTTCCGGGGCTCGGTCCGCAGTGGCTGCGGCTGGCGGTGCGCGACCGTGCCACGACCAATCGCTTCCTGCAGGCGCTCGACCAGGCGCTGCAGACGCTGACCGCGGTCACGCGCTGAGCCGACGGCTCGCGGGGAGCGGCGTTCCGTTGCGCGAACGCCGCTCCCCGCCCCCCTGGCCCACGGCCACCCCCTCGGGCCCCGGGCCCCGGGCCCCGGCCGAGCGGCTCAGTCCTGCGCGCGCCGCCTGGCCACGACCATCGCCCCGGCGCCCACCGCCAGCAGCAGGGCCGCACCGCCCGCGATGTACGGGGTCGCCGAACTGCCGCCCGTCTCCGCGAGGTTGGAGTCGACGTCGGGGGCATGGCCGGTGCCGGTCTGGGGCTTCACATCGCCGCCCGTGCTGCCGCCGCCGGAGGTGTTCGCGCCGCTGGTCCCGCCGTTGCCGGAGCCACCACTGGTGGAACCACCGTTGCCGGAACCGCCGTCACTGGAGCCACCACCGGTCGAACCACCGTTGCCGGAACCGCCGTTGTCACCGCCGCCCGACCCGCCCTTCGGCGTCTCGCAGGTCGCCTCGGCGAGCGTGACCTCGCCCTGCACATCGGCGACGTTGAGTTTGAGCGGATTGACGGAGACCTTCAGCTGGAGCGCTGCCGCCGCGGCGGTGCGCGAGGTGGTGTGCGTCTTCGACAGGTCGAGGGTCACCTCTCCGACGCCCGGCACCTTCACCTGTGTGGTACCGCCCGCGCTGAGGCTGATCCGCTTGCCGAGGATCGTCACGTGCCCGAGCACGTTCGACTCGGCGACCGGCTTCCTGCCCACCTCGCAGACCGCCTTGGAGGTGACCTGCTCGACCTCGATCAGCGAGAGCAGCGGCAGTCCGGGCACATGAACGCGGGCCTTCGCCACATTGCTGTACCCCTCGGCCTTGTGCTTGCCGACGGTGGCCCTCGCGGTGGCCACATCGGCGCTCAGGACGCTGAACGGCCGTCCGTCGTCCACCCCGTCGAGCCGGACGCTCAGCGCGGTCCGGTCGGCGCTGGCGGGCGCCTGCACCTCGTTGAGCGTGGCCTTGAGCGGCACATCGATCGTCTTGTTCAGGAGCGAGACGTCGAGTGCGGTACGGAGCACGACCGCGCTCGCCTTCCCGTCGCCGGTGGTCGTGGTGGTCGCGGCGGTGGCGTGCGCCGGGGCCGCGGCCAGCAGGGCGACGGGAGCGACGGCGACCGCCAGGGCGGCCAGGCGGAAGGTATTGCTGTTCAAGATGGTGGAACCCCCACATGAGACATGGAGCCACCGGCACCGTCCAATGGGGGACATCGCGGGCACCGGTGACCTCGACCCCGAAAGCTTTACGCACGGAGGGTGAACTGGCAGACACCTGACGTGAGTTCACCCCAAAGGGGGGTTTTCGCGTTTGTATTCGAATATCTCGGTACGTTCGTTCCTCGCAGTCACCCGATCCGCCGAGCGTGGAGGGCTCGGAGGCCGATTGCGCCGGAGTGCGCGCGAAAATGGTTCAACGACAGGGCAGGGACGCGGTAACTGCCCGTCAACGCGATGCCCCGGCCCGGAGCGGCCCCGCGAACCACTGCTCAGCCGATCACCCGCCCGTTCAGCACCACCCGTCGCGGCGCCGCCAGTACCCGTACGTCCGCCCGCGGATCCTCGTCGTACACCACCAGGTCCGCCGGGGCGCCCTCCTCCAGCACCGGCCGCCCGAGCCACCGACGCGCGCCCCAGGTGGTCGCGGACAACGCGTCCAGGGCCGGGATGCCCGCCTTCACCAGCTCGGCGACCTCGTCCGCCACCAGCCCGTGGGCGAGCACCCCGCCCGCGTCGGTGCCGACGAAGACCGGAATCCCGGCGTCGTACGCGGCGCGCACGGTGTCGTAGCGCCGCTCGTGCAGCCGCCGCATATGGGCCGACCAGCGGGGGAACTTGGCGTCGCCGTTCGCCGCGAGCGAGGGGAACGTGGCGATGTTCACCAGGGTCGGGACGATCGCGACACCGCGTTCGGCGAAGAGCGGAATGGTCTCCTCGGTGAGCCCGGTGGCGTGCTCGATGCAGTCGATCCCGGCCTCGACGAGATCGCGCAGCGAGTCCTCGGCGAAGCAGTGCGCGGTGACCCGGGCACCGAGCCGGTGCGCCTCGGCGATGGCCGCCTCGACCGCCTCACGCGGCCAGAGGGCGGTCAGGTCACCCACCTCCCGGTCGATCCAGTCGCCGACCAGCTTCACCCAGCCGTCGCCCCGGCGCGCCTCCTGCGCGACGTACGCGACCAGTTCGTCGGGCTCGATCTCGTGGGCGTAGTTCCGGGTGTACCTGCGGGGCCTGGCGATGTGACGGCCGGCCCTGATGATCTTCGGCAGGTCCTCCCGGTCGTCGATCCACCGGGTGTCGGCGGGCGAACCCGCGTCCCGCAGCAGCAGCGCGCCCGCCTCCCGGTCGGCCAGGGCCTGCTTCTCGCTGGTGGCCGCGTCGACGGCGCCGTGATGGTCGAGCCCGACGTGGCAGTGCGCGTCGACCAGGCCCGGCAGCGCCCAGCCGGTGACGGTCACCGCGTCGTCCGCGCCGGCCGGCCTCCCGTACGAGATCCGTCCGTCGACGGCCCAGAGCTCGTCCCGGACGTCCTCGGGACCGACGAGCACCCGCCCCTTCACGTGCAGCACCCGCGGTGCCGTGTGATCACTCATGAGCAGCACTGTAACGAGGCGGGGTGCGGCCCCCTGGGTACGCTTCGACGGAAACCCCGTCCGTACGCGGCACCCGCGCCGCGCCGACCCGATCCGAAGAGAGCACCACCGTGACGCACCCCTTCCTCGACCTCGCCCCGCTCACCGCCGCGCACTTCGCGGCCATCGAGAAGCGGGTGGCCGGCCTCCTCGCCACCGAGCAGGACGTCGTCATCATGCAGGGCGAGGCGCTGCTCCCCCTCGAAGGCTGCATCCGGGGCGGCGCCCGGCCCGGCTCGACCGCGCTGAACGTCGTCACCGGCCCGTACGGGCAGACCTTCGGGAACTGGCTGCGGGACTGCGGTGCCAACGTGGTCGATCTGGCGGTTCCGTTCCACACGGCGGTCACCGCCGACCAGGTCGCGCGGGCGCTGGCCGAGCACCCGGAGATCGACTTCGTCTCCCTGGTGCACGCCGAGGCGGCGACGGGCAACACCAATCCGGTCGCCGAGATCGGTGAGGCGGTCCGTTCGCACGGGGCCCTGTTCATGCTGGACGCCGTCGCCTCGGTGGGCGCCGAGCCGCTGCTGCCGGACGTGTGGGGCGTCGACCTCTGCGTGATCGGCGCGCAGAAGGCGATGGGCGGCCCGGCCGGGGTCTCGGCGGTGTCGGTGAGCGAACGGGCCTGGGAGCGGATCGCCGCCAACCCCGAGGCCCCGCGCCGCTCGTACCTCTCGCTCCTGGACTGGAAGGAGCGCTGGATCGACGGCGGCCGCAAGGCGCTGCTGCACGCCCCCGCCCAGCTGGAGATGCTGGCCCTGGAGGCCTGTGTGGAGCGGATCGAGACCGAGGGCCTGGACGCGCTGATGGCCCGGCACGCCTCGGCCGCCGCGGCGACCCGTGCCGGTGCGTTGGCTCTCGGCGGCGGGCTGTCGCCGTATGTGCACGAGGCGAAGGAGGCGGCACCGGTCGCGACCACGCTGCGTGCCCCCGCGGGGGTCGACGCCGCGGAACTGGTCGCGCGGGCGCTCGCGGCCGACCCGTCGCTGCCGCTGATCGCGGGGGGCGGGGCGCTGTCCAAGGAGATGATCCGGGTCAATCACTACGGTGTGGATGCGACGCGGGGCGCGGTGCGGTCCTCGCTCGCGGCTCTGGGGGCGGCGCTGGCCGATGCGGGCCGGCAGGTCGACTTCGAAGCTGCCCGCAAAGCCGTTTCGGAAACCTGGCCGAGCGAGTAGATCCACTCCGGGACATCAATATTCCACAAATGCGGGGAGCTGCTTTATTCAGAGCAGCTCCCCGCATTCTTCTGCCCGCTTTCCCGATTCCTAAACACCCGAGTTTTCCGGCGTTCGCCTCGGGACCGATCCACGCAATTCCGTTGCGTCACCCGAGAGTTACGACCTTGTGACCGACTCCACAGCGCGACCGTTATGCCGGATAAATAGACGCCAAAACGGTAGAAAGCGCAGCCGGATCGCACCGGCGTACGCGCCCGCGTGATAACACGACGGATCGTCCCGCCCAACCCCTTGCTTCGATGCAATTTGACAATTTGCTGGGTAAATTCAATTCACATGACCGCCGCACCAGCAGATTTTGCAAGTGCCCGAAGCGAATTTCTCACCATCGACACCCCACGAGTGGAGGACGGGGCCGCGATCTGGCGCATCGCCCGCGACTCCGAGGTCCTGGACCTCAACTCCTCGTACAGCTACCTGCTGTGGTGCCGCGACTTCGCGGAGACCTCCGTGGTCGCCCGCGACGAGACCGGCGAACCCATCGCCTTCGTGACGGGATACCTCCGGCCGGACCGCCCCGGGACGCTCGTCGTCTGGCAGGTGGCCGTCGACCACGGCCGCCGCGGGACCGGACTGGCGGGAAAGCTGCTGGACGCACTGACCTCGCGGGTCGCCGCCGCCCAGGGGCTGGCCTCGGTCGAGACGACCGTCACCCCGGACAACACCGCGTCGGACCGGCTGTTCACCTCCTACGCGCAGCGCCACGACGTCGCCCTGGAACGCGAAGTGCTCTTCGAGGGCGAACTGTTCCCCGAGGGAACGCATCTGCCGGAAGTGCTGTACCGCATCGGCCCGTTCCACACCTGAGCGCGTCCGCCGTTCCGTCTCCGGGCGCGTCGGCCGCCACCGTGTCCGCCCGCCCCGGCCGCTCCGTTCCCGAGCACCCCCGCACCCCTGCACCGTCGTCCGTCACACCCCCCTCAAGCAGGAGATTCCCTGTGACCATCACCCCGCCCGCACTGAGTGTCTTCGAGACCCTGGAGTCGGAGGTACGGAGCTACTGCCGCGGCTGGCCCGCGGTGTTCGACCGTGCGCAGGGCTCCCGTCTGACCGACGAGGACGGCCACGGCTACCTCGACTTCTTCGCCGGCGCGGGCTCTCTCAACTACGGCCACAACAACCCCGTGCTGAAACGCGCACTGATCGACTACATCGAGCGCGACGGCATCACCCACGGCCTCGACATGGCCACCACCGCCAAGCGCGCCTTCCTGGAGTCCTTCCAGAACAACGTGCTGCGCCCGCGCGACCTCCCGTACAAGGTGATGTTCCCCGGCCCGACCGGCACCAACGCCGTCGAGGCGGCTCTGAAGCTGGCCCGCAAGGTGAAGGGGCGCGAGTCGATCGTCTCGTTCACCAACGCCTTCCACGGCATGTCGCTGGGCTCGCTGGCCGTCACCGGCAACGCCTTCAAACGGGCCGGGGCAGGTATCCCGCTGGTGCACGGCACCCCGATGCCCTTCGACAACTACCTCGACGGCAGAGTGCCCGACTTCCTCTGGTTCGAACGGCTCCTGGAGGACCAGGGGTCCGGTCTCAACAAGCCCGCCGCCGTGATCGTCGAGACGGTGCAGGGCGAGGGCGGCATCAATGTGGCGCGCCCCGAGTGGCTGCGGGCGCTCGCCGATCTGTGCCACCGCCGCGACATGCTCCTGATTGTCGACGACATCCAGATGGGCTGCGGGCGCACAGGGGCGTTCTTCTCGTTCGAGGAGGCCGGTGTCACCCCCGACATCGTCACCCTGTCGAAGTCCATCAGCGGCTACGGACTGCCCATGTCGCTCTGCCTGTTCAAGCCGGAGCTGGACATCTGGGGACCGGGCGAGCACAACGGCACCTTCCGCGGCAACAACCCGGCGTTCGTCACGGCCGCCGCCGCGCTGGACGCCTACTGGGCGGACGGGCAGATGGAGAAGCAGACCCTGACCAGGGGCGAGCAGATCGAGCAGGCGCTGCTCGCGATCTGCGACGAACACACCCGGCTGGGCGCGCGGTTCCGGGGCCGCGGCCTGGTCTGGGGCGTGGAGTTCACCGACACGTCGCGCGCCGCCGCCATCTGCGCCCGCGCCTTCGAGCTGGGTCTCCTGGTCGAGACCTCCGGTCCGCGGAGCGAGGTCGTGAAGCTGCTGCCGCCGCTTACCACCACTCCCGAGGAGCTGGACGAGGGCCTGCGGACGCTGGCCCGCGCGGTCCGCGAGACCACCTGACCACCTGTCCGGGCCCTCCCGTCCCGGACAGGTACGAACCACGAGCACCGCCACAGAGAGAAAGGCACCGACCCACCGTGATCGTCCGATCGTTCAGTGACATCGAGAACACCGACCGGCATGTGAAGGCCGCTTCCGGAACCTGGGAGAGCAAGCGCATCGTGCTCGCCCAGGAGAAGGTGGGCTTCTCGCTCCACGAGACCACGATGTACGCGGGCACCGAGACGTCGATGTGGTACGCGAACCACATCGAGGCCGTGCTGTGCGTCGAGGGCGAGGCCGAGCTCACCAATGACGAGACCGGCGAGAAGCACTGGATCACCCCCGGCACGATGTACCTGCTGGACGGCCATGAGCACCACACCATGCGGCCGAAGACCGACTTCCGCTGCGTCTGCGTCTTCAACCCTCCGGTCACCGGACGGGAGGAACACGACGAGAACGGTGTCTATCCCCTGCTGACCGAGGAGGGCTGAACCATGACCACCGATGTACGCGCCGATCTGTACCCCACACGCGGTGCGGCCGAGATGACCACTCCCCGCCAGGACCCGGTCATCTGGTCCCCGCCCGGAGCCCCGGGGCCGGTTTCCGTGAAGGACCTGCAGGGCTTCGAGCGCGACGGGTTCCTCACCGTCGACCAGTTGATCACGCCGGACGAGGTCGCCGTCCACCACGCCGAACTGGAGCGGCTGATCGCCGATCCGGCGGTGCGGGCCGACGAGCGCTCGATCGTGGAGCCGAAGTCGCAGAAGGTGCGGTCGGTCTTCGACGTCCACCGGATCAGCGAGGTCTTCGCCCGGCTGGTCGGCGACGAGCGCGTGGTGGGCCGGGCCCGGCAGATCCTCGGCTCGGACGTGTACGTCCACCAGTCCCGGATCAACGTCAAGCCCGGCTTCGGTGCTTCGGGCTTCTACTGGCACTCGGACTTCGAGACCTGGCACGCCGAGGACGGTCTGCCGAACATGCGGGCGGTGTCCGTGTCGATCGCTCTGACCGAGAACCACGACACCAACGGCGGGCTGATGATCATGCCCGGTTCGCACAAGTCGTTCCTCGGCTGTGCGGGCGGGACGCCGAAGGACAACTACAAGAAGTCCCTGAAGATGCAGGACGCCGGCACCCCGTCCGACGAGGCGCTGACGAAGCTGGCGGACCGGCACGGCATCAAGCTCTTCACGGGCAGGCCGGGTTCGGCCACCTGGTTCGACTGCAACTGCATGCACGGCTCGGGGGACAACATCACCCCCTATCCGCGCAGCAATGTCTTCATCGTCTTCAACAGCGTGGAGAACGCCGCCGAGGAGCCTTTCGCGGCTCCGGCGCGGCGTCCGGAGTTCATCGGGGCGCGGGACTTCACGCCGGTGAGGTGAGGTGAGGGCTGGAGCGGGGTGGGGCGGCGCCCGTCGCCCCACCCCGCTCCGCTCCGAACTCGGTGGACCGCGGCGGCTGCCTGCGGCAAGAGTGGGGCCCATGACTTCACTCGTCCGTCACATCACGATCGACTGCGCCGACGCCTACGAGCTCGCCGGCTTCTGGTCCCGCGTACTCGATGCCCCGCTCTCCGACGAGGACGCCCCCGGCGATCCCGAGGCTCTCGTGGAGGCTCCCGGCGCCGCGCTGCTGTTCATCACCGTGCCGGAGCCCAAGGGCACCAAGAACCGTCTGCACCTGGACATACAGCCGCAGGACCGCACCCGCGACGAGGAGGTGGAGCGGCTGCTGGGCCTGGGCGCCGCTCTTGTGGCCGACCACCGCAAGCCCGACGGCCGGGGCTGGGCGACGCTGGCCGACCCGGAGGGCAACGAGTTCTGCGTCGAGTGCAGCGCGGCGGAGCGGGCGTCGCTCACCGGAACCCGGCTGCCGGTCACCGCGGACGACGTGACCACCGCGGTCCGTCTCGCGGTCGACGCGCTCCGGGAGTCCCCGGTGGACGACTGGCTGGTCCCGGCCGGGTCGTTGGAGTGGAACTGCTGGGAGACCGCGGAGCACCTGAGCGACGACCTCTTCTCCTACGCCACCCAGCTGGGCCCGCGGCGGCCGGCGCTGGACGCGTACATGCCGTACCGCTGGGGCGCCACTCGCGAGGGCGGTCCGGCGAACGCGGTCTTCGCGGACCCGTCGGCCGGACCGGCCGGACTGCTCCAGACGCTGGAGGCGAACGGCGCGCTGCTCACGGCGATGGTGCGGACGGCCTCGCCGGAGGTCCGCTCGTACCACTCCTACGGGGTGTCCGACCCGGAGGGCTTCGCCGCCATGGGCATCGTGGAGACCCTGGTGCACACGCAGGACCTCGCCGCGAGCCTGGACATCGCCTGGGCACCGCCCGCCGACCTCTGCGACCGGGTGCTGGCCCGGCTGTTCCCGGACGCGCCGAAGGACGCCGACCGGTGGGCCGTCCTGCTCTGGGCCACCGGCCGCGCCGAGCTGCCCGGCCGGCCGCGGGTCACGTCGTGGAAGTGGCACAGCGCGCCGCTGGACGAGCCCGGCCGGGAGTGACGGGAGCCCGGGGCGGCCTGGACGGCCGCCCCGGGACCTCTCGTCGGGATCGTGCCCGGCTCGCGTGCGCCGTCTCCCCGATCCGGCCCGACCCGGTCGAAGGGTCCTGGAGCGCCTCCCGGCCTCAGGACCGATCGGCGTCCAGGGACGGGTAGTCGATGTACCCCTTCGCGTCCCCGCCGAAGAAGGTCGACGGGTCCGGGGTGTTGAACGGGCCGCCGGCCTTCAGTCGGGCGGGCAGGTCCGGGTTGGCGATGAACAGGGCGCCGTAGGAGATGATGTCGGCGATCCCGTCGTCGATCACCGAGTGGTCGTCCGGCCCGGTCGGCCCGTCCGTCAGCACGTTGAGAATGAACGTGCCGGAGAACTGCTTGCGCAGCGCGAGGGTCAGCTCGCGGATCTCCGCCGCCTCCAGGACGTGCAGATAGGCGAGGCCGAGCGGCTCGATCTCCCGCACCAGCGCGGTGTAGACGGAGTCCAGCACGGGCTCGTCGATGTCGTTGTACGTGTTTCCGGGCGAGATGCGCAGCCCGGTCCGCTCCGCGCCGATCTCGGCGGCGACGGCCTTGACCACCTCGACGGCGAACCGGATGCGGGCCTCCTCGGAGCCGCCCCACTCGTCGTCGCGCAGGTTGGTGTTGGGCGAGAGGAACTGGTGGATGAGGTAGCCGTTGGCGCCGTGCAGCTCGACCCCGTCGAAGCCGGCGTCGATCGCGTTGCGGGCGGCCGTCGCGTAGTCGCCGATGGTCTGCCGCACTTCGTCGCCGGTCAGCTCGCGCGGGGTGGTGAAGTCCTCCAGTCCCGCGCCGGTGTAGAGCTGACCGGCGGGCTTGACCGCGGAGGCGCTGACCGGGGTGAGTCCGTCCGGCAGCAGGACCGGGTGGCCGATCCGGCCCGCATGCATGAGCTGGGCGAAGATCCGGCCGCCCGCCGCGTGCACCGCGTCGGTGACCTTGCGCCAGGACGCGATCTGCTCCGCGCTGTGCAGTCCCGGGGTGTCGGGGTAGCCCTGCCCCACCACCGACGGCTGGATGCCCTCCGTGATGATCAGGCCCGCCGACGCGCGCTGGGCGTAGTACTCGACGACGAGATCCGTGGCGGTACCGCCCTCACCGGCCCGGCTGCGGGTCATCGGAGCCATCGCTATGCGGTTGGTGAGCTGGGTGCCGGACAGGTCGATCGGGTCGAAAGCGGTGGTCATGAGAGCTCCCAGAAAATTATATGGTCGGCCAACTATTTTCCGTGTGCGTCACTGTAGCCCATTAATTGGCCGACCAAGGTAAAGTTCGCAGAAAGCGCCCGGATCCGCGCTTCCGGCCCGCCCCGCACCGCCGGGAGCGTCGGCCCGGCACCATCCCGAGGAGTACCGATGAAGGCCGATCCCGCCTGTACCGACCTGCCGAGCGCCGCCCTCGGCGGTCCCGTCAGCCATGCCGTCTCACGGGTCGCCCGGCTGCACCGGATCGCCGCGGGCAAACTGCTCAAGGGGCTCGGGCTCTACCCCGGCCAGGAGTTCCTGATGATGTACCTGTGGGACGCGGGTGCGGTGCGCCAGTCCGAGCTGATCAAGGCCGTGGACCTCGACCCGTCCACCGTCACCAAGATGCTCCAGCGCCTCGAACAGACCGGGCACGTCCGCCGCTGCCCCGACCCGGACGACCGCCGGGCCGTCCTGGTCGAGGCCACCGACGACAGCTGTGCGCTGCACACCGCCGTCCAGCGGGCCTGGACGAATCTGGAGGAGCACACCCTCGCCGGACTGGACACGGCCGAGCGCGAGGAGTTGGCGCGGCTGCTCGGCAAGGTCGAGGCGAACCTCTGCCAGGAGACCGCGGACTGCCCCGAGCGCCGCTGATCCCCCGGCATCCGGGCGGGCTCAGCCCGAGAGCACGTCCAGGGCCCGGTCGACATCCGCCTCCGTGTTGTACAGGTGGAAGGCCGCGCGCAGACTCCCCGCCCGGTCCGAGGCCACCACTCCGGCCCTCGCCAGCTCCGGCGCCCGCCCGCCGAGTCCGGGCACGGCGACGATCGCCGACTCCCCCGGCACCGCCTCGTGCCCCATTCCGGCCAGTCCCGCCCGCATGCGGCCCGCGAGACCGGTGGCGTGGGCATGGACGGCGTCGATCCCGACCTCGCCCAGCAGTGCGAGCGAGCGCTCGGCGCCGTGGTACGAGAGGAAGGCGGGCGGCTCGTCGTAGCGGCGGGCGCTCGGGGCGAGCCGCCCGACCGGGCCGTACGTGCTGTTCCAGGGGTCGTCGGAGGCGACCCACGCGGCGAAGACGGTCGGCAGGCTGCGCTGGGCCTCCTCGGTGACGGTGAGGAACGACACGCCCCGCGGACAGAGCAGGAACTTGAAGCCGCCGGTGACCGTGTAGTCGTACGCCCCGGCGTCCAGCGGAAGCCAGCCGGCCGACTGGGTGGCGTCGAGCAGTGTCCGGGCGCCGTGGGCGGCGGCCGCTTCGCGTACCGCGTCCAGATCGGCGATCCGGCCGTCGGCGGACTGCACGGAGGAGAAGGCGACCAGCGCGGTGCCGGGCCGTACCGCTTCGGCCAGCCCGTCCAGCGGGACATAGCGCATCCTGAGATCGCCGCGCACCGCGAACGGACTGACGACGGAGCTGAACTCCCCCTCGGGCGCCACGACTTCGGACCCCGGCGGCAGCGAGGCCGCGATCAGCCCGACGTGTACGGAGACCGAGCTGCCGGTGGCGACCCGGTCGGCGTCGACTCCGGCGAGGCCGGCGAACCCGGCACGGGCGGCGTCCACCGCCTCGAAGTCACCGGAACCGTTCCTGCGCCCCGTGGCGAGCGCCCCGGCGAGCGCCCCGACCGCCGCCACCGTGCGCCGGGGCAGCAGCCCGCAGCTGGAGGTGTTGAGGTAGGTGGTCTCCGGTGCGAACTCGTCGTCCACCGCACGGCTGAGCGAAGTAGTCTCCATGAGCCCAGCCTGGAGCCCCCTTGATCCATCGTCAATCACCACAAAACAAGGGGTGCACCCAAGTAATGCTTATGCGTGCGGCTCAGGACGGACCGTCGGGCGTCGCGCCGGCGTACGGGCCGCGCAGGCGACGCCACCGCCCGCCCACGGGGCCCTGCGGGCAACCACACGGCCCGGCTCGCGGATCCGCTCGGACGCCCCCGCCGCACCGGGCAACCGCTACCGTCTGCCCGCAGGCTCTCAGGCGCCGTTTCCCTGCGGGACCTCGCAGGCGCCATCGGCGTCGCAGGCCGCGGCGTCGCCGCCGATCACGGTCAGCGGCCGGTCCTTCCACGCCTGTTCGAGCGCCTGGGCGAAGACCTCGGCGGGCTGGCCGCCGGAGATCCCGTACCGCCGGTCGAACACGAAGAACGGCACCGCGTTCGCCCCCAGCTCGGACGCCTCGCGCTCATCGGCCCGCACCTCGGCGGCGTACGCCTCCGGGTCGGCGAGGACGGCGCGTGCCTCGTCGGCGTCGAGCCCGGCCTCGACGGCCAGCTCGACCAGCACGTCACCGTCGTAGACGGAACGCTCCTCGGCGAAGTTCGCCCGGTAGGCGAGGCCCAGCAGCTCGTCCTGACGGCCGCGGGCCTTGGCCAGGTGGAGCAGCCGGTGGATGTCGAAGGTGTTGCCGTGGTCACGGCCCTCGGTGAGGTAGCCGAGCCCTTCGGCCTGCGCGTTGGCCGCGACGTTCGCCTCCATGGCCTGCGCCTCTTCACGGGTGCGCCCGTACTTCCGCGCCAGCATGTCGATCACCTGCGCGGTGTCGCCCTTGGCGTGCCCCGGGTCGAGCTCGAAGGACCGGTGCACGACCTCGACCTCGTCGCGGTGGGCGAACCCCGCCAGGCCCTTCTCGAAGCGGGCCTTGCCTATGTAGCACCAGGGGCAGGCGATGTCGCTCCAGATCTCGACGCGCATGTCTCTTCTTCTCTCCGTGTTCTCGTCACTACGGCCGGGGCGGCACAGAGCCACCCTCCGCTCCCGATGCTCAACGCGGGAGCGGACTTCCTCATTCCCCGCCCGCGTGCGACGGCTCCCCCGCCGGGGTGCTCCGGTCGTCGAGCTCGACGACCGGGCGGTCGGCGACCACGGCCACGATGACCATCGGTGCGTCGCCGTCGCTCTGGTTGAGGGAAACCGCCACCCACCGGCCGGCCACCGGCCCCCACACCGCCAGATCACCGAGACAGTCCCGGTCGCACAGTGCCCGGTACAGCGGCGGCATGGGCTCGTCCGCGAGGTCGCGGAGATCGGCATCTCCGGCTCAGGTCACTGGCTGGCGCAGGTCAGGTCCCTCGCGGGCAGCCGGCCCGTGGTCAGGTACCGCGTGACGCCGGCGTCCGCACAGGACGGGCCGGCCACCACCACGCCGTGTCCCTCACCGCCGGCCACCGTGATCATCCGCGCACCGTGCAGCGCCCGACGCATGCCCTGCGCCATGGCCAGCGTCGCCTGCGGGTCCCACTGGTTCTGCACGATCAGCGCGTTGACGTCGTTGTTCACCACGGTGGCCGGCTCGCTTGCCGCCGACTTCCAGAACGCGCACGGCTGAATGTTGGCCCCCAGGTCGCCGGCCAGCGGGTACGTGGCTCGGTCTCGGATCACGTCCCGGCGGTACTGCTCGGGGCTGCGCGGCCAGCTGCGGGTGTCGCCGCAGAAGACGCTCCACACGACGGCGGACTGGTTGTCCGCCGGAACGTCCGCAGTGAACGCCCCCGCATCGGCGGACCGGACCGGGGCGGAGTCGGGGGCCGCCGATGCGGCCGACACCGCCGACGCGGTCGGCGCGGGCGGTCCGCCCTCGGCCGCAGCCTTCAACCCGACGATCCACGGGGTGACGCTCTCGACGTGGACGAACGCGTTGTACGCGGAACGGATGGCGCCGCCGCTGAGCGCCCCGCCCTCCGTCGGGACGGGCGTGCGGTCGGCACGGGCGATGAGCTCCCAGTACGTCTTCCGGACCTCCGCCGGAGTCGGGCCCAGCCCGTACGTGGCGTTGCGTGCGGCGGCCCACTCGGTCCACCGGGTGAAGGCGAGTTCGGCCCCGGCCGGCCATCCCCGGAACATCCCTCGCCACGCGAGCGTCGGATCGAGCGCGCTGTCGAGCACGAACCGGTCCGAGCGCTGGGGGAACATCTGCGTGTAGACGGCGCCCAGGTAGGTGCCGTACGAGTACCCGAAGTAGGAGATCTTCTTCTCTCCCAGTGCCGCCCGGACGACGTCCATGTCCCGTGCCGTGTTGCGGGTGGTGATGTGCGGCAGCACGTCCCCCGCCTTGGCCCAGCACTTGTCGGCCACCGTCCGGGCCCGGGCCACGTCCTTCGCGAACGTCCGTGCGGTGTAGGGGTGCTGGAAGGTCTGTTCGTCGTCCGTCAGGCCGCAGCCGATCGGCGCACTCTGCCCGACCCCGCGCGGGTCGAAGCCGATCAGGTCGAACCGCTCTCGTACCTCCGCCGGCAGCAGCGACTCCATCTCCGCGGGCATGGTCAGCCCCGGAACGCCCGGTCCCCCGGGATTCATCAGCAGCACGCCGTGCCGCTCCTTCGCGCTGCCCGCCTTGATCCGCGATATCGCGAGGTCGATCTTCCGGCCCCCGGGGGTGCTGTAGTCCAGCGGCACCTTGACCTTCGCGCACTCCAGGGCCGCCGGCTGGCCCGTGTCGCAGCGTGCCCAACGGAGCTTCTGCTGCGCGTACTGCTGGAGCGGATCCCCTGCCGCGAACGCCGTCACGGGGGTGAGCGCTGCCATCACGGTCGTCACCGCGCCGACCGTCAGCACGGAAATCGTTCGGGCGCCTCGCAGAGCCATGCCAGTCCTCTGTACAGAATCAGTGTCTCGGATTGCCTCCAGTCTCTGTTCGCTCCCATTCGTGCCTGTACGGCGCGGGGATGGGCTCGTGATCCAACTTGTGGAGTAGGACGACGCGCCGCCGTCCTGCTGGAGTCCTGCTCCTTGCCGTTCATCTCTCCGGGTGGGCGGCCGATCGGCCGGCTGCCGGCAGTCACGCCGTGGACCCCGGCCCGCAGCGCGGCGACGGCACGGGCGGCCGCAGCGCCGGCCTCCCTGTCTTCCGGGCTTGTCGGATCAGCGCGCGGATCCCCCGCCCCTAGGGGTTAGGGGAGGGATACCCGGCGTCGCGCGGCGAGCGAGATCCGGGAGAGAGGACCTGGACCAGGCGACTGCGGCCGTGACCGGCCAAGCCCCACGGCCCAACAGATCGAGGACGAGTGCGGCGATGTTCCACGCGTCGTCCTCGCCGCGGTGATGGCGTCCCTCAAGCGACAGTCCGGCGATCTGCAGGGCATGGTCCATGCCGGGCTTCTTGCGCAGCCCGTAGGCCGCGGCGAATACGGCCTTGGCGTTGGTGTGGGTGCGCTCCGTCGGATGGCCGAACGGGTACGCCACCCCGTCGGCCCGGCTCTGCCGAGCGAATTGCCGACGGTCGTACTCGCCCCAGCTCGCCCAGGGGCGCTCACCGGCCTCGTACTCCTCGACGAGGATCCGGCATGCCTCGGCGAAGGTGACGCCCCGTTCCACCTCGGCTTGCGTCAGTCCGGTCAGTTCGGCGCAGAAGTCGCTCACCGCCGACCGGGCGGGGCGGACCAGGACCCGGTGCCGGGACACGCGGCGCCGTTCTGACACGTCCACGACGGTGAGACCGATTTCGATGATCTCGTTCACAGAGCCGGGCGGCGGCTGTCCGTCCCAGCAGGTGGCTTCCACATCGATGACGTTCAGCAGGGCGGATCCGTGGCGCATGGGGCCGAGGGTAGGGATGCGCGCCCGGTTCCGGCACCCCAAATTCCGCATGCCCACACCGTCACCGCCAACAGCAACCTCTTCGAGCCGGACCTCAGACCTCACACCTTGATCTGAACCAGGAACACTCCCTAACGGCCATCGGGGCGCCGCACGGAGATCTCGGCCCAGACCGTCTTCCCGGACGGCGGGGACGGTCGCACGCCCCAGTCCGCGGCGAGAGCGCCGACGATGACCAGCCCCCGGCCTCCTTCGACCGCTTCCCGCTGCTCGGCGGGGAGAAGCCGTTCGCCACGCGGGTCGGTGACCTCGATCCGCAACCGGCTGGCCGGGAGGAGGGCGAGCCCGAGGCGGAATCCCCGCCCGTCCAGCCGCCCGTGCGTGACCGCGTTCGCCGCCAGTTCGGCGACGACCAGCGCGGCCGCGTCGGTGCGCTCGCCGTCACGCGGCCATCCCCACGCCGCCAGTTGTTCCACGGCAAGCAGGCGGGCAAGTCGGGCACCCCGGCGGGTGGCACTGAACAGCTGGGTGAACTGCGGTGCGGAGGCGGCCGGTTGCGGAATTTCGATCTCTACGGATTCGCTCGTCACGGCACTCAGCGTGGCCAAGCGACCGTACGCTGACCAGCAACGACAGCGGTACGTAGCGTGCGTGTACCGCTACTTGCGGCGACCGGTACCGGTTGTCCCCCGTACCGGGGCGACGAACGCGGTCGGCCCCATGGAGCGAAGGCGGGCAGCGATGGAGCTGGACGGTGCGATCGGTGACAACGACGACTCGGAGGAGGCCGCGGACCTGTTCCACGTGATCGGCAGCCAGCTCCGGCTGCTGCGCGAGCGGTCCGGGCTCACCCAGCGCGAGCTGGGCGACCGGCTCGGATACAGCGAGGACCTGATCCGTTCGCTGGAACGGGGACGCAGGACGCCGCAGCCCGAATTCCTGGACGCGGCGGACGACCTGCTGGCGGCGGGCGGCCTGCTGCGGGCGGCGAAGGAGCAGGTGGCACGGGCGAAGGCGCGGGCCCGGGTGAAGCATCCGGCGTGGTTCAAGGACTACGCGAAGCTGGAGGCGGATGCCGTCGAGCTCTCGTACTACAGCAACCACACGGTACCCGGCCTGTTCCAGACCGAGGCTCATGCTCGTGCCCTGTATGCCATGCGCAAGCCGCTACTGGACGACGACCTGATCGAGCAACGGGTCGCGGCACGCCTGGCACGGCAGGTGGTGCTGACGAAGCGACCAGTTCCGATGGTGAACTGCGTCATCGAGGAGGCTGTCCTGCGACGCCCGATCGGTGAACGGGACGTTCACAAGGAACAGCTCGACGAGCTGATCAGGCTGAGCAAGCTGCGCAACGTCGAGCTTCAGGTCATGCCCTTGGAGCACTCTGAACACGCCGGTCTGGGCGGCCCGTTCATCCTCCTCACTCCGGCGCGCAAACCCCAGGTCGGTTACCTTGAGGTGCAGAACATCAGTCGGCTGATCACCGACCCGGAGGAGGTCCGTATCCTGGCGTCACGATACGGATGCATCCGGTCCCAGGCACTCACACCGCGCAAGTCCTCGGCGCTCATCGAAAGGTTGCTGAAAGACCAATGAAGCCCGACGTCCGCGTTCAGAGGTCGACAGACAACTCGTGGTTCAAGAGCAGCTACAGCTCCAACGAGGGCGGCGAGTGCGTCGAGGTATCCGTCGCCGGACAGACGGTCCGCATCCGCGACTCCAAAGACACGACCCTCCCCCACCTCACACTCGACCGCACCGGCTGGGCACACTTCGTGCGGTACGCGGCCGGGGCCTGAGCGTCGGGACCGCCCGGTGCCGGTCGCACGACGCCGGGCGTTCATCCACGGGCCGTCGCCCGCCGACAGGAAATCCGGTGGCGGCCGGGCCCGTCCGTGGTGAAGATCGCGGCATGCCCATCTTCCTGGAGACCGACCGGCTCGTCCTGCGCGAGTTCACGACGGCCGACACCGACCACCTGGTCGCGCTGGACAGCGATCCCGAGGTCATGCGCTTCATCAACGGCGGCCGTCCCACCAGCCGTGAGGCCATCCAAGAGCGGACCCTGCCCCGGCTCCTGCTCGACCACCCCTGCTGGGGGGCCCGCGGCTACTGGGCCGCGCAGGACAGGGCCACCGGCGCCTTCCTGGGCTGGTTCGAGTTCCGGCCGCTGCGACAGGACAGCCCCGCCGTCGTCGAACTCGGCTATCGGCTGAACCGGACGGCGTGGGGGCGGGGCTGTGCCACCGAGGGATCCCGGGCCCTGATCCACAAGGGGTTCACGGAACTGGGGGTCGAGCGGGTCACGGCGAACACCATGGCCGTCAACGCCCGCTCCCGCCGCGTCATGGAGAAGTCGGGCCTGTCCTTCGTCCGGAACTTCACCGGGGACTGGCCGGAGGCGATCGAGGGTTCCGAGCACGGCGAGGTCGAATACGAACTCACCCGGACCGCGTGGGAGAAGTCTCGGTAGCCACCGGCGTTTTTTGTGGCCTCGGCCGAGTGGCCGAGGCCCTGGTCCTGTCCTACTTGGCGGTCCAAAGGCCCAGGTCGTTCACCTCGGAGTCCGCCGCCCGCTGCAGCGCCTTCGGGGAACCCAGCATGCCGTGCGGCAGATAACCGGACCGGACGCCCAGCTCCCACCCGTGCGCCTGGACCGCGAGGGCGGCCACGGCAAGGGCGCCGAGCGGCAGAAGGGTCCTGGGGGCGGGATCGGGGCCCGTACTCTCCCGGTGCTCGATGAGCCGGGCCACGAGGGCCTGCTCGAAGGCGTGCTGATCGTCGTCGAGGAGCACACGAAGGAGGCGCTGGTCCGGTGTCATGGGGCCGGCCGCGTCGAGTTGCCGGGCCGCCCCGGCGCGCTCGTCGGCGTCCGGCTTGCACAAGGTCACCGTGGGCCAGTCACGGGGCAGGTGCCCGCGGGACTCGGTCAGGTAGCCGCACAGTGCGTCCATCGCCGCGAGGTCCGCCGGATCCGACGTCGAGGTCAGCTTCGAGTACGGCACTCCCTCCCGGATCGCGGGTGCGTAGTCGTCCCGCAGCAGCAGGCCGATCACCCGCTGCCAGTCCCACACCAGGCCGCTGACCAGACACATCTCAAACGTTTCGATCCATGTCCTGGCCGTGGGGGCGTGCTCGACGATGTCGCCGAAAGCGATGTTCTCGCTGCTGAGCCCCTCGTCGATGAGCGGGAAGACGATCTCCTGGTCACCCTCGGGGAAGCAGCCGATGCTCAACACGCCCAGGGAGCATTCCGCCGCGGTCCGCAGTGCCGTGTGCGCCTGCTCGTCGAGCACCGGTTCCGCCACGGTGCGGGCGGCTATGTGGTCGAGGAGTTCGTCACGCATCTCCTGCAGCTTCTCCGGGGACGCGTCGTCGTAACGCATCCCGTGCCACCGCCCCCGGGTTCGCGGGCGGATGTCGTCGAGCGCCTGGTCCATCCGCTGTCCGCCGACCTCATGGCGCGTCACTTCCTGCACAGCTGCCGTCCTCCCGTGATCTTTCCGGCTGGACGCGGCACGCTACCAGCGGGCTCGGACATCGCCCGGTTCCGGCCACGGGATCCGAGCGTCCGCATGGGCATCGAGTGGACGGCGCCGCCCGGCTGGTCGCCCGGCCACAGGCCGCACAGCACGGCACAGGCATCCCCGCGGACGGAGCCGCCGGGGCCGGCACGGCCTGTCGGACCACTGGGAGGTCAGGCGTAACTGAGGATCAGCAATGCCGTCATGCACTGCGCCACGATGTGCAGGACCAGCAGCCAGGAGCGTGCGCGGACGAACGGCAGCCACCTTCTCGGCCACGCGACCGCCGCGATGCCGAGCACGATCGCCGCCACGAAACTCCCGGGGATCCAGCCCCGGGGGACGTTGGCGCAGTCCACGCCGTACGTCACACAGCCGGACGCCCGGGTCGTGCTCAGCACGAAGAGGCCGCAACCGATCAGCACGGGCACGAGCATGCACAGGGCGATCCAGGAGGCCGCGCGGGTATTGCGGTCCGTGCGTTCATGGTCGGCGGGTTCGGCGTCGGCCGTGCGGACCTCGGTGCAGGAGGGTGTGGCGTTCATGCCCTCCACCCAACCCTCCGCGGAGGCCGGAGGGTTGGGGGCCGGTACTCGTTTCCAGTGAGTACGTACGCTCATTCATTCGATGGCTCGAAGAATGTTCGGGAGAACTCAGCTCCCGTCGCGCAGATCCTCAAGTCCCGTCGCATGGAACGCGATCCGGTCGAATGATGCCTCGCAGCCCTCGCCCGTCGGCGACTGGACCAGGAAGCCGACCGACGCCTCGGCCGCGCGCTCCGGCTCGCCGAGGGCGAAGACACGGACGAAGGTCCACTTCTCGCCGTCGGCCGAGGCGTGGAAGGCGAACGCGTCGCCCGTGCGACTGAGGCGCAGCCAGCAGCTGTTGCCTTCCACGACGAAGGAGTTGACGTCGTCGGAGTGACCGCGGGTGACGACCGTGCAGACGGTGGGCAGGTCCGGGGAGAGTTCCAGGCAGATCTTGGCCCACTCCCGTTCCCCGACATGGAGGTAGAGGACCCCCGCGTCGAAGGCCGCGGCGAAGTCGACCTCGACCCGGGCGAGCAGCTGGAAGTCGCCCCGGGGTGCGGTGCCGAGGAGGCGGGGTGCGTCGCTCACGGAGTCCAGGGCTTCGCCGCCGGGTGGTACGAACCGGTCCTGGCGGGCTCCGGCCCGGCCGGTCAGCGTGCCGTTCTCGTACGTCCAGTCGGCCTCGGGTCCGAACGGGCTCAGCTCAAAGGGGAGTTCGGGAAGGTGCGGGGTCATGCGCGGTGGCCGTTCACTCGACGGGGCAGGTTCAGGGGGTTGTTGTCGCGGAGCTCCGGAGGGAGCAGGGCCTCGGGGGTGGTCTGGTAGGTGACCGGGCGCAGCCAGCGTTCGACGGCGGTGGCGCCGACCGAGGTGGACGTGGAGGTGGTGGCCGGGTAGGGGCCGCCGTGGTGCTGGGCGGGGGCGACGGCGACACCGGTCGGCCAGCCGTTGACGAGGACCCGGCCGGCCAGGGGCGTGAGGGCCGCGAGAAGTCCGGGGGCGTCGGCGTCGGCGTCGTCCGTGGCGATCTGGAGGGTGGCGGTGAGGTTGCCGGGGAGCCGGGAGAGGACGGCGGTGATCTCGTCCTCGGATGCGTAGCGGGCGACGACCGTGACCGGCCCGAAGCACTCCTCCAGAAGCGCGTCGTGCGGGCCCGGTGCGGCGAGCAGGTGCGCCGGCACGGTGAGGAAACCGGCCGAGACGGTGTGGTCGCCGCCCGAGCCGGGGGTGACCGGGGCCTCCACACCAGGGAGTTCGGCCCGCTCCCGTACCCCCGCGACGAAGGCGTCACGCATCCGGTGGTCGAGCAGCACCGCGGCCTCGGTGTCGCTGACGGCGTCGGTCAGCGACTTCAGCAGCCGGTCGCCCCGCTCGCCCGCCGGGGCCAGGACGAAGCCGGGCTTGGTGCAGAACTGGCCCGCCCCCATGGTCATCGAGCCGGCGAGCCCGGCGCCGATCTGCTCGCCGCGTTCAGCGGCTGCCGCCTCCGTGACGACGACGGGGTTGAGGGAGCCCAGCTCGCCGTGGAAGGGGATCGGTGCCGGACGGGCCGCCGCCGCGTCGAACAGGGCACGGCCGCCGCGTACGGAGCCGGTGAAACCGGCGGCGGCGACGAGCGGGTGCTTGATCAGTTCGACGCCTGCCTCGAAGCCGTGCACCAGGATCAGCACGTCCTCGGGCAGGCCGACCTGCGCCGCCGCCCGGCGCAGGAGGGAGGCGCACAGTTCGGAGGTGGCGGGGTGGTCGGGGTGCGCCTTGACGACGACCGGACAGCCGGCCGCCAGTGCGCTGGCGGTGTCGCCGCCGGGGACGGAGAAGGCGAGCGGGAAGTTGCTGGCCGCGTACACGGCGACGACGCCGAGCGGGATCTTGTAGCGGCGCAGGTCGGGCCAGGGCGGGGTGCGGGTGGCGTCCTCGTGGTCGATATGGATGTCGAGGAAGGCGCCCTCGTCGACGACCTCCGCGAATGCCCTCAACTGGGCTGCGGTTCGGGCGAGTTCGCCGGTGAGCCGGGCCGGTCCGAGCGCGGTCTCCGCGTCGGCGGCCTCGATGACGTGCTCCCCGGTCGCGGTGAGCAGATCGGCCGCGGCGCGCAGGAACGCGGCGCGCAGGGGGCGGTCGGCGAGCGATTCGCGTACCGCGTGGGCGGCCCGGACCGCGCGGTCGACCTCCTCGGCTGTAGCCTCCACCGCAACCTGCTCACGCGGGTTCCCGGTGCGGGGGTCGACGCTCCAGACTGGTGCTGCTGCCACCGTGATTCCTTCCGCTCCGCTGCCACACATCAGAAGTTGTTCGGTATTCTGAACAGAGTTCCCGATCGTGAATATGGGGCGACTCTATTTCCGGGCGTTCAGTGTTGGCAAGAAGTCACTGAGGTCAAGAAGTCGCAGGGTTTCGTAAGTGGGCTGGAAGGGGCGTAGGGCGATGTCGGCTGCCGAGTCTGGTGGGGCACAGGTCAAATCCGCCGTGCGGACGGTGGAACTGCTCGAATACTTCGCCGGGCGGCCCGGCATGCACTCGCTCGCGGCGGTGCAGGAGGCCGTCGGCTACCCGAAGTCGAGCCTCTACATGCTGCTGCGCACGCTGGTCGAGCTGGGCTGGGTGGAGACCGACGCGACGGGCACACGGTACGGGATCGGCGTACGCGCCCTGCTGGTCGGCACCTCGTACATCGACGGCGACGAGGTCGTCGCGGCCTCCCGCCCGACCCTGGACCGGCTCTCCGACGACACGACGGAGACCATCCACCTGGCCCGCCTCGACGGCACGAACGTGGTGTACCTCGCCACCCGGCAGTCCCAGCACTATCTGCGCCCCTTCACCCGTGTCGGCCGTCGGCTGCCCGCCCACTCCACCTCGCTCGGCAAGGCGCTCCTGGCCACCCACAGCGACGAGCAGGTCCGCAAGATGCTCCCGGAGACCCTGCCCGCGCTGACCGAACACACCATCACCGACCGCGAGAAGCTCATCGAGGAGCTGCACCTCATCCGCGAGCAGGGCTACGCGGTGGACCGCGAGGAGAACACCCTCGGTCTGCGCTGCTTCGGCGTGGCCATCCCGTACCGCACCCCCGCCCGCGACGCCATCAGCTGCTCGGTGCCGGTGGCCCGGCTCACGCCCGCGCACGAGCAGATGGTGAAGGACGCGCTGTTCGACGCGCGGGACCGGCTGACGCTGGCCACCCGCAGGCTCTGAATCATGCGAGTGGCACTGCGCGAGGTGTGCGACGGGGATCTGCCGCTGTTCTTCGCCTTCATGTCCGACCCGGAGTCGGTCAGGACGGCGGCCTTCACCAGCGAGGACCCCACCGACCGGCGTGCGTTCGACGCCCACTGGCGAAGGATCCTGGCCGACGGGTCCGTCGTGATACGGACGGTGGTCGTGGACGGCGTGGTGGTCGGCAACGCCGGGGTGTACGGACCGCCGGGCGACCGCCAGGTCACCTACTGGATCGACCGGGCGCACTGGGGCCGCGGGATCGCGACGGCCGCGCTGCGCGCGCTGCTCGACGCCGTACCGGAACGCCCGCTGCACGCACGGGCCGCGGCCGACAACACCGGTTCGCGCCGGGTGCTGGAGAAGTGCGGGTTCGCCGTCACCGGCGAGGACCACGGTTTCTCGCACGTCCGCGGCGAGGAGACCGACGAGCTGCTGTTCACCCTGCCGGGGTGACGCGGCGACGGTCCGCCCGCCACGCGGCGGAGGGGGACGCCGCCGCCGATCGGGGTCCGTGATCTCCCGGCCCCTGTGGGCACACCTCGGACACCGCCGCACCCCCCGGCCGATCATGAGGAATGGGTGAGAAACGGTACAACCGGAAACCCACGCCGCGCCCGGCTCGTCCTTTGAAGGGATGAACAAGACGATCAGGCGCACCTCGGTCTTCTGCCTGCTGCTGGTCCTCGCCCTGCTGATTCGGGCGACCTGGGTGCAGGCGTACCAGGCACGAGCGCTCGCAGACGACGACCACAACCGGCGGAAGACCATCGCGCAGTACGCGCAGCCGCTCGGCGACATCATCGTGGCCGGGAACCCGGTCACCGGATCGAAGAGGACGGTGGGCAGCGACCTCGCGTACAAGCGCACCTACACGCAGGGCGAGCTCTACGCGGCCGTCACCGGCTACAGCTCGCAGGCGTACGGCGCCACGCAGCTCGAAGGGATCTACAGCCATGTGCTGGACGGCACCGACAACCGGCTGAAGAACCCCATGGACGTGCTGACGGGCAAGCAGGCGGCCCCCGGCAACGTCCTGACCACGATCGACCCCGCCGTGCAGAAGGCGGCGTACGAGGCGCTCGGCAACGACAAGGGCGCGGCGGTCGCGATCGATCCGAAGACCGGCAGGGTCCTGGGCGTGGTCTCCACCCCCTCGTACGACCCGTCGAAGATCAGCGGGACGGGGGACGGCGACGCCTGGAAGAAGCTGCTGGACGACAAGGACAAGCCGACGGTCAACCGTGCGCTGCGGCAGCCGCTCGCGCCCGG
The DNA here is from genome assembly GCF_044740965.1 of Streptomyces sp. NPDC088252. Taxonomy (NCBI): domain Bacteria; kingdom Bacillati; phylum Actinomycetota; class Actinomycetes; order Kitasatosporales; family Streptomycetaceae; genus Streptomyces; species Streptomyces sp. NPDC088252. Next base: position 79,360 of record NZ_JBIURS010000014.1, on the reverse strand, counting down.
TTCGACGTTCAAGCTGGTGGTGGCGGCCGCTGCCCTGGAGGACGGGCTGTACAGCTCGGTCGACGTGCCCACGGACAGCCCCAATCCGTACCCGCTGCCCGACACCAGCCGGAACCTGGAGAACGAGAGCGCCTCGGCCCCCTGCGAGAACGCCACACTGCGCACCGCGCTCCAGTACTCCTGCAACAACGTCTTCGGGAAGGTCGCCGTCGACCTCGGCCAGGACAAGGTCCGGGCGATGGCGGAGAAGTTCGGCTTCAACACCGACAAGCTCGACATGCCGGTGCGGGCCTCCAAGAGCATCTACCCGTCCGGCATGGACAAGCCGCAGACGGCCCTGTCGGGCATCGGCCAGTTCGAGGTCACCGCGACGCCGCTGCAGATCGCCATGGTCTCGGCCACGCTGGCCAACGGCGGCGAACTGGCGGCACCCCACATGGTGTCCGCGGTGACGGACTCCAAGGGCAACACGTTGCAGGACTTCGCGGACGGGGACACCAGGCGCGTCGTCTCGCAGTCGACCGCGGAGCAGTTGCGCAGCGCGATGGTGACCGTCGTCGAGGAGGGCACCGGCAGCAACGCCAAGATCGCCGGGGCCGAGGTGGGCGGCAAGACGGGTACCGCGCAGAACGGCGTGGGCAACAGCAAGACCCCGTACGCCTGGTTCACCTCGTACGCGAAGGACAAGTCCAGCGGCAAGGAGGTCGCGGTGGCGGTCGTCGTCGAGGACTCGGGCGCGGCCCGCGCGGAGGTCAGCGGCAACGGTCTGGCGGCGCCGATCGCCCAGAAGATGATGAAGGCGGCGCTGGCGGGCTGAGGGAGGGGCTGAAGCCCAGGTCGTGGTTCAGCATGCCGATGGTGCCGGAGTCCCACCGGGCGACCATGAGTCAACACTTCTGACCGGAGGACGTCGCCGAAATCCGGCATGCGCCGTAGGGCCGACGGGAGGACGACGGGCCGGGGCGGGCCGGGGTAGGCCATCCGCCCGATGCCGCCGGGCGTCCTTGGTCACCAGCCTGATGACGTGACGAAAGCACGGGTCAGGAGGGTTGTGGTGGGTGCGATGTCGGGGTCGGCGACGGTACGGGTGCTGCGGGACCGTACGGCGGGGCTGTTTCTGGCGGCGGTCGTCGTCTCCGGGTTCGGGACGTCCGCGATGTGGCTGGCGGCCGGGGTCTGGGTCAAGTCGCTCACCGGGTCGGACGGTCTGGCGGCGCTCGCCGTCTTCGCCATGTGGCTGCCGGTGCTCATCGGGCCCGTGCTCGGGACGATCGCCGACCGGCTCCCCAGGAAACCGCTCCTCGTCTGGTCGAACCTCGTCATGGCCGGGCTGCTGACCTCGCTGCTCCTCGTCGATTCGGCGGGGCGGATCTGGATCCTGTTCACCGTGCTCGTCCTGTACGGGGCGAGTTTCGTACTGATGGGCGCGGCCGAGTCGGCACTGATCGCCGGGGCCGTCGACAGCCGTCTGCTGGGTGATTTCAACGGGCTGCGGATGACGGCGAGTGAGGGCATGAAGCTGCTGGCGCCGCTGACCGGCGCCGGACTGTACGCCCGCTTCGGGGGCGGCACCGTGGCGCTGCTGGACGCGGTGTCGTTCGCGCTGGCGGCCGGGGTCTGCGCGATGCTGCCGGTGCGGGAGCCCGCCGGGACCGCTCCGGCCGCCCGACGGGGCGAACTCGCCGCCGGCATACGGTTGGTGTGGACGTCTCCGGTACTGCGGCCCCTGGTGCTGACGGGTTCGGTGACGATGCTCTGCGCGGGGCTCAACGGGGCCGCGATCTATGCCGTCGTCGACGACGGTCTCGGGCACTCCCCCACGTACGCGGGGGTGTTGTACGCGGTGCAGGGCGTCGGGTCGGTCGCCGTCGGGCTGCTGGCCGGGCCGCTGCTGCGGCGGATGCCCGAGCGGGTGTTCACGGCGGCGGGGGTCGCTCTTTTCGCGGTGGCGGTGGCGTCGCGGGCGCTGCCGGACGACGCGGTGGCGCTGGTGGCGAGCGCGGCCATCGGGTTCGGGCTGCCGTGTGTGCTGATCGCCGCGATGACGGCGGTGCAGCGGGAGACTCCGGACGCTGCGCTGGGCAGCACCACCGCGACCGCCAACACACTGATGATGGTGCCGAACGCGGTCGCGCTGGCGCTCGGCGCGGGGCTGATCGCACTGGTGGACATCCGGGTGCTGCTGCCGGTGGTCGGTGCGGCGGCGCTGCTGACCGCGGTCCTGCTGGTCACGGGCCGGCGGACGAGGTCTTCCCGGCTCGAACAGGATGGGGAGCCGGGGATGGCCGACGAAGGCCCCACCGGCCCGGTCCCCTCACCGCCCGAGGCGTGACAGTGCTCCGGCGACGGCTCGAAGATCCGGGTCGGAGGCGAGCCCGGCATGGTAGAGGCGCAGTTGGTTCGCACCGAGCGAGGCCGCGTGCGCCGCGTCCCGCTCCAGCGTGGCGGGGCTGCCCCCCATCCCGGAGACCACGGTGAAGTTGGCCGCGAGCACCCCCTCGCGGCCGGCGAACGGGCCGAGCACCGCCTCGCGCGCCGCGTCGCCACCGGTACAGGGCAGCACCACGCCGTCCACCACCGACACGATGTGCTCCGGGTCGACTCCGACGTTCGCACCGGAGCGGTACGGGGCGGGGTCGGCGTGCAGCAGCACCTGGAAGTCGGGCCCCGCCGCCGCCCGCACGGCGGCGACCACGGACTCCTGGAGCGTACGGGCGACCCGGCCGCGCCACTGGAGGGTGGTGGCGGCGAGGTCGGCGCCCAGGAGCTTCTCGACGCCTGCCCACCCGGCCTCCGGAGAACCGGAACCGGACCAGGCCGGCTCCAGCGCCCGACGCACGGAGGTGGCCAGCACGGCTGCTTCCAGGCCGTGTGCGGCGTAGCCGGCCCGGCACTCGGGGCAGAAGCAGAGCGACATCAGATACTGCGCCGCGTCCCCCAGGCCGACGCCCGCGATCTTGTCGTGGGCGTGCAGATGCGCGAAGCCGTACCAGCCGCAGGACTCCAGCTCGGTGCCGTACGCACCGCCGCGCACCGCCGCCTCCGCCGCCAGGTCCACCAGATGGGCGCGGACCGCGGGCTGCGCGATGCAGGGCGCCCAGGGATAGCGGTCGCCGTACGCGTTGACCACGGAGGTCTCCGGATGCTCGGCGCCCATCCGGGAGTTGTGTGCGAGGACCACCCAGGTGTGCACCTGGAGACCGGCGTCGGTCAGGGCTTGCGCGGCCTCGGTGTACGGGTCGTCCGAGGCCACCCAGGACTGCTCGTACGGGCGCAGTGCGCGCCCGGCCCACCGTGCGGCGTCGGGCGGGTAGAGCACCGCGGCGTGTTCGGCGGTGACGATGCGACGGCCGGGGTGGCGCGGGGTGAGCGCCCGGGTGGAGTGGTAGGCGGCGGCGAGCGTCACCTGCTGGACGCCCAGGTCCGCGACGCGGGCGGCCGCGTCCGGGTCGCCGACGACGTCCCAGGGGTAGAGGAAGGCAGAAGTCCTCATCCGCGCCGCTCCTGTCCGTACTTCTCCAGCAGGGCACGGCCGCGCGCGATGATCCCGGCCAGTTCCTCGATGTGGGCGGCGGACGGCTCGGTGAGCGGGGTCCGGACCTCGCCCACGTCCAGACCGCCGAGCCGGACCGCGGCCTTGACGAGTGAGACGGCGTAGCCGCGGCCCTTGGCGCGCAGTTCGACGAGCGGCCGGTAGAAGTGGTCCAGGAGCGCGCCCGCCAGGTCGTCGTCGCCGGAGTCCAGCGCGCGGTAGAAGGCCAGCGCGATGTCGGGCGCGAAGGCGAAGACGGCGGAGGAGTAGAGCGTCACGCCGATGCCCCGGTAGGCGAGCCCGGTGAGTTCGGCGGTGGGCAGTCCGTTGAAGTACAGGAAGTCCCGGCCGGGCAGTGCGGTGCGGACGGCGCTGACGATGCGCTGCATCAGATCGAGGTCGCCGTAGCCGTCCTTGAGGCCGATGACGCCGGGTGTTCCGGCCAGGGCGACGACGGTCTCCGGGGTGAAGACGGCGTTGTCGCGCTGGTAGACGATCGTCTCCAGACCGGTGGCCGCGGCCAGTGCCGCGTAGTGGCCCAGCAGCCCCGCCTGGTCGGCGACGACGAGGTACGGGGGCATGGCGAGGAGCCCGTCCGCGCCCGCCTCCTCCGCCAGCCGCGCGTACTGGATCGCGAGCGCCGTGCCGTATCCGGCCCCCGCGACGACGGGCACCTCTCCGGCGGTCTCCTCGACGGCCGCGGCGACGACGAGACGGAACTCCTCGGGCATCAGCGCGTGGAACTCGCCGGTGCCGCAGCAGGCGAAGACGGCCGCCGCACCGGCGTCGACGCCGGTGCGCACATGCGCCCGGAAGGCATCGAGGTCGACGGAGCCGTCCGGCCCGTACGCGGTGACGGGGAAGAAGAGCGGCCCGGCGACGCGGCCGAGTCGGGCGGCAAGGGGGGCTGAGGTCACGGGCGCTCCCTGAGCGAGTTCAGGCGTGCACAATTCTGATCGACGTCCATATTCATGAACGCCCTCACGCTAAGGCAGCCGCCCGGCACAGGTCAAGACGGGGGCGCGCGGCCCGTCCGGCCCCGAACCCGGAGCCGCCGACTCCGCGAGCGACTCCACCAGGAAGCCCCCGACACTTGACGCGAAACGCGGTGGCTTCTTAGCTTGTCCATACATATGAATGTCGTCCATGGATTTGATGTCCCGCGCCGCGTGCCGCAGGTACCGCCGGGGTCGCCCACACGCGCGGGCCGCGCGCGTGGGCCTATGTACCGAGGAGATCCGCGTATGCCCGCTCCCCGCACCGTCCTGCTCACCGGCGCCGCCGGCGGTCTCGGCACCCTGATGCGCGGACTGCTGCCCGCGTACGGCTACGAGCTCCGCCTCCTCGACCTCGTCCCCGTCGAGGGCGAACCCGACGCGATCACGGCCGACCTCGGCGACAGGGCGGCGCTGCGCGAGGCCGTGCGGGGCGTCGACGCGATCATCCACCTCGCCGGCATCTCCCTGGAAGCCTCGTTCGACAAGATCCTCAAGGCGAACATCGAGGGGACGTACAACCTCTACGAGGCCGCGCGCGAAGAGGGCGTCGGGCGCGTCGTGTTCGCCTCCTCGAACCACGTCGTCGGCTACACGCCCCGTCCGCTGCCCGGCGATCCGCTCATCCCCGTCGGGACACCGCGCCGCCCCGACACCTTCTACGGCCTGTCCAAGTCCTTCGGCGAGGACCTCGCCCAGCTGTACTGGGACCGGCACGGCATGGAGACCGTCTCCGTACGCATCGGCTCCTGCTTCCCGCAGCCGACGTCCGTACGGATGCTCTCGGTCTGGATGAGCCCCGAGGACGGTGCCCGGCTCTTCCACGCCGCGCTCACGGCCGAGAACGTGCGGCACACCGTCGTCCACGGCTCCTCCGACAACACCCGGCTGTGGTGGGACCTGACGACGGCCCGTTCGCTCGGGTACGAGCCGAAGGACGACTCGGAGCCGTACGCGGCCGCACTCGTCGCCGAGCAGGGGGAGCTGGACCCGGACAACCCCGACCACGCCCACCTCGGCGGCCACTTCTGCACCAACCCGCCGATCTGGCCGCACTGACACAAGGTCCGGGCGGCCGGGACGGTCCGGGTGATCGTGTCAAGAGTGCGCCAAGGCGGGTGAAGGTAAGGGAACGGCAAAGCCGGGTCGTTCGTTACCCCGTGCATGACCGCAATGACCCCCGGCTCGAACATCCCTCTCTCCGCCGCCCGCGTGGCAGTGGACGTCTCCGCTCCGGTGCGGCTCGACGTCTCGGGCCTGCTGCTCACCGTCGACGGCAAGGTGCGTTCCGACGACGACTTCATCTTCTACAACCAGCCCGCCGGCCCCGGGGTGACCTACCGCTCCGGCGGCGGGACCGCGCCGGACGCGATCCTGGTGGACACCACCGCCGTCCCGTCCGGCATCGAGAAGATCGTCATCACGGCGAGCCCGGACGAGGCGGGCCGGACCTTCCAGGGGATCGAGCCCACCGCGACCGTGCGCAACGCCGACGACGGCAGCGTGCTCGCCACGTTCACCCCGCCGCGGCTCGGCAGCGAGACGGCGCTCGTGGTCATCGAGGTCTACCTCCGCAACGGCGCCTGGAAGGCCCGCGCGGTCGGCCAGGGCTACGCGAACGGACTGGCCGGCATCGCCACGGACTTCGGTGTCTCGGTCGAGGAGGAGCCCGCCGCCGCACCCGTGCCCGTGCCCGCCGCACCTCCGATGCCCGCCGCGCCGCCCGTGGACCCGCGGATCGCCGCGCCTCCGGCCCCCGCCGCGCCTCCGGCTCCCGCCGCCCCGCCCGCGCCCGCCGCCTCCGGCAGGATCAACCTCGACAAGGGCCGGGTCAGCCTCCAGAAGAACCAGACGGTCTCGCTGGTCAAGGCCGGCCGGCCGCTGCTCTCGCAGGTCAAAATGGGCCTCGGCTGGGAGCCCGCGTTCCGGGGCAAGGACATCGACCTGGACGCCTCGGTGATCGCCTACGGCCCCAACCGGAACCACCTGGACAGCTGCTACTTCGGCAAGCTCTCCATCCTGAACGGCGCGATCAAGCACTCCGGCGACAACCTCACGGGTGAGGGCGCGGGTGACGACGAGGTGATCGTCGTCGACCTGGGCCGGATCCCGGCGGAGGCGACCGGTCTGGTCTTCACGGTCAACTCGTTCACCGGCCAGAAGTTCACCGAGGTCGCCAAGGCCTACTGCCGGCTGGTCGACGCCGCCACCGACGAGGAGCTGGTCCGCTTCGACCTGACCGGCGCGGAACCGCAGACAGGCGTGATGATGGCCAAGCTGATCAAGCAGTTCTCCGGCGAGTGGGAGATGACGGCCATGGGTGACTTCGTGAAGTCGCGCACCGTCCGCGGCATGGTGAAGCCCGCCGCCCAGGCACTCTGACGCCGCGAAGACGCCCGCGACGCGACTTCAGGGGCACCTGCGGATGCCAGGTGCCCCTGAGGACCTCGAAGTCCGGCGGGACGCGGAAGCCGCGCGCGCTCGCCGGCTCGCTCAGAGCTTGGTCAGCTTGGAGTACGGGCTCAGGATCCTCCCCTGTCGCCCCGAGAAGTCGATGAGCACCGCGTCGTTGTCGCCCTCGACGGCAAGGACGCGGCCGAGTCCGAACTGATCGTGCGACACCCTGTCGCCCACGTCGAACAATTCGACCGGTGGGGCCGCCTGGGCCGGGCGGTTGAAGGGACTGGAGGGCAGGTGGCGCCGGGATCCGGCTGACTGTTTCATTACCTTGAGTATGCGCCCTGGAAAGGCCCGACGCCATGCCCGTCCACTCCTGGGGCGTGCGGACGCCGGATTCGGCATCAGCCGTTCCAGGGCCAGTCCGCGTCCCGGCCGGCTTCCAGCAGCGGCACCATGCGGAACGCCGCGTCCGAAAGCCCCCCGAAGGTGTGGCGGTTCGCGTCCCCCGACGGAGCGTGTCCCACCCGGTGTCCGGCGAGGTTCCAGGTGTACACGGGCACGGTGGACGGCACGGCCGCGGTGGCGTCCGCGGCGTACGAGAACGCCGCCTGCTCGTCCGTGACGATCAGTACGCGGTCGTGGCCCCGGTAGTGCAGACGCACCGCCTCCGCGGTGTTGGTGCCGCCGAGGTCACCGAAACGCTCCAGCACCTTCAGCACGGACTCGCGGCGTCGATACGTCACCGGTGCACTGTTCGTCCCGAATTGCACCAGATCGGCATGGGACGCCCGCAGCGCCAGAGCCGTACCGAAGATCGCGGCGGCGTCGGCCCGGTTGAGCTGCGAACGGTCCGAGAGCGGCGACCACATCGAGCCCGAGCGGTCGACCAGGATCAGCGTCCGCCCCGGCAGTGCGGGCACATTGCGCAGGGAGTGACCGAGCGCCTTCTCCAGCGGGTGGGCCCAGCGCAGTGAGGGCGCGTGCCGATAGGCGGCGAGATAGCGGAACGGGAACTGTCGCGACGCGGCGACCACGTCCGGGTCGCAGATCCTCGCCGCCACCCGAGCGGCGACCTCGTCCGAGACGCCCGCCTCGTCGAAGTTGCGCAGATTACGCAGGAGCGCCATCGCGCCCATCGACGGAATGACCGCTTCCCAGGCTGCGGCGTCCATGGGCCCCTGCAGCCACCCGGCCAGCGCCTCCCAGGTCATGCCCGCGGCAGCCAGCCGGTCCGCGCCGTCCTCGCCGGTGACGACGGCCCGACGCTCCTCGACCGGCAGTTCCATCAGCGCGCGGTGGGCGGTGAGGGTGCGGTCGGAGGCCGGCACCACGGCCGCCTCCGGGTGGTGGCGACGGTCGAGGGCGTACCGGAACAGCTCGCCCTGCCACGGCTTCTCGGGGTCGGGCGAGGCGTGCACGATGTTCAGGATGTCGCCGAAGCGGTAGCCCTTGGACGCGGTGTCGTACTTCAGCAGCGACTTGCCGTGGTAGAGGCGGCGTACGGCATCGGCGATGCCGCGCTTGACGGGCTTGGGCACGGCACGGCCGTAGCGCGAGGTCCAGTAGCCGAGGAGTTCCCCGGGTTCGTCGGCACGCAGCAGGACGGAGTCGACGACCTGTCGGTTGGACGGACCGTCCTCGGCGCCCGCGTCGAGCCGCGCCTTCACGTACTCGGCGGCGCCGACGATCGAGGCGGTACGCATCTGGCCGTCGCGGCGCAGCCAGTGGAGCAGGCCGGCGGTCCACTCGGGGTCACCGACGGCGAGTACCCGCACCAGCTGGGCGAACCGGTCGTCGCGCTGCTCGCCGTCCTCGTAGAAGGTCTGCTGCGAAACGAAATTGGCGACCGCGAGCAGAAAGAGTTCGGAGCGATTGTCGCGGAGATGTCCTCGGCCGCCCTGATGGGTCGGCGCCGTCTGCCCGGACGACTTCACGGGCGAGGTGACGCGAGGCCGGACGGCGCGGATGTTGAAGCGTGCCATGTGAATTCCCCCGAATTCATTGGGAGAAGGCACAGCGGAAAAGGTGCCCGAGATCAGGAGTCGGTGACGGGCTTGCCCGATGCTCTACCGCCTTGAGCTACCGGCCGTGGCCGGACGGGACTTGAACCCGCAACTGTCGGATCCGAGAAGTAGCCGTCACCTGCGCACCGGGCACCCCCCGGCGTCTGTGCCTCCCGAGATCAGAGTCGGCGACGGCATTTTCTTGGAAGGAAGTAGCCGCAGCCTGCGCACCGGGAGGTGCATGCATTTCTTGCTGATGAAGTTGTCGATGTGCCCAGAGATCAGGGTCGACGGAACCGACGAAGGTGCTCTGCCGACTGAGCTACACCGGAACGAGATCCGGTGACGGGACTCGAACCCGCGACATCCCCATTATCAGTGGAAGTAGGTCCTGCCTGCGCACCTGGGCACAGACAGGACTCTAGAGGGGAACTCAGGGGCGCGCGAGGGAATTACCCGCGCCGAAATGGCCTCCGGGGACTTCCGGCGCCACGGCCGTCAGTGGCGGTTCGGCTGGCGCTTCCACGGACCGGTGATGGCGAGCATGATGCCCGGCGTCTGGATGTTCGCGTACAGCGTCCTGCCGTCGGGCGAGAAGGTGACACCGGTGAACTCGCTGTACTCCGGCTCCTCTTCGCTGCCGATGTTCAGCTCGTTGCGCGCGATCGGGTACGTACGGCCGCTCTCGGTCGCCCCGAAGAGGTGCTGGACGCCGTTGCCGTCCTCGGCGATGACCAGACCGCCGTACGGCGAGACGGTGATGTTGTCCGGGCCGTCGAAGGCACCGTCCTTCGACGGGTCGGCGTTCACGCCCAGGAGCACCTTCAGCGTCAGCGTGCGGCGCTTCGGGTCGTAGAACCAGACCTGGCCGTCGTGCTGGACGGGGCTCTCGGCGCGGGCGAACGAGGAGACGATGTACGCACCGCCGTCGCCCCACCACATGCCTTCGAGCTTACGGGCCCGGGTGACCTGGCCGTCCGTGAACTGCTTGCGCACCGAGACGGTCTTCGCGTCACGGTCGGGCACATCGGTCCAGTCCACGCCGTACACCGTGCCGATCTTCGTGGCGCGGGACAGGTCGTCGACGAACTTGCCGCCGCTGTCGAAGCACTTGGCGGCCTGGAGGACACCCGCGTCGTCGGCGAGCGTACGGAGCTTGCCGCGGCCGTGCCGGAAGCCGTGCGGCGGGACCCAGCGGTACAGCAGCCCGTTGGGGCCCGCGGCATCCTCGGTCAGATAGGCGTGCCCCTGCTTGGGGTCGATGACGACGGCCTCGTGGGCGTACCTGCCGAGCGCCTTGATCGGGCGCGGGTCGCGGTTGGCGCGCCTGTCGTACGGGTCGACCTCGAAGACGTAGCCGTGGTCCTTGAGCAGGCCGTTCTTGCCCGCCTTGTCCTCGGTCTCCTCGCAGGTGAGCCAGGTGCCCCACGGGGAGGCGCCACCGGCGCAGTTGGTGGACGTACCGGCGATGCCGACCCACTCGGCGGTACGGCCGTCGCGGCGGGTCTCCACGACGGTGCAGCCGCCCGCCGCGACCGGGTCGTACACGAGGCCCTCGGCGAGCGGCACCGGGTGCTCCCAGCCGGCGCGGGTCCCGCTCAGCTCGTGGTTGTTGACGAGGAGCGTGACGCCGCGCGGACCCTCGAAGGTGGCCGTCCCGTCGTGGTTGGAGGGGGTGTACTCCCCGGTCTCCAGCTTGGTGACACCGCTGTGGGTGATGACCTCGTACGAGAATCCGGCCGGCAGCGAGAGAAGGCCCTCGGGGTCGGCGACCAGCGGTCCGTATCCCGGCTCGTCGTGGTGACCGTGGTCGTGTCCGTGTCCGCGCTTCGAGTCCTCGGCGGCCAGGGCACCAGGCGCGGTGGCCAGCGCGGCGACAGTGCCGGTCAGGGCGATGCCTGCACCGGTGAGAGCGGACTGTCTGGTGAATTCCCTGCGTGTGAAGGGCATCACGTACTCCTGGAGCGACTGGGCGGGTTGTTGGCGCGCCCACAGTCGCGCCCCTGCACCAACACCAGGTGAACCACGGGCGACGTCGAGGGGCATCCTTCCTGTGCAGTTGGCCGGATGCGGTCGGCCTGATGCGACCGGAGGAGTGCCGGCCGCGCCTGATCCACACTGCCCGCCACGGCGCGCGGGCCGCGCGCCCGTCCGGGCCTCAGGCCCCCGTCCGCGACCGCGCCTTGAACGCCGCCTTGCGGGCCTCCTTGGCCTTCTTCTTGTCGCTGTGCAGCCGCCCCATCGCTTCGAGGACATCCGCCGTCGCCGGGTGCTCCACCCGCCACGCCTCGTCGAAGAAGCCGCCGTGCTGGCCCGCGAGCCCCTCGATCAGGACCTGGAGCTCGTCCAGATCGCCCTCGGCCGCCAACTGGGCCGCGATCGTGTCGATGGCGAGCCAGAAGATCATCGGCTCCGGCGGCGCGGGAACATCCGCCGCGCCCAGCTCCGCGAGCCAGACCCGCGCCAGCCCACCCAGCTCGGGGTCGTCCAGCACCGCGCGCACCGCAGGCTCCGCCTCCGCGCCGACCAGCGCAAGCGCCTGCTGGCAGTGGAGCCGGCGCAGCGGCGCCTGCTCGTCCGTTCCGCGTGCCGCCGCCAGGAGTTCGGCCGCGGCGTCGTCCGCGCCGCGCCGGGCGAGCCACATCCCGAACTCGTCGCGGGCCGCCGTCCCGGGGTAGTGGGCGATGCCGCCGAGAAGTGCGTCGGCGCCCTTCTCGGCGAGGTCGCCGACCATGGGGGCGTCCACTCCGGCCTCCAGCATCCGGGCCCGGATGCCGTACAGGCCGAGGGGTGTCAGCTTCACCATTCCGTACCGGGTGATGTCCTCGTCGTCGGGCTGCGGAGCGGTGTCCTCGCCCTCCTCGACCAGCAACGCCTCGTCCACCGGACGGTATTCGACGATCCCGATGGGTTCGAGGACCCGGAACTGGTCGTCGAGGCGCATCATCGCCTCCGACACCTGCTCAAGAATGTCGTCGGTGGGCTCGCTCATGTCGTCGGGCACGATCACGGACGCGGCGAGTGCGGGCAGCGGTACGAGATCCGTGTCCGCGCCGCCGTCGCCGACGGTGAGCAGATACAGATTGGCGAGGACCCCGTCGAGGAAGTCCGCCTCCACCTCCGGGTCCCAGTCCAGGGATTCGAAGTCGACCGAGCCGTCCTCGCCGATGAGATCGGCGAAGTCCTCGAAGACGGGAGCGGTGGCGTCGGCGAACACGGCCTCCAGTCCGTCGAGCCAGATCGAGAGGACGTCCTGCGGTGAACCGCCGGTGATCAGCGCCAGGTTCTCACCGGCGGCGGCAGTCCCCTCCGTGTCCTCCCCCGCCCGCTCGTACGGATCCTCGACGTCCACGAGCCCCGCGTCGACCGCGAGCCGCCACGCCTCGCTCGCCTCCGCCGCACCGTCCTCGTCCGCCGCGAGGCCGAGGTGCTCGGCCGCCGCGGGCAGTTGTGCGTCGACGAGCTCGCCACCGGCACCGACCCGGGTCCCGGGGCCCGCCCAGCGGGCGAGCCGGACGGCGCGGGCGAGCAGCGGCGCGGCGAGCGCGTCCCGTGCCAGCTCGGCCTCGGAGTGCAGCCGTACGGGCGGCAGGGTGGAGCGCTCTGCGGACATCAGGTGGTTCTCCTCGGGACGTACGGGGGTCGGGCGGCCCAAGCGTAGACGCATTTCGCCCCATGCCGCCCGGTTCATGCAACGGACAGTCGCAGCCCACCGTGACGACCTTGACAACCGCCTTGCGCACACAAGAGATTGACGCGCGTAGACCTCTACACCACCCTCGATTCCCCCCCGGAGTCCGTGATGCCCACCGCATCGTCCAGAACGACCGCCGTGTCCGCCGTCGTCACCGCCGCGCTCGCCGCGGGCCTGCTGACCGGCGCAGCCACCACCTCCGCGTCCGCCTCCCCGGCGCCCTCCCCCTCCTCGCCCACGGACGGCCAGGTCCGGATCCACGACATCCAGGGCACCACCCGGATATCCCCGCTCGACGGCCGGCAGGTCAGCGGTGTCACGGGCATCGTCACGGGTGTGCGGACGTACGGTTCGAAGGGCTTCTGGTTCCAGGACCCGAAGCCCGACGCCGACCCCGCCACCAGCGAGGGCATCTTCGTCTTCACCAGTTCCGCGCCGACCGTCGCGGTCGGTGACGCGGTGACGGTCTCCGGCACGGTCACCGAGTACGTCCCGGGCGGCGCCTCCTCCGGCAACCAGTCGCTCACTCAGATCAGCAGGCCCACCGTCGCGGTGCTGTCCTCCGGCAACGCCCTGCCTGCGCCGGTGACGATCTCGGAGCGCTCGGTCCCGTCCCGGTACGCCCCGGCGGGCGACCCCGCGGCGGGCGGCTCCATCAACGCGCTCCCCCTCGAACCGTCCCGCTACGCCCTGGACCACTACGAGTCCCTGGAGGGCATGAACGTCCGCGTCGGCACCTCGCGGGTGGTCGGCGCCACCGACCCGCACGCCGAGTTCTGGGTGACGGTGAAGCCGCACGAGAACGCGAGCCGGCGCGGCGGTACGGTCTACGGCTCGTACACCGCGCAGAACACCGGCCGGCTCCAGATCCAGTCGCTGGTGCCGCTCGCCGAGCGGCCCTTCCCGACCGCCGACGTCGGTGACGTGCTCTCCGGTACGACCGAGGGCCCGCTCGACTTCAACCAGTACGGCGGCTACACGCTGACCGCCCGCACCCTGGGCACGGTCTCGGGCAAGGACCTGCGCCGGGAGACGACCCGCAAGCAGCGCAGCGGCGAGCTCGCGGTGGCGACGTACAACGTCGAGAACCTCGACCCCACCGATCCGCAGGAGAAGTTCGACGCGCTGGCCGCCGCGGTGGTCGACAACCTCGCCTCGCCCGACATCGTCGCGCTGGAGGAGATCCAGGACGACGACGGCGCGAAGGACGACGGTACGGTCTCCGCCGACCGGACGGTCAAGATGTTCACCGACGCCATCGTGGCCGCGGGCGGCCCGGCGTACCAGTGGCGTTCCATCGATCCGGAGGACAAGAAGGACGGCGGCGAGCCCGGCGGCAACATCCGCCAGGTGTTCCTCTTCAACCCCGCACGGGTGTCGTTCACCGACCGTGCGGGCGGCGACGCGACGACCGCGACCGATGTCGTACGGCAGCAGGGCCGGGCGGCGCTGACCCTCTCCCCCGGCCGGATCGACCCGGCGAACGCGGCGTGGACGAACAGCCGCAAGCCTCTCGTCGGCGAGTTCGTCTTCCGGGGCCGCACGGTCTTCGTCGTCGCCAACCATTTGGCGTCCAAGGGCGGCGACGAGTCCATCGTGTCGCAGCACCAGCCGCCGACCCGCTCGTCGGAGGTCCAGCGGCACGCGCAGGGTGCGGCGGTCAACACCTTCGTCAGGAAGCTGCTGGGGGTCCAGAAGAACGCGGACGTCCTGGTCGTCGGTGACATCAACGACTTCGAGTTCTCCGGCACGGCCAAGGCGCTCACGGCCGGTGGGGTGCTGTACCCGGCGGTGGAGTCCCTGCCGCGCGCGGAGCGGTACTCGTACGTCTACCAGGGCAACACCCAGGTGCTCGACCAGATCCTGACCAGCCCGTCGATCGACGACTTCGAGTACGACAGCGTGCACATCAACGCCGAGTTCGCCGCGCAGAACAGCGATCACGACCCGCAGCTGCTCCGCTTCCGCCCGTAGCCCGTCGCGCCCCTACGCACCCGCCCCCGGCTCCGGCTCCGGCTCCGGCTCCGGCTCCGGCTCCATGCTGAGCGCGGGCGCGTAGCGGTGCACGCCGCCACCGGTCACACCCGGGTACGACTGCACCCGCTCCCACTGCGGCGTCCTCGATCCGACCCCGTCACCGGGGGCGGCCAGCGCGTCGACATGGTCCTGCGCACTCTCCCATTCGGCGTAATTGAGCACGCGCGTTCCGTCGACGCCCACATGGAAGTGCGCGGAGATGCCTCCGGGGGCAGGCGCCGGATCGGTCCCCAGGGCCTCGAACACGGTGTCCACCCAGTCCCGCTGCCGCGCCTTGTCCGCACCGTCGAACTCGACGTCGACGATCACGACGCACCCCGGCTCCCGCGCGTCCCCCTCCCCCGGCAGCGTGGAGCGGTACGGCTCAAGGGTGTGCAGCCCGAGCCGCCGGATGCCCGGCACGGCCGCGTCGATGTCCGCGTTGCGCTCGTCCCGGCCGTGCCGGAAGAAGTCCTGATAGGCCTGCTCCCCACTCCACTGGCTGTAGTGGAACAACGTCTTCCCGTCCTCACCCGCATGGACGGTGTACGAGAGGAGCCCCCGGTGCGGCCACTCCCGGTCGTCCCACGCCTTGCGGACGGCCTCGATCGTCCGCCGCTGCCGCTCGGGCGTGCCGACGTCCCAGGTGCTTGCCTTGACCAGTCCGACGTCGTTGCGGGCAAGATCGGGACGGGACTGGAACCGGACGCTCATGACGAGCCCTCCTGACCGGTGCACCCATGCGGCGCACCACTGCCGACCACACTGGTACGTCAAGTGCGCTTGAGGTCAACACCACTCCCGCGTCGACGCCCGCAGGTCCCTCGAAAGAACAACGACTCGACAGAACCACGAACGGAGCACCTCATGGATCTGCATGTCAGGGCGATCACCCGCGAGGAACATCTGGCGTTCGTCGCGAGCCGGCCCGCCGTGAGCCATATGCAGGTTCCGTCGTGGGGCGATGTGAAGCCCGACTGGCGCGCGGAGAGCATCGGCTGGTTCGACCGGGACTCCACCGGCCGGGAGCGGATCGTGGGCGCCGGGCTCGTCCTCCACCGGCCGATCCCC
The DNA here is from genome assembly GCF_044740965.1 of Streptomyces sp. NPDC088252. Taxonomy (NCBI): domain Bacteria; kingdom Bacillati; phylum Actinomycetota; class Actinomycetes; order Kitasatosporales; family Streptomycetaceae; genus Streptomyces; species Streptomyces sp. NPDC088252. The sequence goes on along the minus strand of NZ_JBIURS010000014.1, from coordinate 63,649 downwards.
CGGACGGGACGCACCCTGGCCTATCTGCCGGAGGGCCCCGTCATCGACTGGCACGACACCGCCCTGCGGCGGTGGCTGGAGCCGATGCTGGCGCATCTGAAGGCGCAGAGGGCGTTCTCGGTGCGCATGGGCCCGCCGGTGGTCGTCCGGCGCTGGGACGCCGAGACCGTCAAGGACGCCATCGCCGAACCGTCCGCCGGGCGACTGCGCGACGTGGCCGCGGATGCGAACGAGCCGCAGGCGGCCGAGGTCGTGGAGCAGTTGCGCGCACTGGGCTGGCGGCAGGGCGAGGAGGACGGCGCGGGCGGTTTCGGTGCCGGGCAGCCCCGGTACGTGTTCCAGGTGCCGTTCGCCGGGCTGCCGCTGGAGGAGGTCCGGCGCAATCTGAACCAGCAGTGGCGGCGCAACATCAAGAAGGCGGAGAAGGCGGGCGTCAAGGTCGTCGAGGGCGGCTACGAGGACCTTCCCGCCTTCTACGAGCTGTACCGCGAGACGGCGGGGCGCGACCGTTTCATCCCCCGCCCGCTCGACTACTTCGAGCGCATGTGGACCGCGCTGCGGGCCGAGGACCCGGGCCGGATGCGGCTCTACCTCGCCCACCACGAGGGCGAAACGCTCGCCGCGGCGACGATGCTGACCGTCGGGAACCACGTCTGGTACTCCTACGGCGCCTCGACCGGCCGCAAGCGCGAGGTCCAGCCCAGCAACGCCATCCAGTGGCGCATGATGAGCGACGCGCACGAGCGGGGCGCGGCCGTGTACGACCTGCGCGGCATCACCGACACACTGGACGAGGGCAACCATCTCCTGGGCCTGCTCCGCTTCAAGGTCGGCACCGGCGGCCGGGCCGCCGAATACGTCGGCGAGTGGGACTACCCGATCAACAAGGTGCTGCACAAGGCCTTCGCGCTCTACATGGCACGTCGCTGACCACTGCGGCGGCGGTCGACGGGGGCGCCCCGGGTCACGCACACCGTGTGGTCGCTCACACGGCCGCGCCCATGCCCGGGTGCCGACCGCTCGGGCGTCCGTGCCAGACTCCCGGGCATGCTCCTTCGCACCGCCACCCGCGCCGACCTGCCCGCCGTCCTCGCGCTGCTCGCGGACGAGGAGCGGGTCGTCGACCCGGCCTCGGTCGTGGTCGACGAGACGTACGAGAGGGCCTTCGCCGCCATCGAGAGCGACCCGCGCAACGAGATGCTCGTCCTGGTGGAGGGGGAGACCGTGGTGGGCTGTCTGCAGGCGACGTACATACCGGGGCTCGGCAAGCACGGCGAGGAGCGGGCCCTGATCGAGGCGGTGCGCATCAGGGCCGACCGGCGGGGCGGCGGGCTGGGCCGGGAACTGATGAAGCAGGCCGTCGACCGGGCCCGGCTGCGGGGGTGCGGACTGATGCAGCTGACCAGTAACAAGCGACGCACCGACGCGCACCGGTTCTACGAATCTCTGGGTTTCGCCCGCAGTCACGAGGGCTTCAAGCTCGCCCTCTGATCCGGTTCGTCGCGACGCCGTCCCGCCGGTTCGGTCCGCCAGGCGGTCATGTTCAGCTCGTCGAGCAGCCGTACGTCGCTCCCCTCCAACGAGAAGGTACGCGTCTCCAGGCCGGGGGGCCGGTGCGATCTCCAGCGCGTCGCCCTCGACGAGGTCGCCGCCGGTCGGGGTGGAGACCCAGGCGAGAAGCGACCGCATCGTCCCTCCCGGCTTCAGCACGACCTCCTGAGGGCCCTCGTCGCTCCCCATGCAGGAGGAGCCCGGGTTCACCGGGACCGGCAGGGGGTCACCGGCGTCGTCCAGGGCCCGGACGGACGGATGGCCCTTGACGCGGTACGGCTCGCTGCCGCAGTTGGTGAGGGTGAGGCCGACGGCCCGGTGGCCCAGCGCGGCCTGCACCTCGCCCATGTCGACGACCACCCCGGAGGACGGGCAGCCGGCCCGGCCGGCGGAGGGCGTGGGGCCGGGCCCCTGCGCCGGGGGCGGCGGCCGGTCGGGGAGCGGGGCCGAGACGGTCGGGACGGGGGTCGGCAGCTTGTCGGCGTGCACCCTGTAGGGGGCACTCGGTGTCGGTGCCGGCTCGCCCTCGCCCGCCGGCACGGGAAACCCGGCACAGCCCGAGAGCGACAGGGCCAGCGCCCCGGTCATGAGCACGGCCACCACCGGTCTGCGTCGCCACGCCTCCGGCCCGGTCCCCGCCCCCGTCAGATCCCGCAGGCTCATGCCCCGCCCCCCACATCGGACTTCCGCATAGACGTTCGATCATGCCGGAGCGCACGCCCTCCTCCTCGCGACTGTTCAGCGATTCTTGCCTTTCATCCCAAGCAGAACTAAGTGGACCTTCACGGTCTGGTCGGCTGACACTTCGGGTATGACAGCACCTTCAGCACCTTTCGGCCGCGCGCTCTGCGCGATGATCACACCGTTCACCGCCTCCGGCGCACTGGACCCGGACGCGGCCGGGAAGCATGCCGCCTCACTGGTCGCCGACGGCTGCGACGGTCTGGTGCTCAGCGGCACCACGGGCGAGTCCCCGACCACGACCGACGCCGAGAAGACCGCACTGTTGCGCGCGGTCAGGGCGGCGGTCGGCGACGGTGTGCCGATCGTCGCCGGGGTCGGCGGCCCGGACACCCGGCACACCGTGGCCCTGGCCCAGCAGGCCGAACAGGCGGGCGCGGACGGCCTGTTGGTGGTGACGCCCTACTACAGCAGGCCGCCGCAGGCCGCAGTCGAGGCGCACTTCCTGCGCGTCGCCGACGCCACCGGCCTGCCGCTGATGCTGTACGACATCCCCGGCCGCACCGGCACCCGCGTCGAGCCGGAGACCCTGCTGCGGCTCGCGGAGCACCCGCGCGTCGTGGCCGTGAAGGACTGTGCGTACGACGTGCTCGGCTCCACGAAGGTGATCGGCGCGACCTCGCTGGCGTACTACTCGGGCTGCGAGGAGCTGAATCTGCCGTTGTACGCGGTGGGCGCGGCGGGCTGTGTCAGCACGGTCGCCAATGTGGTGCCCCGGCAGCTGAGGGCGGTCCTGGACGCGTTCGACGCCGGGGACACCGCCGGGGCCGCCCGGCTCAACGGGCTGATGGTCCCGCTCACCGAGTTGATGATGGCGTCCGGGCTGCCCGGCACGGTCACGGCGAAGGCACTGCTCGACGCCGGACCGGTCCGGGAACCACTGCAGCCCGCCGGGCGCGAGGCGACCGACGGGCTGCGGAGGGCGTACGAGGAACTTCTCGCCGCTACACGCTAGTTGTGGCTGTGCAGGACGTCGTTGAGGCCGTCCCAGACCGCGTTGTTCGGCCGCGCCTCCACGGCTCCGGTGACCGAGTTGCGACGGAAGAGGATGTTCGAGGCGCCGGAGAGCTCACGGGCCTTGACGATCTGTCCGTCCGGCAGCGTGATGCGGCTGCCGGCCGTGATGTAGAGCCCGGCCTCGACGACACACTCGTCGCCGAGCGCGATCCCGACACCGGCCTCGGCGCCGATCAGGCAGCGCTCACCGATGACGATGCGTTCCTTGCCACCGCCGGAGAGGGTGCCCATGGTGGAGGCGCCGCCGCCGATGTCGGAGCCGTTGCCGACGACGACACCCGCGGAGATCCGGCCCTCGACCATCGACGTGCCGAGGGTGCCCGCGTTGAAGTTGACGAAGCCCTCGTGCATGACGGTGGTGCCGGAGGCGAGGTGCGCGCCGAGCCTGACCCGGTCGGCGTCGGCGATCCGCACACCCTTGGGCGCGACGTAGTCCGTCATCCGGGGGAACTTGTCGACCGAGGTGACCTGCAGGTGCAGGCCCTCGGCGCGGGCGTTCAGCCGGACCTTCTCCACATCGTCCACGGCGACCGGGCCGAGCGAGGTCCAGGCGACGTTGGAGAGGAGACCGAAGAGGCCGTCCAGGTTCTGGCCGTGCGGCCGGACGAGGCGGTGCGAGAGGAGGTGCAGACGCAGGTACGCGTCGTGGGCGTCGAGCGGCTTGTCGTCGAGCGAGGCGATGACCGTACGGACGGCGACGATCTCGACACCGCGGCGGGCGTCCACACCGATGGCCTTGGCGGCACCCGCGCCCAGGAGGTCGACGGCCCGGTCGGGGGTGAGCCGTTCGGTTCCGGCCGGGCCCGGGTCGGCGGTGAGCTCGGGGGCGGGGAACCAGGTGTCGAGAACGGAACCGTCGCCGGCGATGGTGGCGAGGCCGGCGGCGACGGCGCCGGTGGTGCGAGCAGGAGTCGTGTCGGTCATGACAGGAAACCTAACCGGCGGGGCGCCGTCGGAGCCAACCGGTCTCGCCGGGTGGTCGCCCCGCACCCATGACCACCCGGTCAGCCGGACCGTGCCTGCCGTCCGGGCGCCGGTGCGGAGGCCTCCTCGCGCACCGGCGGACGCACCGCCACCGGCACCGGTTCCGCCGCCCGCAGCCGCCGGGCCGCCAGCACCGCCGCCCCCGCGCCGCCGGCCAGCACGGCGCAGGCCGGCCAGAGCAGGCCGGGCGCGGCGGCGTAGAGAGCGCCGCCGAGCGGTGGCGCCAGCACCTGACCGCTGATGGAGGCGCCCGCGTACAGGCTCTGGAAGCGGCCCTGCGCATGATCGGGAGCCTGGTCGGCGACGTACGCCGTCGCGGTGGTCTTGTACAGGATCTCGCCCGCGGTCAAGGCCGCCATCATGGTGACGGCGAACAGCGCTCCGGCCCCCGGGACGAGCACCGCGTATCCCAGCCCCACGAGCAACAGCCCGGTGCCCACGATGCCCAGCGGCTCCCGTCGGCGCAGCGCGTGCGCCGCGGGAAGTTCCAGCAGGAGGATGAGGCCGCCGTTGATCGCGAGCAGCCAGCCGTAGAACTGGGCGCCGTGGCCGTGCTCGGACAGGAAGACGGGCAGGGTCGAGTACTGCTGGCGGTAGACGAGGTCGACGCAGAGGATCGCGGCGAGCAGGACCAGCACCGCGGGCCTGGCCCGCAGCTCCCGCAGGAGCCCGGGTGCACCGGGCTCGCGGGCCGGCCGGCCGTGCGCGGTGCCGTGCGCCGGCAGCACCATGGCCGCGTACCCCGCGAAGAGCAGCGTCCCGAGACCGTCGGCGACGAACAGCCAGTCGTACGAGAAGCGGGCGGCGATCAGCGCGCCGAGCGGCGGGCCGACGGCGAAGGCCGCGTTGCCCCCGGCCCGCACGAGGGCGAAGCTCTGACGCCGCCCGCCCTCGGGGACACAGACCGCGACGAGTGCGGCGTTGGCGGCGCGCACGACTCCCGCCGCGTACTGCGCGAGCGGCAGCACCCCGTACATGGCCGCGACGGGCAGGACCGGCAGGGTGGCGAGCGCCGCCCCGCCGACCAGCGCACCGGTCAGGAGCATCCGGCGGTGACCGTAGTGATCGCCGAACCAGCCGCCGGTGAAGTTCCCCGCGACCAGGCCGATGCCGCCGACGCCCGCGATCACGCCGGCCTGGGGGACGGTCAGCCCGCGCGGGCCGGTCAGATAGACGAAGAGATAGACGAAGGTGAAGCTGACGACCCCGTTGAGGAAGGAGCCGAGAGCCAGCAGCCGTACCGTGCGTGGTACGTCCCGCACCATCCCGAAGAACCCCATCCGCAACACCCTCCCCAAGTGAGTCTCTCTTGGGAACGGACTATGGCATCATGCTTTCCTGCAGGTCAATCCGGTGAGATACGGCCGCGGGAGCACGAAGGAGGACCCATGCCCCAGCGCACCAGCCTGGCCGACGCCGACTGCGCCATCGCCCAGGCACTCGATGTCGTCGGCGACTGGTGGACCCTGCTGATCGTGCGGGACACGGCGCGCGGGGTGCACCGCTTCGACGCACTGCAACAAGAGCTGGGCGTCTCCCGCAAAGTGCTGACCGAGCGGCTGCGGCTGCTGGTCGACGCGGGAGTGCTGTCCCGGGAGCCGTACCAGGACCGGCCGCCCCGGTACGAGTACCGGCTCACCCGGCGCGGACACGCGCTGCTGCCCGTACTGATCGCGCTCCAGGACTGGGGCGACACCTGGGTGACGGGGGAAGGGGAAATGATGGCAACGGCCGCGGCGGCGTCGAAGGAGGCGGCCCGGGTGCACGCCCTGGTGGGCACCCGCCTGCCCGAGCTGCGCCTGCTGGACCACGAGGGCACGTCGCGTGACCCGGTCGCCGACACCCCGTACACCGTCCTGTACTGCTTCCCCGGCGCCTACGCCCGCCGGGACGCCTACCCGCCGGGCTGGGCCGAGATCCCCGGCGCGAGCGGCTGCACCCTCGAATCCTGCACGTACCGCGACCAGTTGGCCGAGTTCACGGCGGCAGGAGCGAGCGTGCGCGGGGTCTCGACCCAACGGCCGGACGAACAGCGGGCGTTCGCGGAGGCGGAACGGCTGCGCTTCCTGCTGCTGTCCGACGCGGAGCTGGACCTGGCGGCGGCCCTGCGGCTGCCGACCTTCCGCGCGGTGGGAACGAGCAGATTGAAGCGGCTGACGCTGGTGGTCGACCGGGACCGGACGATCCGCGAGGCGCTGTACCCGGTCACGGACATCGAGGCGAGCGTGCGGGCGGCCCTGGCCGCGGTCCGGAACGCGGGCCCGTCCGCCGAGTGAGGGGCACGTGCGGCCGGGTGCCGGGCCGGCCCGGCACCCGGGACCGGAACGGTCAGCCGACGATCCGGCTCATCATCTCGCGGGTGTACGCCTCGTCGTAGTCGCCGCCGGTGAGCAGCACCTGCAGGCAGATACCGTCCATGAGCGCGATCAGCGCCCGCGCCGTGACCGGATCGGTGCGCCGGGACAGCAACTCGGCCGTGCCGTCGGTCCACTCGGCGGCGACGGGCCGCAGCGCGGGCCTGCGCAGCGCGGCGAGGTACAGCTCGTACTCCAGCTCGGCCCGCCCGCGCCCGCCGGAGAAGTACTCCCCCAGCAGCCGGGCCAGCTCCTCGGCGAGGTCGGCCGCCGGGTCGGCCAGGGCCTCGCTCTCCCGCATGACCTCGGCGAAATTCTCGTTCGACCGGCGCAGCGCGGCGATCAACAACTCGTCCAGCGAGGCGAAGTGATAGGTCGTCGAACCGAGCGGCACGTCCGCCTCGGCCGCGACGGAGCGGTGGCTGAGCCCCGCGATGCCCTTGGCGCCGACGACCCGGATCGCGGCGTCCATGATGCGTCCGCGCCGCTCGGGATCGTAACGACGTGTCATCAGTGGGCCCCTCCCAGATTCAGCACCACCACTCCGGCGATGACCAGCGCTATGCCCGCCAGCTTGACCAGGTTGCCGGACTCCCCCATGAAGAGGATGCCGATGGCGGCGACGGCGGCGGTGCCGATCCCGGCCCAGATGGCATAGGCGGTGCCCATGGACAGCGTCTTCAGCGTCTGGGCGAGCAGGGTGAAGGCTATGAGATAGCCCGCGACGGTGATCAGCGAGGGCCAGAGTCGGGTGAAGCCCTCGCTGTACTTCATGGCCGTCGTGCCGGCCACCTCCGCCGCGATCGCCGCGGCAAGCAGTCCATATCCCATGTGTACGAGTGTACGCATCGCCGCTCGCACCACGGTACGACGAATTCACGCCACGCGGGACGCTACGGTGTCCCGACCGGCACACAGGACGACGACACAACGGAGCTGCAGTGACGCAGGACGCAGGGTGGGGCGGCGGTGCGCCGTACGGAGGAGCACCGTACGGAGGTCCACCGGGATGGGGTGGCTGGATGCCACCGCCGAAGCCCGGAGTGATACCGCTGGCACCCCTGAGGCTCGGGGACATACTCGGCGGCGCCTTCAGCACGATAGGCCGCTACTGGAAGCAGCTCTTCGGCGTCGGCGTGGCCGTGTACGGCGTGGCGCTGGTCGTCGTGGGGGCGGCGACGTCGATCGCGTACTCCGCGACCAGTGACCATCTGCACCGGATCATCTCGCTCAGCGCCGATCAGGACCCGTCGTCGGACGACCTCGCGCCGGTACTGATCGCCTTCGGCGCCATCTGGCTGGTCGCCATGGTCGCCCTCATGCTCTGTACGGCCCTGATGTACGCGGCCGTTCCCGCGATCCTGCAGGAGGCGGTACTGGGCAGGCCCACCACCTTCTCCGTCGTCTGGCGACGGGCCTGGGCGCGCGTGCCGGCGGTGATCGGCACGGTGATCCTGTCCAGCCTGATCGCGATGATCCCGGTGGTGCTCATGATGGTCGGCTTCTGCGCCCTCGTGATCAGTGCGATCACCCTGGCCCACGAGTCCGGTGCCGCGGTGTGGACCGCCCTCGGCCTCCTCGGCGCCCTGGCCACCGCTCCCCTGGCGGCCTGGCTCTGGGTGAAGTTCAGCCTGGCCGCCCCGGCCGCGGTCTTCGAGCGGCAAAGTCCGGTGGCGGCCCTGCGCCGTTCGTCGCAGCTGGTGCGCGGCGACTGGTGGCGGGTCTTCGGGATCAGTCTGCTGGCCTTCGTGATGGCGGCCGTGGCGAACTACGTCATCCAGATCCCGTTCTCGTTCCTCGGCATGTTCTCCGGCGCCATCGGCGGCTCGACCCTGGACGAGGACCCGAACCCCGCGTCGATCGCCTTCGCCATGAGCGGCTACCTGGTGATCTTCGTAATGGGGCAGCTCATCGGTCAGCTCCTCTCGGCGACGTTTCCGCAGCTGGTGACCGGACTTCTCTACGTCGACCGGCGCATGCGCGCGGAGAACCTTGGCCCGGTCCTCGCCGAGGCGGCGGCCGTACCGACGACCCCGTACGGCACCCATTGAGCGCTGTCCCGTGATCCATGGATCACGGGACAGCCCTTGGGCTCTCCTATCGGATCGGGCCGGGCTCCTCAGTCGATGAGCGAGTTCTTCGGACTCAGCACACAGAACTCGTTCCCCTCGGGGTCCTCCAGCACCACCCAACTCACCTCCGCCTGCTGCCCGATGTCCGCCCGCCGCGCCCCGAGCCCGATGATGCGCTCGACCTCGGCGGCCTGGTCATCGGGGGCGAGGTCGATGTGGAGCCGGTTCTTGCGCGCCTTGCGCTCCGGCACGGAGACGAAGCAGATCCCGGGAAGCGCCGACTTGTCGGCGCCGATGACGATTTCGTCGTCGGCCTCGAAGAGCACCTTCCAGTCGAGCACCTGGCACCAGAAGCGGGCTAGCGACGGAAGGTCGTGAGTGTCGACGACGACGCTGTGGAAAGAAACGGTCATGCCCGCCAGTCTGCTCGGCAGGCATGAGCGTTGACCATCCCGAATCGCGAAGGTGCCCGATCCGTCAGCTGCCGACGGTGAACCAGGTGGCCCGGGACTTCTTCCACTCGGCGTGGTCGAGGTCCTTCGCCTCCGTGCCGTCCCCGTACAGATCGGCCGATCCGGCATCCGTGATCAGCTGCGCACGGGCGCCCGGAACCGTCAGGTCCGGAACGTCGACGACGGCCTCCCAGCCACCCGGGTCGGCGGTCGGCAGATCGGCCCGCTCGACCGGCGCGTGAGCGGCGACCCCGTCCCAGCTGTAGAGGGCGTACGGGTCGGAATTGTCGTCGGCCGCCCAGGAACCGGCCACGATCAGATACTGGTCGGCCGCGTTCCTGCGGATGTCCCGGATGCTGAGTCCGCCGAGGTCCAGCTCGATCGGCGTACCGATGACCGCCTTCGCCCCGCTGCCGGCCACCTTGTCGAAGTTGGTGACGGGCAGGACGAGCGCCTCGCCCCCCGCTTTCGGCGGTACGAGCGGCGCCCGGAAACCGAGGTACGCGGTGGTCGTCGAGCCGGGGGCGAACTCCAGCCCCTCGACGTTGAATCCGTCGATCTGCTTGGGCGCTTCACCGTCCGCCGTCCCCGCGGCGAAGCCGTACCGGTTGCCGTTCGCCTTGTCCCAGGCGACGAGGTCGTCACGGAGCTTCTTGTACGAGCCGCCCACCGTCAGCCGGGTGGCGGCCCCCGAGCCGGTCACCGTCGTGGTGAAGACGGTGTTGCGGTCGGCCTTGTACACACCGTCCTTGTTGTTGCCCAGCGATCCGGTCCAGTAGATGGTGTTCCCGACCCGGGCTCCGGCCTCGATGTCGATCTCCTTCGACACCCCGAGATCCGAACCGACGTCCCAGCTCCGCACGGGCGCACCGGACACCGAACGGTCGTACAGGCGCAGCGTGTTGGACTCGTCGTCGGCGACGACCACATAGCCGCCGCCCGCGTCGACGGCGGCCGAGGCGTCCGACGAGCCGGTGAGGTAGCGCGTGTCGGCGGCGTTCTGCACCGCGGCGGACGCGGCGTAGTGCAGCGTTCTGGTGGCGGTCCTGCCGCCGAGTCCGGTGACCTTGATCGTGAGGTCCGTGTAGCCACGCCCGTGCGCGGCGACCGCGAGCTGCCGGGTGGCGCCGGTCCCGGTCACGGTCACGTCGCCGGTTCCGGCGACGGACGGCTTGGAGCTGGCGGACGCCGCCACCCCTAGCGCCGCGGCATCGGCGCCGCTCTGCGCGACGGTGACGGTCACCACCGGGTCACCGGTCGCGCCGACGGCACCGGAGAGATAGGAGACCGAGAGCCCGATCGTCGGCGTGCCGTAACCCGCGGCGTGCGCGGGGGCGTCGACGCCCAGGGCGGCCAGTACGAGAACTCCGCTCGCGGCGATGGCCGCCCGGCGGTTGTGGAGCGAAAGCTGATGCGACACAGCGAGCCTCTCGTCGGCGTGGGTTCGCGTTCAGACTCCCGTTCCCTCGCCAACGGCGGACACACATCACGCGTACGGCGGACGAACAACGACGAACGGCCCCCGGCGGTTGCCGGGGGCCGTTCGCGGACGCGGATGGCTCAGACGTTGAAGCCGAGCGCGCGCAGCTGCTCGCGCCCGTCGTCCGTGATCTTGTCCGGGCCCCACGGCGGCATCCAGACCCAGTTGATCCGCAGCTCGTTGACGATGCCGTCGGTCGCGGACTTCGCCTGGTCCTCGATGACGTCGGTCAGCGGGCACGCCGCGGACGTCAGGGTCATGTCGAGGGTGGCGATGTTGGCGTCATCGATGTGGATGCCGTAGATCAGGCCCAGGTTGACGACGTCGATGCCCAGCTCGGGGTCGACGACGTCGTACAGGGCTTCGCGGACCTCTTCCTCGGAGGCCGGCTTGGTCGTCAGGCCCTCGTTGGATGTCACCGTGTTCTCGCTCATGCCGTCTTCCCTTCGGACAGCGCTTTCGCCGTCGCGTCCTTCCACGCCATCCAGCTCAGTAGCGCGCATTTGACCCGGGCCGGGTACTTCGAGACACCGGCGAACGCGACCGCGTCCTCCAGTACCTCCTCCATCGCGTCGTCCGGCTCCAGCTGGCCCTTCGACTGCATCAGCTCCAGGAAGGTCTCCTGGATCTTCTGCGCCTGGCCCAGCTCCTTGCCGACCAACAGATCGTTCAGCACGGAGGCGCTGGCCTGGCTGATGGAGCAGCCCTGACCCTCGTACGACACATCGGTGATGGTCTCGCCGTCGTACTTCACCCGGAGAGTGATCTCGTCGCCGCACGTCGGGTTGACGTGGTGCACCTCGGCGTCGCCGTCCCGCAGGCCGCGCCCGTGGGGGTGCTTGTAGTGGTCCAGGATCACTTCCTGGTACATGGAATCAAGCTTCACCAGTCAACCCTCAGCCGCTCTGCCTAGTAACCGCTCTGCCTATTACCCGAAAAAGTTCCGTACGTGCTCCAGACCGTCCACCAGGGCGTCGACCTCGGCGGGCGTGGAGTACAGATAGAACGACGCTCGCGTCGTCGCAGGAATTCCGTACCTCAGGCAGACCGGCCGCGCACAGTGGTGTCCGACCCTGACCGCGATGCCCTGTTCGTCGAGTACCTGACCCACGTCGTGGGGGTGGATGTCACCGAGCGTGAAGGAGATCGTGGCGCCGCGGTCCTCGGCCGTCGCAGGACCGATGATCCTGAGGTCCGGCACCTCCAGCAGCCGCTTCACCGCGTACTCGGTGATCGCGTGCTCGTGCCGGTAGATGTTCTCCATGCCGATCGCCGAGAGGTAGTCCACGGCCGCGCCGAGGCCGACGGCCTGGGCGATCGGGGGCGTACCGGCCTCGAACTTGTGCGGCGCGGGGGCGTAGGTCGACGAGTGCATCGACACGGTCTCGATCATCTCGCCACCGCCGAGGAACGGCGGCAGGTCCTCCAGGAGCTCCTGCCGTCCCCAGAGCACACCGATGCCGGTCGGGCCGACCATCTTGTGGCCGGTGAAGGCCACGAAGTCGGCCTGCAGCGCCTGCACGTCCAGCACCATGTGCGGGGCGGCCTGCGAGGCGTCGATGCAGACCAGCGCGCCGACCTGCTGGGCACGGCGGATGATCTTCTCGACCGGGTTGATCGTGCCCATGATGTTGGAGACCAGGGTGAAGGAGACGATCTTCGTCTTCTCCGTGATGATCTCGTCGATGTTGGACAGGTCGAGCCGGCCGTCGTCGGTGATGCCGAACCACTTCAGCTTCGCGCCGGTGCGCTGCGAGAGCAGCTGCCACGGCACGATGTTGGAGTGGTGCTCCATCTCCGTGGTGACGATCTCGGTGTCGTGGTCGACCCGGTAGGGCTCGTCGGCCCAGCCGAGCATGTTGGCCACGAGGTTCAGCGACTCGGAGGCGTTCTTGGTGAAGATCACCTCGTTGCGACTGGGCGCGTTGATGAACGCGGCGACCTTGTCACGGGCGCCTTCGTACAGCGCCGTGGCCTCCTCCGCGATCGTGTACACGCCGCGGTGCACATTGGCGTTGTGCCGCTCGTAGTACTCGTTGAGGGCGTCGAGCACCTGGCGCGGCTTCTGCGAGGTCGCCGCACTGTCCAGGTAGACGACCTTCTTTCCGTCGTGGACCGTACGATCCAGCAGGGGGAAGTCCTTGCGGATCGCCTCGGTGTCGAGGAGGCCCGGCAGCTGTGTCACGCGGAAGCGCCACCCTTCACATATGCCTCGTAGCCCTCGTTCTCCAGCTTGTCGGCGAGCTCGGCGCCGCCGGACTCGGCAATACGGCCGTTGGCGAAGACGTGCACGAAGTCGGGCTTGATGTAGCGGAGGATCCGCGTGTAGTGCGTGATCAGCAGGGTGCCGACCTCGCCGGTCTCGCGGACCCGGTTGACGCCCTCGGAAACGATGCGCAGGGCGTCGACGTCCAGGCCGGAGTCGGTCTCGTCGAGGATCGCGACCTTCGGCTTGAGGAGCTCCAGCTGAAGGATCTCGTGGCGCTTCTTCTCACCGCCGGAGAAGCCTTCGTTCACGTTGCGCTCGGCGAACGCCGGGTCCATCTGGAGCCGGCCCATCGTCTCCTTGACCTCCTTCACCCAGGTACGCAGCTTGGGCGCCTCGCCGCGGACGGCGGTGGCGGAGGTGCGAAGGAAGTTGGAGACCGAGACACCGGGGATCTCGACCGGGTACTGCATCGCGAGGAACAGACCGGCGCGGGCCCGCTCGTCGACGGTCATCTCCAGGACGTCCTCGCCGTCCAGGGTCACCGAACCGCTGGTGATCGTGTACTTGGGGTGACCCGCGAGGGAGTACGCGAGGGTGGACTTGCCGGACCCGTTGGGGCCCATGATGGCGTGGGTCTCGCCCTGCTTCACGATCAGGTCGACGCCCTTGAGGATCTCCTTCGTGGCGTTGTCGGCCTCGACGGAGACGTGCAGGTCGCGGATTTCAAGCGTTGCCATGGGTGACTCAGGACTCCTGGGTGACGGAGACGAGCACATCGTCCCCTTCGATCTTGACGGGGTATACGGGGACGGGGCGCGTCGCGGGAAGACCGGACGGCTTGCCGGTGCGGAGGTCGAAGCTGGAGCCGTGCAACCAGCACTCGATCATGCAGTCCTCGACCTCTCCCTCGGACAGTGAGACGTTCGCGTGCGAGCAGATGTCGTTGATCGCGAACACCTCGCCCTCGGTGCGGACGACGGACACCGCAATGCCGTCGAGCTCCACCCGCTTCGGGGTGTCGTCCTCCAGCTCGCTCAGCGCACAGGCTTTGACGAAGGCCATCAGACGGACGCCTTCAGCTCGGCCTCGATCTTGTCGAGCAGCCGTGCCTCGACGTCCGGCAGCCCGATCTGCTGGACCAGTTCGGCGAAGAAGCCGCGCACGACGAGCCTACGGGCCTCCTCGGCCGGGATGCCGCGGGACATCAGGTAGAAGAGCTGCTCGTCGTCGAAGCGGCCGGTCGCGGAGGCGTGGCCGGCGCCGACGATCTCGCCGGTCTCGATCTCCAGGTTCGGCACCGAGTCGACCCGCGCGCCGTCGGTGAGGACGAGGTTGCGGTTCATCTCATAGGTGTCGGTGCCCTCGGCCCTGGCCTGGATGAGGACGTCACCGATCCACACCGCGTGCGCGTCGTCGCCCTGGAGCGCGCCCTTGTAGGCGGCGTTGGACTTGCAGTGCGGGGTGTTGTGGTCGACCAGGAGACGGTGCTCCTGGTGCTGGCCCCTGTCGGTGAAGTACAGGCCGAAGAGCTCGGCCTCGCCGCCGGTGCCCGCGTAGCTGACGCGCGGGTGGAGACGGACGAGGTCACCGCCGAAGGTGACGACGATCGACTTGAACGAGGCGTCCCGGCCGACCAGCGCGTTGTGCTGGCCGACGTGGACCGCGTTCTCGTCCCAGTCCTGCACGGAGACGACGGTGAGCTTCGCGCCGTCGCCGAGGACGTAGTCCACGTTGGCGGCGAGCACCGCGTCACCGGTGTGGTCGATGACGACGACGGCCTCGGCGAAGGCTCCCAGCTCGACGACCTGGTGGCCGTAGGCCACACCGCCCTCGCCGTGCACCGCGATGCGGATCGGCTCGGTGAGCACGGCCTCCTTGGCGACCGTGACGACGGACGCCTGCTCGAAGGACGTGTACGCCTGGGCGGCGACGCGGTCCACCGGGGTGCCGGCCTTCCCGAGCCGGGAGTCGTCGCGGCCGACGGTCTCGACCGTGACGCCCTCGGGGGCCTCGATCGCGACCTTCACGGCGCCGCCGGTGGCGACGGCGGTGCCGTCGTGCAGTCCGCGCAGCCGCTCCAGCGGCGTGAACCGCCACTCCTCCTCACGACCGTGCGGGACGGGGAAGTCCGCGACGTCGAAGGACGGGGGCGCGCTCATGCGTGTGGCGACGGTCGACTCGGCGGCCACCGCGATGGAGCCGGTGGTGGTGGACCCCGCCGGAATGTTCTGAGCCTCAGCCATGGCTGTCGTAGTGCTCGCTTTCTCTGTCAAAAGTCGGGGGATTCGGTCGTCGGGCCGTGCTGGGCCCTGTCAGCCGACCGAGCCCTCCATCTGCAGCTCGATCAGCCGGTTGAGTTCGAGGGCGTACTCCATCGGCAGCTCCTTCGCGATCGGCTCGACGAAGCCGCGCACGATCATCGCCATCGCCTCGAACTCCGTCAGACCGCGGCTCATCAGGTAGAAGAGCTGGTCCTCGGAGACCTTGGAGACGGTGGCCTCGTGCCCCATCGACACGTCGTCCTCGCGGACGTCCACGTACGGGTAGGTGTCGGAGCGCGAGATCGTGTCGACCAGCAGGGCGTCGCACAGGACGTTGGACTTCGCGCCCGGCGCGCCTTCGCCGATCTCGATCAGACCGCGGTAGGAGGTGCGGCCGCCGCCTCGCGCCACCGACTTGGAGACGATGTTGGAGGAGGTGTTCGGCGCCATGTGGACCATCTTGGCGCCGGCGTCCTGGTGCTGGCCCTCGCCCGCGAAGGCGATGGACAGGGTCTCGCCCTTGGCGTGCTCACCCATCAGGTAGACGGCCGGGTACTTCATGGTGACCTTGGAGCCGATGTTGCCGTCGACCCACTCCATGGTCGCGCCCTCGTAGGCCACGGCGCGCTTGGTGACCAGGTTGTAGACGTTGTTCGACCAGTTCTGGATCGTCGTGTAGCGGCAGCGGCCGCCCTTCTTCACGATGATCTCGACGACCGCGGAGTGCAGCGAGTCGGAGGAGTAGATCGGGGCGGTGCAGCCCTCGACGTAGTGGACGTACGCGTCCTCGTCGACGATGATCAGCGTCCGCTCGAACTGGCCCATGTTCTCCGTGTTGATACGGAAGTAGGCCTGCAGCGGGATGTCGACGTGGACACCCTTGGGCACGTAGATGAACGAGCCGCCGGACCACACGGCCGAGTTCAGCGAGGCGAACTTGTTGTCGCCGACCGGGATGACGGTGCCGAAGTACTCCTTGAAGAGCTCCGGGTGCTCCTTCAGCGCGGTGTCGGTGTCCAGGAAGATGACGCCCTGCTCCTCCAGGTCCTCCCGGATCTGGTGGTAGACGACCTCGGACTCGTACTGCGCGGCGACACCGGCGACCAGGCGCTGCTTCTCCGCCTCCGGGATGCCGAGCTTGTCGTAGGTGTTCTTGATGTCCTCGGGCAGGTCCTCCCAGGACTCCGCCTGCTTCTCCGTGGACCGCACGAAGTACTTGATGTTGTCGAAGTCGATGCCCGACAGGTCGGAGCCCCAGCTCGGCATGGGCTTCTTGTCGAAGAGCCTGAGGCCCTTGAGGCGCAGCTTCAGCATCCACTCGGGCTCGTTCTTCTTCGCCGAGATGTCGCGTACGACATCCTCGGAGAGCCCGCGCTTGGCTGCGGCGCCTGCCGCGTCGGAGTCGGCCCAGCCGAATTCGTACGTACCCAGACCCTCGAGCTCAGGGTGGGCAGTCTCCGTAGGGAGCGTCATGCGGGGTTCCTCCCGGCCGTGCTTGCAGATGCTGAATTGATGGTCTGTGGTGCTGAGTGGCCGCTGCGCGGAATGTACGTCGTGCACACACCGTCGCCGTGGGCGATGGTGGCCAGACGCTGCACATGCGTCCCGAGGAGGCTGGAGAAGAACTCCGTCTCCGCCTCGCACAGCTGCGGGTACTGCTCGGCGACATGAGCGACCGGGCAGTGGTGCTGGCACAGCTGTTCGCCCTGCTGCGGGCCGGGCGCGCTACGCGCCGTAGCAGCGTACCCGTCGGCGGACAAGGCCTTGGCCAGCGCCTCCGTGCGCGCCTCGGGGTCGGCGGCCTCGACCGCCGAGCGGTAGGCCTCGGACTGGGCCGCGATCCTGGCCCGCGCGAAAGCGACGACCGCTTCGTCGCCCGAGGTCTCGGCGATCCACCGCAGGGCGTCCGCCGCGAGCTTGTCGTAGGACTGGTCGAAGGCGTCGCGCCCGCAGTCCGTCAGGGCGAACACCTTGGCCGGCCGGCCCCGGGTCCGCGCGCCGTACACCCGCTGTTCACGGGCCTCGACGACACCGTCGGAGACAAGGGCGTCGAGATGGCGGCGGACAGCGGCCTGGGTGAGGCCCAGGCGCTTCGCCAGCTCGGCCACCGTGGACGGGCCGTGGTCCAGGATGGAGCGCGCGACCCGGTTGCGCGTCGAGCGCTCGCCGGTCGCGAGTTCCTCCTGCGGAGCCTCGCCAACGTTTTTCACAACGCCATTGTTGCGTAATTCGCCGGGCCCTGACAACCACGGTCCGAAACGATCTACGGTGCGGTTCATCACTTAGGGTTACCTAATTCGGCCCCGCGACCCGGCCCCCTTCCGCTCCTGCCTACACTTACCGGCCATGAAGAGCGAGTCCGTCGTACAGGTCAGGAACCTGGTGAAGCGGTACGGCCCCAAGACCGCTGTGGACGGCCTCGACCTGTGTGTACGCACCGGCACCGTCACCGCCGTCCTCGGCCCCAACGGCGCCGGGAAGACCACCACCGTCGAAACCTGCGAGGGGTTCCGCCGTCCGGACGGCGGAACGGTGAAGGTCCTCGGTCTCGACCCGGTCGCCGACGCCGCGGAGCTCCGCCCCCGGATCGGCGTGATGCTCCAGTCGGGCGGTGTCTACTCCGGCGCACGCGCCGACGAGATGCTCCGGCACATGGCGAAGCTCCACGCCCACCCGCTGGATGTCGACACGCTGATCGAGCGCCTCGGCCTCGGCAGCTGCGGCCGGACGACCTACCGCAGGCTCTCCGGCGGCCAGCAGCAGCGGCTCGCCCTGGCCATGGCCGTCGTCGGCCGCCCCGAGCTGGTCTTCCTGGACGAGCCGACCGCCGGCCTCGATCCGCAGGCCCGCCGCTCCACCTGGGACCTCGTGCGCGAGCTCCGCGCCGACGGTGTGTCGATCGTCCTGACCACCCACTTCATGGACGAGGCCGAGGAGCTCGCCGACGACGTCGCCGTCATCGACGCGGGCAAGGTCATCGCCCAGGGCAGCCCCGAGACGCTCTGTCGCGGCGGCGCCGAGAACACTCTGCGCTTCACCGGTCGTCCCCGTCTCGACCTGGGTTCCCTCCTGAAGGCGCTGCCCGACGGCTCGGAGGCGGCGGAGCTCACCCCGGGCACGTACCGCATCACGGGCGACGTCGACCCGCAGCTGCTGGCCACCGTCACCTCCTGGTGCGCGCAGCACGGAGTGATGCCGTCCGGCATCTCCGTGGAGCGGCACACCCTGGAGGACGTCTTCCTGGAACTGACCGGCAAGGAGCTGCGCGCATGAGCGCCGGTACGTACACCCCGCGGCCGGGCGCCGCCCCGCTCTCCCGCATGATCGCCACGCAGACCGCGCTGGAGACGCGGATGCTGCTGCGCAACGGGGAGCAGCTGCTGCTGACCGTGATCATCCCGACGCTGCTGCTGGTGCTGTTCAGCGCGGTCGACATCGTGGACACGGGCGAGGGCAGGTCGGTCGACTTCCTGACGCCCGGCGTCCTCGCGCTCGCCGTGATGTCCACGGCCTTCACCGGCCAGGCCATCGCCACCGGTTTCGAGCGGCGGTACGGGGTGCTCAAGCGGCTGGCCGCCTCGCCGCTGCCCCGCTGGGCGCTGATGACCGCCAAGACGCTGGCGGTGCTCGTCACCGAGGTGTTGCAGGTGGTGCTGCTCACGGTGATCGCGTTCGCGCTGGGCTGGTCGCCCCACGGCAACCCCTTCGCCGTCCTGCTGCTGCTCGTGCTCGGCACCGCGGCCTTCTCCGGGCTCGGTCTGCTGATGGCCGGGACGCTGAAGGCGGAGGCGACGCTCGCCGCGGCCAACCTGGTCTTTCTGCTGCTGCTGGTCGGCGGCGGGGTCATCGTGCCCCTCGACAAGTTCCCGGACGCCGCGCAGTCGGCACTGGGCCTGCTGCCGATCGCAGCCCTGTCGGACGGGCTGCGCGACGTGCTCCGGCACGGCGCGTCGATGCCGTGGGGCGACCTCGGCATCCTCGCGGTGTGGGCGGTGCTCGGGCTGGGCGCGGCGGCCAGGTTCTTCCGCTGGGAGTGAGCCGGCGCTCCGGCCGGGAGTGAGCCCGCGGGCGCGCTCCGTCGCCGGTTCGGGGTAACTCGTCCCCCTCGTGAAAGCTTGCACAAGCCGCCGCCTACGATGGTGCGCGTGCCCAAGCTGACCCGAGCCGAAGTCGCTCAAGCCGCGCGGAACCCGCTCCTCTACATCGCCGAGCGATGGACTCCGTCCCCCCGCACGGTGCGCCGTGCAGCCATGTCGGCCGTCGTCATGGCCGTGCTCATCGTCGTGACCGGCGGTGCGGTGCGGCTGACCGGCTCCGGCCTCGGCTGCCCGACCTGGCCCAAGTGCACCGACGAGAGCCTGACGGCGACGAGCGCGATGGGCTTCCACGGCGCCATCGAGTTCGGCAACCGGATGCTGACGTACGTCCTGTGCGCGGCGGTCGGGTGGGCGATCATCGCCGCCCGGTCCGCGAAGCCCTGGCGCCGCAGCCTCACCCGGCTCGGCTGGACGCAGTTCTGGGTCGTCATGGGCAACGCGGTGCTCGGCGGCATCGTGGTGCTGGTCGGCCTCAACCCGTACACCGTCGCGGCACACTTCCTGCTGTCCACGGCGCTGCTCACCGTCGCGATGGTGACCTGGCAGCGGGTCCGCGAGGGGGACTTCGCGCCGCGTCCGCTGGTGGGCAAGGCGGTGTCGCAGCTGGCCTGGCTGCTCGCGGTCGTGGCGGGGCTGCTGGTCGCGGTCGGCACGGTCGTCACCGGCGCCGGACGGCACGCGGGTGACTCCAGCGACGTCCACCGCATCCCGATCGACTGGAAGATGATCACGCAGCTGCACGCCGATCTGGCCTGGGCCGTGGTGGCGCTCACCGTGGCCCTCTGGTTCGTGCTGAAGGCCGTGGACGCGCCCATCGGCCCGCTCCACCGCGCCCGTGATCTCTTCCTGGTGCTGATGGGTCAGGGCGTCATCGGTTACGTCCAGTACTTCACCGACACCCCCGAGGTCCTCGTCGGCCTGCACATGTTCGGCTCGTGCCTGGTGTGGATCGCGGTCGTGCGGGTGCTGCTGTCACTGCGTGAGCGCCCGGTGGCCGTCGCCCCGGTACCCGGCGCCGCCGAGCAGCCGGAGCCCGCCGCGGCGGCGGGCTGAGCTCCGGGCGCCCGGAACCCCTCCCCATACGTCGATCGCCGGACGGACCTGTACGCGGGTCCGTCCGGCGATCGACGTATGGGGGTCCGTTCGCTCAGGCCTTGTCGGAGGGGCCGCCCACCTGGATGCCCGCCATTCGCGTCCACTCGTACGGGCCGGTACGCACCTTCGCGGCGAACTCGCCGTCGAAGGACTCGTGCATCGTGATCCCGGCCTTGCGCGTGGCGCTCTCGGCGACCGCGTACGACGGGGCCACCAGATCGCCCCAGCCGCCGTCCTCGCCCACGAGAACGATGCGGGTGCCCATCTGCCCGATGTAGGCGAGCTGTCCCTCCGCACCGCCGTGTGCCTTGGAGAAGGCGCCGATCTGCTTGGCGAGCTTCGCCGCCCTGCGCTCCGCGCGGGCCGCCTGCTTGCCGCTCTCCACCTGGGTCTCTGCCGTCTCTGCCATGCTCAAGATGCTACCGACGGGTAGATCGACGCGCGACGGGCGGGACACGTGGCATGGGCCACGCGCCCCGCCCGTCGGCGGGAATCGATGAAGCGGGACTACCTCAGGAAGGGGTCGACCGCCACCGCGACGAAGAGCAGCGAGACATAGGTGATCGACCAGTGGAACAGCCGCATCTCCTTGAGCTTGGCCCCGGACACCCCGGCCTTCGCCCGGCTTTGCAGACCGTGCGCCTCCCAGAGCCAGAACCCGCCGGTCAGCAGCGCCACCGCCGTGTAGAACCAGCCGGTGTAGCCGAGCGGGGTGAGCAGCAGCGAGACCGCCACCATCACCCAGCTGTAGATGACGATCTGGCGGGCCACCACCCGGTTGGAGGCAATGACCGGGAGCATCGGGACGCCGACCCGGGCGTAGTCGTCCTTCACCTTCATCGACAGCGGCCAGTAGTGCGGCGGCGTCCAGAAGAAGATGACGGCAAAGAGGATGACCGCGGCCCAGGACATCGAGTCGGTCACGGCGGACCAGCCGATGAGCACCGGCATGCAGCCCGCGATGCCGCCCCAGACGATGTTCTGCGAGGTGCGGCGCTTCAGCAGCATCGTGTAGCCGACGACGTAGAAGAGCAGCGCACCGAGCGAAAGCGCCGCCGACAGCCAGTTGACCAACAGTCCGAACCAGACCGTCGAGATCACGGCGAGGGCGATACCGAAGGCCAGGCACTCACGCGGGCTCACCATGCCGGTGACCAGCGGGCGCTGCGAGGTACGGTCCATCAACGCGTCGATGTCGCGGTCGATGTACATGTTCAGCGCGTTGGCGCCGCCCGCGGAGAGATATCCCCCGATGGTGGTGGTGAGAACGAGCCACAGATCGGGTACACCCTGAGCGGCCAGGAACATCACCGGAACAGTGGTGATCAGCAACAGCTCGATGATCCGAGGCTTGGTCAGCGCCACGAATGCCTTGACACGGGCCCCGAACGGGCGGTGGCCCCCCGGGCTGGGAGTCAAGGCGACCCCTGCGGGTCGGGACTCGACGGCCGTCACGCACACCCCTGACAGAGAAATCCCAGCAAGCTCCGGGCGTGAGGGCCCGGTAAAGACTTGCGCGAACCAGACCACTGTAGACGTTGGCGGACAGGCCACCCTTCGCGGGGGTGGGGTCGTGTTGAAGTGGCGCGGGAGCACGGCGTCCGGCTCGTCGGAGTGCCGCGGGAGCAGGCGTGTCCGCGCTCGCCGGTGTGCCGCAGCAGCGGGGAGACGGAACGCGGAGAACGCCGACATGGGGACGAGCCCGTCGATGCGCATCAGTAGGAGGATGCGCTCATCGGAGGGCGCATCGGTAACGGGGCGCGCTCATCGGAGGGCCCAGAAGTGAGCCGTTGCGCTCATACGGGAGGCGAACTCCGCGGGCCGCCTGCACCCTGGAAAGCAGCCGGAAAATGCGTGTTCCGACGGGGGTAGGCTCGACAACGCCCGGTGCGGTCACAGTCACCGGTTTTCAAACAGTGGAGAGGAGCCCTGACTCAGGGTGAGCACCAAGCCGACCACCACAGATCTCCAGTGGACCGAATTGGACCAGCGGGCCGTGGACACTGTCCGCGTCCTTGCCGCCGACGCCGTACAGAAGGTCGGAAACGGCCACCCGGGCACGGCGATGAGCCTGGCTCCCGCCGCGTACACCCTCTTCCAGAAGGTGATGCGGCACGACCCCGCCGACGCGGAGTGGACCGGTCGCGACCGGTTCGTGCTCTCCGCGGGTCACAGCAGCCTGACCCTCTACATCCAGCTCTACCTGGCCGGCTACGGCCTGGAGCTCGATGACCTCAAGGCCTTCCGCACCTGGGGCTCGAAGACCCCCGGTCACCCGGAGTACGGCCACACCACCGGCGTCGAGACGACCACGGGCCCGCTGGGCCAGGGTGTCGCCAACGCCGTCGGCATGGCGATGGCCGCCCGTTACGAGCGCGGCCTGTTCGACCCGGAGGCGGCCCCCGGCACCTCCCCGTTCGACCACATGGTCTGGGTCGTCGCCGGTGACGGCTGCCTCCAGGAGGGCATCTCCGCGGAGGCGTCCTCGCTGGCCGGCCACCAGAAGCTCGGCAACCTGGTCGTGCTGTGGGACGACAACCACATCTCCATCGAGGGCGACACGGAGACCGCGGTCTCCGAGGACACCCTGAAGCGTTACGAGGCGTACGGCTGGCACGTCCAGCGCGTCGACCAGCTGCCCAGCGGCGACCTGGACCCGGCGGGTCTGTACGAGGCGCTGCAGGCCGCCAAGGCCGAGACCGAGCGCCCCTCGTTCATCGCGGCCCGCTCGATCATCGCCTGGCCCGCCCCCAACGCCCAGAACACCGAGGCCTCGCACGGCTCGGCGCTCGGTGACGAAGAGGTCGCCGCGACGAAGAAGGTCCTCGGCTTCGACCCGGAGAAGTCCTTCGAGGTCTCCGACGAGGTCATCTCCCACACCCGTGAGGCGCTGGACCGCGGCCGTGAGGCCAAGGCCGAGTGGGAGAAGTCCCTCGCCGCCTGGCGCACCGCCAACCCGGAGCGCGCCGCCGAGTTCGACCGGATCTCCGCGGGCGAGCTGCCCACGGGCTGGGAGGACAGGCTTCCGGTCTTCGAGCCGGGCAAGAGCGTCGCCACCCGTGCCGCCTCCGGCAAGGTGCTCCAGTCGCTCGGCGAGGTCATCCCCGAGCTGTGGGGCGGCTCCGCCGACCTCGCGGGCTCGAACAACACGACGATCGACAAGACGTCGTCGTTCCTCCCGGCGGGCAACCCGCTGCCGGGCGCCGACCCGTACGGCCGCACGATCCACTTCGGTATCCGCGAGCACGCCATGGCCGCGGCCATGAACGGTATCGCGCTGCACGGCCACACCCGCATCTACGGCGGCACGTTCCTGGTGTTCTCCGACTACATGCGCAACGCCGTTCGACTGTCCGCGCTGATGCACCTGCCGGTGACGTACGTGTGGACGCACGACTCGATCGGCCTCGGTGAGGACGGCCCGACCCACCAGCCGGTGGAGCACCTGGCCTCGCTGCGCGCCATCCCGGGCCTGAACATCGTCCGCCCGGCCGACGCCAACGAGACCTCCATCGCCTGGCGCGAGATCCTGCGCCGCTACACCAAGGTGTTCGGCAAGGGGGCCCCGCACGGTCTGGCGCTGACCCGCCAGGGCGTGCCGACGTACGAGGCGAACGAGGACGCGGCCAAGGGCGGCTACGTGCTCTTCGAGGCCGAAGGCGGCGACGCCCAGGTCCTCCTCATCGGTACGGGATCCGAGGTGCACCTCGCCGTCGAGGCGCGCGAGGAGCTGCAGGCGGCCGGCATCCCGACCCGGGTGGTGTCGATGCCGTCGGTCGAGTGGTTCGAGGAGCAGGACCAGGCCTACAAGGAAAGCGTTCTGCCGCCGTCCGTGAAGGCCCGGGTCGCGGTCGAGGCCGGTATCGGTCTGACCTGGCACCGTTACGTGGGAGACGCAGGCCGGATCGTCTCGCTGGAGCACTTCGGTGCCTCGGCCGACGCCAAGGTCCTCTTCCGTGAGTTCGGCTTCACCGGCGAGCACGTCGCCGCCGCAGCGCGGGAATCTCTCGCCGCCGCCACGCGCTGACGCCCTTATACGACCAGTAGGAGATGCAATTCTCATGACAGACGCACTCAAGCGCCTCTCCGACGAGGGCGTGGCGATCTGGCTCGACGACCTGTCGCGCAAGCGGATCACCTCGGGCAACCTCGCCGAGCTGATCGACGAGCAGCACGTCGTGGGCGTCACCACCAACCCGTCGATCTTCCAGAAGGCGATCTCGCACGGCGACGGCTACGAGCAGCAGCTCACCGACCTCGCCACCCGCAAGGTCACCGTCGACGAGGCCATCCGCATGATCACGACGGCCGATGTACGGGACGCGGCGGACATCCTGCGTCCGGTCTTCGACGCCACGGACGGCCAGGACGGCCGGGTCTCCATCGAGGTCGACCCGCGTCTGGCGCACCGCACCGCCGCCACCGTCGCCGAGGCCAAGCAGCTGGCGTGGCTGGTGGACCGGCCCAACACGCTCATCAAGATCCCGGCGACGAAGGCCGGTCTCCCGGCGATCACCGAGGTCATCGGCAAGGGCATCAGCGTCAACGTCACGCTGATCTTCTCGCTGGAGCGCTACCGCGAGGTCATGGACGCCTACCTGGCGGGTCTGGAGAAGGCGAAGGCCGCGGGCCTGGACCTCTCCAAGATCCACTCGGTGGCCTCCTTCTTCGTGTCCCGCGTGGACACCGAGATCGACAAGCGTCTCGACGCGATCGGCACCGACGAGGCCGAGGCCCTCAAGGGCAAGGCGGCGCTCGCCAACGCCCGGCTCGCCTACCAGGCCTACGAAGAGGTCTTCGGCTCGGAGCGCTGGGCCGCCCTGGACAAGGCGCAGGCCAACAAGCAGCGTCCGCTGTGGGCCTCGACCGGTGTCAAGGACCCCGCGTACAAGGACACCCTGTACGTCGACGACCTGGTCGCCCCCGGCACGGTGAACACCATGCCCGAGGCCACTCTGGACGCCACGGCGGACCACGGGCAGATCACGGGCAACACCATCGCCGGCACCTACGAGCAGGCCCGTGCCGAGCTCGACGCGGTCGCGAAGCTCGGGATCTCCTACGACGACGTCGTCCAGCTCCTTGAGGACGAGGGCGTCGAGAAGTTCGAGGCGTCCTGGATCGACCTGCTCAACTCGACCGAGGCGGAGCTCAAGCGCCTCGCTCCTTCGGAGGGCTGACGACCTTGTCTGGTGTTCCCGGAGCCAACCCGCTTCGTGACCCCCAGGACCGACGGCTCCCGCGCATCGCGGGACCGTCGGGCCTGGTGATCTTTGGCGTCACGGGCGATTTGTCCCGTAAAAAGCTGATGCCCGCCGTCTACGACCTGGCCAACCGCGGCCTGCTGCCGCCGGGCTTCTCCCTCATCGGCTTCGCGCGCCGCGAGTGGCACGACGAGGACTTCGCACAGGAGGTCCACGACGCCGTCAAGCAACACGCGCGTACGCCGTTCCGTGAAGAGGTCTGGCAGCAGCTCATCCAGGGGATGCGCTTCGTCCAGGGCAACTTCGACGACGACGACGCCTTCGAGACCCTGAAGGCCACGATCCAGGACCTCGACAAGGCACAGGGCACGGGCGGCAACTTCGCCTTCTACCTCTCCGTGCCGCCGAAGTTCTTCCCCAAGGTCGTCCAGCAGCTCAAGAAGCACGGGCTCGCCGACCAGAAGGAGGGCTCCTGGCGGCGTGCCGTCATCGAGAAGCCCTTCGGCCACGATCTGAAGAGCGCACAGGAGCTCAACCAGATCGTCCACGATGTCTTCCCGCCCAACGAGGTCTTCCGGATCGACCACTACCTGGGCAAGGAGACGGTCCAGAACATTCTGGCGCTGCGATTCGCCAACACGATGTTCGAGCCGATCTGGAACAGGTCGTACGTCGACCACGTCCAGATCACGATGGCCGAGGACATCGGCATCGGTGGCCGGGCCGGCTACTACGACGGCATCGGCGCCGCCCGTGACGTCATCCAGAACCACCTGCTCCAGCTGCTGGCGCTGACGGCGATGGAGGAGCCCGGCTCCTTCCACCCGAAGGCCCTGGTCGCCGAGAAGCTCAAGGTGCTCACGGCGGTGGAGCTGCCGGAGGACCTGGGCAAGCACACGGTGCGCGGCCAGTACGCGCACGCGTGGCAGGGCGGCGAGGAGGTCCTCGGCTATCTGGAGGAGGACGGCATCGACCCCAAGTCGACGACCGACACCTTCGCCGCGATCAAGCTGACGATCAACAACCGCCGCTGGGCGGGCGTGCCGTTCTACCTCCGGACCGGAAAGCGGCTCGGCCGCCGGGTCACGGAGATCGCGGTCGTCTTCAAGCGCGCCCCGTATCTGCCCTTCGAGTCCGGCGCGACGGAGGAGCTGGGCGGCAACGCCCTGGTCATCCGGGTCCAGCCGGACGAGGGCGTGACCGTGCGGTTCGGCTCCAAGGTGCCCGGCACCTCGATGGAGGTGCGGGACGTCACGATGGACTTCGCGTACGGCGAGTCCTTCACGGAGTCCAGCCCGGAGGCGTACGAGCGGCTCATCCTCGATGTGCTGCTCGGCGACGCCAACCTCTTCCCGCGGCACCAGGAGGTCGAACTCTCCTGGAACATCCTCGACCCGATCGAGGAGTACTGGGACAAGCACGGCAAGCCCGCGCAGTACCTGGCGGGCACCTGGGGCCCGGCCGAGGCGGACGAGATGCTTGCACGAGACGGACGGAGCTGGCGGCGGCCATGAAGATCGATCTCACGGAAACCACTTCCAGCAAGATCAACCAGGCGCTGGTGTCGGCCCGCCGTGCCATCGGCACCCCGGCCATCGGCATGGTGCTGACCCTGGTCATCGTCACGGACGAGGAGAACGCGTACGACGCGCTCAAGTCGGCCGGTGACGCCTCGCGCGAGCACCCCTCGCGGATCATCGCGGTGATCAAGCGGGTCAGCCGCTCGCCGCGCAGCCGCCGCGACGCCCGGCTCGACGCCGAGGTGCGGGTCGGCTCCGACGCGGGCACCGGCGAGACCGTCGTCCTGCGCCTCCACGGCGAGCTGGCCAACCACGCCCAGTCCGTGGTCCTGCCGCTGCTGCTGCCGGACGCCCCGGTCGTGGTCTGGTGGCCCGAGGACGCGCCCGTCGACCCGGCGAAGGACCCGCTGGGCGCACTCGCCCAGCGCCGGATCACCGACGCGTACGCATCGGAGCACCCGGGTGACGAACTCGCGGTGCGCGCCCGGTCGTACACCCCGGGCGACACCGATCTGGCCTGGACCCGCATCACGCCGTGGCGCTCGATGCTGGCGGCCGCGCTCGACCAGCAGCAGGTCGAGGTGGTCTCGGCGACGGTCGAGGGCGAGTCGGAGAACCCGAGCTGCGAGCTGCTCGCCATGTGGCTCGCGGACCGGCTCCAGGTTCCGGTGGCACGCACCCTGTCCGACGGTCCCGGTCTGACGGCCGTGCGGATGGAGACCAAGAACGGCGTCATCGTGCTGGACCGGCCGGACGGTTCGCTGGCCACGCTCTCGATGCAGGGCCAGCCGGACCGTGCGGTGGCGCTCAAGCGGCGGGACACGGCCGAGCTGCTCGCCGAGGAGCTGCGGCGCCTGGACCCGGACAACACCTATGCGGCGACGGTGAAGTTCGGCGTGGAGAAGCTCGCCGGACCGGAGCAGAAGCCGGCCGAGCCCGCTCCCGCCGCCGCCCCGGCCGCCGCGAAGAAGACCGCGGCCAAGAAGGCGGCGGCGAAGTGAGTGCCCCTCAGCTTGTCGTGCACCGCGACAAGGAGCTGATGGCGCAGGCCGCCGCGGCCCGGCTGATCACGAGGATCGTGGACGCCCAGGCCGCACGCGGCTACGCCTCGGTGGTCCTCACCGGCGGGCGCAACGGCAACGGCCTGCTGGCCGCCCTCGCCGACGCGCCCGCCCGGGACGCGATCGACTGGTCGCGGCTCGACCTGTGGTGGGGCGACGAGCGGTTCCTGCCGGAGGGCGATCCGGAGCGCAATGTCACGCAGGCCCGCGAGGCCCTGCTGGACTCGGTGCCGCTGACCCCGTCACGGGTGCACGCGATGCCCGCCTCGGACGGTCCGTGCGGCGGTGACGCCGACGCGGCGGCGGCCTCGTACGCCGCTGAACTGGCCGCCGCGGCCGGCCCCGAGGACCACGGCCCGGTGCCGACGTTCGATGTCCTGATGCTGGGCGTCGGTCCGGACACGCATGTCGCGTCGCTCTTCCCGGAGCTGCCCGCGGTACGGGAGACCGAGCGCACCGTCGTCGGTGTGCACGGCGCCCCCAAGCCGCCGCCCACCCGCATCTCGCTCACGCTGCCCGCGATCCGGGCGGCGCGCGAGGTATGGCTGCTCGCCGCGGGTGAGGACAAGGCGGAGGCCGCGGAGATCGCGCTCTCGGGCGCCGGGGAGATCCAGGCCCCGGCGGCCGGTGCGTACGGACGCAGCCGCACCCTGTGGCTGCTGGACGCGGCGGCGGCCTCGCGGCTGCCGCGCGCGCTGTACCCGCCCGCCTCCTCCTGAGCGGTCCTCAGTGCCGTTGTACACAGGCCCGGTTCGTTCCTCGGAGCGAACCGGGCCTGCGGCGTGCTGGGCACGGCCCGGGTGCGACCGTGGTGACGGGCGCGGCGTGCGTCAGCGGCGGGGTTCAGCAGGGGCCGAGCCCGGTCCGGCACCGCACGCACGCGCGCCGAGGGCGTCGGACGGGCTCTGCTCGTCGAACCGGCGCACGGCCGGGCACCGCGCGGTCACCCGGCGGGCGGAGTGCGCTCCAGGAAGGGCTCCAGCAGGCCCGGAACGGCCTTGGAGGCGAAGTCGAGTCCCTCGTTCGCGTCCGCGTCGTACGCCGTGTACGCGCCCGCTCCGGCGGCCGTCGTCGCGGTGAGGCTCAGCAACCCGGCCCGCCGCTGGAAGTACGTCTGCCTGACCGTCCAGCCGATGACACCGGCCCGCTCCAGGGCGGCGGTCGAGCGCCGCACCGTGCCGGACCGGACCACCAGGTGGTCGCCGTTGACGGTGTGTCCCAGGCCGCGGTACGCGTCCCGGGCCAGGAGCGCCCCGACGGGCAGCCCGACGACAGCGCCGGCGAGCGCGATCCAGAGCAGGACGGGTGTCAGCAGCACCCCCAGGAGGACGAGGACGGCGACGGGGGCGACGACGGCCCCGCACGCCCGGCGCAACCGCCGGCCCCGGGCCGCGCGGGGGTGTCCGGTCAGCGGGGCGCCCGTCGGGGACGTGACCTCGCGCAGGACGTCGGCGGCCACCGCGTCGGCGACGCGGCGCGGCGCGGCGGGCAGCAGGGTGTTGTGGTCGCCGTGCTGCTCCTCGTCGTCCTTGGCGAGCCCGGTGGTGATCGCGTCGACCCTGGCGGCGCCGAACAGCCGCACGCCGAGCGGTTCGACGAGGTCGACACCGCGCAGCCGCCGTTCCTCGATGGAGACGGAGCGGGAGGTCAGCAGTCCGCGTCGGACGCGCAGGGTGCCGCCGGGTTCGCGCTCCAGCCGGTAGCCCCACCACATCTCGACCCACAGGCCGAGCGCGCCGACGACCCCGGCGGCGACCGCGGTGACGACGAGGATCACGATCATGGTGATCAGTGAGGTGTCCCGGAACCGGTCACCGATCCAGTCGATCACCTGTCCCTGCGCCCCGAACCAGTCGCTGACCTGCATCACCCCGCCGGCTGCCGCGCCGCCGAGTGCGGGGGCGACGAACGAGACCGGTGCGTAGCGGATCCAGCGCGGGTCGAGGGAGGCGAGTTCGCCCTCGCGATGGGTGCCCGGGGCTCCGGTGGCCGTACGTTCCAGCAGTTCGCGGCGGAGCCGTTCGCCCTCGGCCCTGGGGACCGGGTCCAGTTCCAGGGTGGATTCGTTGCCGGAGTGCTCGCCGGTGCCGATGCGGACGGTGACCAGGCCCAGGACCCGTTGCAGCGGGTGGGCGGTGAGGTCGACGCTGCGGATGCGCGGCCGGGCCAGTGAGCGCTTCTTGACCAGGAACAGGCCGGTGTGGAGCTCGACCCGTTCGGCGCCGATGCGGTAGCGGGTGCGGCGCCATCGCACGTGGTCGCCGCCCGCGGCGCCCGCGATCAGCAACACGGCACCGGCCAGTACCCAGGCGACCGCGGGGCCGAACCCGAGCCGCCCGGAGAGACCCAGCGTGGTGGGTACGGCCGCGCCGGCCGTCACCCCGGCCGCGAGAAGTGCGCTGAGGAGGACCGTACGCCGGTCCAGCCGCCGCCAGCCGGCAGCGGCATCGGGGCCGTCGGCGCTGTCGTCGCCGGCCGCCGGGAAGACGGTCGTCCCGGTGCTCATGTGGCGTCCCCGGGGGTGTCCTGGGTTATCCGGGTCAGCCGCTCGGCCAGCTCGGCCGCCAGCTCATGGCCCAGTCCCTCGATCCGCAGCGCGCCCTTGGACGACGCGGTGGTCACGGTGACCGTGGCGAGCCGGTAGAGCTGTTCGAGCGGGCCGCGCACGGTGTCCACGGTCTGGATCCGGGACATCGGGGCGATCCGCCACTCCTGACGCAGCACGCCGGTTCTGACGTACACCGCTTCGTCGGTCACCTCCCAGCGGTGGATGCGGAACCACCAGAGGGGGAAGAGGACGGCGCAGCCGCCGCCGAGGACCGCGAGGACCGCGGCGGGCAGCAGCAGCCAGAACCGGGCGGGCTCGATGAGCGCGCCCAGCACGGCCAGGACCACCACCGGTGCCGCGGTCAGCAGCAGCCACCGGGCCCGCCACCAGCCGACGGCCCTCGGGTCCAGGGTGTTGTTCGGCGGCCTCAGCCGCACCGACCGCTCCCCCGTGGTCATCGGCTCAGCGCCCCCTGCGGGCGCGGTACGCCTCGACGAGTGCGGCGGTCGAGCTGTCCAGCCCCTCGCCTCCCCGGCCTTCGGTCAGCACCGGCTCGATCCTCTTGGCGAGCACCTTGCCCAGTTCGACGCCCCACTGGTCGAAGGAGTCGATGTTCCAGACGGCGCCCTGGACGAAGACCTTGTGCTCGTACAGGGCGATCAGCTGGCCGAGGACGGACGGGGTCAGGCGGTCGGCCAGGATCGTCGTCGTCGGGTGGTTGCCCTTGAAAGTCCTGTGCGGCACCAGTTCCTCGGCGACGCCCTCGGCACGGACCTCGTCCGGCGTCTTGCCGAAGGCCAACGCCTGCGTCTGGGCGAAGAAGTTGGCCATCAGCAGATCGTGCTGGGCGACCAGGCCGGGCAGCAGGTCCGCGACCGGCTCGGCGAAGCCGATGAAGTCGGCCGGGATGACCTTGGTGCCCTGGTGGATCAGCTGGTAGTAGGCGTGCTGCCCGTTGGTGCCGGGGGTGCCCCAGACGACCGGTCCGGTCTGCCAGTCGACCGGCTCGCCGTCCCGGTCCACGGACTTGCCGTTGGACTCCATGTCCAGCTGCTGCAAGTACGCGGTGAACTTGGACAGATAGTGGCTGTACGGCAGCACGGCGTGCGACTGGGCGTCGAAGAACGCTCCGTACCAGACGCCCAACAGGCCCAGCAGCAGCGGGACGTTCTCCTCGGCGGGGGCGGTGCGGAAGTGCTCGTCGACGAGGTGGAAGCCGTCGAGCATCTCGCGGAACCGGTCCGGACCGATGGCGATCATCAGCGAGAGGCCGATGGCGGAGTCGTACGAGTAGCGGCCGCCGACCCAGTCCCAGAACTCGAACATGTTGGCGGTGTCGATGCCGAAGTCCGCGACCTTGCCGGCGTTCGTCGACAGCGCCACGAAGTGCTTGGCGACCGCTTCCTGACCGGCCCTCAGACCGGTCAGCAGCCAGTCGCGCGCGGAGGTGGCATTGGTGATGGTCTCGATCGTGGTGAAGGTCTTCGACGCGATGACGAAGAGCGTCTCGGCCGGGTCGAGATCGCGCACGGCCTCGTGGAGGTCGGCGCCGTCGACGTTCGACACGAAGCGGACGGTGAGCGAGCGGTCCGTGAAGGAGCGCAGCACCTCGTACGCCATGGCGGGTCCGAGGTCGGAGCCGCCGATGCCGATGTTGACGACGTTCTTGATGCGCTTGCCGGTGTGACCGGTCCACTCGCCCGACCTGATGCGGTCGGAGAAGGACGCCATCTTGTCGAGCACGGCGTGCACACCGGGCACCACGTTCTCGCCGTCGACCTCGATCACCGCATCGCGCGGGGCACGCAGCGCGGTGTGCAGGACGGCGCGGTCCTCGGTGGTGTTGATCTTCTCACCGCGGAACATCGCGTCCCGCAGCTGTGCCACCCCGGTGGTCGCGGCCAGTTCGCGCAGCAGCCGGAGCGTCTCGTCGGTGACCAGGTGCTTGGAGTAGTCGACATACAGATCGCCGACCCGGAGGGTGTATCCGGTACCGCGCTGCGGATTGTCCGCGAAGAGCTGCCGCAGATGCGTGGTCCCGAGCTGCTCACGGTGCTTGCCCAGAGCGTTCCATTCGGGCGTCTGGTTGAGCCTGGTTCGGCTAGGTGTATTCATCCCGGATATCAGCCCACTTCTTCTCGTGCCTGCAGATGCCCCGCTGCCTCTCCAACTTAATTGATCAGAGGGGTTGACGAGACAAGGGGAAGCTGCGGCACGGCAAAAGCAGTCCGGCCGGGCACCCTGTGGGTGCCCGGCCGGTGAACGTCCGGTGTGAGACGCTAGATTTCGCCCCGGAGTTTCGCCAGGGCCTCGGCGAGGATGGCCTCGCCGTCCGCGTCGCTCCGCCGCTCGCGTACGTACGCGAGGTGCGTCTTGTACGGCTCGGTACGCGGCGGGTCCGGCGGGCTGTCCTGGTCCTGGCCGGCCGGGAAACCACAGCGCGGACAGTCCCAAGTCTCCGGTACCTGCGCGTCACTGGCGAAGCTCGGCTGCGTCTCGTGCCCGTTCGAGCACCAGAAGGAGATGCGGAGACGTGGCGCGGACTCCCCACGCTCGGCCTCCCCCATCGGCCCCGCTCCGACCCGGCTTCCCCGGATCGCGTTGCCACTTGCCACGGTCGTAACTCCCTGCGTGATGGTGCTCGAAGATGCCCCAGTCTACGTAAGGCCCAACGCGCGTCCAGTGAAAGGAGTTACACCCTCACCGGGAATCGCGTACGACGGGTCAGTTGTCCAGCTTGATCAGCAGACCAAGCACAACAATGCACGCGAACCAGGCCAGACCGATGAACACGGTGATCCGGTCGAGGTTCCGCTCGGCGACCGAGGAGCCGCCCACGGACGACTGCATGCCGCCACCGAACATGTCGGAGAGACCGCCGCCCTTTCCCTTGTGCATCAGCACCAGCAGCATCAGCAGCAGGCTGAAGACGATCAGGGCGATCTCGAACGCCAAAATCACGGCTGGTCCCTACTTTCCGGAATTCCTCTGGACTGCATGTGCGAACAACGGGGGCCGGGAGGCTACACCCTCCCCGGCCCCCGCAAGGGTACGACGGATCCGCGCTACCGCATACTCACTGGTCGCGGAAGCGGACGATCTTGACGAACTCGTCGGCGTCCAGCGCTGCGCCGCCGACGAGGGCGCCGTCCACATCCGGCTTCGACATGATCTCGGCGACGTTCCCGGACTTCACGGAGCCGCCGTACTGGATGCGGACCTTGTCGGCCAGCTCCTGGGAGTACAGCTCGGCGAGGCGGCCGCGGATCGCCGCGCAGACCTCCTGGGCGTCGTCGGCGCCGCAGACCTTGCCGGTCCCGATCGCCCAGACCGGCTCGTACGCGATCACGATCGACTCGGCCTGGTCGGCCGGGATGTCCCGCAGACCGCCGTCGACCTGGGCGAGCGTGTGCGCGACGTGGTTGCCCGCGTCACGGACCTCCAGTTCCTCGCCGACGCAGAGGATCGGGGTCAGGCCGTGCTTGTAGGCGGCCTTCACCTTGCTGTTGCAGATCTCGTCGGTCTCGCCGTGGTACTGCCGGCGCTCACTGTGGCCGACGGCGACGTAGGTGCACTTCAGCTTGGCGAGCATCGGGCCGGAGATCTCACCGGTGTACGCGCCGGAGTCGTGCGCCGAGATGTCCTGGGCGCCGTACTTGATCTTCAGCTTGTCGCCGTCGACCAGCGTCTGCACGGAGCGCAGGTCGGTGAAGGGCGGCAGGACGGCGACC
Source organism: Streptomyces sp. NPDC088252 (assembly GCF_044740965.1). Lineage (NCBI taxonomy): Bacteria > Bacillati > Actinomycetota > Actinomycetes > Kitasatosporales > Streptomycetaceae > Streptomyces > Streptomyces sp. NPDC088252. The sequence goes on along the minus strand of NZ_JBIURS010000014.1, from coordinate 29,272 downwards.
TCGACGGCTTCGTAGTCCTTGTCGGCCAGGGCGAAGGCGAGCTTCTGGACGTGTGCGATGGCCTCGAGGTGGTTGAGGTTCATCTTCCAGTTGCCCGCCATCAGCGGGGTGCGAGTGGTCATGAAAGGTCAGTCCTCCAGTGCGGCGAGGCCGGGAAGCGTCTTGCCCTCAAGGTATTCGAGGCTGGCGCCGCCACCGGTCGAGATGTGTCCGAATGCGTTTTCGTCGAAGCCCAGGATGCGGACGGCGGCGGCGGAGTCACCACCGCCGACGACGCTGAAGCCCGAGGAGTCCACGAGGGCCCGGGCGACGGCCCGGGTGCCCTCGGCGTAGTCGGGGTGCTCGAAGACGCCCATCGGACCGTTCCAGAAGACGGTGACGGCGTCGGCGAGCTTCGAGGCGTACAGCTTGTTGGTCTCGGGACCGTTGTCCAGCCCCATGAAACCGGCCGGGATGGCGTCCGCGGGCACGGTGCGGTGCTGCGTCGGGGCCTTGGCCTTGAGGTCCGGGAACTGCTCGGAGACCACGACGTCGACGGGGAGCACGAACTCCACGCCCTTCTCCTCGGCGCGCCTGAGGTACTCCAGCACCGCCGGGATCTGGTCCTCCTGGAGGAGGGAGCTGCCGACCTCGTGCCCCTGGGCCTTGAGGAAGGTGTACGCCATACCGCCGCCGATGAGAATGCGGTCGGCGCGCTCCAGCAGGTGGTCGATGACACCGAGCTTGTCCGAGACCTTGGAGCCGCCGAGCGCGACGGCGTAGGGGCGCTCGACGTTCTCGGTGAGCTTCTTCAGGACGCCGACCTCGGTGGCGATCAGGTCACCGGCGGCGTGCGGCAGCCGGGCCGGGAGGTCGAAGACCGAGGCGTGCTTGCGGTGCACGGCTCCGAAGCCGTCGCCCACGTACACGTCGGCGAGCTCGGCGAGCTGGTCGGCGAACGCGCCGCGCTCGGCGTCGTCCTTGGAGGTCTCACCGGGGTTGAAGCGGAGGTTCTCGATGACGGCGACCCGGCCGTCGGTGAGCGCGGCGACCGTGGCGCGTGCGGACTCGCCGACCGTGTCGGTCGCGAAGGCCACGTCGGCACCGAGGAGCTCACCGAGGCGGGCGGCGGCGGGCGCCAGGGAGAAGGCGGGGTCCGGTGCCCCCTTGGGACGGCCCAGGTGCGAGGCGACGATGACCCGCGCCCCGGCCGCGGCCAGTTTCTCCACGGTCGGCTGGACGGCGCGGATGCGGCCGTCGTCGGTGATGGTGGTGCCGCTCAGCGGCACGTTGAGGTCGGCGCGGACGAATACGCGCTTGCCGGTGACCCCTTCGGCGAGAAGTTCGTCGATCGTCTTCATCGTGCTGGACTCCTTGGAAGGACGAGGGAGCATGCAACGGGGCTCGAACGGCGCGGCGTTGCGCTGTTCGAGCCCCGTGCTCACATCGAGATGCCTGCCGACCCGGAGGTCAGAGCTGGTTGCCGACGAAGACGGTCAGGTCGACAAGACGGTTGGAGTAACCCCACTCGTTGTCGTACCAGCCGAGGATCTTCACCGACTTGCCCTCCTGAACCATCGTCAGCGAGGAGTCGAAGGTGCAGGACGCCGGGTCGCCGACGATGTCCGAGGACACGATCGGGTCCTCGGTGTAGTAAAGGATGCCCTTGAGGTCGCCGTCGTCGGCGGCCTTCTTGAACGCGGCGTTGACCTCGTCCTTGGTGACCTCGCGCTGCAGCTCCACGACCAGGTCGGTGGCCGAGCCGGTCGGGACCGGGACGCGCATGGCGATGCCGTCCAGCTTGCCCTTCAGCTGCGGGAGCACCAGGGCGGTGGCCTTGGCCGCGCCGGTGGTGGTCGGGATGATGTTCTCGGCGGCGGCACGGGCGCGACGCAGGTCCGAGTGCGGGAAGTCCAGGATGCGCTGGTCGTTCGTGTAGGCGTGGACCGTCGTCATCAGGCCCTTGACGATGCCGAAGTTCTCGTCCAGGACCTTGGCCATCGGCGCGACACAGTTGGTGGTGCAGGAGGCGTTGGAGATGACGTGGTGGTTGGCCGCGTCGTACTTCTCCTGGTTGACACCCATCACGATGGTGATGTCCTCGCCCTTGGCCGGAGCCGAGATGAGGACCTTCTTGGCACCGCCGGCGATGTGCTTCTCGGCGTCGGCCTTCTTGGTGAAGATGCCGGTCGACTCGATGACGATGTCGACGCCCAGTTCACCCCAGGGGATGTCGGCCGGGTTGCGCTCGGAGAGCACCTTGATGGTGTGACCGTCGACGGTGATGGTGTCGGTGGTGTGGCTGACCTCTGCCTTCAGACGACCCAGAATGGTGTCGTACTTCAGCAGGTGGGCCGTGGTCGCAGTGTCACCCAGGTCGTTGACAGCCACGATCTCGATGTCCGCACCCTGCTCCAGCAGCGCGCGGAAGTAGTTACGTCCGATGCGGCCAAAGCCGTTGATGCCTACGCGGATCGTCACGAACCGATCTCCTCGTTAGGTACGCCGGTTTTCGACGCCGGCGAGTTGTATGGGATGTCCCCGACCGCCTCCGACCCTACCTCTCCGACGGCGCCGGAGTGACATCGAGCGGGGCCGGAGGAGCCGCGGAGGCCCGTACCCCCCGGTAGGGGTACGGGCCTGCGAATACCCGGTCGAACACGCAGTCACGACTACGGGACGTCAACACCCCGGGGATTTCCCGGCGTTCTGAATTCGGCCGATTTCACAGCCTTCGCGGGTCACCCCACCAGTCCGTCGGCGAGCTCCTCGCTGAGGGTCGATTCCGTCCCCGGGATACCCAGGTCCTGGGCCCGCTTGTCGGCCATCGCCAGGAGTCGGCGGATCCGGCCGGCGACCGCGTCCTTCGTCAGCGGCGGGTCGGCGAGCGCGCCCAGCTCCTCCAGGGAGGCCTGCTTGTGCTCCATGCGCAGCCGTCCGGCCGCCGCGAGGTGCTCGGGCACCTCCTCGCCGAGGATCTCCAGCGCACGCCCCACCCGGGCGCCCGCGGCGACCGCGGCCCGCGCGGAACGGCGCAGGTTGGCGTCGTCGAAGTTGGCGAGCCGGTTGGCCGTGGCGCGGACCTCGCGACGCATCCGCCGCTCCTCCCAGGCCAGCACCGACTCATGGGCGCCGAGCCGGGTGAGCAGCGCACCGATCGCGTCGCCGTCACGGACGACGACCCGGTCCACCCCCCGCACCTCGCGGGCCTTCGCCGCGATGGAGAGCCTGCGGGCCGCGCCGACCAGTGCGAGCGCCGCTTCCGGACCGGGGCAGGTCACCTCCAGCGAGGAGGAGCGGCCCGGTTCGGTGAGCGAGCCATGGGCCAGGAAGGCCCCGCGCCAGGCGGCCTCGGCATCACAGGTGGCCCCCGAGACCACCTGCGGCGGCAGACCGCGGATGGGCCGGCCGCGACCGTCCACCAGGCCGGTCTGGCGGGCCAGCTGGTCGCCTCCCGCCACCACCCGGACGACATAGCGGGAGCCGCGTCGCAGCCCGCCGGGAGCCATCACGATCAGCTCCGAGCTGTGCCCGAAGATTTCGAGGATGTCCCGCTTCAGCCGGCGCGCCGCCATCGCGGTGTCCAGCTCCGCCTCGATCACGATCCGACCGCTCACCAGGTGCAGCCCGCCGGCGAACCGGAGGATCGCCGAGACTTCTGCCTTCCTGCAGCAGGTCCGGGTCACGGGAAGCCGAGAGATTTCGTCCTTCACCGCGGGCGTCATCGCCATGGGCCGATCCTTCCATGCATCCGAAAAATACGGTCGTACGCGGCGGCCAACAGCTCCGGATCATGGATCGGAACGCCGTCGGGTGAGGCCACCGGCGCCAGCTCGACCGCGGCGCCGAGCCGCTTGGCGGCGTCGGCGAGGGACTCACGATCGGGCACGGCGGCTTCGTCGGCCAGCACCACGTCCATGGCGAGTTTAGGGGCGTGTCGTCCCAAAACCTCCAAATGACGCTGCGGAGAGAAGCCATCAGTTTCACCGGGTTGCGGTGCGAGGTTGAGCGAGAGGACCTTGCGGGCCTTGGTCTCGACGAGCGCGTCGAGCAGTTGCGGGACGAGCAGATGCGGGATCACGGAGGAGAACCAGGACCCCGGACCGAGCACCACCCAGTCGGCGTCCAGGACGGCGGCGACGGCCTCGGGAACGGCCGGCGGGTCGTGCGGGACGAGATGGACGGACTGCACCTCGCCCGGGGTGAGCGCCACGGTGGCCTGGCCGCGCACCGTGTCCACGTCGTCCGGGCGGTCCGGGTCGTGGCCCCGTACGAGCGCCTGGAGCTCCAGCGGCACGGCGGACATGGGCAGCACCCGGCCGTGCGCCCCGAGGAGCTTGCCGACCAGGTCCAGGGCCTGGACATGGTCACCGAGCTGCTCCCACAGGGCGACGATCAGCAGATTGCCGACCGCGTGTTCGTGCAGATCGCCCTTGGACTGGAAACGGTGCTGGATGACCCGGGCCCAGGTCTGGCCCCAGTCGTCGTCACCGCACAGGGCGGCGAGCGCCTTGCGCAGGTCGCCGGGCGGCAGGACGCCGAGCTCCTCGCGGAGCCGGCCGCTGGAGCCGCCGTCGTCGGCGACGGTGACCACGGCCGTGAGATCGCCGGTGATCCGGCGGAGCGCGGCGAGTGACGCGGACAGCCCCATGCCGCCGCCGAGCGCGACGACCTTGGGCTGCGCGCCGCGCTTGCGGCCGGGCAGCGCAGCGGTGGCTCTGCGCAGCCGCCGCAGGCGCAGATTACGGCTGGTCACTCGCGCCCCATGTCCCGGTGGACGAGGACGGTCTCGATGCCTTCGGTCGCGAGCCTGGCCGCGAGCTTCTCCGACATGGCCACGGAGCGGTGCTTGCCGCCCGTGCAGCCGACGGCGATCGTCACGTAGCGCTTGCCCTCGCGGCGGTACCCGGCGGCGATGAGCTGGAGCAGTTCCGTGTACTGGTTGAGGAATTCCTTGGCGCCGGGCTGGTCGAAGACGTAGGCGGAGACCTCTTCGTTGAGCCCGGTGAACGGCCGCAGCTCGGGAACCCAGTGCGGGTTGGGCAGGAAGCGGCAGTCGACCACCAGGTCGGCGTCGACCGGCAGGCCGTACTTGAAGCCGAAGGACATCACCGTGGCGCGCAGCTCCGGTTCCTCGTCGCCGGCGAACTGGGCATCCATCTTGGCGCGCAGTTCGTGCACGTTGAGGCTGGAGGTGTCGATCACCAGGTCGGCGTCGCCGCGCAGCTCGCGCAGCAGGTCGCGCTCGGCGGCGATGCCGTCGACGATCCGGCCGTCGCCCTGGAGCGGGTGCGGGCGGCGGACCGATTCGAAGCGGCGGACCAGGGCGTCGTCGGAGGACTCCAGGAAGACGATCCGCCGGGTGACGTGCTTGGCCTCCAGGTCGGCGAGGGAGTCACGGAGGTTGTCGAAGAAGCGGCGGCCACGCACGTCGACGACGACGGCGATACGGGCCACGTTGCCCTGCGAGCGGGCGCCGAGCTCGACCATGGTGGGGATCAGTGCGGGGGGCAGGTTGTCGACGACGAACCAGCCGAGGTCCTCCAGACACTTGGCCGCCGTGCTGCGTCCGGCGCCCGACATCCCCGAGATGATCACCAGCTCGGGGATGGCCGCGTTCCCGTCGCCCGTGTCGGTGGTGGTGCCCGTACTCACGTGTCCTGCTCCGTCTGTTCGGTCGGTGCTGTCGTGCTCGACATCGCGTTCCTGCTCGACGTCGTGTTCGTGCTCGTGCTCGTGCTCAGTCATGTCGTGCTGCCCCCGTCGTCCTCTTCAATGATCTCTCCTGTCGCCGTGTTCACGGCGGGCGTGGCCGGGGCGGCCGAGGCCAGGGCGACAGCCACTGATTCCGCCGTTCTGCGGCCTATCCCCGGAACCTCGCAGATCTCGTCGATTGTCGCCTGCCTCAGCTTCTTCACGGAGCCGAAATGCTTGATCAACGCCTGTTTCCGGGTCTCTCCGAGGCCTGCGACCGCGTCCAGGGGGCTGGAACGGATGCGCTTGGCCCGCTTGGCGCGCTGATACGTGATCGCGAAGCGGTGGGCCTCGTCACGGACGCGCTGGAGGAGGTAGAGGCCCTCGCTGGAGCGGGGCAGGACGACGGGGTCGTCGTCATCGGGCAGCCAGACCTCTTCGAGGCGCTTGGCGAGGCCGCAGACGGCGATGTCGTCGATCCCCAGCTCGTCGAGGGCCCGCTTGGCCGCGGCGACCTGCGGCTGGCCGCCGTCGACCACGACGAGCTGCGGCGGATACGCGAACCGCTTGGGCCGGCCGTCGTCCTCACGGGGCTCGGTGTCCGGGTCCGGGGCGCTGTCCGGGACGGGGCCGGTACCCGGCCCGGGGACGGTCTCCCCGGTGGGTGCGGTCCCGGGGCCGGAAGAGGTGTCCGTGCCGGGGGCGACGGCCGGGAGGAGCGCCGTGCCCGTGCCCCGTGCGGCCCCCGTGAGAGCGACCGTGTCGCCGGCGGCCGGGACGGGACCGGTCGGAGCGGGGGTCTCCTCCCACTCCCCCGTCCGCTCCTTCTCCTGGAGGTAGCGCTTGAAACGGCGGCCGATCACCTCGTGCATCGACCGGACGTCGTCCTGGCCCTCGAAGCCCTTGATCTGGAAGCGGCGGTACTCGCTCTTGCGGGCCAGTCCGTCCTCGAAGACGACCATGGACGCGACCACGTCGTCGCCCTGGAGGTGGGAGATGTCGAAGCACTCGATGCGCAGCGGGGCCGTGTCGAGGCCGAGCGCCTCGGCGATCTCCTCCAGGGCGCGGGAGCGGGTCGTCAGGTCCGAGGCGCGCTTGGTCTTGTGCAGCCCCAGGGCCTGCTGGGCGTTGCGCTGGACCGTCGCCATCAGATCCTTCTTGTCACCGCGCTGCGGGATGCGCAGGCTGACGTGGGAGCCCCGGCGGTCGGCGAGCCACTGGGAGATCGAGTCGGGGTCCTCGGGGAGAGCCGGGACGAGCACCTCCTTGGGGACGGAGTCGCCCGTCTCCTCGCCGTACAGCTGTTGCAGGGCGTGCTCGACCAGACCCGAGGTGTCGACGTTCTCGACCTTGTCGGTGACCCAGCCGCGCTGACCGCGCACCCGCCCGCCGCGCACATGGAAGATCTGGACGGCGGCTTCGAGCTCGTCCTCGGCGACCGCGATCAGGTCGGCGTCGGTCGCGTCGGCGAGGACGACGGCGCTCTTCTCCATGGCCCGCTTGAGGGCCTCCACGTCGTCGCGGAGCCGGGCCGCCCGCTCGTACTCCATCTCCTCGGCCGCCGCCATCATGTCCTTCTCCAGGCGGCGGATGTACGTACCGGTGCGGCCGGCCATGAAGTCGCAGAAGTCGACCGCGAGTTCGCGGTGCTCCTCGGGGGTGACCCGGCCCACGCAGGGGGCCGAGCACTTGCCGATGTAGCCGAGGAGGCACGGGCGGCCGGTCCTGGCGGCGTTCTTGAAGACCCCTGCGGAACACGTACGCACCGGGAAGACCCGGAGCATCAGGTCGACCGTCTCGCGGATCGCCCAGGCGTGCCCGTAGGGGCCGAAGTAGCGCACGCCCTTCTTCTTGGCCCCGCGCATGACCTGGACCCGCGGGAATTCCTCGTTGAGCGTGACCGCGAGATACGGATAGCTCTTGTCGTCGCGGTACTTGACGTTGAACCGGGGGTCGAACTCCTTGATCCAGGAGTACTCCAGCTGGAGCGCCTCGACCTCCGTGGAGACGACCGTCCACTCCACCGAGGCGGCCGTGGTGACCATCGTGCGCGTACGCGGGTGGAGCGCGGCCAGGTCCTGGAAGTAGTTGGCCAGGCGCTGGCGCAGGTTCTTGGCCTTGCCGACGTAGATCACCCGGCGGTGTTCGTCGCGGAATTTGTAGACCCCCGGGGAGTCGGGGATCTGTCCCGGCTTGGGGCGGTAGCTGGAGGGGTCTGCCATGTGTCCCACCCTACTTGCGGGCAGTGACAGTGCTGTCTGTCGGCGGTGGAGCCGTGCTCCGGGGCGCGGACCGGGGGAGCGCGCCCCGGAGCACGGGTCAGGGGATGCGGTCGCCGGTCACGGGGCTGCCCGGTGGCGGCGGCCGCGCAGGGCCGTGATGCCGCCGAGGGCGAGCACGGCGAGGGCCCCCGCTCCGGCGACGGCCGACGTGGCGGTCAGGGCCGTGTCGGAGGCCGCGCCCGCGGCAGCCACCCCGTGGTCCCCTCCGGCGTCCTCCCGGGGGCCGGATGAGCTGGTGGACGGTCCGTAGCCGCCCGCCTTGCCGGAGCGGGCGTAACCGGAGCCCGGGAGCTTGTCGCCGTAGGCCCGCCGCACCCGGGTGCGGTAGGCGGCCAGAGTGGTGCCGCGGACACCGACCGCACGGACCGCGTCCTCGTCCAGAGGGAGCACCCTGGACCCCTTCTGGACGTACCAGGCGTCCGTCTGCGGCTCATGGAACACCGTCCCGCCCGGGAGCTTGCGGGCGCCCGCGGCGGCGTACCGCGCCTCGTCGTCGCCGGTGGCGATGTTCACCACCTGCCAGGCGCCGTCCTTCCCCTCCGCCGGAAGGGTCCACAGGGACGCCTTCTGGCCGTCCGAGGAGACGGCCGTGGTCGCGAGGTGGTCCAGCCGGGCCACGGGCGCTCCCGGCTTCCCGGCGACGAAGTCCGGAGCGAGGCTGCGCACCGGGACGACGGGTCCCACGATGCGCGGTGCGGCCGCCGACCGGGTGATCGCGCCCTCGCGGGCGAAGAACCGGGACAGGGTGTCCAGGGTCGCGGGGGCGGTGGCCGCCCGGCGGGCGGCGCTCAGGGCGGCCGGATCGGAAGCGGGGCCGGTGGCGGCGGCCGCCTGCGGAGCCGTGACGGTGAGCAGGGCGGCACCGGCCAGAACGCCGGTGGCGGCTACCGCGGCGGCCACGGACCGAGCGGTGCGTGTGGTCCTGGAGATCATTTCGTCACGCTCCGATCCGGTAGAGCGAATGGGTCCAGGAGAACTCGTTGTTGCTCACGTACCAGGCGTGCGAGGCCCAGTTGTAGCGGTTGCTGGAGGGCCAGGGATCGCCCCAGTAGACCCAGCTGTTCGCGTCGTCGTACCCGTACAGGACATGCATGTGACCGCCGCCCGACGACCACTGGATACGGGTCTCGACGGGGCGTCCCGCGGCGATCTCGGCCTGGACGGTGGGGTAGCGCAGCCAGCCGGTGACGTACGAACCGGGGTTGATCCCGGCCCAGTCGAGTCCGTTCTGGACATTGCCCAGCGATGCCTGCGAGTTGGGGCAGTCATAGCCCTGGGCACGTCCGAGGGCGGCGTTGCAGAACTGGTTCTGCGAGTAGGTGCGGCCGAACCAGGTGGCGATGGTGGTGCCGGACGCCGCCCAGCACCAGTTGGTCTTCTGCTGCGCCTGCATGGTGATGTTCAGACGCTGGGTGGCGGCGATGCCGCTGCCGGCGGTGGTGGTGCGCCGTGCCGCCGAGGTGGTCGTGGTGGGGGCCTGCTCCGCCGAGGCGGTCGCCGTCGGTACGGCGAGCAGGACGGCTGCGAGGACGGCCGTGACCGGGAGTCGTCCCGGTCGGATTCTTCGGTTGCGCATGGCGTTCCTCCCAATGCAGGGGGCGGGTGATCGGAGGAGCGCGTCCGGACGCTGTTCGAGGAGCATCAACCGTTGTCGGGGACGGGTCAACACGCTTCAATGCGGGGGAACATCGCGGTGTGAACGGCGTGGCGGATACGTGAACGGATCCGCCCCGGCCACCTGCGGCACCGCCCCGCACCGACGTGGTCTCCCGACCCCGCGTCGTGAACGTTCACCTGGAGGACCTCATGCAGCACACCGAGGCCGAACTGGCGCAGGTGCTGCACACCGGCCCGTTCCATCTGGCGCTGCGCACCGCACTCGCGGTGCGCGGGCTGCCGCTCCAGCGGGTGCAGCACCATCTCGCACACCGTGGGGTCAAGGTCGGGGTGACCAGCCTGAGTTACTGGCAGCAGGGGGCCAGGCGTCCGCAGCGCGCCGAGTCGCTGCGGGCCGTGAAGGCGCTGGAGGAGGTGCTGGAACTACCGGGGAACTCGCTGCTGCGGCTGCTGGGGAGCGGGCGCGTGGACGCCGATCAGCCGGCCGCGCGTTCGTACCGTTCCCTGATGGAGGCGTCCGGGGCGGTGGAGCGGCTGCTCGCCGCGATGGGGTCGCCGGTGGACGGTGGGCTGCACACGGTCGGGCATCACGAGCGGGTATGGATCGGGCCCGGCCGGGAGCTGCGACGGCGGGGGTCGCAGCATGTGGTGCGCGCGCACCGGGACGGCATCGACCGCTATCTCGCCGTCCACCGGGGCGATCCGGGCTGCGATCCGGCGCGGGTGGGGGTGTCGGCCCGGGAGAACTGCCGGACGGGGCGGGTCCGCTGGGACCGGGAGACGGGGGTGCTCGTCGCGGAGCTGCTCTTCGACACCCGGCTGAGGGCGGGTGACACGTACCTCTTCGGCTACGGCTTCGACGACGCGACGGGAGGACCGTGCGGCGAGTACGTCCGCGGCTTCAGCTTCGGCGGCGGACAGTACGTGCTGCAGGTCGGATTCGACGAGGCCGCGCTGCCGGTGCGGTGCCGGAGCTTCGCCCAGGTCTCGGCGGGCGCACCGCGCGGTGCCCGTACGGATCTCATGCTCGCCGGCCGGCACCGGACCGTTCACCTGGTGGAGCAGGGGATACGGCCCGGCCTGGTCGGCATCGACTGGGACTGGGAGTGAATCCGTTCGCGGCGGAGATCAGGCCTCGGGGCCCGCGATGAGCTTCCCGCCCTCCAGCCGGACCGGCACCGCGGGCAGCGGCACGGTCGCCGGGCCGTGCAGCGCCTTGCCGGTGGTCGTGTCGAAGTGGCTGCCGTGGCAGGGGCACTCCCCCACGTTGTCCTCGATCTTGTTCAGCAGGCAGCCCGCGTGGGTGCACTGGGCGCTGAACGCCTTGTACTGCCCCTTGGCCGGGCAGCTGACGATGACCCGCTGGTCCCGGTAGAGCTTGGATCCGCCGACCGGAACCTCTTCCGGCGCGCCGAGTTCGACGGGCGCGGTCGGCGTCGGCGTCACGGCGTGGCCGAGCTTCGACTCGGTCGAGCAGGCGGCGGCTCCCAGCCCGGCGGCGCCGGCGAGCGCGGCACCCTTCAGCACGGTACGGCGGGCGGCGGGCTGGCCGGGCATGCGGGTCTCCACTGGTCAGAGGTGCAGGGTGCAGAGAGTCACCGCGGGCGTCGAGGCACCGCGAATACCGGAGGTACCGCGGGTATCAGAGCCATCGGTGACAGAACCGACGATACCGGCGAGGACCAGAGTCCCGCCGGCCGGGCCACCCCGGACGGGTCGTCCCTGGTCAGGAGGGTGCACACGCCCCGGATCAAAGTGCGTGGGGCGCTCGGCCGCAACAACGAGCGCCGGCGGGGCACCCCCGTGCCGACGAAAGCGGCGGCCCCGGAATCCGGGGCCGCCGCCCGTACGCGGGCCTCAGGCCTTGCGCGTGCGCGTCGCCTTCTTCGCAGCGGGCTTCTTCGCCGCTGCCGTCTTGGCGGTCCCGGCCGTGGCGGACTTGGCGGCCTGGCCCGCGCTCGTCCTGGCCGTGGCCGTCTTCCTGGCCGGGGCCGACTTCGCGGCGACGGCCTTCTTCGCCACCACGTTCCGCACCGGCTTGCGCGCCGCGGGCACCGCTGCTTCGCTCACCCGGTCCGGGTCCAGGATGCCCTGGAGGAACTTGCCGGTGTGGCTGGCCGGAACCCCGGCGACCTGCTCCGGTGTCCCCTCGGCGACGACCAGACCGCCGCCGTTGCCTCCTTCGGGGCCCATGTCGATGACCCAGTCCGCGGTCTTGATCACATCGAGGTTGTGCTCGATGACGATCACCGAGTTCCCCTTGTCGACCAGCCCGGAGAGCACCTTGATGAGCTTGCTGATGTCCTCGAAGTGCAGACCCGTGGTCGGCTCGTCCAGTACGTAGACCGTGCGGCCGGTGGAGCGCTTCTGCAGCTCGCTCGCGAGCTTCACACGCTGGGCCTCACCGCCGGAGAGCGTCGGCGCGGACTGGCCGAGCCTGACGTATCCGAGGCCGACCTCGTGGAGCGTACGGAGGTGGCGGGCGATCGTCGGGACGGCCTCGAAGAACTCCAAGCCCTCCTCGATCGGCATGTCCAGCACCTCGGCGATGGACTTGCCCTTGTAGTGGACCTCCAGGGTCTCGCGGTTGTAGCGCGCCCCGTGGCAGACCTCGCACGGGACGTACACATCCGGCAGGAAGTTCATCTCGATCTTGATCGTGCCGTCGCCGGAGCAGTTCTCGCAGCGGCCGCCCTTGACGTTGAAGGAGAAGCGGCCCGGCAGGTAGCCGCGCACCTTCGCCTCCATCGTCTCCGCGAACAGCTTGCGGACGTGGTCGAAGACACCGGTGTACGTGGCCGGGTTGGACCGGGGCGTACGGCCGATGGGCGACTGGTCGACGTGGACCACCTTGTCGACCTGGTCGTCCCCGTCGACCCGGGTGTGCCGCCCGGGGACCGACTTCGCGCCGTTCAGCTCGCGGGCCAGGTGGGTGTAGAGGATGTCGTTGACCAGCGTCGACTTTCCCGAACCCGAGACACCCGTGACGGCCGTGAGCACACCGAGCGGGAAGGAGACGTCGATGTCCTGGAGGTTGTTCTCGCGGGCACCGTGCACCGTGAGCCTGCGCGCCGGGTCGACGGGGCGCCGGATGTCGGGCATCCCGATCGACTTCTTGCCGTTCAGGTACTGGCCGGTGATCGAATCGTCATTGCCCAGCAGTTCCTTGAGCGATCCGGAGTGGACCACCTTCCCGCCGTGCTCACCGGCGCCGGGGCCGATGTCGACGACCCAGTCGGCGACCTTGATGGTGTCCTCGTCGTGCTCGACGACGATGAGCGTGTTGCCCATGTCACGGAGCCGGACCAGGGTCTCGATCAGCCGGTGGTTGTCCCGCTGGTGCAGGCCGATGGACGGTTCGTCCAGCACGTACAGCACACCGACCAGGCCGGAGCCGATCTGGGTGGCCAGCCGGATGCGCTGGGCCTCGCCGCCGGACAGGGTGCCTGCCGCGCGGTTCAGCGAGAGGTAGTCGAGGCCGACGTCGACCAGGAACCTCAGCCGTTCGTTGACCTCCTTCAGCACCCGCTCGGCGATCTTCTTGTCGCGGGCGTTCAGCTTCATCCGGCCGAGGAATTCGGCGCACTCGCTGATCGACATCGCGGAGACCTCGGCGATGGACTTCTCCATCACCGTCACCGCGAGGACGATGGGCTTGAGCCTGGTGCCCTCACAGGTCGGGCAGGGCACCTCACGCATATAGCCCTCGAAGCGCTCCCGGCTGGAGTCGCTCTCGGCCTCGGAGTGCCGCCGCTTGACGAACTGGACCGCGCCCTCGAAGGCGGGGGTGGTGTAGGCGCGCTCGCGCCCGTAGCGGTTGCGGTAGCGGACCTCGGTCTGGATCTTGTGGCCGAAGAGCAGGGCCTTCTTGGCACGCTGCGGCAGCCCGGCCCATGGGATGTCCGTACGGAATCCGAGCGCCTCGGCGAGCGCCCCGATCAGCCGGCCGAAGTACTCCTTGGTGTGGCCGTGCGACCAGGGGTGGATCGCGCCCTCGTCGAGCGACCTCTCCTCGTCGGGGACGATCAGCTCCGGGTCGACCTCCATCCGCGTGCCGATACCCGTGCAGTCGGGGCAGGCGCCGAAGGGTGAGTTGAAGGAGAAGGAGCGCGGCTCCAGCTCCTCGAAGGAGAGGTCGTCGTACGGGCAGTAGAGGTGCTCGGAATACATCCGCTCACGCTCGGGGTCGTCCTCGGGGAGGTCGACGAAGTCGAGCACGACCATGCCGCCGGAGAGCCCGAGCGCGGTCTCGACCGAGTCGGTCAGCCGGCGCTTGGCACTGTCCTTCACCGTGAGACGGTCGATGACCACCTCGATGGTGTGCTTCTCCTGCTTCTTCAGCTTGGGCGGCTCGGAGAGGTGGACGGTCTCGCCGTCGACCCGGGCCCGGCTGTAGCCCTTGGTCTGCAGATCGGCGAAGAGATCGACGAACTCGCCCTTGCGTTCGCGGACCAGGGGCGAGAGCACCTGGAAACGGCTGCCCTCGGGCAGACCGAGCACCTTGTCGACGATGGCCTGCGGCGACTGGCGCGAGATGGGCCGCCCGCACTCGGGGCAGTGCGGCTTGCCGATCCGGGCGAAGAGCAGCCGGAGGTAGTCGTAGACCTCGGTGATGGTGCCGACCGTCGAGCGCGGGTTGCGCGAAGTCGACTTCTGGTCGATGGAGACGGCGGGCGAGAGGCCCTCGATGAAGTCGACGTCCGGCTTGTCCATCTGGCCGAGGAACTGGCGGGCGTACGAGGAGAGGGACTCCACGTAGCGCCGCTGGCCCTCGGCGAAAATCGTGTCGAACGCGAGAGACGACTTGCCCGACCCGGAAAGCCCGGTGAAGACGATGAGGGAGTCGCGGGGAAGGTCGAGCGAGACGTTCTTGAGGTTGTGCTCGCGAGCGCCACGGACGATGAGACGGTCGGCCACGCCGGTCCGCACCTTTCTAGAGAGAAATGGGGGAACTGAGCCCCTGTCCCAGGGTATGGGGGGCGCCACAGCGATGTACGAAGCTTTCGACTCCGAGCGTATAGCACGCACATTCGATTTACGGACGCCCATGGACTCCTTCACCCGAATGAGTGGCGAGGCTAGGCTCAGCCTCATGATTGATCACGCGCACGACCTGGAAGCCCTACGTGAAGCGACTGATCGACTGCTCAGCGCCACAGGGAAATTGGACGACGCCTCGCTTGCCGGGCCCTCGCGTCTGCCGGGCTGGAGCCGGGGCCATGTCGTTGCGCACCTCTCTCGTAACGCCGACGCGCTCGTAAATGTTCTCCACGGCCGGCCCATGTACGCAGACAGCGAAACCCGCGACCGCGACATCGAGCGCGACGCGACCCGGCCGAGGGCCGGACAGCTGGCCGACCTGACCGAGAGTGCGGCCCGCTTCGCGGCCGCCGCTTCGGCCCCGGCCGACTGGTCCCGCACGGTCACACTGCGCAACGGCGTGACGGACTCGGCCTCCCGGGTCCCCTTCCGCCGCCGCGTCGAGGTCGAGCTGCACCATGTCGACCTGGGAATCGGTTACGAGCTGGAGGATCTTTCCGACGAGTTCGTCGCCCGGGAGATCGACTTCCTCGCGGAACGGTTCGGCGGTCACCCCGATGTCGTGTCCACGGCCGTGGCCGACGACGAGGGCCGGGTGTGGACGACGGGCGGCGGAGCGGAGGGCGGTCCCGTCTCGGTCCGCGGTACGGCCCCCGAGCTGCTCGGCTGGCTCTGCGGGCGTCGCGACGGGTCGGCGCTGACCGTCGAAGGCGGCCCCCTCCCCGCACCGCCCCCGCTATAGGCTGAGACGCATGACGTACAGCGGAGCGGTCAAGGTCGGCGGTCGTGCGGATGTACACGAGTTGACGGATCTGATGATCTCGAAGGTCGCCGTCGGCCCGATGGACAACAACGCCTATCTGCTGCGCTGCCGGGCCACCGGCGAGCAGCTCCTGATCGACGCGGCCAACGAGGCCGGGACCCTGCTGCGGCTGATCGGTGACGACGGCATCGCCTCCGTCGTCACCACCCACCGGCACGGCGACCACTGGCAGGCGCTCGGCGAGGTGGTGGCCGCCACCGGCGCGCGTACGTACGCCGGGCGCCACGACGCGGAGGGCATCCCGGTCCCGACCGATGTCCTGGTCGACGACGACGACACGATCCAGGTGGGCCGGGTCCGTCTGACCGCCCGTCACCTCGTCGGCCACACCCCGGGCTCCATCGCGCTGGTCTACGACGACCCGCACGGCGCTCCGCACCTGTTCACCGGGGACTGCCTCTTCCCGGGCGGGGTCGGCAACACCCACCAGGACCCCGAAGCCTTCGCGAACCTGCTCCACGACGTGGAGACCAAGCTCTTCGACCAGTTGCCCGACGAGACCTGGGTCTATCCGGGCCACGGTCACGACACCACGCTCGGCGACGAGCGTCCGCAGCTGCCGCAGTGGCGCGCCCGCGGCTGGTGACGGCAGCCGTACCGCGGCCGACGGGCCCGCGCGGGAGTTGAGCGCCGCCGATGGACCACCGCTCCCGGACCGGGGGCTCTCCACCCGTACGAGCACCGGCCGGGGCGGGCGACCACGCGTCGCCCGCCCCGGCCGGTGCCGGTTCCCCTCCGCCCCGATCAGGCGTCGATGCTGGAACCCCGGTCCGCGGGCCCGTCCGCTTCCGTGGCCGCCTCGGCCCGCTCCCGCTTCTTGTTGGCGACGAGGCTGGTGATCGTGGTGATCACCAGCACGCCGCAGATGACGCCGAGCGAGACCGGGATGGAGATCTCGGGAACGTGCACTCCGGACTCGTGCAGTGCGTGCAGCACCAGCTTCACGCCGATGAAGCCGAGGATGACCGAGAGGCCGTAGCTGAGGTGGACCAGCTTCTTCAGCAGACCGCCGATCAGGAAGTACAGCTGCCGCAGCCCCATCAGGGCGAAGGCGTTGGCGGTGAAGACGATGTACGGGTCCTGGGTCAGGCCGAAGATCGCGGGGATGGAGTCCAGGGCGAACAGCACGTCGGTCGTGCCGATGGCGAGCATGACGACCATCAGCGGCGTCAGGACGCGCTTGCCGTTGTTACGGATGAAGAGCTTGGTGCCGTGGTACCGGTCGGCGACGCCGAAGCGGCGCTCGATCGTCTTGAGAAGGCGGTTCTCCTCGAACTCCTCCTCGTCCTCGTCGGCCCGCGCCTCCTGGATGAGCTTCCAGGCGGTGTAGATCAGGAACGCGCCGAAGATGTAGAAGACCCACGAGAAGTTGGCGATGACGGCCGCGCCGGCGGCGATGAAGCCCGCTCGCAGCACCAGCGCGATCAGCACACCGACGAGCAGCACCCGTTGCTGGAGGTGGGAGGGGACCGAGAACTTCGCCATGATCAGGACGAAGACGAAGAGGTTGTCGACGCTGAGCGACTTCTCGGTGATGAAGCCGGCGAAGAACTCGCCCGAGGCCTGGCTCCCGCCGAACACCAGCAGACCGATTCCGAAGAGTGCGGCCAGCGCGATCCAGACGATCGTCCAGATTCCGGCTTCCTTGGTCGTCACGTCATGGGGCTTGCGCCCGATGAAGAAGTCGACGGCGATAAGGGCCGACAGACCGAGAATGGTCAGCACCCAAAGGGTCCATGAAACGTCCACTGCGCCTCCGGCAGTTCGCTACGGCTACTGATCAGCGTCGTCGCTGCCGGAGGTCTCTTCCACCCGGGCGCACGGGCTGCGCGCCACGGGCCGGCGCCCCGGGACCGGTCACAGTCCGTACTGACGGGCACGCCGCGTATGGGAGTACTCCCCTCCGCTCAAAGAACAGTACAGGGAACACCAAGGAAAGGTAAAGAGAAGGGTAAAGATCCCCCAAACGAGCAGGTCGGGGACGATGAGGTGCAGCAGTCACGCCTCACGGGCGCCGGGGACGCCGAGCCGCGGTCACCCTGGCGAGCACCTGTTCGAGGACCCGACTGCCGGGCGGCATCCTCAGCGGCTCGTACGTCCATGCGTGGCCCACCCAGGGATCGGCCAGGTGGTCGTCGGCGACCGGCGTGATCCGGAGCAGCGAGCGCCACAGGGGGTCGAGCACCGGCCCGTACGCACTGGCGTCCGCCCGGTCCGCGACCATCAGGAGATGGACGCCGACCGAGGGCCCCTCATCGGCCAGGTAGCGCAGCTGGGTGACGGACCGGTCGTCGAATCCGTGCGGGAAGTCGTTGACGATCAGCAGTTGCTGGCCCAGGTCCAGGTCCGGCGGCAGCGAATCGGCGGCGCCGGCCCGGATCGCCATCTGCACCAGGTCGACGCGCCGGGTGAGCTGGGCGAGGACCGGGGCCACTCCCCCGGCTCCGGTGGCGGGCGGTCCGGCGAGGGCCCCCGATCCGACCAGGGGCGCGAGGGCTCCGGCCGCCGAACCCGCGGGGTCGATGACGTGGACGGAGAACTCGTCGGCCGGGTACACGGCCAGCAGCCGGGCCGCGTGCGCGACCGCGTTCTCCATGGCCAGGTGGCGCAGTCGGGCGCTGTCCATGAGGGACGCGGCCTCGGACGCCGTACGGCTGCTGTCGATCCAGAGCCCGCGCTCCAGGGGGAGCCGGACCAGCAGCGGGATGCGCAGCCCGGTGTTCTCGGGCAGATGGAGGTCGCCGATGCGCAGCGCCATGGGGATCTCCATCGGGACGCGGTAGGCATGCCAGACGGGGTTGTCCCAACCCGCGAACGCGGCGGGCAGGGCGGGTTCGACCACGGCGGACTCGGCCGCGAGCTGGGCGAGGTCCCGGTCGAGGACCTCGCGGGCCCGGGCCGTCAGCTCGTCGCGCTTGGCGCGGGCCTGCTCGCGGGCCCGGTCGCCGGCGCCGCCGATCCGGTTGCGCGGATCGGACAGGGTCCGGTCGAGCTCCTGGTCCATGCGGGACTCGGCGAAGTCCACGGCGCTGCGGTACGCGGCGGTGGTGCGGGCCAGGTCTTCGAACATGCCCCAGATCTGGTTGTAGAGGCGCTCCTCCATGGACCAGCCGGTCGCGTCTCCGGCGACGGGTCGGGCGGGGCGGCCCGGCTCGGCGGGCGGCGCGGTGGGCGGGGGCGGCGGGGGCGCGGAGGTCTGGCGGCGCGGGTGCGTGTAGTCGATGGGGCCGCCCGTAGCGGCCGTGGGCGTCGGGGTGGTGGGCTCGGTGAGCGGCTGGGAGGGCTGCGCGGCCGTCGTCGGTGCGACGGGAGGCCTGCGGCCGTCCGAGGGCGGTACGGAGCCCGTGCCGTGGCCGACCCTGTCTGCGCCCGGGGTGCGCGGCGGGGGCGGAGCGACCGAGCGGGCCATCCCCCGGGCGACCGCGTCCTCGATCGAGCGGGCCAGCTCGGCCGCCTGGGCCAGGCCCTGATCGGCGAGCATGGCGGCGAGGCCGCCCGCGTAGCCCTGACCGACGGCGCGGACCTTCCAGGCGCCCTGGCGGCGATAGAGCTCCAGTGCGGTGACCGCGGACTCGGTGTCCAGGCCGGTGAGGGTGAAGGTGGCGATCTCGGTGCCGTCGAGGCCGGTGACGGCGACGAACGGCGCGGAGACCGCGCCGAACCGGGCCGGGCCGCCGACGCCCGTGGGCAGGGCCAGCAGCACGGTGACCCGGTGCACAGAAGCGGACAGGGCATCGAGGTCCACGGCGAGCCGGTGGTCCGCTGCGGCCTGCCTGGACACTTCGAGCCCGGGCAACTGGGGCGACCCCGGGTGCGCGATCGACTCGGTGCCGTGCACGGTGCCGTTCTCGTCGCCGAGCGTGGCACCGGCCACGACGGGCGTGCCGGCCGATACCCGGATCTCCAGACGGGTCTGGGGCAAGGTGTGGTTCTGCCCTCGGACCAGCTCGGCCGTCATTGCTCTGTCCCCTCGATGAGTCGCCGCCGCGCGGTGCGGTGAGGCGTGGTGCCATGTGATGCAGCTCCCGGCGGCCGATGCCTCCGGGAGCTGCGCGTACCGATGTCGACCGGTCGGTCCGGCCGTGCCTACAGATGCGGCAGGATCGCCGGCATCAGGTCCTGGAAGGTGCGGCCGTTGGCCGGGTTGCCGAGCGCGGTCATCTGCCAGCCGTTCCCCGAGCGGTGCACCTTCGCCATGATCTGGGCGGTGTACTGCCCGCCGCCGTCCAGCGTGTAGCGGGCGAGCTCCTGGCCGTTGGTCTCGTCGACGATGCGGCAGAAGGCGTTCTGCACCTCCTGGAACGTCTGGCCGGTGAAGGAGTTCACCGTGAAGACGATCTGGTCGATGTGGACCGGCACCCGCTGCAGGTCGACGAGGATCGCCTCGTCGTCCCCGCCCGAACCGGCGCCGCCGACCAGGTTGTCACCGGTGTGCTTGACCGAGCCGTCGTCACTGACCAGGTGACGGAAGAAGACCACGTCGACCGGCTGCTTGTCGGCGAACAGCACCGCCGACGCATCGAGGTCGATCTCCCGCGTACGCGAACCGAACAGACCACGGCGTGGCGCCGCCTGCCAGCCGAGCCCCATCCGTACCGCGGTCAGGGTCCCCCCGTCGTTCTTCTGCAGGCTGATGGCCTGGCCCTTGGTCATGTTGACCGTCACGCGCTGTCCCCTCTCCGCTTGCCCCGCGCCCGTCCGTGCGCGGTTTTCCAGCACCCTACGCAGTCGCGCCGGAAACACGGCCGCTCGGGGCGTTTTTGTGTCGGTCCTGCAACACACAGGACGTGGCAGGGTCAGGCGAGACCCGCCTCCCGCATCTGCCGCAGCTCCTTCTTCAACTCACCGACCTCGTCGCGCAGTCGGGCCGCCACCTCGAACTGCAGGTCCGCGGCGGCCGCCCGCATCCGGTCGGTCATCTCCTCGATGATCCCGGCGAGTTCGGTGGCGGGACGGTCGGTGACCACGGCGCCCGCAGCCCCGGCCTTCCTGGTTGTGGCCTTCTTGGTTCCGGCCGCCTTCGCGCCCAGCGTGGGTACGGGGGCCTTGGCACCCTTCCCCTGGCGGTAGCCGGTGCCGAGCAGTTGCTCGGTGTCGACCTCCTCGCGGGCGATCGTCGCGACGATGTCGTTGATCTTCTTGCGCAGCGGCTGCGGGTCGAGACCGCGCTCGGTGTTGTAGGCGATCTGCTTCTCGCGACGGCGGTTGGTCTCGTCGATGGCCTGTGCCATCGCCGGGGTGATCTTGTCCGCGTACATATGGACCTGCCCCGACACGTTTCGGGCGGCGCGCCCGATGGTCTGGATCAGGGACGTCCCGGAGCGCAGGAAGCCCTGCTTGTCCGCGTCGAGGATGGCGACGAGCGACACCTCGGGCAGGTCCAGGCCCTCGCGCAGGAGGTTGATGCCGACCAGTACGTCGTACTCCCCGGAGCGCAGCTCCCGCAGCAGCTCGATGCGGCGCAGTGTGTCGACGTCGCTGTGCAGGTAGCGGACCTGGATGCCGAGCTCCAGGAAGTAGTCGGTGAGGTCCTCGGCCATCTTCTTGGTGAGAGTGGTGACCAGGACCCGCTCGTCCTTCTCCGCGCGCTTGCGGATCTCGTGCACCAGATCGTCGATCTGGCCCTCGGTGGGCTTGACCACGACCTCCGGGTCGACGAGACCGGTGGGACGGATGATCTGCTCCACGAAGCCGTCGCCCCTGGACAGCTCGTACTTTCCCGGCGTGGCGGAGAGATAGACGGTCTGGCCGATCCGGCCGAGGAACTCCTCCCATTTCAGGGGGCGGTTGTCGAGCGCGGAGGGGAGCCGGAAGCCGTGGTCGACGAGGGTGCGCTTACGGGAGGCGTCGCCCTCGTACATCGCACCGATCTGCGGCACGGTGACGTGCGATTCGTCGAGGACGAGGAGGAAGTCCTCGGGGAAGTAGTCGAGGAGGGTGTTGGGGGCGGTGCCGGGCGAGCGGCCGTCGAAGTGCATCGAGTAGTTCTCGACACCGGAGCAGGTGCCGATCTGCCGGAGCATCTCGATGTCGTACGTGGTGCGCATCCGCAGCCGCTGGGCCTCCAGCATCTTTCCCTGCTTCTCCAGCTCGGCGAGTCGCTGTTCCAGCTCCCGCTCGATGCCGTTGACCGCCTTCTCCATGCGCTCGGGGCCCGCGACGTAGTGGCTGGCGGGGAAGACATGGAGGGACTGGTCCTCGCTGATGACCTCGCCGGTGAGCGGGTGGAGGGTGGAGAGCGCCTCGATCTCGTCACCGAACATCTCGATGCGGACGGCGAGCTCCTCGTAGACCGGGAAGATCTCGATGGTGTCGCCCCGCACCCGGAAGGTGCCGCGGGTGAACGCGAGGTCATTGCGGGTGTACTGGATCTCGACGAAGCGGCGCAGCAGCTGGTCGCGGTCGATCTCGTCACCGACCTTGAGCTGGACCATCCGGTCCACGTACTCCTGGGGCGTACCCAGGCCGTAGATGCAGGAGACGGAGGCGACCACGACGACATCGCGCCGGGTGAGCAGCGAATTCGTCGCGGAGTGACGCAGCCGCTCGACCTCCTCGTTGATCGAGGAGTCCTTCTCGATGTAGGTGTCCGACTGCGGGACGTACGCCTCGGGCTGGTAGTAGTCGTAGTACGAGACGAAGTACTCGACGGCGTTGTTGGGGAGCAGCTCGCGGAACTCGTTCGCCAGCTGGGCCGCGAGCGTCTTGTTCGGCGCCATGACGAGGGTGGGGCGCTGCAGCTTCTCGATCATCCAGGCGGTGGTCGCCGACTTGCCGGTGCCGGTCGCACCGAGCAGGACGACATCCTTCTCGTCCGCGCGGATGCGTCGCTCCAGCTCGGCGATGGCCGCGGGCTGGTCGCCGCTGGGCTGGTAGGGACTGACGACCTCGAAAGGCGCCACCGAACGTTCGATCTTCGAAACGGGCCGCATGCAACCACCGTACGACCCCCCACTGACAACCGGGCCGGGTCAGCCGTCGTGCCGGAGCGGGGTCATCGTTCCGACGGCGGCGCGGGATCGCGCGGCCGGGAATGGAACGACGCCGGATCGGCGTGTGTGCCGAACCGCGGGACGTGCCGCTGGGCCGGGATCCCGAGGGGGCGTCCGGCCCCGTTCACGGCTTCGGGCCCGTCCCGGTCCGGGGTGCCCATCACCATCAGGGGGTCGAACATCACGACCACCGCGGCCAGGAACAGGAAGCAGCCGGGGCCGATCAACAGGGGGACGAGGGAGGCGCCGTGCCCCTCGGCCGAAGCGGTACCGGCGAGGGCGCCCGGGTGCAGATGGACGCTGAGCGCGGCCATGGCCGTGTAGTGCATGCCGCTCACCGCGACGCCCATCACGACGGCGGCGCCGAGGCTGGACAGGAAGCCGTGGATGGAGACGGCCGCCCAGAGCGCGGTCGTGGCGGCCACCACGGCGATGACGACGGAGAGGGCCACGGTGACGGTGTCGTACTCGAACTGTCCTTCGAGGCGCATTCCAGCCATGCCCAGGTAGTGCATGGTGGCCACCCCCAGCCCGGTGATCGTGCCACCCGTCACCAGTGCCATGCGGGTGGCGCCCCGGTACCCGACGATGAAGATCCCGATGGCGACCATGCCGATCGCGACCGCGAGGCTGGCGAAGGTGATCGGCTTGTCGTAGCCGATGGTGACCCCTTCGACGGAGAAGCCCATCATCGCGATGAAGTGCATCGTCCATATGCCGGAGCCGATGGAGGTCGCGCCGAGGGCCAGCCAGCCGGCCCTGAAGGAGCGTCCGGTGCGCACCGAACGGGTAGTGCAGCGCAACCCGAGGGCCGCGCCGAGGCAGGCCATGAGGAAGGCCGCGACGGGCGTCACCGCTCCATAGCTGAAACCGTCGATCGTGCCCTGCATGCTCGTACGCCCTTCGCGGAAGCCCGGGTTCGGGGTGACCCTAAGGCGCGCGGCCCGGCAGACAAACAGATCAGCCGCATTTTATCGACAAGGAAATCGGCCCGTGACCCGGTTCCAACAGCGGCGTTCACGTTGTGGCCATCCTTCGCCTGTCCTTTGTTGGGCGGTGGCTGCCACTCTCGGCCCGTCCGTAACTCTGACGCGAGGAGTACACGTGTACGCACGCACCGCCACCGCCGCCGTCGCAGCCACCGCCCTCATGGGTGCCGGCGCGTTGCTGATGTCGACCGCCGACACGCAGACGACGGGCCGGGCCGCAGCCGGGCACACGGGCACGGTCACGGGTCTTCGGACCGTCAGCGCCCGGACCACGGACATGAAGGGGGCCGCCCCGGTCGTCGTCGCCCACCGGGGTGCCTCGGCCTACGCGCCGGAGAACACCCTGGCCGCCGTCGACAAGGCCGACGCCCTGGGCTTCGACTGGGTGGAGAACGACGTCCAGTTCACCAAGGACGGTGTGCTGGTGGTCGTACACGACACCGATCTGAAGCGGACCACCGATGTCGAGGAGGTCTTCCCGGACCGCGCGCCGTGGGCGGTCAAGGACTTCACGGCCGCCGAGATCGCCCGGCTGGACGCGGGCAGCTGGTTCGGTCCGCAGTTCGCCGGAACCCGGGTGCCCACCCTCAAGCAGTACCTGGACCGGATCGAGCGCAATCACCAGAAGCTGCTGCTGGAGATCAAGAGCCCGGAGCTCTACCCGGGCATCGAGAAGGAGACCCTGCGGGTACTGGGCCAGAAGGGGTGGCTCGACCGCGACCACGTCAGGAACAGGCTCGTCATCCAGAGTTTCGGCGCGGACAGTGTGCAGAAGGTGCACCAGCGGCGTCCGGACGTCACGACCGGTTTCCTCGGCACTCCCGCGGTGGCCGACCTGCCCTCGTACGCGGCGTTCACCGACCAGATCAACCCCTCGTACACATCGATCTCCGCCGACTATGTGAAGGCGGTGCACGCTCTGAAGGGCGCACACGGCAAGAAGCTCCGGGTCAACACCTGGACGGTCAACGACGCGGCGAACGCGACCAGGGTGGCGGGCTTCGGCGTCGACGGGATCATCACCAACACCCCTGACGTGGTGCGCGGGGCCACGGGCTGACAGCGCCACCGCCCCCGTCGCCACGACGGATTGTCAGTGGCGGGTCGTACGGTGGTCCCCATGAACAGCAACGGGGTCGTCGAGTGGGCCGTCGTCGAGAGCGACATCGGCCCGCTGCTGCTCGCCGCGACCGACGCGGGCCTGGTGAGTGTGGTGTTCCACGCCCGTCCCGAGGTGCGGAGGAGGGCGGTCGAGCAGCTGCGGACGCGACTCGGTGCGGAGCCGGAGGAGAGTCCGCGCTCCGCGCGGCTCGCCGAGCCGATACGCCAGCTCGCGGAGTACTTCGCGGGCGCGTCGCGGGAGTTCTCGCTCGACCTGGACTGGTCGCTGACGTCCGGCTTCAATCGCCAGGTGCTCCGCGAGCTGGCGGCGGGGGTGCCGTACGGGACGGTCGTCGGATACGGCGATCTCGCCGAGCGCGTGGGGCAGCCGGGGGCGGCACAGGCGGTCGGGGCGGCCATGGGGTCCAATCCCCTGCCTGTGGTGGTGCCGTGCCATCGCGTGGTGGAGAGCGACGGCGGACTCGGCGGGTTCGGCGGTGGTCGCGAAACCAAACGGAAGCTGCTGGCGCTGGAGGGCGTGCTTCCCCAGCCGCTCTTCTGACCCGGCCGCTCTTCTGACCCGGCCGCTCTTCTGACCCGGCCGCTTTCCGGCCCGGCCGCTTTCCGGCCCGGCCGCTGTACTGCTCCGGATCCCGGTGACCTGCCGCTGCCCGATCGGGATCCCGGCCACCCGTCACCGTCTCCGGGCTCCGGGCTCCGGGCTCCGGGCTCCGGGCTCCGGGCTCCGGGCTCCGGGCTCCGGGCTCCGGGCTCCGGGCTCCGGCGACTGTGTCGCTCCTGTCCTTTGTGCCGGGCGGCCCGGCCCCGGTTCCGTGCCCGTGTGCGGGCTGGCACACTGCGTCAGTGACCAACACCCCCGACGCACCTGACACCCCCGTTGGACCCGGCCTGGTCACGGCGGCCGAGCTGCCCCGGCTGCGGCGCAGAACGTCCGCGGTACTCATAGCCAGCCAGATACTCGGCGGCCTCGGCGTGCCCATCGGGATCGCCCTGGCCCCGGTCCTGGCCACGGAGGTGAGCGGCTCCGAGGCACTGTCCGGCCTGGCCCCGACCGCGTCGGTGGCGGGTACAGCACTGCTTTCACTGCCGCTCGCGGCGCTGATGACCTCGCGCGGCCGACGCCCCGGTCTCGTACTGGCGTATCTGATCGGTGCGCTCGGCGCGGGACTCGTGGTCCTGTCCACCCTCGTGGAGAGCTTCCCGCTGCTGCTGCTCGGCATGGCCGGGTTCGGTGCCGGGTCCTCGGCCAATCTGCAGGCCCGGTTCGCCGCCGCGGATCTGGTCGAGCCCGACCGGCGCGGCCGGGCGATCTCCACCGTCATCTGGGCCACGACGATCGGTTCGGTTCTGGGGCCGAACATAGCGGCGCCGGTGGGACAGGTCTTCCGCGGCACCGCGATATCCGAGAAGGCCGGTCCCTTCTTCTTCGCGGCCGGGATCTTCCTGCTGGCCGCCGTGGTGGTCGGGGTGCTGCTGAGGCCGGACCCACTGCTCACGGCACGGGCGTTGGCGCCGCAGAGCGACGAGTCCTCCTCGGGCCGTTCACTGCGGGCCGGCATCGCGGCGGTCCGGGCGTCCGCGACGGCGCGGCTCGCCCTGGTCACGGTGGCCGTCTCGCACACCGCGATGGTCTCGATCATGGTGATGACCCCGGTCGATCTGGGCCATCATGGCGCCGGTCTCCAGCTCATCGGCCTGGTCATCAGCGGCCACATCGCAGGTATGTACGCGTTCTCGCCGGTGATGGGCCGGCTGTCCGACCGCTTCGGCCGGCTCACGGTGATCGGTCTGGCGGTCGGACTGCTGTCCTGTGCCGCGCTTCTGGCCGGCACCGCAGGTCCGAGCCACGGCAGGACCGCGGCAGGCCTGTTCCTGCTCGGGCTCGGCTGGTCGGCCGGGCTGGTCGCCGGCTCGGCGCTGCTCACCGACTCCGTACCGCAGCCCGCCCGTGCCGCCGTGCAGGGTCTGTCGGACCTGACCATGAACACGGCGGCGGGCATCGGCGGCGCGATCGCCGGGGTGATCGTCGCCCGAGCGAGCTACGGCTGGCTGAACGCGATCGCAGCATGCCTGCTTCTTCCGATGGCGGCACTCGCACTGCGCCGGGTGTTCACACGATCGGCCGCACCGGCCGTGCCCGCCGCTCCCGACGCGGCCACCGCACCCGTCACACCGACAGCAGCGACTGCGCCCACCGAGCCCTGAGGCCTCAGAGGCTGATGTGATACGCCTTGCGCAGCGTCTCGTGCACGGTCCACGTCGTGCGGTCGCCCTCGCGCAGCACGCAGGCGTCGCCCGGCCCGATCTCCAGCGTCGCTCCGCCCTCGACCACCACGGTCGCACGCCCGCTCACGACCACGAACAGCTCGTTGGCCTCCGTGTCGGTGACGACGCCGGGCGTGATCTGCCAGATCCCGCGCACCTGCTTGCCGTCGGGCGACTCCCAGAGCACCTTGCCGGTCACCACGGGCTCGCCCGAGACGATCTGTGCCGGGTCGAGCGGTTCCGGTTCGAGTTCGGCGTCGGGAATGTGGACGGCAAACGAGGCGGGAGCTTGATCAAATGTGGTCATGGCCGGTCACCCTAGCGACCGCTTCGAGGTCGCTCGGCACCAGGACCGGGAAACCCTGCCGGACGGTGGGCTTTCCGGCCGGTGTCCCGGCCGCACGTTTGAGGTCGGCGCACCCGCGACAGGGATGTGGACATGTCATTCAATGCGTCGCACGGCGCGCAGTCCTCCTACGCCCCCGTCCTCTCCACCGAGGTCCGGGCCGCCCTCGCCACGCACCACCCCGTCGTGGCCCTGGAGTCGACGATCATCGCCCACGGCCTGCCGCGCCCCCGCAATCTGCGGGTCGCCGAGGAGCTCGAAGAGCTCGTACGGTCCGCGGGCGCGGTGCCCGCCACGATCGCCGTACTCGACGGCCGGGCCCACATCGGTCTGAGCAAGGACCAGTTGGAGCGGGTCGCCGCCGACCCGGCGATGCGGAAGCTGGGCCACCGGGACCTCGCACCGGCCCTGGCGACGGGAGCGAGCGGGGCGACGACCGTGTCCGCGACGGCGTTCCTGGCCGCGCACGCGGGCCTGCGCGTCTTCGCGACCGGCGGTCTCGGCGGTGTGCACCGGGAATGGACGCGGACCCAGGACGAGTCCGCGGACCTCCGGCTCCTCGCGCGGACCGGCATCACCGTCGTGTGTGCGGGGGTGAAGTCGATCCTGGATGTGCCCGCCACGCTGCAGCGCCTGGAAACGCTCGGCGTCGGGGTGCTCGGCTACGGCACCGACCGCTTCCCCGGCTTCTACCTGAACAGTTCGGGCGAACCGGTCGACTGGACGGTGCGGACGCCCGAGGAGGTCGCGGAGGTGATGCGTGCTCAGGACGCGCTCAAAGGCCCCGGCTCGGCGCTGATCGTCGCCAACCCCGTGTCCGTCCAGGACCAGTTGGATCCCGCACTCCATGACCGTGTGCTGGCCGAGGCGCTCGCCGCGTGCCGGGAACTCGGCATCGCGGGCCAGGCCGTCACGCCGTTCCTGCTGGACCGGTTGATGCGGGGCACCGGGGGCGCCTCGCTGGAGGCCAATCTGGCGGCCGTGCGCGGGAACGTATCGCTCGCCGCGCGGATCTCCGGGGCGTGGGCCGCCACCGCCCGGGACACGACGACGCACCCGGACGCGCGGGATTCCGCATCGCCCCGCCGCCCGGCGGCCGGCCGATGACCGACGGCGGCCTCCTCGTCGTCGGCGACGTGGTCACCGACGTGGTGGCCCGCCACGGAAGGACGCTGATCCACGGCACGGACACCGCGGCCCGGATTCGTACCCTCCCCGGCGGGGCGGGCGCCAATGTCGCCTGCTGGGCGGCACGTTCGGGCTGCCGCGACGTACGGCTGCTGGCCCGGGTCGGCGCCGACAGTGCGGCCTGGCACCGGGACGCACTGCGCAGGGCAGGGGTCCGTTGCCTGCTGGCCGTGGACGACGACGTACCGACCGCCACCGTCGTCGCCCTCGTCGATTCCGCCGCCGAGCGCACCTTCCTCACCGACAGCGGTGCCGTGCTCCGGCTCTCCCCCGACGACTGGTCGCCGTCGATGCTCGACGGCATCGCCCATCTCCATCTCTCCGGGTACCTGCTCTTCGCCGCGACGAGCCGGGCCACGGCCCTGCTCGCCCTGCGGGAGGCCCGGCGGCGGCGGATCACGGTGAGCGTCGACCCGGCTTCGGCCGGCTTCCTCGCCGATCTGGGCGCCGACCGGTTCCTGGCCTCGGTGGAGGGCGTGGATCTGCTGCTGCCCAACGCGGACGAGGCCCGGTTGCTGACCGGACTCCCCGAACCGGCGGAGGCCGCTGCCGAGCTGAGCCTTCAGGTGCCCCGGGTGGTCGTCACACTCGGCGCCCACGGCGCCCTGCTGGCCGCCGCGGGCGAGGTGACCCGGCGCATCCCGGCGGTTCGGATGCGGGGCGCCGTCGACTCGACGGGGGCGGGCGACGCGTTCACCGGCGGATTCCTCGCGGCCCGGCTGTCGGGGGCGGACGACGCCTCGGCCGTGGCGGCGGGCTGCCGGTCGGGGGCGGAGGCGGTCACCACCGTGGGGGGCCGCCCCGGTCCGTGACGTACCCGGCGCACCACGGCTCCCGGCTCCCCGTTATCTTTTTCGCGGTCCTGCAACGGGACCGCCGGCCTCCGGGCCCGGTATGACTGTGTCCCCCTGTCGAACGGATGGCCTGGGGGGTGG